>DAISWG010000038.1:0-37305 GCA_036826475.1 Miltoncostaeaceae bacterium | reverse complement strand
TGGCCGGCGGGATTGTCCGCACCCCCTACCGCGCGAAGCGCGGTCGCAGTGCCCGGGGAGAGAGGTGCTGCTTGGCCGGCGGGATTGACCTCAGCTCAGGGTTTCAATCGGCCGCCACGGCTGATTCCATGTGCCGCTGAACAGGCGGTGCCACCGAGGAGGGCGATGACCACGCGCGCGCAGGACGAGACGGCCGTGACCCCCTGGCCACTGGCGAGGCGGATGGTCGTCGGGCTCACCCAGCCGGGCGGCGCCAGGCTCGCGGACCGGGCGTTCGACGCCGCCGGGCTGGATGAGGGGAGCCGCGTGGTGGAGCTGGCGCCTGGGCTGGGCATCGCGTCCGAGCGGGTGCTGGCACGCTCGCCGCGCACGTGGACCGCCGTGGAGCCCGACCCGCTCGCCGCCGAGCACTTGCGCAAGTCGCGTGCCGCGCGCGGCGGCCTGCCCCTCCCGGGGCGCGAGGGGCCGACGCGCACCCGCCATGTGGTGGAGGCGCCCATCACCGCCACCGGCCTCCCCGACGGCGGCGAGACCGTCGTGCTGGTCGATTCGGTGCTCAGCACGCTCCCCGACGACGAGGCCCGCCGCGAGGTGCTGGCGGAGGCGACGCGGCTGCTGCGGCCCGGCGGCCGGGTCGTGGTCCACGACCTGGCGTGGGGCGGGGGAGCGGGTCCGGAGGCGCGCGACGATCTCGCGGCGGCCGGCATCCACCCGCTCACCGCCGCGGAGGCGCGTGCCGGCCTGGAGGCGGCGGGGCTGGTGGTCGTCGGGACGCTCGACGGCCCCCTCGACCTGCCGGGCGTGACCCACGTCGCGCGGGAGGCGGGCCCGAGGATCGGGCTGCGCGTGACCCGGGAGATGGCGCTCAACGGCGACGTGCGGTCGCCGGCGCGCGCGGGTCAGCAGGCCCTGCCGCGCCGCGCCGTGAACCTCCGGGCGATCGTCGCGGTCGGCGAGGTGCCCTTGATCTTGGGTCTGCTCCGACCGCGCCGATAGCCTCGGCGACGATGCGGATCCGGTTCATCACCCCGGCGGTCCTGTTGGCCTGCCTCGCCCTGCTCGCCGGGCACGCCGCGGCAGCCGAGGTCGCCGCCGCCGGCCCGGTGCCGGCGGCGCCCACCGCCACCGAGGCCTGGACGGGCCGGGTGGTGGCGACGGTCACGGCGCGTTCGGCGCCGAAGCCGTCGGCGCGCAAGCGGATGGTCCTGAAGACGACCGCCCCGTTCTCCGGCAACGGCACCGTGCTGCTCATCACCCGCCGGACCGTCGTCGACGGCGTCCCATGGGTCGAGGTGCTGCTGCCGATGCGCCCGAACGGCACGCGCGGGTGGGTGCCGGAGGACGTCCTCGCGGTGAGCCGCACGAGGATCCGCGTGGCGATCGACCTGAGCGACCGGAAGCTGCGGGTGTTCAGGGCCGGCAGGCGGGTGATGAGCGCGTCGATCGCGATCGGCAAGCCCGGCACGCCGACGCCGACCGGCTCCCACTTCGCCATCGCGGAGCGGGTGGCGACCAACATGCCGGGCGGGTTCCTCGGGCCGTACGTGCTGCCGCTCACCGGCTTCTCCGAGACCCTCAACGAGTTCGCGGGCGGGAACGGCCGGGTCGCGATCCACGGGACGAGCCTCCCGGCGTTGATCGGCACGCAGGCGAGCCACGGCTGCATGCGGATGCGCAACGCCGACATCGTGCGCCTCGCGCGCCTCGCGACCCCGGGCACCCCGGTCGCGATCCGCGCCTGACGGCCCGGGCGGGCCGTGTCCGAGGGGCCGACGGTGCTGGCGCTCCCCGATCCGCCCCTGGCCGACGAGGTCGTCCGGCTCCGCGAGCCCGCGGCGCGTGACCTGGCGGCCGTGGTCGCGGCGTGCCAGGACCCGATGGTGCAGCGCTACACCCGCGTCCCGACGCCGTATGAGGAGGCCGACGGGCGCGCGTTCATCGGGGGCGCGGCGGGCCGGCGCATCCTGGGGCAGTCGCTCGAGCTGGTGATCGCCGACCGGGGCGACGACCGTCTGCGGGGCATGATCGGGCTGATCGCCGACCGCCACGACGCGCTCCGCGCGGAGATCGGCTACTGGGTCGCGCCGGAGGATCGTGGCGACGGCGTCGCCACCCGCGCGTTGGCGCTCCTGTCGCGCTGGTCGGTGACGGACGGGGGGTTCGAACGACTGGACCTTCAGGCGGCGACCGCCAACATCGCGTCACTTAGGGTGGCGGAACGGTGCGGTTTCGTTCGCGAGGGAGTGCTGCGCCGGGCGTGGTACCGCGGCGGCGGGCGAACCGACATGGTCCTCTTCTCGCTCGTCCCGGAGGACATGGGGGCATTCCCGCCGAAATAGGCGCACCGATGAGCGAGGAGATGCGTGCCCGAGCAGCCTGACGAGGGTTCGATCTGGGAGGACGGTCTCGGCCGCCGCGACGTCGACGCCCGCGTGCTCTGCCGCGACGAGGTCGTGCTGACACCCGACCCCCAGTCGGTCCGGTACGGCGACGGCGACGCTCGCGTCACCGCGGAGGCGGTGGTCGCCGGCCCCGCGTTCCGGGGCCGCCCGGTGGTGGACGTGCGGATCAGCGAGGGGCTGCGTCCCATGTACCTGCGCATGACGCCGGAGCAGGCGCGCAGGGCGGCGGACGTGCTGGCCGCGGCGGCGGAGCGGGCCGATTCGGAGGGGGCCGGTGGGCCGGACGCCGCTCGAAGCTGACAAAGGCTCCAAGTGGCGTTGGAGTCGGGGGGACGACCGTCCTACCCTGCGCCGATGGCGATGAGGCGCCTCACGGACCTGCCCGCCGGCGCGCTGGCGCGGGCGCTGTTCGCCGCGGTCCCCGACGGGATCCTGGTGCTCGACGGCGACGGGGTGGTGCTGGACGCGAGCGACACCCTCTGCGACATGCTCGGGTACACCCGCGCGGAGATCGTGGGGCAGGGGCCGCCGCATCCGTGGTGGGTCGAGCCGTCCGCCGCCCCCGGCGGGCGCCGCTTCCCGTCCCGCCCGGTGCGCGAGGGCGCCGCCGTGCTGGTGCACCGCGACGGCACGACGGTCCCGGCGACCGTGCGCAGCGTCCCCCTCGACGAGGGCGGCCCCCAGGGGACGGTGGTGGTGGTGGAGCGCGCCCCGGTGGCTCCCGGCCTCCCGGCGGGGGGTGACGAGCACCGGGCGGTGGTCGCGGCGATCCACGAGGGCGTGGTCACCCACGGCCCGGACGGCGTCATCCGCTCCTGCAACCCCAGCGCCGAGCGGATCCTCCGGGCGCCGGCCACGTCGATCGTGGGGCGCACCTGGGCGCACTGGCGCCCGGTCCGCGAGGACGGCGCCCCCATCGGCCCCGACGACGACCCCGCCGCGCTCGCCGCCGCCACCGGCCGCCCCCAGACCGACGCGGTGATGGGGCTGCACCTCGAGGACGGCGACCTGCTGTGGATCGGGGTCAACGCCGAGCCGGTGCTGGCCGACGGCGGCCGGCCGGCGGGCGTGGTCGCCAGCTTCGCCGACATCTCGGTGCGCCGCCGCCGCGAGGGCCTGGTCAACCGCCTCGGCCGCATCCTGGAGCAGTCGCGCGACGAGGTGTACGTGTTCGACGCGCGGACGCTCGGCCTGGTCCAGGTGAACCGCAGCGCCGTGGGGAATACGGGCTACACGATGGACGAGCTGCACCGGATGACCCCGCTGCAGCTGCTGCCCGAGCTCGACGCCGGGGCGTTCGCCGCGATCGTGGAGCCGCTGCGCACCGGCGACGTCGACCGCGTCCAGTTCGAGACGATCCACCGCCGGCGCGACGGGTCGACGTACCCGGTGGAGATGCGGATGCAGCTGGTGGGCTCGGAGAGCCCGCCGGTGATCGCCGCGGTGGTGCAGGACATCACGGCTCGCCACGCCGCCGAGCTGGAGCTGCGGGGCAGGGAGGCCGAGAACCGCCGGCTGGCGACCGAGCAGGGCGCGCTGCGGCGCGTCGCGACCGCCGTCGCGCAGGAGGACGACCCGCAGGCGGCGTTCGACCTGGTGTGCGAGGAGGCGGTACGCCTGCTGGGCGCCGCGAGCGGCGGGCTGGTGCGCTTCGAGGAGGAGGGGACGGCCACCCGGATGGGCGCGTGGGGCGCGGTGGGGGCGCCGCCCGCGTTCGCCCAGGGCGAGCGGCTCGACGGCGACGGCCTGGCCGGCACGGTGCATCGCACCGGCCGGGCGGCACGCATCGACGTCCCCGATGAGACGGGCCGGCGGGTGGCGATCGCGGCGCCGGTGCGGGCCGGCGACCGCCTGTGGGGTGCGATCGGCGTGCTCGGGACGATCGACCCGGGGGCGATGCCGGACGCCCCGGAGCGCCTGGGGCGCTTCGCCGAGCTGGTGGGGATCGCGGTGAGCAACGCCGAGGCGCGCGCCAGGCTGGCCGCGCTCGCCGCCACCGACCACCTGACGGGGCTGGCGAACCACCGGACGTTCCAGGAGCGGCTGGCGCAGGAGGTGGTGCGCGCCTCCCGGCATGGACGGCGGTTCTCGCTGGTGCTGCTCGACATCGACCACTTCAAGCGGGTGAACGACGACCTCGGCCACCAGGCCGGTGACGCCGTGATCCGCGAGACGGCCCGCCGCCTGAACGCCCTGACCCGCGCGGGCGACCTGATGGCGCGGGTCGGCGGCGACGAGTTCGCGTGGCTCATGCCCGAGGCGGGCGGCATGGAGGCGTGGCGCGCCGCCGACCGCGCCCGCGAGGCGATCGCGGCGGAGGACGTCCCCGGCATCGGCCACATCACGATCTCGGCGGGCGTCTGCGACCTCGACCAGGCGCCCCAGCAGAGCGAGCTGTTCCGCCTTGCGGACGGGGCCCTCTACTGGGCGAAGCAGCACGGCCGCGACGTCGCGTTCCTCTACTCGCCGGAAGTCGTGGAGGTGCTGTCCGACGCCGAGAACGCCGAGCGCCTCACGCGGCTCCAGGCCCTCCAGAGCATCCGCGTGCTGGCCCGCGCGGTGGACGCGAAGGACCGCTCCACCCGGCAGCACTCCGAGCGCGTCGCGGAGGTCGCGCGCGTCCTCGCCGACCTGCTGGGGTGGACGGCCGAGGACGCGTCGGCGCTGCGCGACGCCGGGCTGGTGCACGACGTCGGCAAGATCGCCGTGCCCGACGCGATCCTCTTCAAGCCGGACCGGCTCACGGCGGAGGAGTTCCACCGCGTCACCGCCCACGCCGCCCTGGGGGCCGAGATCGTGGCCGACGTGCTGTCGCCCGCGCAGGTGTCGTGGGTGCGCGGCCATCACGAGCGGTGGGACGGGCGCGGCTACCCGGACGGCCTGACCGGCGAGGACGTGCCGGAGGGCGCGCGCATCCTGACGCTGGCCGACGCGTGGGACGTCATGACGTCCGCCCGTCCGTACGGGGCGCCGCTCTCCAGGGAGGACGCCCTGGCAGAGTGCCGCAGGTGCTCCGGCGCACAGTTCTGGCCGGTGGTCGTGGAGGCGCTCGAGCGCGCCCTCGCCGAAGGCCACCTTCCCGCCCCGGAGCGATAGGGCTTAGGCTCGGCACGAACCGACCGAGGGGGAGGGACGCGATGGACCTGAAGGGCAACGCCGTCACCTGGCTGGGCCACGGCACATGGCTGTGGGAGACCTCCGAGGGGAAGCGGCTCCTCATCGACTGCTGGCTGGAGGGCAACCCCGCCACGCCCGACGAGTACAAGGACCCGGCCGCCCTCGACCTGGACGGGATCCTCATCACCCACGGTCACTTCGACCACATCGGCCAGGGCGGCGCGGAGGCCGTCCGCGTGATCCAGGGCAGCGGCGCCCCCGCGTTCGCCCTGTTCGAGGTCGCCGCCTACCTCGGCGGCAAGGGCGTCGAGGTCACGGGCTTCAACATCGGCGGCTCCGTCGAGGTGGCGGGCGTGACGGCCACGATGGTGCAGGGGGTCCACTCCGCCGGCATCACCGGCGACGACGGCGCGATGGTCGAGGGCGGCGTCCCCGTCGGCTACGTCCTGGAGTTCCCGGACGGCCTCGTCGTGTACCAGGCGGGCGACACCGACGTCTTCGGCGACATGGCCCTCATCGGCGAGATCGATCCGCTCGACGTGGCGGTCCTGCCGGTCGGCGACTTCTACACCATGGGCCCGAAGCGGGCGGCGCACGCGGTGCGGCTGCTGAAGGCGCCGCAGGTGCTGTGCGGCCACTTCGGCACGTTCCCCGCCCTCGCCGGCACCCCGGCGGCCCTCCGCGAGCTGGTGGGCGGCGGCGTCGAGATCCCGGACCTCAGCCCGGGGGACCGCTTCGGCTAGGCCGTGACCGGGGCCGGCCCGCCGCCGACGGCGGGGCCGGCCCCGGGACGGCGCGGGTCAGGCGGGTCCGGGCTCCGCCGCCTCCGTGGCGTCGAAGAGGTCGGGCTCCAGGTAGATCACCCTGGCGATGGGCACGGCCGAGCGCACCCGCCCCTCCGCGGCGTCGATCGCCTCGGCCACCTCGCGGACGCTGAGCGAGCCCGCCAGCTCCACCTTGGCGGCCACGAGCAGCTCGTCGGGGCCGAGGTGCAGCGTGCGCATGTGGATGAGGCGGCGCACCCCCTGCGTCTCCTCGATGGCGCCGAGGATCGCCCGCTGCTGCTCCCCGCTCGCCGACTCGCCGATCAGCAGGCTCTTCATCTCGACCACCAGGATCACGGCGATCGTGACGAGCAGGACGCCGATCGCGATGGTGGCGACGCCGTCCCAGCGCGGCTCGTCCAGCGTCACCGCCAGCGTGAGCCCGGCGATGGCGAAGAACAGGCCGAACAGGGCGCCCAGGTCCTCCAGCAGCACCACCGGCAGCTCGGGTGACTTGGAGCGGCGCACGAATGCCGTCCAGCTCAGCGACCCCCGGACGTGGTTGGACTCGCGGATCGCGGTGCGCAGCGAGAACGCCTCGAGCACCACGGCGACGCCCAGGATGACGAACGCCACCGCCGGCGAGTCGATGTCGTGCGGGTGGCGCAGCTTGTCCACGCCCTCGTAGACGGCGAAGAGGCCGCCGATCGAGAACAGCACCAAGGCGACGACGAACGACCAGAAGTACCGGTCGCGTCCGTAGCCGAAGGGGTGCTCCGGCGTGGCGGGGCGTGCCGCCTGGCGCCCGCCGTGGAACAGGAGCCCCTGGTTGGTCGTGTCGGCGAGGGAGTGGATCGACTCGGCCAGCATCGACGACGCGCCGGTGATCAGGAAGCCGACGAACTTCGCGATCGCGATCCCGAGGTTGGCGAGGAACGCCGCGAAGATGGCCCGCTTGCTGCCCTCGTGCACGGGGGGACTATCGCAGCCGCGCCGCCACGGGGGAGGATGGCGTGTCCATCATCAACGAGCAGGAGCGATCACATGGGAACCTTCTCCGGGCGCCTCGGGCGCACCGCCGCCGTCGGCCTCGTCGCGGCACTCGCGGCGGGGGCGGCGACCGCGTACGTCGCGACGGGCGCGAGCGGCGGCAGCTCCATGCCGGCCGCCAACCCGATCGACGCGAAGGACGCGGCGATGAAGGTCATCACGCGGACGATCAACCCGAACCCGACGAGCACGAAGGGGTTCACCGGCTTCCAGACGGTCACGATCAAGCCGCCGTCGCAGTACGTCGTCCTCCAGGGCTTCGCCACGCTCTCGGGCGGCAACACCGAGTCGGTCATCATCACCAGCACGTCCGCGACGCCCGCCCGGTACCAGGTGAAGCTCAAGTTCCCCGGTGAGCAGGGCAAGAACGGCAAGCTGTACATCAAGGTGCAGCTGATGCCGAAGCTGTAGGGCGCCGCCGGCCGCGCGCCCACTGGGGCCCGCCGGCCCGGGGACCTCAGATGTGCAGGTCCTCGGGCTGGAGGCGCCCCGCGGCGAACCGGGTGCCCGCCAGGTCGGCGGCGCGGGGGAAGGTCTCGTGGCGGCCGTGGACGATCAGCTCGGCGAGGGACAGTCCCGCCGCCCACGACTGCATCACGCCGCGCCCCGAGAACGAGTGGATCTCGTACGCGTTGTCCAGCCCCTCCACCCGGCCGAGCAGCGCCGAGTGGTCGGGCGACAGCTCGTACAGGCCGGTCCAGCCGCGCACGTGGGCCAGGCGGTCGAACGCGGAGATGCGATGCGCCAGGCGCGGCCAGATCTCGCGCTCGAAGAAGGCCTCGCCCTCGTAGCAGAAGTCGTAGCCCGGAGGGTCGTCCGGCGGGGAGTAGCCGGCCAGGATCAGCTCGCCGCCCTCGTGGTGGAAGTAGACGTCGCTGGAGTCGACGATCATCCCCTGGTCCGACAGGTCCACGTCGTGCGACGCCACCACGCAGATCTGGCGCGGCACCGCCCGGCACGGCACCGGCACCCCCAGCAGCTCGGCCACGTGCACCGCCCACGGGCCGGCGGCGTTGACCACCCGCGCGCAGGGGATCGCGTCGCGCGGGCCGTGGGGCGGGTCGCCCTCCAGCACGTGGGCGGCCTCCATGCCGTCCTCCACGTCGCGCACCTCGACGTGGGTCACGCGGCCGCCGTCGCGCCGGACCCCCGTCACGACCGTGCGGTCGACGAACCGCACCCCCGCCGCCCGCGCCCGGTCGCGGTAGTGCTCGCGCACCGCGTTCGGGTTCACCAGCCCGTCGCGGGGCGAGAAGGTCGCGCCGCCCAGGTCGGAGACCTCGTCGATGACCGGCCAGCGGTCGTGCACCTCGCGCGGCGAGAGCAGCTCGATCTCCCGCCCGAACCCGTTCTGCATCTCCACCCGGGCGGCCGCCTCGGCGAACCGGTCGGGCCCGTGCAGCCACAGGTAGCCGCGCTGACGCAGCCCGAACTCGTCGGGCCGCTCCGCGAACCAGTCGATGGTCGCGGCGCACAGCTCCACGTTCACCGGCTGCCACCACGTCGCGCGCACCCCGCCGGCGTTGAGCTCCGACGACGAGCGCACCCCGGCGAGGTCGGGATCGACCACCATCACGTCGCCGTGGCCGAGGTCGGCCAGGTGCATCGCGACGGCGCTCCCGGCGAGCCCCGCGCCCACGACCAGCGTCCCGACGCCCTCCATCGCACCATCTTGCCCGGCGGAGGGGGCCGGGGGGAGGCCGGGGGAGGGGGCGGGGCGGCCGGGGGGGAGGGGGCGCCGAAAAAGAGGGAGGCGGGGAGGGGTGGGGAGGGCTGGAAACCGCTTGCAAAAGCCCGATGATGCCCCCCGTGACCGAGCCCCGCACCGCCTTTCGCAGCGCCCTCCTCGCCCTCGTCGCGGCCCTGCTCCTGGGCCTCGCGGCCGGGGTCGCGACCGCCTCCGCGCAGACGGTGACCGTCCGCCCCGGCGACACCCTCGGCGCGATCGCCGCCCGCAACGGCACCACCGTCGCGGCGCTCGCGCAGGCCAACGGCATCGCGAACCCCAACGTGATCCGCGCCGGCCAGGCCCTCACCGTGCCCTCCGGCGGGGGGACCATGACCCCCGTCTCCACGGGCGCGTCGTCGTCCGGCGGCGGCACCTACACGGTGCGCCCCGGCGACACGCTCGGCGCGATCGCCGCCCGCAGCGGCACCACCGTCGCCGCCCTGGCCCGCGCGAACGGCATCGCCGACCCCGCGCTCATCCACGTCGGCCGGCGGCTCACCGTCCCCTCCGGCGGCGGCGCCACGATGACCCCCGTCTCCACCGGCGCGTCGTCATCCGGAGCCGGCGCCTACACCGTGCGCCCCGGCGACACGCTGGCGGGCATCGCCGCCCGCTACGGCAGCGGCGCCGACGCCCTGGCCACCCTGAACGGCATCCCCGACCCGAACGTCCTGGCGGTCGGGACGGTCCTGCGCGTCCCCGGCTCGCTGCCCTCCGCGGGCGGCGGCGGGGCCTCGGCCGGCGAGGTCGAGTACCTGCTCGGGCGCCACGCCGCGCGCTACGGCGTCGATCCGAGCCTGGCCCGGGCCATCGCCTGGCAGGAGAGCCGCTGGAACCAGTCGGCCCGCTCCCACGCCGGCGCGATCGGCGTGATGCAGCTCATGCCGACCACGGCGCGCTGGCTCGGCACGGACGTGGTGGGCCGCCACCTCGACCCGACCCGCCTCGACGACAACATCGAGGGCGGCGTCGCCTACCTCGCGTGGCTATCGCGCCGGTCCACCGGCGAGCGGCAGACGATCGGCGCGTACTACCAAGGGCTCGCGTCACTGGCCGACATCGGCCCCTACGACGACACCAAGGACTACGTCCGGAGCGTGCTGGCCTTCCGCGGCCGGGTGTAGAGCGGACGCCGGCCGCTCGTGAAGGGCGAGCGGCCCAGCGCGCGCATGATCTCGGCGCCGTCCTCGCGCTCGCGCTCCTGGGCCCACGCCCGGTTGCGCAGGTCGATCAGGCCGACGGCGGCGACCACGCCGCCCACGATCACCGCCACCGCCGGGGCGATGAGCATGCAGGCCACCACGGCGACCAGCGCTGGGAGCAGGTGGACCAGGCTGCGGCGGGCCGTGTCCGATGACTCCTCGATGCGGGCGGCGGGGTCGACCTCCGGGGTGGGGGCGTCCCGCATCCATCGCGTCTGGTAGATGCTCAACCCCGCGATCGCGAGGAAGACGACCGCGAACGGGACCAGGATCTGCACCGTGCCGACGTCGGCGGCGGTCACGCCCGCCGCCAGCACCCCCAGGCCCAGGGCGAGCTGGACGACGCCGGTGATGCCGAGCTCGGTGACCAGGCGGGCGACCGGGGTGACGGGGGGCGTCGCGGGCACGGGCTGGGATACTGGCAGACATGGCAGGGCCTCTCGCCATCCCGGTCGACATGCAGCTCATCGGGGAGGACGCCGCGGAGATCGCCGCGTTCGCCCGCGCGGCGGAGGGCGCGGGCATCGCCCGCCTGTGGGCCACCGAGCTGTACCGCTCGGCCACCATCCCGCTGGCCGTCGCCGCCGGCGCCACCGAGCGAATCGAGCTGGGCACCGGCATCGCGCTCGCCTTCACCCGCAGCCCGATGGTCACGGCGCTGGAGGCCCTCGACCTGGACGACGCCTCGGGCGGCCGCTTCACCCTGGGCCTGGGCGCGGGGGTGCGGCGGCTGAACGCGTCGTGGCACGGCGCCCCCTACACGCCGCCCGTGCGGCGCATGCGCGAGATGGTCGCCGCCGTGCGGGAGCTCATGCGCGCCCTCACATCCGGCCGGGACGCGCGCTCCGAGGGGCGGCTCTACGACATAGAGGTGCAGGGCCTGCGGCGCGCCGCGCGCGCCCCGCGGCCCGAGGTGCCGGTGTGGATCGCGGCCGTGCTCCCCGGCATGACGCGGCTGGCCGGGCAGGTGGCCGACGGCTTCCTGGACCACCCCGTCACCAGCCCGGCCTGGCTGCGCGAGGAGACGCTCCCCCGGCTCCGCGCCGGCGCCGAGCGCGCGGGCCGCGAGATGCCCGAGGTCGGCGGATCGGTGATCTGCGCGGCCAGCGCCGACGACCCGGAGGGCGCCCGGCGCGCAGCGGCCGCCACCGTCGGCTTCTACGCGGTGGTGCGCACCTATGTGGGGATGTTCTCCGAGCACGGCTTCGCGGACCGCCTGGGGCCCATCCGCGAGGCCTTCCTCGCGGGCGACCTGGAGCGCGTCGTCGAGGCCGTCGGCCCGGACATGGCCGACGCGTTCTCGGCCTCGGGCACGCCCGAGCAGGTGCGCGAGGCGGCGCGGGGCTGGGAGGGGCTGGCCGACCGCCTCTGGGTGTCGCCGCCCCACCACGGGCAGTCCCCGGCGGCGGTCGCGGGGTGGCAGGCGGGCATCCTGGAGGCGTTCGACGCCCGCCGGTGACCTCCGGGAGTACCGGGCGAGGCGCGACTTCGGCGCCACGCCCGAGCCGGCCCCGTCGGCGGGGTCGGAACCCGGCGACGCCCCGCGATTCGTGGTGCAGCGGCACGACGCACGGGCGCTCCACCACGACCTGCGGCTCGAGGTCGACGGCGTCCTCGCATCGTGGGCGGTGCC
Source organism: Miltoncostaeaceae bacterium (assembly GCA_036826475.1). Classification (GTDB taxonomy): domain Bacteria; phylum Actinomycetota; class Thermoleophilia; order Miltoncostaeales; family Miltoncostaeaceae; genus Miltoncostaea. Next base: position 25,408 of record DAISWG010000038.1, on the reverse strand, counting down.
GAAGGGGGTGCCGCTGCGCGAGGGCCCCAAGCGCCTGGCCGTGCGCACCGAGGACCACCCCCTCGAGTACCTCGACTTCGCGGCCGTCATCCCCGAGAGCCAGTACGGCTCGGGCCGCATGACCATCTGGGACACCGGCACGTACGAGGAGGAGCTGCGCACCGACGACGAGTGGAAGCTGATCCTCCACGGCGGGATCGTCGACGGCCACTACCACCTGGTCCGCACCGGGCGGCGGGGCGGCAAGGACGAGTGGCTGCTGTTCCGCTCGGCCCAGGGGCCGCCGGGGCCCGAGGACCCCGCCGCGCGCTTCCGCGCCCTGCGCCCGATGCTGGCGAGCGCGTCCGACGAGGTCCCCCGCGGCGACGGGTGGGCGGCGGAGCTGAAGTGGGACGGCTACCGGGCCCTGGCGCTCGTCACCTCCGAGGGGACCGAGCTGCGCTCGCGCACCGGCCGCGACCTCACGCCGTCCTACCCGGAGCTGGGCGACCTGCGCCGGCGCCTGCTGTGCCAGGAGGCGGTCCTCGACGGCGAGGTCGTCGTCGTCGACGGTGAGGGCCGGTCGGACTTCAACGCCCTCCAGAACGGCCGCGGCCCGTTCACGTACGTGGCGTTCGACCTGCTCCACCTCGACGGCCGCTGGATCTGCGACCTGCCATGGACCGAGCGGCGGGCGCTGCTCGCCGGGATCGTCCCGCCCGAGGCGCCCCCGGTGGTGATGCTCAGCGACCATGTCACCGAGGGGCTCCAGGCGCTGTTCGACGCGGCGGCCGCGAGGGGCATCGAGGGGATCATGTGCAAGCGGGCCGACGCGCCGTACCGGCCGGGCCGCCGCGTGCGGGAGTGGGTGAAGGTCAAGGCGCGCCACGACATGACGGTGACCATCGGGGGCTTCACGGAGGGCGCCGGCTCGCGCCGCGGCACGGTCGGCGCCCTGCTGGTGGGGGAGCCGGACGGCGAGGGTCTGACGTACCTGTCGCACGTCGGCTCCGGCCTGACCGGGCCGATGTCGCGCGCGCTCTGGGACCGCCTGCGCGCCATCGAGGTGCCCGGGTCGCCGTTCGCCAACGCCGTGCCGAAGGCGCCGCAGCCGCCCCACTGGGTGCGCCCCGAGCTGCGTGCCGAGGTCCGCTACGTGGAGCGCACCCCCGACAACCGCCTCCGCGCCCCCGTGTTCCGCGGTCTCGCGGAGCAGGAGGACGGCGGGCCCGACCTGCCGGACGGGCCGTTCTCCCGCGTGACGGGCGACCAGGCGGTGCAGGAGGGCGGCCGGCGCGTGACCCTCACCAACCTCGACAAGGTCTACTGGCCGGGCGAGGGCATCCGGAAGGGCCACCTGCTCGACCACTACCTGCGCATGGCCCCGGTGCTCGTGCCCCACCTCGCCGACCGGCCCATGATCCACAAGCGGTACCCGAACGGGATCGAGGAGGACTTCTTCTTCCAGCACACCGTCAACGACGCGCCGTCCTGGATGCGGACCGCCGACCTGTCGCGCAGCGGGCGCGACGACGAGCGGACCAGCCGCTACGTGCTGATCGACGATCCGATGGGGCTGCTCTGGTTCGTCAACCTGGGCAACATCGAGCTCAACCCGTGGCAGAGCACCGCGTCGGCGCCCGACGAGCCGGTGTGGGTCCTGTTCGACCTCGACCCCGCCGACGGCCTGCCGTTCGACCGGGTGGTGGAGGCGGCGCTGCTGGTGCGCGACGCGCTCGAGGCGCTGGACGTCCGCGGCCACCCGCGCACGTCGGGGGCGAGCGGCATGCACATCCTGGTGCCGCTCGCGCCCGGCCACACGTTCGACGACGTGCGCCTGTTCGCACGGGTCGTCAGCGAGGGTCTCGCGAAGGTGCGCCCCGACCTGGTCACCGTGGAGCGGGAGGTCCGGCGCCGGGGACCCACCGTGTACCTCGACCACCTCCAGAACGGCCGGGGACGGAGCATCGCCGGCGTGTACTCGGTGCGCCCCCGGCCCGGCGCCCCGGTGGCGACGCCGCTGCGCTGGGACGAGGTGCTGCCGGGGCTCGACCCACGGGCGTTCACGATGGGCGCGGTCGCACGGCGGGTGGAACGCCACGGCGACCTGGCGGCGGGGCTCCTGACCGACCTCCAGGACCTGGCCGGGCCGCTCGCGCGCCTCGGCGCGGGGTGAGGCCCGCCGCCGCCGCGGCCCTCGCCGGGCTGCTCCTGGCGCTCGCCGCCTGCGGGGAGGGGACGCCGCCGGCCCCGACCGCGCCCCCGCCGCCGCCGAGCGGCACCGGCTACTTCGTGGGCTCCGACGAGGGGATCGGGGCGACCCTGGACATGCTGGGCGACGACCCGGTGTCCCGGTCGGTGGAGCGCGCGCTGGTGGCGGAGGTCGGCCCGACGGGGGACGTCCCGGACGTCGGGATCGCGTCGATCGTCAACGAGACGCCGTCCGGGTTCGCGGCCCCCCGGTTCGTCGCGATCCTCGAGGGGGGGCGCGCCGTGATCCTCACCCCGGCGCGGGATGCGCTGCGCGGCGCGCGCGGCCCGGCGGCGCGCCAGGCCCGGGCCCGCCTCCGGGCCGTCCCGGCGCGCATCCCCTCGGAGGGGGCGGGGGTGGCCTACCTGGTGCTGCGCGGCGCGAGCGCCGATCAGGTGGCGAAGGTGGTGATGGCGGCCGGGCCGCAGCCGTCGATCACCCTCGCCGCACGTCGCCGGTAGGGGACCGGCCCCCGACGGCGAACAGGTGGCGCGTGCCACCTGATGTCCACGCGCTCGCCGAGCGCCTCAAGCGCGACTACGAGCGGTTCAGCCCCGCGCAGCAGTCGCTCGCGCGCTACCTGGCCGACCACCTGGCGGACATCCCGCTCCTGTCGGCACACGAGGTCGCCCGCCTGTCGCACTGCAGCCCGGCCACCGTCGTCCGCTTCGCGCAGGCCCTCGGCTACTCCGGCTACCCCGAGATGCAGCGCATCGTGCGCCGGGCCCAGCGCCCGGGCCTCCCGCCGCGTGCGGGCGACCGCCAGATCGCCGTGCCGGTCTCCGCGGAGGGGCTCGACCAGGCCCTGGCGGCCGAGCGGCTCGCGCTGGACGACGCCGCCGAGCGGCTGAACGCCCCCGGGCTCGCCGCGATCGTCGCGGCCCTGGCGCCGCGCACGCCCCTCGTGATCGCGGGGGAGGGGCACGCCCGCACCGTCGTGACCCTCATCGAGGAGCGCCTGGCCCGGGCCGGACGCCCGGTGGCCGCGGTCACCTCGCTCGACCCCGCCGCCCGCGCATGGCTGGACGCCCTCGGACCCGGCGGCGCCGTGCTGGCCGTCGCGATCGGCCGCGAGTCGCGGGTCGCCCAGGCCGCGGTCCAGGCGGCGCGCCAGGCCGGCGTCCCCGCCGCGGTGCTGGTCGACTCCGCCCTGAACCCCCTGGCCCGCAGCCCTCTGGCCCGGGTGGTTCCCGCCGACGCCCGCGACGGCGCCCCCACGCTGGTGGCGATGGTCGCGGTCGCGCAGGCGCTGGCCGGCGCCCTCGCCCCGGTGCGGGCGCGGGCCGACCTGGCCGCCATCAGCGCCTAGGGCTCAGGAGGCGGCGCCCGGGATCTTCCGGAGCGTCGGCGCGCGCTCCGGGGCGCTCCGGGCGCCCTCGATCACGCCCTCCATCCCGGCCACCAGGCGGCGGGCGCGGAGGGCGACGGCCATCGCCATGCGCACCTCCGGGTCGTCGAGCTTGCGACCCAGGATCTGCTCGATCCGGCCGACCCGGTAGAGCAGCGTGTTGACGTGCACGCCCAGCAGGCGGGCCGAGGCGCGCATGTTCCAGCCCTCGTGGGCGAGCGCCTCCAGGCTCTCCACCAGCGGGGCCCCACGGCCCTGGCCGGGGCGGATGAGCGGGCCGAGCCAGTCCTCGACGTACTCCTCCAGCAGCTCCGCCGGCTCGATGCCCAGCAGCAGCCGCTCGATGCCGAGGCGCCGGTAGGAGGCCACGGTCCCGCGCTCGCCGAGGCGGCGGGCGACGCGGAGCGCCTGGTGCGCCTCCTCGGCGCCGCGGCGCAGGTCGGCCGGGGCGCACGAGCGGGCGCAGATGCCGCACGACACGGCGGCCGCGCCGACCAGCCCCTGCACGCGGTCGCGGGCGGCGCCGGCGAGCTCCTCCGCCGCCTCCAGCTCCGGTAGGCCGGACGCGAGCACCACCAGGCCGCCGCCGCGCTCCACCACGAAGGCGTTGGAGCCGCGCGCGGCGGCGAGCGCGCGGATCTCGTCGGCCAGGCGGTGGGGGGCGTGGGCCGACGCCACCACGTGGCCGTCGCCGGGGTCGTCGAGCTCGAACGCGATGACCCACGCGGGGTCGGGGATGGGGTGCCCGAGGCGGGCCGCGCGGTCGGCCAGGTCCTCGGCCTCCTCGCGACGCAGGCGCGACGACAGCAGCTCCTCCACCAGGTCGGCGCGGCGGCGCCGCTCGGCCTCGCGGTCCGCGCGGCGGCGCACCAGCTCCAGCGCCAGCACGGTGGCGCCATGGGTGGCGACCTGGCGGATGGCGGCGGTCGCGACGCCCCGCGTGGCGATCGCCAGCCAGCCCAGCGGCTCGTCGCCGGCCCGGATCGGCGTGACCGACAGGGAGCGGTCCGTCACCGCCCGGGGCAGGCGCTCCGGCATCCCGGCGCCGCCCGCTGCGATGCGGACGCCCTCCGGGTCGTAGACCGCCGCCGGCGCGCCCGCCAGCGCGGCGATGGCGGCGCAGACCGCGGCGGGGCCCGAGCCGGCGAGGGCCAGCTCGCCCAGGCGGCGATGGACCTCCTCGGAGCGGCGCAGCTCGGCGGCCCGGCGCTCGAGGCGCTCCTGCAGCTCGGTGCGGGCCAGGACCCCCGCGACCTGCGCGGCGATGGCCGAGAGGAAGCCGACCTCGCCGTCGCTCAGCTCCCGCCGGTCGTCGCTCTGCACGTTCAGCACGCCCACCAGGTGGTCGGCCGCCAGGATCGGCACCGAGCACATCGACACGAAGCGCGCCTGGTCCACGTGCTCCATCCACCGGAAGCGCGGCTCCTCGCGGACGTCGGGGACCACCACCGGCCGCCGCTCGGCCGCCGCCCACCCGGTCACGCCCTCGCCGATGGCGAGGCGCACGCGCCCGACGCCCTCCTGCGAGAGGCCGTTGGTGGCGGTGAGCACCAGCTTCCCGTCGGCGGGATCGATGAGGTAGACGGAGCACACGTCGGCGCCGGTCGCGTCCGTCGTCTCCGCGATCACCAGCCGCACCAGGTCGCCCATGGTGGCGGTGGACGCCGCCGTGAGGGCGAGTCGCTGGAGGAACCGGATCTCCGGGTCGCGTTCCATCGCCACGGACGCTAGGGGGCGGGCGCCGCGACGCACTTTGGCCCCCGGGCCAATCTGCCGCGGCGGTCGCGGCGGGGGCCTTCGCTAGAATCGGGCCCTCCGCTGGCGAACGACGAGGGGACAGGGTGGCAGAGGGCAACGGCCGGACGGGCACGATGCGGGTGAAGACCGGCCTGGCGCAGATGCTGAAGGGCGGCGTCATCATGGACGTCACCACGCCCGAGCAGGCGCGCATCGCCGAGGAGGCCGGCGCGTGCGCCGTGATGGCGCTGGAGCGCATCCCGGCCGACATCCGCACCGACGGCGGCGTCGCCCGGATGAGCGACCCGGAGATGATCGCCGGCATCCAGCAGGCGGTGACGATCCCGGTCATGGCGAAGTGCCGGATCGGCCATTTCGTCGAGGCCCAGGTCCTGCAGGCCCTCGACGTCGACTTCATCGACGAGTCCGAGGTGCTGACGCCGGCCGACGAGGCCCACCACATCGACAAGCACGGCTTCACCGTGCCCTTCGTGTGCGGCGCCACCGATCTGGGCGAGGCGCTGCGGCGCATCTCCGAGGGCGCGGCGATGATCCGGAGCAAGGGCGAGGCCGGCACCGGCAACGTGGTCGAGGCGGTCCGTCACATGCGCAGCATCCGCTCCGGCGTCGCCCGGCTGCAAACGATGCCGCCCGAGGAGCTGCACGCCGCGGCGAAGGACCTGCGGGCGCCGTACGACCTGGTCGCGCAGGTCGCGGCCGACGGCCGGCTGCCGGTGGTGCTGTTCTGCGCGGGGGGCATCGCGACGCCCGCCGACGCGGCCCTGATGCTCCAGCTCGGCGCGGAGGGCGTCTTCGTCGGCTCCGGGATCTACAAGAGCGAGGACCCGCCCAAGCGGGCCCGCGCGATCGTCGAGGCGGCGACCCACTACCGCGATCCCGAGGTGCTCGCGCGCGTGTCCACGGGGCTGAAGGATGCCATGCCCGGTCTGGAGATCAGCGCGCTGGGGGCCGGCGACATGCTCCAGGGCCGGGGGTGGTGACCGCGGCGCCGGGGGGTCTGGGCCGGCCCCGGGTCGGCGTCCTGTCGGTCCAGGGGGCGTTCGCCGAGCATTCGCGGATGCTCGCCGCGACGGGCGCCGAGCCGGTGGACGTGCGGACCCCCGGGGCCCTGGAGGGGCTCGACGCCATCGTGCTGCCGGGCGGCGAGAGCACCACGCTCGGCCTGGTCGCGAAGCATTCCGGGCTGCTCGGGGCGCTGCGCGAGGCGATCGCGGGCGGGCTGCCCGCGCTCGGGACGTGCGCGGGGATGATCATGCTCGCGCGCGGCACCACCGGCGGCGCGCAGCCGCTGGTGGGGGGGATGGACGTGGTGGTGCGGCGCAACGCGTTCGGTCGCCAGCGCAATTCGTTCGAGACCACGCTGGAGGTGCCGGCGATGGGGCCGGAGCCCGTGGAGGCGGTGTTCATCCGCGCGCCGTGGATCGAGCGGGCGGGCCCCGGCGTGGAGGTGCTCGCCGAGTACGCCGGCCACCCGGTGGCCGCGCGCGAGGGGATGTTGATGGTGACCGCGTTCCACCCGGAGCTGTCGGGTGAGCGCCGGTTCCACGAGTGGCTGGTCGCGCGGGCCCGCGAGCGGCGCGACGGCGGTGGCGTGACGACGAGGAGGGACCGTGTCCGGGCACAGTAAATGGGCGACGATCAAGCGGAAGAAGGGCGCCGCCGACGCGAAGCGCGGCCAGCTCTTCTCGAAGCTGTCGCGGGCGATCCTCGTGGCGGCGAAGGAGGGCGGGCCCGACCCGGAGTCCAACGCCGCGCTGGCCACCGCGATCCAGAAGGCGCGCGACAACTCGATGCCGAAGGAGAACATCGAGCGCGCGATCCAGCGCGGCGCGGGCGGCGGCGAGGGCGAGTCGTACGAGTCGATCCTCTACGAGGGCTACGCGCCCGGCGGGGTCGCCGTGATCTGCACGATCCTCACCGACAACCGGAACCGCACCGCGAGCGACCTCCGCTTCATCTTCACGAAGAACGGCGGCTCGCTCGGGACGCCCGGCAGCGTCGCGTGGCAGTTCGACCGCAAGGGCGTGGTGATGGTGGACCGCGCCGGCGTCGACGAGGACCAGGTGATGGAGGTCGCGCTGACCGGCGGTGCGGAGGACATCTCCGAGGACGGCGAGCAGTGGCAGATCACCACGGAGCCGGCCGACTTCATGCCGGTGCGCGAGGCGCTGGAGCAGGCCGGGATCGGCTACGTCTCGGCCGAGCTGACGATGGTGCCGAAGACCACCGTGGCGCCGTCGGAGAAGGAGGCGCGTCAGATCCTGCGGCTCATCGACGGGCTCGAGGAGAACGACGACGTGCAGGACGTCTACTCCAACTTCGACTCCTCCGGGGAGTTGTTGGGGGCGGCCGCGGGGTAGGCGGGCGCCCGCCGGCTCAGTGCCGGCGGGCGATCACCTCGGCGTAGGCGCCCTCCATGGCGCAGGTGCCGTCGGTGGCGCGGTCGAACCGGGCGATCGTCTCGAGCAGCGCCGCGTCGACCTCGCCCTCGCGGCCGGGGCCGGCCGCCGCGTAGGTCTGCTTCGCGGGGCCGAACGTCTCCCGGAAGGTGTCGACCATCGCCTGCGGCGACGGGAAGCGCTGGAGGAAGCTGCGGGGCCGGACGGTCACGTCGGCGCCGCCGCCGAGGAGCGATCCGGCGCCCTCCGGGGTGCCCCAGCGCCAGGGGGGCGTGAGGCCGGGCGGGGGCGGCGCGAACCGCGCCGTCGCCTGGAAGAAGGCGTCCGCCGAGCTCCCGGGGACCCAGTTGGCGAGCGCGATCAGCCCGCCGGGACGGGTCACCCGGAGCAGCTCGGCGGCGGCGCGCGGCTGGTCGGGCGCGAACTGGACGCCGAAGACGGAGAGGACGACGTCGAACGCGGCGTCCTCGAACGGCAGCGCCTGGGCGTCGCCCTCCACGAAGGTGATGTCCGTCCCCTCCGCCGCGGCCCGCCGCCGGGCCGTCGCGAGGAGGTTGGGGGCGAAGTCGAGGCCCACCACCTCGGTGAACCGGCGCGCCGCGACGAGCGCGACGTTCCCGGTGCCGCACGCGACGTCGAGCACCCGGTCCCCCGGCGCCGGATCGGCGGTCGCCACGAGGTGCTCGGCGACCTCCATGATCGTCAGCGCCACCCGGTTGAACTCACCGGCCGACCACCCGGCGCGCATCCGCGCCGTCACCGCCTCGAAGTCCGGCGCCTCCGCCACGTCGCTCCTCCGGCTCGCCTCCACCGACCCTACCCCCGCGTCCTGGGTTCCGCTCGATCGGAGTTCGGCGTCCGATGAAATGAACGCCGGCGGACGGGAGGAGCCGCTCGGGCCGTCCGGAGGCGCCGGTTGACTGACGGGGTGGACCCGTCTGCGCAGGAGCACCGCGGTGCGCCGCGAACACGCCCGCATGGTGGCGCCGTGGTGATCGGGGTCGACCCCGGTCTCGCGTCGACCGGGTACGCGCTGCTGGCCGGGCCGCCGCAGCGGCCGCGTGCGGTGGCGGTGGGGACGCTGAAGACGTCGCCGCGTCAGCCGCATCCACAGCGTCTGCGCCATCTCCACGACGGGATCGCCGCGCTCATCGGCGAGCACGGGGTGGAGGCGGCAGCGATCGAGTCGTGGTTCATCCACCCGATGAGCCGCTCGGCGATGGCGATGGCGGAGGCCCGCGGCGCGATCATCGTCGCACTGGCCCGCGCCGGCGTGGAGGTCGTCGAGTACTCCCCGAACACCATCAAGCAGTCGGTGACGGGGTCGGGGAGGGCCGACAAGGCCCAGGTGCGGGAGATGGTGCGCCGCCTCACCGGGGCGGAGCCGGAGACGGACCACGCGGCCGACGCCCTGGCCGCGGCGATCTGCCATCTGAGCTCGTCGCCGCTGCGGGGGGCCATCCGCCGAGCGCGCTAGCGTTGGCCGCGTGATCCGCTCCGTCAGGGGACGCGTCCTCGTGCACGAGCCCGAGGGGCCCGTCATCGAGGTCGGGGGCGTCGGGATGCTGGTCCGCGTCTCCGCAACCACCGCCCAGACGCTCCCGGCCGTCGGCGCCGAGGCGTCCCTGCTCACCGTGCTGGTGGTGCGGGAGGAGTCGCTGGACCTCTACGGGTTCGCGACGGGGGAGGAGCGCGCCCTCTTCGAGGCGTTCACCTCCGTCAACGGCGTGGGACCGCGGCTGGGGCTCGCGATCTGCGGAGTCGCCGGCCCGGACGACCTGCGCCTCGCCGTCGCCCGCGGCGACAGCGCCCGCCTGCAGGCGGCAAACGGCGTCGGCAAGCGGACCGCCGAGCGGATCGTCCTGGAGCTGCGCGACCGGCTCGGCTCGCTCAACGGCGCCGGGGGCCCGGCCGTCCCCGGGGAGGCCGACCAGCACATCTCCGCCCGTGACGGGCTCGTGGCCCTCGGCTTCCGGCCGGAGGAGGCGGATGCCGCGCTGGCCGATGCGCCCGCCGGCCTCGACGCGGAGGGCCTCGTCCGCCACGGCCTCTCCGCCCTGAGGCGCAGATGATGGACGAGGAGCGCCTGGCGAGCGGGGAGGACCTCGGGGCGGAGGATGAGCTCGACCGTTCCCTGCGCCCCCGCCGGCTGGTCGACTTCATCGGCCAGGAAGGCGTGAAGCAGCAGCTGTCGATCTTCCTGGAGGCCGCCCGCCAGCGCGGGGAGGCCCTCGACCATGTCCTGCTCGCCGGGCCGCCCGGCCTGGGCAAGACGTCGCTCGCCGGGATCGTCGCGGCCGAGCTGGACGTCGGCTTCCACGTCACCAGCGGGCCGGTGTTGGAGCGTAAGGGCGACCTGGCCGCGGTCCTGACCGCCCTCGAGCCGCATGACGTCCTCTTCATCGACGAGATCCACAGGCTGAACCGGGCGATCGAGGAGGTCCTGTACCCGGCGATGGAGGACTTCCAGCTGGACGTCGTCCTGGGCCAGGGGCCGTCCGCGCGGACCCTGCGACTCGACCTCCCGCGGTTCACGCTGATCGGGGCGACCACCCGGACGGGGCTCCTCACGACCCCGCTCCGTGCGCGTTTCGGGGTGCATCACCGGCTGAACTACTACGACGCGTCGGAGCTCGCGGCGATCGTCCGCCGCTCCGCCCGTCTTCTGGACGTGGACGTCGACGACGAGGGGGCCGCCACCCTGGCCGAGCGGTCCAGGGGGACGCCGCGGATCGCGAACCGCCTGCTGCGGCGGGTGCGCGACGTGGCCCAGGTGCGGGGCGCCCCGGGCGTGGACCGGGCGATCGCCGAGGAGGCCCTTGATCTCCTGGAGGTGGATGCGCTCGGCCTGGAGGAGCTGGACCGCCAGATCCTCCGTCGCCTGGCCGAGACCTTCGAGGGCCGGCCCGTCGGCCTGGGCACGTTGGCCGACAGCGTGGGGGAGGCGGCCGACACGATCGAGGACGTCTACGAGCCGTACCTCCTCCAGGAGGGGCTCTTGAAGCGGACCCCGAGAGGACGTGTCGCCACGGCGAGGGCGTACCGGCATCTGGGGCTGCGTCCCCCCGCCGAGATCGGGCAGCCGGGGCTCTTCTGACCCGGGCCCCGGGCCGGGGCCCGCACCCCCGGCGCCCCCCCAGTTCGCGATGGAACTCCTTCGCCCGGGGGACGGTGCGCGGGGATCGGGGCTCAGGCCGTTCCCACCACCGCCCAGGCGCGGGCGGGGAGGACGAAGGGACCATCCGCGACGTCGAGGCGGCGGCGGAGAGCCTCCTTCACGGCGGCCCGGGGCTCGGGTGCCAACCCGGCGCACCACGCTCCCGCCGGACCGACGCCGGCGGGGAGGGGTGTCCAGAGGTCCTCGAAGTCGTCGTATGCCGCGTTCACCCGGACCGACGCCCCCCGCACGTCCACCAGGCCGGCGGCGGTCCACAGCGCATCCAGGTCCCCCTCCCGGCACCAGGGCATCGCGACGCCCTCATCCGCGCGGGACGCCGCCTGCGGCTCCACCTCCCGGGCCGCGTCCCAGAACGCTCTCAGCAGCGTCATCCCGCCCGCGTAGTCCCACACGCACGCCGCCACAACGCCCCCCGGTCTGGCGACGCGCGCCATCTCGCGCACGCCCGCCTCCGCATCGGCCATGAAGTTCACGACCAGTTGCGCGGCGACGACATCGAATGAGCCATCCCTGAAGGGCAGGGCCTCGGCGGGCGCGACGCGCACCTCCGCCTCCGGGACCCGGGCCCGGCATGCCGCCGCGAACCCCTCCGAGGGGTCGACCGCGGCCACACGTCCATTCGGACCGACGCGGTCGCTCACTGCACGGGTCAGGGCCCCCGGCCCGCACCCGACGTCCAGGGCCCGCATCCCCGGAGCGACCCCCGCGAGCGCTACCAGCTCCGCCGCGAGCGCAGGCCCGTAGCGCCCGACGAAGCGGTCGTACGCGTCCGCCGGCGCGCCGAACCCGGTCGCGCCCGTCACGGCGCCCGCCCGGCCGCTACGGCGCCACGCGCACCGGGGTCTGCACGAGGCACTCGAGCGACCCGTCCTTCGCCGAGGCCGACCACGCCTCCAGCATCGCCCGCGCCCCGGTGGACGCCGCCGGCACGGGCATCGACCCGCTCCAGCGGCCGGGCGACGCGTACCCCGAGAAGTCGGGCCTGAAGACCCCCTCCGTCGCCGTGAGGGGCCTCTCCGAGATCGCCCGCCCGTCCGACCCGCGCAGCGTCAGCACCAGGCCGTGCTCGAAGAGCGGCTGCAACTCGAGGCCCCGCGCCTTCGCTCGCGCGTTCGCGGCCGACCAGGACGTCATCGTCAGGCACCCGTCGGAGCGCACCCGCGCCTGCGCGGACGAGGTCACCTTCCACAGGTCCACGACCACCACGCTCCGCGGAACGGACACCTTGTACTGCAGGAACTTCAGCGTGCTCGCGGCGGAGCTCATCCGCACCACGATCCGCCCCGGCCGCCCCTGCACGCGCGCCGTGACGCCCGACCCCGTGACCCGGGCCGCCCCCGTCGTGATCCCGGCGGCGTTGATGCGCACGCTCGAGCGGCCGTCGATGGGGTCCGGGTCGGGCGCGTCCACCTGGCGCGCGAGCCCGGTGAGCGGAGGGCCCCCCGTGAAGTGGACGACCACGCGCACCTTCGCGGGCGTGTTCGCGATCGTCACGCGATCCGCGCGAAGGGCGCCCTGCGCCAGGGCGGGCGCCAGCAGCGCGACGGCGGCCCCCGCCAGGGCCGCGGCGAGCATCCGGGAAGCGCGCATGGCCGGACGCTCCCACCGCCGTCCCGGCTCGTCAAGATCCCGCCGCGCAGCGGCCGTTTGTGCCCTCCGGTGCGCACCGGTATCCTCAGCCCCATGCCTGGGACCTGCGCCACTCGTCACCTGTCGCGGCGCGCGCTCCTGGGGCTTCGTGGGCTCCTCCCCCGGTAGGGGGAGCTTGCCGACACCCACGCCCGGATGCGCCGGGCACCCGATGCCTCGAAGCCCTTTCGTGAGGAGGACCTCCCCGTGACCGCCGACAGCGCGACACCAGCCCCGCAGGACCCCGACAAGCGCGTACTGATCTTCGACACCACGCTCCGCGACGGCGAGCAGGCGCCGGGGATCACGCTCAACACGCGCGAGAAGGTGGAGATCGGGCAGCAGCTCGCGCGGCTCGGTGTCGACATCATCGAGGGCGGGTTCCCCATCGCGTCACCCGGCGACTTCGAGGCCACCCGGGCGGTGGCGCAGGAGGTCGAGGGCGTCGTCGTCGCCGGCCTCGCCCGGGCGAACGAGAAGGACGTGACCGTCGCCGGCGAGGCGGTGCGCGACGCGGGCCGGCCCCGCATCCACACGTTCATCGCCACCAGCGACATCCACCTGCAGTACAAGCTGAAGATGTCGCGCGAGCAGGTGCTGAACGCCGCCACGGAGGCCGTGCGCCTGGCCCGTTCGATCGTCGACGACGTCGAGTTCAGCTGCGAGGACGCCACCCGGTCCGACGTCCGCTTCGTCGCCGAGGTCGTCGGCTCGGCGATCGCCGAGGGCGCCACCACCATCAACATCCCCGACACCGTCGGCTACACGATGCCGACCGAGTTCCAGCGCTACCTCCTCGACCTCTACGAGCTGTGCCCGTCGCTGCGCGGCGTGACCCTCTCGGTCCACTGCCACAACGACCTGGGCCTGGCCGTCGCCAACTCCCTGTCGGGCGTGCAGGTCGGCGCCCGCCAGGTGGAGGGCTGCGTCAACGGCATCGGCGAGCGGGCGGGCAACGCCTCCATCGAGGAGGTCGCGATGATCCTGCGCACCCGCGCCGCCGAGCTCGGCGGCCTGTGGTGCGGCATGAACACCCCCGAGATCATGCGCACCAGCAAGATGGTGAGCCGGATGACCGGCTACGTGGTGCAGCCGAACAAGGCGATCGTGGGCCGCAACGCCTTCGCGCACGAGGCCGGCATCCACCAGCACGGGGTGCTCGCCAACCCGCTGACCTACGAGATCATGGACTTCGCGTCCGTGGGCCTGGCGCAGAGCGAGATCGTGCTGGGCAAGCACTCCGGGCGCCACGCCCTGCGCAACGCGCTGCTCGAGATGGGCTACGAGCTGGACCGGGAGGAGCTGGACCAGGCGTTCGCCCGCTTCAAGGCCCTGGCCGACCGCAAGGGCCGCATCTCCGCGGCCGACCTCGAGGCGATCGTGGGCGACGAGATGCGCGTCGAGAGCGCCGACGCCGGCTTCAGCCTGGAGGAGCTCCACTTCGCCGGCGCCACCAACGAGACGCCGCATGCGCGGGTGGTGATCGTCGACGCGGAGGGCGCCCGCCACGAGGCCGAGGCCGACGGCGACGGTCCCGTGGACGCCCTGATGAAGGCGATCGACGCCGCCGCCGGCAGCTCGGGCACCCTGCTCGAATACTCGGTCTCGGCGGTCACGAGCGGGAAGGACGCGCTGGGCGAGGCGCGTGTGGTGTGCGAGATCGACGGGCGCCGGTTCGCCGGCCAGTCGGTGTCCACGGACGTCCTGGAGGCGAGCGCCATCGCCTACGTGAGAGCCGTCAACGCGAGCCGGCACGCCGAGCACGGCGAGCGCGTCGCAGGGGGAGTGTGAGATGGGCAGGACCCTGTTCCAGAAGGTGTGGGACGACCACGTCGTGCGGCCCGCCGGGCCCGACGGGCCGGCGATCCTGTTCGTCGACCTCCACCTGGTCCACGAGGTGACCTCGCCGCAGGCGTTCGACGGCCTGCGCCTCGCCGGCCGGACGGTCCGCCGCCCCGACCGCACCCTCGCGACCGTCGACCACAACGTGCCGACCATCGGGCGCGAGAAGGGCATCGCCGATCCGCTCTCGAGGGCGCAGATCGAGGCGCTGGAGCGCAACGCCGAGGAGTTCGGCATCCCGCTGTTCTCCATCCGCAGCGCCCGGCAGGGGATCGTCCACATCATCGGTCCGGAGCTCGGGGTCACCCAGCCGGGGATGACAATCGTGTGCGGCGACAGCCACACCTCCACGCACGGCGCGTTCGGCGCGCTGGCGTTCGGCATCGGCACCAGCGAGGTCGAGCACGTCCTGGCCACCCAGACCCTCACCCAGTCGATGCCGAAGACGATGCGCATCACGGTCGACGGCGAGCTCGGCCTCGGCGTGGGGGCGAAGGACATCATCCTCGGCACGATCGGCCAGATCGGCGTCGCGGGCGCCCAGGGCCACGTCATCGAGTACGCGGGGTCGGCGATCCGGGGCCTCACGATGGAGGGCCGCATGACCGTCTGCAACATGTCGATCGAGGGCGGCGGCCGCGCCGGCATGATCGCCCCCGACGAGACGACGTTCGCATGGCTCGAGGGCCGCCCGGGGGCGCCGAAGGACTTCGCCGCCGCGGTGGAGCGGTGGCGCGAGCTGCCCACCGACTGGGACGCGCGCTTCGACACCGAGGTGACGGTGGACGCCGCGTCGCTCGCGCCGCAGGTGACCTGGGGCACCACCCCCGGGATGGTCGCGCCGGTCACGGGCCGCGTCCCCACCCCAGAGGACTACGACGACCCCGCCGACCGCGACGGCGTCCGCCGCGCGCTCGAGTACATGGGCCTGCGGGGCGGCGAGCCCATCGAGGACATCGCCGTCGACACCGTGTTCATCGGCTCGTGCACCAACGGCCGGCTCCCCGACCTGCGGGCCGCCGCCGAGGTGGTGCGCGGCCACCGGGTGGCCGACAACGTCCGCGCGATGGTCGTCCCCGGGTCGATGCAGGTGAAGGCGGAGGCCGAGGCCGAGGGCCTCGACGGGATCTTCCGCGCCGCCGGGTTCGAATGGAGGGACGCCGGCTGCTCGATGTGCCTGGCGATGAACGACGACATCCTCCAGCCCGGGGAGCGGTGCGCGTCGACCAGCAACCGCAACTTCGAGGGCCGCCAGGGCAAGGGCGGCCGCACCCACCTCGTCAGCCCGCCCATGGCGGCCGCCGCGGCGATCGCCGGGCACCTGGTGGACGTGCGCGAGTTCGACCCCGACGCCGTCGCCGCCGCGGAGGTGCGCTGATGGAGGCCTTCCGTCAGGTCGAGGGCGTCGTGACCCCGCTCAACCGGGCCGACGTCGACACCGACCAGATCATCCCCAAGCAGTTCCTGAAGCGGATCGAGCGCACCGGCTTCGGCGAGTTCCTGTTCTGGGACTGGCGCGGCGAGGAGGGCTTCCCGCTCGACCGGCCCGAGTACGCCGGCTCGCCGATCCTGGTCGCCGGGCGCAACTTCGGGTGCGGCTCCAGCCGCGAGCACGCGCCGTGGGCGCTGGAGGACTTCGGTTTCCGCGCGGTCATCGCCCCGAGCTTCGCCGACATCTTCCGCACCAACTGCACGAAGATCGGGATGCTCCCGGTGGAGTTGCCGGAGGCCGACGTGCAGGAGCTCATCCAGGCGGCCGAGGGCGAGCCCGGCGCGCGCGCCGAGGTGGACCTGGAGGCCCGGGTCGTCCGCATGCCCGGGGGCCGCGAGGTGCCGTTCGAGATCGATCCGGTCATCCGCGAGCGGTTGCTCAACGGCTGGGACGACATCGCGCTGACCCTCGCGCA
Source organism: Miltoncostaeaceae bacterium (assembly GCA_036826475.1). Lineage (GTDB taxonomy): Bacteria > Actinomycetota > Thermoleophilia > Miltoncostaeales > Miltoncostaeaceae > Miltoncostaea. The sequence goes on along the minus strand of DAISWG010000038.1, from coordinate 9,117 downwards.
CCAGGATGAGATCACGGCCTACGAGCAGCGTCGCGAGCGGGAGGGGCCGGTCACCACGCCCTTCGCCTGAGGACCGTTGGTAGCCTGCTCCGCCGTCTGGCGGAGCAGGCTGCGAACGAGGAGGACCGGGGTGCGCGAGGCGTCGGTGGTGGTGCTGGCGGGCGATGGGATCGGCCCCGAGGTGGTCGCGGAGGCGCGTCGGGTGGTGGACGCGGTGGCGCCGGACCACGACCTCGCGATCGATTGGACCGAGCACCTCGTCGGCGGGATCTCCATCGACACGCACGGGACGGCGCTCACCGACGACGTGCTCGCCGCGTGTCAGGACGCGGACGCGGTGTTCCTCGGCGCCGTCGGCGGGCCCAGGTGGGACACGACCGACCCCGACAAGCCGCGCCCCGAGCAGGGGCTCCTGGGTCTGCGTGCCGGCCTCGGCCTCTTCGCGAACCTGCGCCCGGTGCGCCCGTGGCCCGCGCTGTACGAGGCCAGCCCCCTCCGCCGCGAGCGGATCGAGGGGACCGACCTGCTGGTGGTGCGCGAGCTCACCGGCGGCCTCTACTTCGGGGCCCGCGGCCGGGAGCCCGAGTCGGCGTTCGACACTTGCGTCTACAGCCTGCAGGAGGTCGCCCGGCTCGCCGAGGTCGGCTTCACCGCGGCGGAGGGCCGCCGCGGCAAGGTGACGTCGGTGGACAAGGCGAACGTCCTGGAGACGAGCCGCCTGTGGCGCGAGCAGGTCATGGAGACCGCGAAGGGCCACCCCGGGGTCGAGCTCGAGCACATGCTGGTGGACAACGCCGCGATGCAGCTGGTGAGCCGCCCCGCCGACTTCGACGTGATCGTGACCGAGAACCTGTTCGGGGACATCCTCAGCGACGAGGCCGCGATGATCACCGGCTCCATCGGGATGCTCCCGTCGGCGAGCCTCGGGCCCGGCACGCTCGGCCTCTACGAGCCGGTCCACGGCTCGGCCCCCGACATCGCGGGCCAGGGGATCGCCAACCCCATCGCGACGCTGCTGTCGGCGGCGATGATGCTCCGCCACTCGCTCGGCGCCCCGGAGGCAGCCGACCGCATCGACGCCGCGGTCGACGCCGTCCTGGACGCCGGCCACCGCACGCGCGACCTCGGCGGCGACCTCGGCACCCGGGCGGTCGGCGACCTCATCCTCGGGGCCCTGAGGGGGTAGCGGTGCCCGACGTCCCCGGCTGGGAGGGTCGCTTCTTCGAGGACTTCGCCGTCGGGGACGTGTACGTCCACCGCCTGGGCCGCACCGTCCTGCCGGTGGACAACTCCTGGTTCACCCTGCTCACCCAGAACACGGCGCCGATCCACTTCGACGCGCACTATGCCGCCGGCACCGAGTGGGGCCGGCCGCTCGTGGACTCCACGTTCACGCTGGCGCTCGTGACGGGGCAGAGCGTCGCCGACGTCTCCCAGAACGTCTTCGCCAACCTCGGGTGGGACGAGGTGCGCCTGCCCGCCCCGGTCTTCGAGGGCGACACCATCTACTCCGAGTCGGAGGTGCTGGAGGCCCGGGGGAGCCGCTCCCGCCCCGAGGTGGGGATCGTCCGGGTGCGGACCACCGGGTCCAACCAGGACGGCGTCGTCGTCATCACCTTCGTCCGCACGCTGATGGTCTACCGCCGCGGGCAGGGCCCGGCCGCCGCCCGGCCGCGCCCGGGAGCCTGACGCCGCCCTCCGCACCGTCCCATGGCCGCTCGCTGGGACCTGGACCGGCCCGGTAACCTTGCGTGACCCCGTCCGGGGGGCAGCAGGATGCCCCCCGTCCGTCGCAAAGGAACCCACATGCAGGAAGCCGCGAAGATCTGGATGAACGGTGAGCTGGTCGACTGGCCGGACGCGCAGGTGCACGTCCTGTCCCACGGCCTGCACTACGGCACCACGGTCTTCGAGGGCATCCGCGCCTACGACGCGGAGGAGGGCACCGCCGTATTCCGGCTGGGCGACCACCTCGCGCGGCTCGAGCGGTCGGCGGGCATGTACCACATGCCCATCCCCTACACCCGCGAGGAGCTGCGGCAGGCGGTCCACGCCGTCGTGGCCGCCAACGACCTCGGCGGCTGCTACATCCGCCCGATCGTCATGCGCGGCTACGGCACCATGGGGCTGTTCCCGCTGGAGGCGCCCGTCGACGTGGCGATCGCGGCGTGGCAGTGGGGCGCGTACCTCGGCGAGGAGAGCCTCAAGACGGGCATCCGCGCCAAGATCTCGAGCTGGCGGCGCATCGGCTCCAGCACCATCCCCGCCACGGCCAAGGCCGGCGGCCAGTACCTCAACTCGATCCTCGCGAAGATCGAGACCCACAAGGCCGGCTACCAGGAGGCGATCCTCCTGAACGACGCGGGCTTCGTGGCCGACGGCTCCGGAGAGAACATCTTCATCGTCCGCGACGGCACGCTGATCACCCCGCCGCTCCAGGCCTCGATCCTCGAGGGGATCACGCGCGCCACCATCATGAGCCTCGCCGTCGAGGAGGGCATCCCGGTGGTCGAGCGCGAGGTCGCCCGCGGCGAGCTGTACACGGCCGACGAGGTCTTCATCACCGGCACCGCCGCGGAGGTGTGCCCGGTCAACGAGGTCGACGACCACCCGGTCGGCCCGCCCGGCCCCATCACCACGCGCCTCCAGGGGCGCTTCTTCGCGGCCGTCGCCGGGCGCGACCCGCTCTCGGCCCAGTGGCTCGACTACGTGGAGGCGGGGGCGCCGGCCTCCGCGCCGGCACCCCATGCCTGAGCGCGTCGCCATCTACGACACGACCCTCCGCGACGGGCTCCAGCGGGAGGGTCTCAGCCTGACGGTGGGCGAGCAGTTGGCCATCGCGGTGCGCCTGGCCGAGTTCGGCGTGGAGTACCTGGAGGCCGGCTTCCCGGCGAGCAACCCCAAGTACGGGGAGCTGTTCCGCCTATTGGAGCGGGAGGACCTGGGCGCCACCCGCCTCGCCGCGTTCGGCATGACGCGCCGCCGCGGCACCCCGGCCGAGCAGGACCCCGCGATGCGCGGCCTGGCCGAGAGCTTCGCCCCCGTCATCACGATCGTCGGCAAGACGTGGGACCTCCACATCGAGAAGGTCACCCGGGTCTCCCGCGAGGAGAACCTGCGGATGATCGAGGAGTCGGTGGCGTTCCTGGTCCGCCAGGGCAAGGAGGTCGTCTACGACGCCGAGCACTTCTTCGACGCGTACGACGCCCACCCCGACTACGCCCTCGCCTGTCTCCGCGCCGCCGAGGCCGGCGGCGCGGCATGGCTCACGCCGTGCGACACGAACGGCGCGACGCTCCCGGGCCGGGTGGCGAACGTGATGCGCGACGTGCGGGCCGCCATCCCGGCGACGCCGCTCGGCATCCACACGCACAACGACGCCGAGTGCGCGGTGGCCAACAGCCTCGCCGCCGTCGAGGAGGGCGCCCGCCTGGTGCAGGGCACGATCAACGGCTACGGCGAGCGCTGCGGCAACGCCAACCTCGTCTCCATCATCCCGTCGCTCGCGCTGAAGATGGGCTTCGAGGTGCTCGAGCCGGAGCGGCTGGGCGAGCTGACCGCGCTCAGCAACTTCGTGGCGGAGACCGCGAACCTCCAGCCCGACGACTGGGCCCCGTACGTCGGCATCAACGCCTTCGCCCACAAGGGCGGGATGCACCAGCAGGGCATGAACGCCGACGCCCGCTCCTACGAGCACATCGACCCGACGGTGGTGGGCAACGACCGCCGCGTGCTCGTGTCCGAGCTCTCGGGCCGCGGCACCATCCTGGCGAAGGCCCGCGAGCTGGGGCTCGACGTCGACGAGGACCCGGAGCGCGTGGCGGCGATCCTGGCGCGGGTCAAGGACCTGGAGCACGCGGGCTACCACTACGAGACGGCCGACGGCTCGTTCGAGCTGCTCATCGAGCGGGAGACGGGCGTCTACGAGCCCCTGTTCACCCTCGAGAGCTTCCGCGTGATCACCGAGAAGCGGGCCGACGGCCGGGTGGAGACCGAGGCCACGGTCAAGGTGTTCCACAACGGCGAGCGCATCGTCGCCACCCACGAGGGCAACGGCCCCGTCCACGCGCTCGACGGCGCGCTGCGCCAGGCGCTCGACGCCCGGGTGCCGGAGCTGCGCGAGATCGAGCTCGTCAACTTCAAGGTCCGCATCCTCGACGAGACGAAGGGCACGGGCGCCGTCACCCGCGTGCTGCTCGACTCGAGCGCCGGCACCGAGCGCTGGGGTGCGATCGGCGTGAGCGAGAACATCATCGAGGCGTCCTGGGGCGCCCTGGTGGACAGCCTCGAGCACGGCGTCCGCCGCATCGCGCGCAGCCGGGCCGCGGCCGCGAGGTGAGCGGGGCGCAGGAGCGCATCCCCCTCGCCAAGCCGGTCATCGGCGACCGCGAGCGGGAGCTCGTCGACGAGGTGCTGCGGTCGGGGCAGCTGTCGCTGGGCCCCATGGTCCCGCGGTTCGAGCAGGCGTGGTGCGACCGGATCGGCGTGAAGCACGCGGTGGCGGTCTCCAGCGGCACCGCCGGCCTGCACCTCTGCCTGCACGCTCTGGGCCTCGGGCCGGGCGACGAGGTGGTGACGTCGTCGTTCTCGTTCGTCGCATCGGCCAACGCGATCCTGTTCACGGGCGCGACGCCGGTGTTCGCCGAGGTCGACCCCCTCACGTTCAACATGGACCCCGCGGCGGTCGAGGCGGCCATCACGCCGCGGACCAAGGCGATCCTGATCGTCGACATCTTCGGCTACCCGGCCGATGTGCCGGCGCTGGTGCGGATCGCCGATCGCCACGGCCTCGCGCGCGTGGAGGACGCCTGCCAGACCATCGACGGCGCATACGACGGCCGGAAGCTCGGCACCTTCGGCCACCCCGCCGTCTACGGCTTCTACGCCAACAAGCAGCTCACCACCGCCGAGGGCGGCGTCGTGCTCACCGACGACCCGGTCCTGGCGGGTCGGCTGCAGAGCCTGCGAAACCAGGGGCGCTCGGACGACGGCGCCTGGCTCGTCCACTCCCGCCTGGGGGTCAATTACCGCCTCTCCGACGTTCATTCGGCCATCGGGGTCGCCCAGCTCGAGCGGCTGTCGGACATGATGGCCGGGCGCGCGCGGGTCGCCGGGTGGTACCAGGAGCGGGTGCGGGGGATCGACGGGGTGAGCCCCATGTACGAGGGTCCGCAGACCCGGTCGTGGTTCGTCTACGCGCCGCGGCTCGACGCCGACCTGGACCGCGATCGCATCATCGGGGACCTGGACGCCGTGGGCGTGTCGGCCAAGCCCTACCTGCCGTGCATCCACCTGCAGCCCTTCTACCAGCACGAGCACGGCCATCGGCCCGGGGAGTTCCCGGTCACCGAGGCGATCAGCGCGTCGACGATCGCCCTGCCGTTCTTCCCCGAGATGACCGAGGCGCAGGTGGAGCGGGTGTGCGGGGCGCTGGCGGCCGCGATCGCCGGGCACCGGTCGGCGGCGGGCGCGCGGGCATGACCACCCCCGGGGGCGGGCGCCTCTGGGGCGGCCGCTTCGGCGCCGGTCCGGACGAGGCCTTCGACCGGATCAACTCCTCGCTGGCCGTCGACCGGCGGATGTGGCCGCAGGACGTCGCCGCGTCGCGCGCGCACGCGCGCATGCTCGGCGCGCGGGGGATCATCCCCGCCGAGGACGCCGCCGCGATCGACGACGGCCTGGAGCGGATCGCGGCGGAGCTCGGGGCCGGCACGTTCGCGTTCGCGCCCGGCGACGAGGACATCCACACGGCGGTCGAGCGGCGACTGACCGAGCTGATCGGCGATGCCGGCCGCCGCCTGCACACCGCCCGCAGCCGCAACGACCAGGTCATCACCGACACGCTGCTGCACCTGCGGGCGGCGGCGGTGGGGCAGGCCGAGGGGCTGCGCGCGCTCGGCGAGGCACTGCTGGCCCAGGGCGAGGCGCACGTCGACACCATCCTGCCCGGGTACACGCATGGGCAGCGGGCCCAGCCGGTGCGGCTCGCGCACCACCTGCTGGCGTACGTGTGGATGCTCGACCGCGACCGCGTCCGGCTGGGACACGCGATCGAGGCCACCCTCACCTCGCCGCTCGGGTCCGGGGCGCTCTCGGGGGTGGGGTTCCCGATCGACCGGGCGATGACGGCCGAGGAGCTCGGCTTCACCGCCGGCCCGAGCCCCAACAGCCTCGACGCCGTCGGAAGCCGCGACGCGCTCGTGGACTACCTGCACTTCGCGGCCCAGATCGGCGTGCACCTCTCGCGCCTGGGCGCCGAGATCGTGCTGTGGGCGGGGGAGGAGGCCGGGTTCGTGGAGCTCGACGACGCATTCAGCTCCGGCTCGTCGATGCTGCCCCAGAAGAAGAACCCCGATGCCGCCGAGCTGGCCCGCGGCAAGGCGCCGCGCCTGATCGGCGACCTGGCGGGCCTGCTCGGCGTGATGTCCGGCCTGCCGCTCGCCTACAACAAGGACATGCAGGAGGACAAGGAGTACCTGTTCGACGCGATCGACACGGTCGACCTGCTCCTGCCGGCCATGACCGGCATGGTGGCGGGGGCCCGGTTCCGGGTCGACCGGATGGCGGCCGCCAGCTCGGGCGGCTTCCTGGCGGCGACCGACCTGGCCGACCACCTCGTCACGCTGGGCTGGCCGTTCCGCCGGGCCCACGAGGCGGTCGGGCGGCTGGTGCGCGCGTGCCTCGACCGCGGGGTCGGCCTGGAGGACGCGACGCCCGGGGACGTCGCCGCAGCCGGCCTCGAGGGCGTCGCGATGCCGGCCCTCACCGCGGAGGCCTCGGTGGAGGCGAAGCGGGCGGTGGGCGGCACGGCGCGCGCGGCGGTGGCCGACCAGCTCGCCGCCGCGCGGGAGCGGGTGGCGGCGTGGTGACCGTGGCGGCGGCGCCGGCGGGGGTCGGCGCGCGGCTCGACGGCGACTTCTTCGCGCGCCCCGTCGGAGACGTCGCGGTCGACCTTCTCGGCTGCGTCCTGACCGTGGGCGGCGTCGGCGGGATGATCGTCGAGACCGAGCGCTACCAGCAGGACGACCCCGCGTCGCACAGCTTCCGGGGCCCGCGCGGGCGCGCGGCCGTCATGTTCGGCCCCCCCGGCCACATGTACGTGTACCGCTCCTACGGACTGCACTGGTGCGCCAACCTCGTCTGCGAGCCGGAGGGCTCGGGCGCGGCGGTGCTCATCCGCGCGCTCGCCCCCTTGCACGGGATCCCGCGGATGCGGGCCCGGCGACGCGGGGTCGGCGACCCCCTGCTCTGCGCCGGCCCCGGCCGCCTGTGCGCCGCCCTCGGCATCGACCGTCACCTCGACGGCGCCGACGCGCTCCGCCCCGGCGGGCTCGTCGCCCTCTCGGGCCGGGCCGAGCCGGTCGAGGTGGTCTGCGGTCCCCGGATCGGCATCACCAAGGCGGCCGACCGGCCATGGCGCTTCGGCGTGGCCGGCTCCCCGTACCTCTCGCGGCCCTTCCCGCGCCGGTGAGCGCCGCCGACGGCCTGGCCGCGCGGGCGGTCGACGTGGTGCCGCCCGGCGAGCTGGCGCGCAAGCTGGCGCGCGGGACGCCCCTGCGGGTGAAGCTGGGCGTCGATCCGACGGCGCCGGACATCCACCTGGGGCACACCGTCGTGCTGGGCAAGCTGCGCGAGTTCCAGGATGCCGGGCACACGGCCGTCCTCATCATCGGCGACTGGACCGCCCGGGTGGGCGACCCGTCGGGCCGTACCAGCACCCGCCCCGTGCTCGGCGCCGACGACATCGCGCGCAACGCCGACACCTACCGCGACCAGGCCTTCCGCATCCTCGATCCCGAGAGGACCGAGATACGGCGCAACGGGGAGTGGTTCGAGGGCATGGGCCTCGAGGAGGTGTTCGCCCTCGCGGGCCGCGCCACCGTCAACCAGCTGCTGCGGCGCAACGACTTCGCCGAGCGGATCGCCGACGACCGCCCGATCTCGGTGCTCGAGCTGCTCTACCCGCTCATGCAGGCGTACGACTCGGTCCAGCTCCGGGCGGACGTGGAGATCGGCGGCACCGACCAGCTCTTCAACATGATGCTGGGCCGTGACATCCAGGCCGGCTGGGGCCAGGAGCCGCAGGTCGTGATGACCATGCCCATCCTCACCGGGCTGGACGGCGAGAAGAAGATGAGCAAGTCGCTGGGGAACCAGATCGGGGTCCGGGACCCGGCCGAGGAGCAGTTCGGCCGCACCATGAGCATCCCGGATGCGCTCCTCCCCGAGTGGTACCGCCTGCTCGCCCCCGGGGCCCCGCCGCCCGACGGCCATCCCGCCCAGGACAAGCGCCGCCTGGCCCGCCTGATCGCCGACCGCTTCCACGGCCCGGGCGCGGGGGAGGCCGCCGAGGCCCACTTCAACCGCGTCGTCCGCGACCGCGCGGCCCCCGAGGAGGTCCCGGAGGTGGCCGTGCCGGCCGGCACCGTGCACTTGCCCGCCCTGCTCGCCGACGCCCTGGGCGTCCCGTCCCGCAGCGAGGCGCGCCGCCTCATCGCCGGCGGGGGCGTCTCCCTGGACGGGGAGCCCCTGCGGGATCTGGACCTGGACGCCGCCACCCTCGACGGACGTGTGCTCCGTGCGGGAAAAAGGCGGTTCGCCAGGGTCCGGATCGGCCCCTGAGCTCCCTTGACCGCGTCGGCCGGGGCGCTATACTCCCCCGACCGCGACGACGGGAACCCGTCTGCGCGGCACCTGATCACTTGAGACATCTCCTCGACCTCCCACAGACGGAGTCGCTCACGTAGCGAGGCGCGCGATGCGCCCGCGTGAGGGCCTCCGCCTCGGCGGAGGCCGCGAAGGTGGAGAGATCAGGTCGGATGGCCGGTCACGGTCGTGGCCGTGCGTGATCCTTGAAAACTGAACAGCATGCATCCAGGCCCCGCGGCGACGCGGAGGTCGGGATGGCCAGGTTTACACGAACCCCGTCGAGGCCGACGGTCCGGCGCGAGCCGCACCCGAGGTTGAGACAACAAGTTCGGATCGCACCTGCTCTTCGGAGCAGAAGCTGTCCAAACAGCTCGGATCACCCGGACTCCTCGGACGACGGGTTGTCCATGATCTTCTTCATGGAGAGTTTGATCCTGGCTCAGGACGAACGCTGGCGGCGTGCTTAAC
>DAISWG010000037.1:0-37801 GCA_036826475.1 Miltoncostaeaceae bacterium | reverse complement strand
CGCCCTCCTGGAACATCTCGGTGACGATGTCGCAGCCGCCGACGAGCTTGCCGTCGACGAACAGCTGCGGGATCGTCGGCCAGTCGGACCAGCCGGAGAGCACCTGGCGGATGCGCGGGTCCACGAGGATGTCGCGGGCGCCGTACTCCACCCCGAGGTGGTTGAGGATCTGGACCACCTGGTTGGAGAAGCCGCAGCGCGGCATCTCGGGCGTGCCCTTCATGTACAGGAAGACCTTGCTCCCGGCGACCTCGGCCTGGATCTGGTCGAGGATCTCCTGCTCGGTCATCGCGAGGGTGTCGCTCATGTCGCCTCCGGTGCGCGCGTTCTGAGGGCCAGCGCGTGGATGCTGCCGTCGTCGAAGCGGCCCTGGACCGCCGCGTAGACGAGCTTGTGCTGCTCCAGGCGCGTCAGACCGGCGAACTGGGGAGCCACCACCTCGGCCGCGAGGTGGTCGCCGCCGCCCTGGTCCACGATGCGCGCCGTCGCCCCGGGGAGCGCGGCCTCGATCATGGACGTGAGCTCGGACAGGTCCGCCATCGGGCCCAGGATAGCGGGCGCCGATCGTGGCCCGCCCACGCGTGCAGCGGGGCCGGGGCAGCCCCTAGGATCCGGGGGCCTGCGGCGGATCCCGGCGCGCCGCGCGAGACGAGGGGTGACGAGGGTGAAGAAGATCGAGGCCTACATCCGGCACGAGGCGCTCGAGGGCATCCACGACCGCCTCGCCGCGATGGGCCTGCCGTCCATGACGGTCACGGAGACCAAGGGCTCCGGCCGGCAGAAGGGGTTCACGGAGAGCTATCGCGGCGCGCGGTCCACGATCTTCCTGCGGCCCAAGCTGAAGCTCGAGATCGCGGTCGACGACGTCGACCTGGAGCGGACCCTCGACGTGATCCTGGAGCTCGCCCACACCGGGCAGCCGGGGGACGGGAAGATCTTCATCTTCGACATCGAGGAGGCGATCCGCGTCCGCACCGGCGAGCGCGGCCCCATCGTGCTCGAGTCGCACGAGGACGACGGCCGCCACCGGCCGGAGTTCTAGCCGCCCCACCCCGGACCGTCCGGACGGACCGTCCCGCCGGGGGGTCCCCCCGGCCGGCGGGGGGCGCACGATCGGACGATGCGCCCCATCGTCCCGCTCATCCTCGCCGTCGCCGCGGTCGCGGCCCTGCCGGCCGCCGCCGCCGCCGACGCCGGCTCGGCGGTCCTCGCCGGCGCGGCGATCCCCCGGATCGAGCCGTTCACGGCCGGCGCCGTCCCGTGCGGCGCCACGAGCTGCCTGCGCGTCGAGTTCCGCGCGCGGGGCGACATCGGCCCCCGGCTGGTCTGGCACCTGACGGTGGTGCGTCCCGACGGCGCCGCCGCCTACGACGGCACGGGGCGGACGCGGCGGGGCCGGCGCGTCGACGGGCTGCTGGAGCCCTCGTCCCCGCCGCCGTGCGGGCGCTACCGCCTGCTGCTGCGCGTGACCGCGCCCGGCGGCGACCATGTCGATGCGTCCCGCATCGTCATCCGGCGCCGCGGCTGCGTCACCCCGGGGCGCCCTCCCGCAGCAGCGCCCTGAGCGCCTCCGGGTCGGTGACCGGGGCCTGGCAGGCGAACCGCCTGCACACGTAGGCGGCGGGGCGGCCGTCGACGAGGGGGCGGCCCTCCAGGAGCGGCGCGGCGGCCACGGCCTCGGCGTCGTCGGGGTCGCCGGCGGCGATCACGTCGTACGGGCCGGCCGCCTCGCGGGCCGCGCGCACCAGCGCGCCGGTCGCGGGATCGTCGCGAGGGCCCACCACGGCGATCCCGTGCCGGTCGGCCAGGAGGTTGTCGAGCGCGACCAGGGCGGTGCCGAAGGCCTGCGGGAAGCGCGCCATATCGGCGCGAACCAGCATCAGCGCCCGGCCCGCCAGGCCCTCGAGCTCCGCGTCGCCCGTCAGGTCGGCCAGGCGCATCAGCACGTGGGCGGCCTGGGAGTTGCCCGCCGGGGTCGGGTGGTCCTCCACCTCGCGGGTGCGGGCCACCAGCCGCTCGCCGTCGCTCGGGGAGTAGAAGAAGCCGTCGCCGTCGGGGTCGGCGAACAGCGCCACCATCCGCTCCGCCAGGCCGCGGGCGGCGACCAGCCACCTCGGCTGGAACGTGGCCTCGTAGAGCCGCAGGAGCCCGTGGACCATGTCGGCGTGGTCGTCGAGCTGCCCCAGGTGGACCGCGCCGTTGGCGGCCGGCGGCACGCGTCGCAGGCGGCCGTCGACCACCAGCTCGTCCAGCACCGTCGCGGCCGTCGAGATCGCCGCGTCCAGGTAGTCGCCCCGCCCCAGGATCACGCCGGCGTCGGCGAGCGCCGCGATCGCCAGCCCGTTCCACGCGGCCACCAGCTTGTCGTCGCGCGCCGGCGCCGGACGCGCCTGGCGGGCCCGGTAGAGCGCTTCGCGCGCCTGCACCAGCAGCGGGCCCGCGTCCTCGCCGAGGGCCTGCGTGACCTGGTCGAGGGGGGTGGCCACGTGCAGGATCGACCGCCCCTCGAAGTTCCCCTCCTCCGTGACGCCGTAGCGGAGTGTCACCGCCGTCGCCTGCTGGGGCGTCAGCAGCTCCCGCAGCTCCTGGGGGGTCCACACGAAGAACGCGCCCTCGCCCCCGGGGGAGTCCGCGTCCTGGGCCGACCCGAACCCGCCGCGCGCCAGGCGCATCTCGCGCAGCAGGTAGTCGAGGGTCTCCTGCGCGATCCGGCTGTGCGCGGGCGAGCCGGTCAGCCGGAACGCCAGCGCGTACACCCGTGCCAGGAGCGCGTTGTCGTAGAGCATCTTCTCGAAGTGGGGGACCAGCCAGCGCCCGTCGACGCTGTAGCGGTGGAAGCCCCCGCCGACCTGGTCGTAGATGCCGCCCGCGGCCATCCGTCCCAGCGTCAGCTCCACCATCTCGCCGGCGTGCGGGTCGTCGGGGCGCCGCCACAGTCGCCGCAGCAGGAACTCCAGCGCCAGGGACGGCGGGAACTTCGGGGCGCCGCCGAAGCCGCCCTGCTCCGCGTCGAACAGCCGCGCGAGCCCCACGGTCGCGTCGTCCAGGATCCGCGCCGTGAGCGGCTCGTTCGACGCCTGGCGCGCCGCGAGGCCCGCCAGCCGGCGCGCGACCTCCGCCGCCTGCGCCTCCACGTCGTCGCGACGGTCGCGGTAGGCGGCCGCGAGGGCGCAGCACAGATCGGAGAACCCGGGGAGCCCGCCGCGGGCGGTCGTCGGGAAGTAGGTGCCGGCGTAGAACGGGCGGCCGTCGGGCGTGAGGAACACGGTCATCGGCCAGCCGCCCGACCCGGACAGCGACAGGGTGGCCTGCATGTAGAGGGCGTCCACGTCGGGGCGCTCCTCGCGGTCCACCTTCACGTTCACGAACAGGTCGTTCATGACGGCGGCCGTGTCGGGGTCCTCGAACGACTCGTGGGCCATGACGTGGCACCAGTGGCACGACGAGTAGCCGATCGACAGCAGCACCGGCCGGTCCTCGTCGCGGGCGCGGGCCAGGGCCTCGTCGCCCCAGGGGTACCAGTCGACCGGGTTCTCGGAGTGCTGGCGCAGGTACAGGCTGGACTCGCCCGCGAGCCGGTTCATCCCCGGGAGGATAGAGCGGGACCGCCCGGCGGCGTCCGCTACCGTCTCCCTGTGACCGATCCCTTCATCGTCGCCGCGGGTCCCACCCCGGCCCGCAACGCCGAGAGCCGATGGCGCCAGGTGGCGCTGCTCTCCGCGTCGTCGGCGCTCGGCGACGACGGCCGCGCCGCGACCGGCCTCGCGGCCGCCCTGCTCGCCCTCGACCACCCGGCCGCCGCCGGCCAGGCACTCGCCCGGGCCGACGCCGCCGACCCGTGGGCGCGCTGGTGGGGCGTCCTCGCCGCCGGCCAGGCCGCCGGGGCCACCGGCCTGCGCGCCGCGCTCGACTCCGCCCGCGCCGTGCCCGCCGCCGGCCCCGACGCGCGCGAGGTGGCGCGCCGTCTCGACGACCTGGACGCCGAGCTCACCGCACTGGACGGCGGCGACGCGGCTGGCGCCCGCTTCGCCGTGCTCGGGCACCGCGCCCGGCCGGAGCGGCGCATGCTCATCGGCGGGCGCTCGTCGGCGGCCTTCCTGGTCGACCCGGGCTGGGACGCCCTGCGCGTCGTGCGCCTGGCGCCGTCCGAGGGGCCGTCCGGCGGCAACCGCGCCCACATGACGCTCGAGGAGATCATCGGCGCCGTCCGCCGCGGCGAGGCCGGCCCGGGCTGGGACGTCCCGGGCGACGAGCCGCCCGCGCTGGATCCGCAGGACATGCTCGGCGCGCTGCGCGAGGACCCCGCCGAGCGCGACCGGCGCCTCGTCCGGCTGGCGCAGGAGGTGGCCGAGGAGCGCGAGCGGCTGGTGGGGGAGCGCGCCGCCCTGGCCGAGGGGCGCGCCTCCCTGGCCGCCCAGCCCGCGCGCGGGCCGGGGCCGCGGCCCGTGGACGCCGCGCCCGCCGACCCGGTCGCCGTGCCCCGCACCCCCGCCGAGGCGGCCGACCTGCTGGGCGTGCCCGCCGGCGCCGGCTCCGCGGCGGTGGAGCGCGCCTACCGCGACCAGGTCACGCGATGCCACCCCGACCGCGTCGCCGGCCTGCACCCCACGATCCGTGGCCAGGCAGAGGGCCTCACCGTGGCGCTCAACGCGGCGCGCGACCTGCTGCTCGGCCGCGTCCCGCGCCGCCGCGGGGCTCAGCGGGCGAGCGGGTAGCGCCTCCCGCGCCACGCCGGGCCCAGCCCGACGAGGCGCTCCAGCGCGCCGCGGGCGGTGGCCCCGGCGAGCACCACCATCCCCAGCGGCAGCGTCCCGGCGTACCGGGCGGGGGTCGGGACCGCCCAGGTCGCGAGCCGCTGGAGCGCGATCATCGACCCGACCCCCGTCAGGCCGATGGCGGCGAGGCCGTGGTCGCGCGAGCGGATCCCCGCGAGCGTCGCCGCCGCCGGGGCCAGGGCGACGGCGGCGACCACCCCTGCGCTGACGAGCCCCTTCGACGGCGGCCCGACGGCGGCGAACGAGGCGTTCTTGCTCCAGCCGTTCCACACCTCCGCGGCGCCGTGGTACATCCGCAGCCGCGCGAGCCGGCCGGCCGGCACGGGCACCAGCTGGGCGCCGAATCGCTTGACCGCGGCGGCCAGGTGGACGTCGTCGACCATCCGCGTGCGGATGCCCCGGTGGCCGCCGACGGCGTCGTACAGGCGCCGCTTCACCAGGATGTAGCCGCCGGCCGCGATCGCCACGCGGCTGTCGTCCCTGCGCGCCAGCGGGCCGGGCGCCACGAACGTCCCGATCGCGACCAGCGCCGCCGGGGTGACGAGCCGCTCGGCGACGCCCTCGCACACGATCGTCGGGAACATCGTGAGCCCGCCGCGGCCGAGGCGCCGGGCCAGGGCCATGGTGCGGCCCAGCGAGTCGGGCGCGTGGAGGACGTCGGCGTCGGTGAACAGCAGCCAGTCGCCGGTGGCGCGCTGCACGCCCTGCCAGCACGCCCAGCTCTTGCCGACCCACCCGTCGGGCAGGGGCACGCCGGCGATCACCGTCACGCGCGGGTCGCCGGCGGCCGCCGCCCGCGCCGCCGCCAGGGTGCCGTCGCGGGACTGGTCGTCGACGACGATCACCTCCAGGTCGTCCCACGCGAGCGCCCGCAGGCTCCGCACGGCGTCGCCGATGCCGCGCTCCTCGTCGCGGGCCGGCACGATCACGCTCACGCGCGGGCCGCCGGGCAGGGGCGGCTCGTCGTCCGGCCGCACGGCGCGCCGGCGCTCGTGCAGGGCGAGGGCCGCGGCGCCGGCCCACAGGGCCGAGGCGACGCCGGCCGACAGTCGGGCGCTCATCCCCGCGAGCGTATCCTCGCGCCGTGAGCGTCGTCGCCCTGGTACTCGCCGCGGGCACGGGCACGCGGATGGGCCGGCCGAAGCAGCTGCTGCCGGTCGGCGGCCGCCCGATGCTCCAGCACGCCATCGACGCCGCCACGGCCGGCGGGCTGGGCGAGGTGGTCGTGGTGCTCGGCCACGCGGCCGGCGAGGTGCTGGCCGCGATCGTGCTGCCGCCGGGCGCACGGACCGTGGTGAACGACCGCCACGCCGGGGGGCGGGGGGGGGGTCTCGCGGCCGGCGGGGCGGGCGGCCCCGCGGACGCCGCGGCGGCCCGGGGCCTGCGGGGCGCCCGGCCGGGGGCGCGGCCGGACGCGATCGGGGCGGTCGTCGCCGCCCGCCGGCCGGGCGGCCCGGCGATGCTCCGCGCCGCGTACCGCGGGCGGCCCGGCCATCCGGTGCTGCTGGAGCGCGCGCTGTGGCCGCAGGCCATGGACCTGCGGGGCGAGGGGGGCGGCCGGGTGCTGGCGGCGCGCGATCCCGGCGCGCTCGGGCTGGTGGAGGTGGGGGGCAACCCTCCGGAGGACGTCGACACGCCCGCGGACCACGACCGGCTGCGCTCCCGCTGGGAGGGCGGGGCGGGGGGGGGGGCGCCGCCGTGCTGAGGACCATCCTGATCGGCCTCGGCGCCCTCGTCGTCGTGGCCGCGGTGGCGATCGGGATCACGCTGTACGTGACGCGCGCCCCGGATCCCGGCGCGTTCTACGAGCCGCCGGGCGGCTCGGAGGACGCCGCGCCGGGGACGCTGCTGCGCGACGAGCCCTTCACCGCCGGCATCCCGGATGGCGCGACGGCCTGGCGGATCCTCTACAGCACCACCGGGATGGACGGCCGGCCCGTCGCGGTGAGCGGCCTGGTGATCGCGGGGGCCGCCGCGCGGGCGTGGCCCGGCCCGCGCCCGGTGCTGGCGTGGGCGCACGGGACCATCGGCGTCGCCCGCGGGTGCGCGACGTCGCTGCTGGACGACCCGTCCGTCGCCCTGGCGAAGCCGATGGACCGCATCCTGGAGCAGGGCTGGGTGGTGGTGGCGACCGACTACCCCGGCCTCGGGGGGCCGGGCGCGCATCCCTACCTGGCGGGCGAGGAGACCGGCAGGGCGGTCATCGACAGCGTGCGCGCGGCCCGCGCCCTCGACACGGGGGTGGAGCTCGACGCGCGCTACGCGGTCTGGGGCGAGTCCCAGGGCGGCCACGCCGCCCTGTGGACCGGCCAGGTGGCGACGGCGGGCCACGCGCCGGAGCTGACCCTGGTGGGCGTCGGCGCCGCGGCCCCCGCGTCCGACCTCGGCCCGATGCTGACCGCCGCGCTCGGAACGACGCCGGGGAAGGTCCTGACCGCGCTCGCCGTGAGCTCGTGGACGACCGTCTACCCGGAGCTCGACTTCGACGCGGCCGTCGTCCGGCGCGCGCGTGCCCCCATCCGCGCGATCGCCCGCCGGTGCCTGTTCCCCGGCTTCTTCGTGGTCGCCGCCCAGGCCGGGCTGCTGCCGGCGCGCCTCCTGGCCGTCGACATCACCACCGACCCGGCGTGGAAACGGCGGGTGGCCGAGAACACCCCCACGGGCCCGATCGACGCGCCCGTCCTGCTCGCCCAGGGCGTGAACGATCCGCTGGTGTCGCCCGCCGCCCAGGCCCGGTACGTCGCGGCCCGCTGCGCCGCCGGCGAGGACATCGACTTCCGCCGCCATCCCCGCGGGCACGTGGACATCATGGAGTCGGCCGGCCCGGAGCTGGTCGCCTGGACCAGCAGGCTGTTCGCCGGGGCGCCCGTCGCGGCGGGCTGCGCCACGGCCGGGGACCGCCCGTGAGCCGTCCGGACGACCTCGACGCGCTGATCGCCGCCGCCGAACGCGCCCTGCGGGCCGGCCGCGCCGACGAGGCCGAGGAGCACGTGGCCGCCGCCCTGCGCCTGGCTCCCGGCGACCCGGCGCTGGTGACGGCGATGGCCGACCTGCTGCGCGACCGTCCCGCCGACGCCCTCGCGGCGCTGACCCCCGTCCCGGACGCGCCGCCGGAGGACGACGCCCCGGCGGAGCGGCCCCGCGTGACCCTCGATGACGTCGCCGGCATGGAGCAGGCGAAACGGGAGTTCCGCCTTCGGATCGTCGCCCCGTTCACCCACCCCGAGCTGCACGCCGCGTACGGCGGCGCCGCCGGCGGGGGCGTGCTGCTCTACGGGCCGCCCGGGTGCGGTAAGACGCTCCTCGCGCGCGCCGCCGCGGGCGAGGCGGGCGCCGGCTTCATGTCCGTCGGGATCGAGGAGATCCTGGACATGTGGCTCGGCGCGAGCGAGCGCAACCTCCACGACGTGTTCGTCGAGGCGCGCCGCCGCGCCCCGACCGTCCTCTTCTTCGACGAGGTCGACGCGCTCGGCCACCGCCGCGGCGACGTCCGCGCCTCCGGCGGCCGGTCGGTGGTGAACCAGTTCCTCGCGGAGCTCGACGGCGTCGGCAGCGCGAACGAGGGGGTGCTGGTGCTCGCGGCGTCCAACGCGCCGTGGCACCTGGACGCGGCGTTCCGCCGGCCCGGCCGGTTCGACCGCATCCTCTTCGTGCCGCCGCCCGACCTGGAGGCGCGGACGCGCATCATCGAGCTGGCCCTCGCGTCGCGGCCGTCCGCCGTGCGCGACGCGCCCGCCCTGGCCCGCGACACCGACGGCCTGTCGGGCGCGGATCTGGTCGCGATCGTCGACCGTGCGGCGCGGGAGCGGTTCGCGGCCGCCCTCGAGACCGGCGACATGGAGCCGATCACCGACGCCGACCTCGCCTCGGCCCGGGCCACCGTCACGTCGAGCGTGGACGAGTGGTTCACCACGGCGCGCAACTGGGCGCGCTACGCGAACGACGCCGGGCAGTGGGACGACGTGCTGCGTCACCTCGGCGAGGGCCGGTGACCTGGGAGCACCTCGAGCGCGCCCGGTTCCACCTGCGCCGCGGCGACGGCGCCCGCGCCCTGGAGGAGGCGCGCCGGGTTCTCGCGACCGACCCCGGCGACATCGGCGCCACCGAGCTCGAGGCCGCCGCCCTGAGCGCGCTCGGGCGGCACGGCGACGCCGTCGCCGCCGCGCGCCGCCTGGTGGCGGCGGCGCCCGGGTGGGAGGGCTCCCACATCGCCCTGAGCGGCGTCCTCCGCCAGGCCGACCGCTTCGAGGAGGCGCTGGCGGCGGCGGACGAGGCGATCGCGATCGCCCCTGACGACCCGGTGGCGTGGCTCGAGCGGGCCGCCGCCGCGCACGGGTGCGGGCGCGACGCCGACGCCGTCGAGGCCGCCGACCGCGGCCTGGCCATCGACCCGGAGGTCGCGGAGCTCCTGCTCGTGCGCGGGCACGCGCTCCTGGCGATGAACCGCCGCCGCGCGGCCGAGGCGACGTTCGGGCAGCTGCTGGCGCGCGACCCCGACGACGCCCGGGCGCACGCCGGCCTGGCCCGGGCGGACTTCATGGGCATGCGGTTCGGCCGGGCGGCCGCGGGGGTGCGCAGCGCCCTGCGGATCGACCCGGACGACGCCGGCACGCGGCGGCTGCTGCTGGAGACGGCGCGGGCCCGCACACCGGCGGGGCGGATCCTCTACCCGTGGGTCCTCTGGCTGGCGCGGGTCCCCACCTGGGCCCGGTGGGCCCTCATCATCGGCCTCTTCGGGCTCTTCCGCGTGCTCGTCAGCGACACCGGCCGGTCCGTCGTCCCGATGCCGCTGCTCGTGACGCTGGTGGTCGCGTACCTCGCGTTCTGCATCGTCACCTGGTTCGGGCCGGCGATCATCGATCGCCACCTGCGGAGCGACCCGGAGCGTGCGCGCCTGCTCGACGAGGCCGGCGGCGACTGAGCCGGCCGGCGGTCAGAGCCGGGCGATCACGTCGGCCACCTCCTCCAGGCTCTGGAGGTTGTGGCCGGGGCGGAACACATCGACGTGCGGCAGGGCCGCGGCCATCCCGCGGGCGAGGGGCTCGTACCCGGCGCCGCCCTTCAGCGGGTTGAGCCAGATCACGTGGTGCGCCAGGCGCGACAGGCGCGCCATCTGCTCGCCCAGCAGGGCGGGGTCGCCCACGTCGAGGCCGTCGGACAGGATCACGCACACCGACCCGCGGACCACGCGGGTGCGCCCCCACTCGTCGCAGAGGCGCTTGATGCTCGCGCCGATCCGCGTGCCGCCGTCCCAGTCGGTCACCTCGGCCGCCGCCGCCGCGAACGCGGCGTCGGGGTCGGCCGTGGCCAGGGCCCGGGTCATCCGCGTGAGGCGCGTGCCGAACGCGAAGGCCTCCCAGTCGGGGCCGCTGCGCAGGGCGGCGTGGGCAAACATCGCCAGGGCCCGCGAGTAGGTGGACATCGAGCCGGAGACGTCGAGCACCAGCAGCAGGCGCCGCCGCTGGCGCCGCCGCCGCCGCCACGCGCGGTCGATCGGCTCCCCGCCGGTGCGCATCGCGCGCCGCAGGGTGCGGCGCAGGTCCGGGTCGCCGGAGCGGGCGGGGCGCCGGCGGCGTGTGCGCCGCTCGGGCGCGCGGAGCCGCAGCCGCGTCATCAGCCGGCTGAGCAGCCGGATCTCCTCGGGGGTGCAGGCCGAGAAGTCCTTGCGGCGCAGGTTCTCGACGGGGCTCGCCAGGTTGGCGAGGGCGTCCCCCTCCTGCGCGGCGCCCGACACCGACACCTCGCTCGGCGCGACCACCTGCTTCATCCGGTCCGCGACCGGCTGCGGCGGCGGCTCGGGCACGGACATCCCGAACGCATCCTGGAACGCGCGGTCGAGCGCGTCGATGTCCTCCCGCCGCGAGATGAGCGTGGCCTGCGCCGCCCAGTACAGGTCGCGGGGCGCCACGTGCCGCGCCGCCTCGGCGAACGACAGGATGCGCCCGGTGCCGACCGGGACCCCGGTGGCGCGCAGCGCCGCCGCCAGGTCGACGACGCCCTCCAGCGGGTCGCTCAGGCGCTCACCCGCCCATCACCTCCGGCAGCAGCCGCCGGACGGTCGCGAGGTCGTCGCGGTTCTTGACCGCCCACCCCAGCGTGTCCTGCGCCGCCGCGGCGTCCAGCCGGCCCAGGCCGAGCGCCGCGAGGGCGCGCGCCCAGTCGATCGACTCCGCCGGGCCGGGCGGCTTCGCCAGGTCCATCGCCCGCAGCCGCGCGACGATGTCGGCCACCGACCGCGCCAGCTCCTCCGAGGCCTCGGGGGCGCGCAGTCGGATGATCGCCACCTCGCGGTCACGGTCGGGGTAGTCGATCCAGTGGTAGAGGCACCGGCGCTTCAGCGCGTCGTGCAGCTCGCGTGTGCGGTTGGAGGTGAGCACCACGACGGGCGGCTCCTCGGCGGTGATCGTCCCGATCTCGGGGATCGTCACGGCGGCGTCGGCGAGCACCTCGAGCAGGAACGCCTCGAACTCCTCGTCGGCCCGGTCGAGCTCGTCCACCAGCAGCACCGCCCCGGCGCCCGCCCGGACGGCGCGCAGCAGCGGCCGCTCCACCAGGAACTCGGGCCCGTACAACTCGGCGGCCCGCTTCGACGGATCCAGGGCGCCCTCCTGGAGGGTCCGCGCGTACAGCAGCTGTCGCGCGTAGTCCCACTCGTAGAGGGCCTGGCCGGCGTCGATGCCCTCGTAGCACTGCAGGCGGATCAGCTCGGCGCCCAGCACCCGCGCGAGCGTCCGGGCGATCTCCGTCTTGCCCACCCCCGGCTCGCCCTCCAGCAGCAGCGGCCGGCGCAGGGTCAGCGCCAGGTACGCCGACACCGCCAGGCCGCGGTCCGCCAGGTAGCCCTCACCGGCGAGGGCCGCCTCCAGCTGCTCGACGTCGGTGAAACGCACGCCCTTCCTCCCTGCCGGGAACGACTTCGTGATGATATTGACCAGTGATGGGGCCGCCCGTAAGGTCGGTCCCCGGCCAGATCGAGAGGGCGCTTTCCCGTGCGCGACGTGCTTCCGACGCTCGAGGGGTGGATCCGCGAGGGTCGCCGCGCGTCCCTGGGCACCGTGGTCCGCACGCAGCGCTCGGCGCCGCGCCTCCCGGGCAGCGTGATGGCCGTGGCCGAGACCGGCGAGGTGGCGGGCTCGGTGACCGGCGGCTGCGTGGAGCCGGCGGTCTACATCCAGAGCGAGGAGGTCCTCCAGGGCGGCGCGCCGCGGCTCGCGAGCTTCGGGTACGCCGACGAGGACGCGATGGAGGTGGGGCTGCCGTGCGGCGGCTCCGTCGACGTGTTCATCGAGCGCCTCGACCCGGAGCTGGTGACGCGCGTGGCGGACGCGGTCCGCGAGGAGCGGCCGATCGCCTACGTCACCGCCATCGGCGGCGACGAGCCGGGCCGCTCCCGCATCGTGGAGCGCGGCGACGACGGCGACGAGGTGGACGCCGCGGCCCGCCCGCTGCTGGCGCTCGGCCGCACCGACATCGTGGACGTCGGCGGCACCGACTGGTTCGTCTCCTCCATCGTCCCCCGCCCCGCGATGTACGTGTTCGGCGCGATCGACTTCGCGTCGTCGCTCGCGTCGCTGGGCCGGTTCATGGGGTACCGGGTGACGGTGTGCGACCCGCGGGCCATCTTCGTGACCGAGGCGCGGTTCCCGGACGCGGACGAGCTGGTCACGGAGTGGCCGCAGGAGTTCATCGCCCGCGCCCCCGTCGACGAGCGCACCGCGATCTGCGTGCTCACCCACGACCAGAAGTTCGACGTGCCGGCGCTGCTCGCCGCCCTGAGGACGCCCGCCGGGTACATCGGGGCCATGGGCAGCCGCAACACCACCGACCGGCGCCGCGCCGCCCTGGCGGCGGAGGGCGTGACCGACGAGGAGCTCGCGCGGGTCCACGCCCCCATCGGCCTCCCGATCGGCGGGAGGACGCCTGAGGAGGTCGCGATCGCCATCGGCGCGGAGATCGTGCAGGTGGCCAACGCCGCGCGACCGGCCCAGCCCGCCCGAGCGGGCCGGGTCTGAGGTCGCCGGGGGCGGTCCGCCGGTGGAGGCGACGCGGAGGAACCCCTGGCTGGCCGTCGATGCCGGGACCGACCCGGTGGCACGGGCCCGTGAGCTGCGCCGCGCGCACGCCGACTTCGTGGGCGGGGGGGAGCCGGCCCCGCCGCTGACGGTCCGCGCGGTCATCGCCGACTCGTGGCGGCGCTCCGCCGGGGCGGGGGTTCGCCCCGAGGGGCACGTCGCGCCGCGCGTCCACTCCGACACGGAGCTGCGCGAGCTGCGCGAGGAGCACCCCCTGGCGCGGATGATGCCGATGTTCCGCAGCCTCCTCTCCGACGTCGCCAGGACGCTCCAGCACTTGGTGGTGGTGTGCTCGGCGGAGGGCGAGCTGCTGTGGGTGGAGGGGCCGCCCCGGGTGCGGGTGCTCGCCGAGGACCGGATGAACTTCACGGAGGGGACCCTGTGGAGCGAGGCCGGCGCCGGCACCAACGCGCTGGGCACCGCGATCGCCGTGGGGCATCCCGTCCAGGTGTTCTCGGCGGAGCACTACAACGCGACGGTCCACCCGTGGACCTGCTCGGCCAGCCCGATCTTCGAGCCTCGCACCGGCCGCCTGCTGGGCACGGTCGACCTGACGGGGCCCTACCGCATGGCCCAGCCCCACAGCCTGGCGCTGGTGACCGCGGCGGCGGGGGCGGCCAGCGGGTCGCTGCACCAGGAGCTGTGGCGCGACGACGAGCGGCTGCGGGAGGCGTACATCCGCCGGCACGCCCACCTGGGGCGCCGCCCGACGGGCGTCGTCGCACGTTCGGGGCGGGTGGTGATGGCCGATCCGATCGGCTGGCTCGGCACCCACGTCGGCATACCGGGAGACGGTGGGATCGGGTTCCTGCCCGGAGGCCGGACGTTCCGGGTGGAGGAGCTCGCGGGGACCGGGGGCTTCCTGGTGTGGGCGGCCGACGACGGCGACGGCGCGCCCGCCCCGCGGCTCCGGTTGCGGCTCCTGGGCGGGGTCGAGGCATCCCTGGACGGGCGCCCCCTGCACCTGAGCCCGCGCCACGCGGAGATCCTCGCCCTGCTGGCCGCGTCCCCGGACGGCCTGTCGGCCGGGGCGCTCGCCACGGCCCTGCACGGCAGCGCCGGCTCCGCCACGACGGTGCGCAGCGAGATCTCCCGGCTGCGCCGCCTGCTCGGCCCGGGCCTCGCGACCCGGCCCTACCGCCTGGTCGCCGACGTCGACGCCGACTTCCTCGAGCCCACCGCCGACGGCGATCCGGAGCTGCTGCCCGGCTCCGCCGCCCCCGGGATCCACCGTCTCCGGGAGGCGCGCGCCGCCTGAGCCGGGCCGGGCCGGTCCGGGGGTCGTCCGCCCCGTCGGCCGTCGTCCGATCGAACGGACCCGAAGCTCATTCGGGCGCCGCCGGGTCCACCGGTCGGCTGGTGATCGCTCTGCGAGACGCCCCGTCCGTTCCCACGGCACCCCCCACCGGCCCCGTCCCGCCCGGTCCGGGGCGATCGATCGATCGGACGTGAACGATGAAATGAACGCAGAACACGCGTCGCGACGGGATCCGGGCGCGCCGGCGGACGAGGAGGTCTCAGGGGGACCCCGGGGGCCGACGCCGCGACGCCGCCGACTGCAACCCCTTTGCAACGTTTGACGCGAACTCCGGGCCGCCGGATGATCCGGGCCAGGATCCCGGAAGGAGTGGGCACGTGAAGCTCGAGCACGAGTTCGAGGTCCCCGCCTCGCCCGACCAGACGCTGGCCCTCCTGCTCGACGCCGAGCGCGTGATCCCGTGCATGCCCGGCGCGAAGCTCAAGGAGATCGTCGACGAGAACACGTGGAAGGCCGAGATGGCGGTGAAGCTCGGCCCCGTCGGCATGCAGTTCCACGTGGACGTGAAGCTGCTCGACCGCGACGACGCCGCGCACCGGGTCACGCTCGGCGTGAGCGGGCGCGACACGCGCGGCAAGGGCGGCGCCGAGGGGACGGTGGCGTCCCAGCTCACCGGGATCGAGGGCGGCGGCACGCGGGTCCACATGGACACGGACCTGCGCTTCTCCGGGCAGGTGGCGCAGCTCGGCCGCCCCGGGGTGGTCCAGGACGTGTCCAACAAGCTCGTCGACCAGTTCGCCGCCTGCATCCAGGCGCAGCTGTCGGCGTCGCCGGAGCAGGCGGCGGCGGCCGTGACCCAGGCGCAGAAGCCCATCTCGGGCCTGTCGCTCGCGATCGCGGCGCTCGTGTCGTCCATCAAGCGACTGTTCGGCCGCGGGGGCGGCCACAAAGGGGGGGAGGCGGCGTGAAGCACATCACGGTCACGGTCAACGGCGTCCGGCACGAGGCCGACGTGGAGGAGCGCGAGCTCCTCGTCTACTTCCTCCGTGAAGGCCTCGGCCTCACGGGGACCAACGTGGGGTGTGACACGTCGTCGTGCGGCGCGTGCACCATCCACGTGGACGGCGAGTCGGTGAAGTCGTGCACGCTCCTCGCGGTGCAGGCCGACGGCGCGGAGATCACCACCATCGAGGGTCTCGCGACCAACGGCGAGCTCCACCCGATGCAGGCCTCCTTCCAGGCCAACCACGGGCTCCAGTGCGGCTACTGCACCCCGGGGATGATCATGGCGGCGACCTCCTTCCTGAAGGAGAACCCCAACCCGTCGGAGGACGAGATCCGCCACGGGCTCGAGGGCAACCTCTGCCGCTGCACCGGCTACCAGAACATCGTCAAGGCCGTCTCGGCCGTGGCCGGGTCCTAGGAGGCGGCATGGCGACCACCGAACAGCCCGCGGGCTTCATCGGGCAGCCCATCGTCCGCAAGGAGGACCCGGAGCTCATCACGGGCCGCTCCCGCTACGTCGACGACATCACCGTGCCCGGCATGCTCTGGGCGTACATCGTCCGCAGCCCGTTCGCGCACGCGCGCATCAACGGGGTGGACGTCTCGAAGGCGCTCGCCATGGAGGGCTGCGTCGCGGCCTTCAGCGGCGAGGACCTGGCGAGCGAATGGGCCGCGCCGCTGGTCTGCGCCTGGCCCGTCACCGACGACATCAAGCTGGGCGACCACTTCCCCCTCGCCAAGGACAAGGCCCGCCACGTGGGCGACGGCGTCGCCGTCGTCGTGGCGACGAGCCGCGCCCTGGCGAAGGACGCCGCAGAGCTGGTGGAGGTCGACTGGGAGCCGCTCGACGCGGTCACCGACCCGCTCGCGGCGATGGAGGACGGCGCCCCGCTGGTCCACGACGACTTCGGCACCAACGTGTGCAGCGTCTGGGGCTTCGACAAGGGCGACTCGCCCGCGCCGTACAAGTCCAGCAAGCCGTTCTTCGACGACCCCGACCTGGTGAAGATCAAGCACCGCTACCGGCTGCGGCGCCTGATCCCGAACGCCATGGAGCCCCGCGGCGTCGTGGTCGACCCGAACGTCGCCATGGGCGAGTTCACGATGTACACGGCCAGCCAGATCCCACACATCGTCCGCACCACCCAGGCCATCACCTGCGGCATCGCGGAGGCCAAGCTGCGCGTGGTGGCCCCCGACGTGGGCGGCGGCTTCGGCTCGAAGCTGGACAGCTACGCCGAGGAGTCGATCTGCCTCGCGCTGGCCCGCCGGCTCAACCGGCCGATCAAGTGGACGGAGGAGCGCTCCGAGGGCTACGTCGCCACCATCCACGGCCGCGACCTCTACACGGACATGGAGATGGCGGCGACCAGGGACGGCACGCTCAAGGCCGTCCGCGTCAACGTCTGGTGCGCCGTCGGCGCCTACAACCAGATCGTGACCCCCGGCATCCAGATGCTGTCCGCCTGGCTCTACGGCGGGCTGTACGACATCGAGGGCTACGACTTCGAGTACACGAACGTGTACACGCACACCACGCCCACCGACGCCTACCGCGGCGCCGGCCGGCCCGAGGCCACGTACGCCGTCGAGCGCACCATGGACCTCATGGCGCGCGAGCTGGGGATCGACCCGGCCGAGTTCCGGCGCAGGAACTACATCCCCACCGACCGCTTCCCCAACTTCACCATCGCCAGCGGGCTGACGGTCGACTCGGGCGACTACCCCCTCACGCACGACGCGATGATGGAGGCGCTCGACTACGGCGCGCGGCGCAGGGAGCAGGAGGAGCGGCGCGGGAGCGGCTCCACCAAGCAGATCGGGATCGGCCTCTCGTGCTGGACCGAGATGTGCGGCCTGGCCCCGTCGCGGGTGCTCCACGCCCTGAAGTACGTGGCCGGCGGCTGGGACGCCGCCACCATCGAGATGCTCCCCACCGGCACGGTGCGGGTGCTCATCGGCGTCACGCCCCACGGGCAGGGTCACGTCACCACGTTCTCCCAGATCGTGGCCGACCAGCTCGGCGTGGGGGTCGAGGACATCGAGGTGCTCCACGGCGACACCCAGGTGGTCCCGCTCGGCATGGACACCTACGGCAGCCGCTCGCTCGCGGTCGGCGGCGTCGCGATGCACTACGCGGGCGAGAAGGTGCTCGCGAAGGCGCGCACCCTCGCCGCGCACCAGCTGGAGTGCAGCGAGGACGACCTCGAGTTCGCCGGCGGCGACTTCACCGTGAAGGGCACGGACAAGTCGGCCAACATCAAGGCGCTGGCGTTCGCGGCCTGGACGGCCCACGACCTGCCCGACGGCATGGAGCCGGGCCTGACCGGGACGTACCTCTACGACCCGCCGAACTTCTCGTGGCCGAACGGCGCGCACGCCTGCGTCGTGCAGGTCGACACGGAGACGGGCAGCGTCGACATCCTCCGCTACATCGCGGTGGACGACTGCGGCGTGGTCATCAACCCGCTCGTCGTCGAGGGCCAGGTCCACGGGGGCGTCGCCCAGGGCATCGCGGAGGCGCTCTTCGAGGAGGCCACCTACGACGACGAGGGCAACCTCCAGCACGGCACGATGACGACCTACATGGTCCCGGGGCCGCCCGAGATCCCGACCATGGAGCTCAGCCGGACGTGCACCCCCAGCCCCACGAACCCCCTCGGGGTGAAGGGCATCGGCGAGGCGGGCACCATCGCGTCGCCGCCGGCCGTCATCAACGCGATCGTCGACGCGCTGTCGCACCTGGGCGTGTCCGACGTCGAGAGGCCCGCCACGCCCGAGCGGGTCTGGCGCGCGATCCAGGAGGCGAAGCGATGATCCCGGCCGGATTCGAGTACGAGCGCGCGGAGTCGGTCGACCACGCCCTCGAGCTGCTGCGCACCAAGGAGGACGCGAAGCTGCTCGCCGGCGGGCACAGCCTGCTGCCGCTGATGAAGCTGCGGCTGGCGCGCCCGGGCACGCTCGTCGACATCGGGCGCCTGGGGCTGACCGGCGTTAGCGACGCCGGCGACCACCTGGCCATCGGGGCGCTCACGCGCCACCACGACCTCAACAACGACCCGGTCGCCAAGCAGCACTGCCCGCTGATCGCCTACGCGGCCGGCCTGGTGGGCGACCCCCAGGTCCGGCACCGCGGCACCATCGGCGGCTCGCTGGCCCACGGCGACCCGGCGTCGGACCTCCCCACGATCTGCCTCACGCTGGACGCGGTGATCGTGGCGCAGGGGCCGAACGGCTCCCGCGAGATCGACGCCTCCGAGTTCTTCCGGGGCTTCTTCGACACGGCCCTGGGCGAGGACGAGATCATCACCGAGGTGCGGGTGCCGAAGGTCGGCAACGCCGGCTGGAGCTACCTGAAGCACCGCCAGCGGGCGCTCGACTGGGCCACGGTCGGCGTGGCGGCGCTCGTCGGATCGGCGAACGGCACCATCGAGGGGGCCCGGATCGGCCTCACCAACATGGGCCAGCGGCCGCTCCGCGCGTCGGCGGCCGAGGCGGCCCTGGCCGGCGCCCCGCGCGACGGGGTCCGCCAGGCGGCCGAGAAGGCCGACGAGGGCACCGAGCCGCCGGCGGACACGTGGGCGTCGGCGGACTTCCGGCGCCACCTGGCCCGGGTTCTGACGGGACGGGCGGTGGAGGAGGCATTGTCGCGATAATCACCGCATGAGCGACCCCTCCCTGGTCGACGGCTTCGGACGGTCCCACCGGTCGCTGCGCCTCTCGGTCACCGACCGGTGCAACCTCCGCTGCCGCTACTGCATGCCCGCGGAGGGGATGACGTGGCTGCCCCGCGAGGAGCTCCTCACGGACGAGGAGCTCCTGCGGCTCGTGGCCCTCTTCGCGCGCCTCGGCGTCACGGAGATCCGCGTCACCGGCGGGGAGCCCCTGGTGCGGCCCGGCCTGCCGGCGCTCATCGGGCGCATCGTCGCCACCCCCGGGGTGGGCGAGGTGGCCATGACCACCAACGGCGTCCTGCTGGAGGACGCGGTCGACGACCTGGTGGCCAACGGCCTGAGCCGCCTGAACGTCTCGATCGACTCCCTCGACCCCGAGCGGTTCGCCCTCATCACCCGCCGGCGCGACCTGGACCGTGTGCTGGCCGGCCTGGCGGCGTGCGAGCGGCACGAGACCCTCCGCCCCATCAAGGTCAACGCCGTCGCCCTGCGCGGCGTCAGCGAGCCCGACGTGCTGCCCCTGGCCGAGCTGGCCCGGCGCCGCCCCTACGTCGTCCGCTTCATCGAGGTGATGCCGCTCGACGCCCCGCGCGAATGGACCCGCGAGGCGGTCCTCTCCGGCGAGGAGCTGCGGGAGATGATCGGCGCGAAGTGGCCGCTGCTCCCCATGGCGCCCGAGCGCGCCTCCGCCACCGGCACCAGCTGGCGGTTCGCCGACGACGCCGGGATGCTCCAGTTCGTCTCGTCCGTCACCGAGCCGTTCTGCGCCAGCTGCGACCGCCTGCGCCTCACCGCCGACGGCCAGCTGCGGACGTGCCTGTTCGCCGAGTGGGAGACCGACCTGCGCGGTCCCATGCGCGCCGGCGCCACCGACGAGGAGCTCGCCCGCATCGCGGCGGGCGCCGTCTCCCGCAAGGAGGCGGGCCACGGCATGGCGGATCCCGCGTGGACGTACGCCGGCCGTCCCATGAGCCTCATCGGGGGATGAGCCGCCCCCCCGCGGGCGTGGTGCTCGCGGGCGGCGCGTCCGCCCGGATGGGCGCCGCGAAGGCGGCGATCCCCTGGGGGGACGGCACCCTCCTGTCCCGGGCCGTCCACGCGCTGGGCCCCGCCGTGGGGCGCGTGGTGGTGGTGCGGGCGCCCGGTCAGGAGCTGCCGCCGCTGCCCGCCGGGGTGGAGGTGACCGAGGACGCCCGGCCGGGCCGCGGCCCGCTGGAGGGGCTCGCCGCCGGGCTCGGCGTCCTGGGCCCCGGGGAGGACGCCTTCGTGCTGGCCGTGGACATGCCGTTCGCGGGGCCGGAGCTCGCGGCGGTGGTGCTCGCCGCGCTCGTCCCGGGGGCCGACGCCGCCGTGCCGCGCGCCGGTGGCCGCCCCCAGCCGCTGGCCGCGGCCTACCGCGCCGGGGTCGCCGCCGCGGCGCGCGCCCTCCTGGACGGCGGGCGCGCCCGCATGACCGACCTGCTCGGGGCGATCAGCGTCGAGTGGGTCGACGCCGCCCGCCTGCCCGGCGGCGCCGCCGCCCTCGCCAACGTCAACACCCCCGAGGAGCTCGCCGCGGCCCGTCAGGCCATGCGCGAGTACGCCACCACCTCGCCGGCGGCCACGCCCCCCGGTGGCACCATCGCCAGCGCGTCCGTCCCGGTGAGGGACGTCACGGCGTGGGCGCCCTGATGGCGCGAGGGCACCAGCGCGCCGCGGCGCTCGCTGCAGCGCACCAGCTCCACGCGCTCGGGGTGGCCGGCGACGGCGATGGAGATGGGGCCGCGCCGCCACCAGTCCTCGGGCGCCCCGATCAGCGGGCGCCCCAGCAGGTGCACCGCCACGGCGGCCGAGGCGGGGTTGCCCGACAGGCCCAGCACCACCTGGCGCCCGCGGCGCCCCAGCCACGTCGGGCGGATGGGCGTGGCGCGCACGCCGCGGACGACCTCCTCGACGCACAGCTCCCGGAGCGCCGCCCGCACGTGGTCGTGGGGGCCCACCGAGATGCCGCCGCACGTCACCACCACGTCCACGCCGGCGTCGAGCATCGCCCCGAGCGCGGCGACCGTCTCCGCCAGGTCGTCGCCCACCGTCGCGACCGTCACCACGTCGGCGCCGCCGGCGGCGAGCTGGGCGGCCACGCCGTGGCGGCTCGCGTCGTACACCTGGGCCGGGCCGGCCGGATCGCCCAGGGGCACCAGCTCCGCCCCCGTGGCGAGCACCGCGGCGGTGGGGCGGCGCAGGCACGGCACCCGGGCCAGCCCCACGGCGCCGATCGCCCCCACCTCGTGCGGCGCCACCCGGTGGCCGCCGCCGAGCAGGGGGGCGCCGTGGCGGATCAGCTCGCCCTGGCGGCGGACGTCCCGCCACGGCCGCAGGCCGCCCGTCACCGTCACCCGGTCGCCGTACACCGCGGTCACCTCCCGGCGCGCGACGGCGTCGGCGCCGGGGGGCAGCACGCCGCCGGTGGAGATCGCGACCGCCTCGCCGGGTCCCAGCGTCAGGGGCCACGGGGCGCCGGCGGCGCTCTCGCCCACGGCGCGGAGCGCACCGGGGGTGTCCCGGGCGCGCACCGCCCAGCCGTCCATGGCCGAGACGTCCGCGGCCGGCAGGTCGCGGGCCGCGGCGACCTCCGCGGCCAGCACGCGCCCCGCGGACTCCGCCACCGCCACCAGCTCCACGTCGGTCGCGGGCGCCAGCGTGCGGGCGAGCTCCCGCGCGCGCTCGACGGTCACGTCGTGCTCGGCCCCCATGTCGGGATCGTGCCATGAGCGGCCCCGCCGCACGGCGGCGCGTGGTGGCCGTCCGGGGCGGCGACCGGCGGACGCTGCGCGACCGCCTGGCGGCCGAGGAGCCGATGGAGATCCGCGTGACCGGCCCGGACGGGGCGACCGGGGCCGTCGCGGTCACGATGCGCACGCCGGGGCACGACTTCGAGCTGGCGGCGGGCTTCCTGGTGACCGAGGGCGTCGTCGCCCCCGGCTCGATCAGCCGGGTCGCCTACTGCGACGACGTCGACCGCGAGCGGCAGCGCTTCAACGTGGTGACGGTCCGCAGCACCGGCCCCGTGGCGGCCGCCGCGGACCGGGCCCATGCGATGACGTCGGCGTGCGGCGTCTGCGGCACCACGAGCCTCGATGCCGTCGAGGTGCGCTGCGACCCCCTCCCGGACGGGCCGGCCGTCGAGGGCGGGGCCCTGCTCGCCATGCCCGGGCGACTGCGCGAGTTGCAGCGGGTGTTCGACGCCACCGGGGGACTCCACGCCGCGGGGCTGTTCGACCCGGAGGGGAATCTGCTGCTGGCACGCGAGGACATCGGCCGCCACAACGCGGTCGACAAGGTGATCGGCGCGGCCGCGCTGGCGGGTGACCTGCCGCTCCACGACCGGGTGCTCGTGGTCTCGGGGCGTGCGGGCTTCGAGATCGTGCAGAAGTCCGCGGTCGCGGGGATCCCGGTGCTGGCCGCCGTCTCCGCCCCCTCCAGCATGGCCGCCGACGCGGCGGAGCGCGTGGGGATGACCCTCGTGGGGTTCCTGCGCGACGACGGCTACAACGTGTACTGCGGCGCCGAGCGCATCGGGGGCGCCTGATGGCCCGGACGAAGCCCCGGCGGCGCGACCTGTGGGCGAGCCTGCGTCCCAACGGCATCGGCCTGACCAAGCCGAACCACTATCTCGACATGCTCCGGGTGGCGTGGGAGAACCGGCGGGCCCTGCCGTACGCGTCGCGGATCCTGCGCAAGGGCGTCTGCGACGGCTGCGCCCTGGGCGTCGCGGGCCTGCACGACTGGACGATCGACGGCGTCCACCTGTGCACCACGCGGCTGAGCCTGCTCCGCGTGAACACGATGGGGGAGATGGACCACGCGCGGCTGGCCGACGTCGACGCCCTGAAGCGCCTGTCGGGCGCCGAGCTGCGCGACCTCGGGCGCCTCGCGTACCCGATGGTCCGGCGCGCGGGCGACCCCGGGTTCGCGCGGGTGTCGTGGGACGACGCGCTCGACCTGGTGGCCGACCGGATCCGGCGCGCCGGCGGCGACCGCTTCGGCCTCTACATGACCGCCCGCGGCATCACGAACGAGGTGTACTACGCGGCCGGGAAGGTCACCCGCTTCCTCGGCTCCAACAACGTCGACAACGCCGCGCGCGTCTGCCACGCGCCGTCCACCGCCGCGCTCACGTCGATGGTCGGCGCGGGCGCCACCACGATCTCGTACACCGACCTGATGGCGTCCGACCTGATCGTGCTGTTCGGGTCCGACGTGGCCAACGCCCAGCCGGTGGTCATGAAGTACCTGTACCTGGCGCGGAAGGAGGGGACCAGGGTCGCGGTGGTCAACCCGTTCCGGGAGCCGGGGCTGGAGCGCTACTGGGTGCCGTCGAACGCCGAGAGCGCGATGTTCGGCACGAGGATGACGGATGAGTTCTTCCCGATCTCGACCGGCGGCGACATCGCGTTCATCGCCGGGGTGCTGAAATCCCTCCGCGCCATCGGCGGGGTCGACGAGGCGTTCGTCGCCGAGCACACCACCGGCTGGGACGCGCTGGAGCGGGCGCTCGACTCGCTCGGCTGGGACGAGCTGGAGCGGCTGTCGGGCGCCTCGCGCGCCGACATGGAGCGCTTCGCGGCGATGTACGCGGCCGCGGAGTCGGCGGTGCTGGTGTGGTCGATGGGGCTCACCCAGCACGCGTTCGGCTCCGAGAACGTCCGCGCCGTCATCAACCTGGCGCTCGCGCGCGGCAACGTCGGCCGCCCCGGCGCGGGGCTCATGCCCATCCGCGGCCACTCGGGGGTGCAGGGCGGGGCCGAGATGGGCGCCTACGCGACCGCGTTCCCCGGCGGCGTGCCGGTCACGGCGGAGTCGGCGGCGACGCTGTCGGAGCAGTGGGGCTTCCCGGTGCCCGCCGAGCCCGGGCTGGACGCGGAGCGGATGGTCGAGGCGGCGGGGGCCGGTGGGCTGGAGGTGCTCTACTCGAGCGGCGGCAACTTCCTGGACACGCTGCCCGACCCCGGCCTGGTGGCCGACCGGCTGGCCGCGACCCCCGTGCGGGTGCACCAGGACATCGTGGTCACGAGCCAGATGCTGGTGGATCCGGGGGAGGTGGTGGTCCTGCTCCCCGCCGCGACCCGCTACGAGCAGCGCGACGGGGGGACCGAGACCACCACCGAGCGGCGCGTCGCGTTCAGCCCGCAGATCCGGGGGCCGCGGCGCGGCGAGGCGCGGACCGAGTGGGAGATCTTCACCGACCTCGCGGCGCGGGTGCACCCGGAGCGCGCGCACCTGATCACGTGGGCGAGCGGCCAGGAGATCCGGGTGGAGATCGCCGACGTCGTGCCCATGTACCAGGGCATCGAGAGCCTGCGGGACACGGGCGACCAGGTGCAGTGGGGCGGGGAGCGCCTGTGCGACGGCTGGCGGTTCCCGACGCCGGACGGGAGGGCGCACTTCGCGGTCGTCGAGCCGCCGCAGCGCCGCATCCCCGAGGGGCACCTGCTGCTCTCGACGCGGCGCGGCAAGCAGTTCAACTCCATGGTGTTCCGCGATCGCGACCCGCTGACGGGCGCGCACCGCGACGCGCTGTTCATCTCCGCCGCCGACGCCGCGCGCATCGGCGTGGCCGAGGGCGACCCGCTACTGGTGCGCTCGGGGTGCGGCGAGGTGCGGGCCCGGGCCCACGTCGCGCGCATCCGCCCCGGCAACGTCCAGATGTTCTTCCCCGAGTGCAATCCGCTGATCCGCTCGGGGGAGCGGGACGCGAGCGGCGTCCCCGACTACAACGCCGTGGTCGAGGTGCTCCCGGCGTCATAGGCTGGCCCCCACCCGCCGCCCCCGCGAAAGGACACGCATGCCCCAGCCCACGATCGTGCTCGTCCACGGCGCCTGGGCCGACGGCTCCAGCTGGAACGCCGTCGCCTCCGGGCTCCAGGCGCAGGGCTTCACGGTCCTCACGCCGCCGAACCTGCTGCGCGGCGTCCCGGTCGACGGCCCCTACGTCGCGTCGTTCCTCGCGCAGCGCACGAGCGGCCCCGTCGTCCTGGTGGGCCACTCCTACGGCGGGTTCGTCATCACCAACGCCGCCCTGGGCGGCGGCGACGTGAAGGCCCTCGTGTACGTCGACGCGTTCATCCCCGACGAGGGCGAGATCGTCTTCCAGATCCTGGGCGGCTCCGGGTCGGCGCTCGACGTGCCCGACCCGACCGCCGTCCTGGACATCGCCGGCTACCCGGGGGCGCCGGAGGGCGACGCCGAGGCCTTCCTGAAGCCGGAGACGGTGCACACCGCCTTCGCCCAGGACCTGCCCGAGGCCGACCGGTGGCTGATCGCCGCGAGCCAGCGCCCGATCACGCTGGCGGCCAACACGACCCCGTCCGGTCCCCCGGCCTGG
The DNA here is from genome assembly GCA_036826475.1 of Miltoncostaeaceae bacterium. Classification (GTDB taxonomy): domain Bacteria; phylum Actinomycetota; class Thermoleophilia; order Miltoncostaeales; family Miltoncostaeaceae; genus Miltoncostaea. The sequence goes on along the minus strand of DAISWG010000037.1, from coordinate 12,653 downwards.
AGGACGCTCCCGAGCTGGGCGGTGGTGGGCACGGAGGACCTGGTCATCCCGCCGGCGACGCAGCGCGCCATGGCCGAGCGCGCGGGCGCCACGATCACCGAGGTGGCCGGCTCGCACGTCTCGATGGTGTCGCACCCCGACGTCACGATCGCGGCGATCCTCGCCGCCGCCGCCACCGCTGGCGCCGGGTGACCGTCTGGGCCGTCTTCGACCTGAACGGCACGCTGCTCGACCCGGCGGGCATCGGCGCGGCCGCGCTGGACCGGGCGATCCTGGCGGCGATGACGCTGAACCACGTCGGCGAGTACCGCCGCTTCCCCGAGCTGCTGGAGGCGGGCGGCGCGACCGCCGGGGGCCCGATGCCCGCCTACCCCGAGGCGGGGCGCGCCCTGGACGTGCTGGCCGGGGCGGGCCTCGGGCTCGCGGTGCTCACCAACAGCCCCACGGACGTGGCCGAGGCGGGCCTGCGGGCGGCGGGGCTGCGCGAGCGGTTCGCCCACGTCGTGGGGACCGACCAGGTGGGCGTCTTCAAGCCCGACGGGCGGGTCTACCGGCACGGGCTGTCGGTCATCGGCGCCGAGCCGGGGGACGCGACGATGGTCGCCGCCCACTGGTGGGACCTCCGCGGCGCGCGGGCGGCGGGGATGCGGGTGGCGTGGGTGGGGCGCGGGGAGGGAACCCTGAACCCGTTGCTGGGGGAGCCGGACGCGCAGGGCGCCGACCTCCTGGCGACCGCGATGATGCTCGCCGGCACGACGACGGAGGAGGCGCGATGAGGGCGACCGTGTACCACGGCCCGCGGGACGTGCGGGTGGAGGACGTGCCGGACGCGGCGTTGCGCGAGCCGACGGACGCGCTGGTGCGCGTCACGCACGCGTGCATCTGCGGCAGCGACCTGTGGCCGTTCCGCGGCGAGTTGGAGATCTACGGCCGCCCCGGGCGGACGGGCCACGAGTTCATGGGCGTGGTGGAGGAGGTCGGCGCGGACGTGCGGACCATCCGGCCCGGCCAGCGGGTGATCGCGCCGTTCGCCTACTCGGACGGCACGTGCGACTTCTGCGCGCAGGGGCTCATGACGTCATGCCGCACCGGCGGTTACTGGGGCGGGAAGGGCGACGGGGGGCAGGGGGAGGCGGTGCGCGCGCCGCTGGCCGACGGCACCCTGGTGCCGCTCCCCGACGAGGTGGACCTCACCGACGACCGGCTCGCCGCGGCGCTGGCCACGCTGACCGACGTGATGGGCACCGGCCACCATGGCGCCATCAACGCGGGCGTCGCGCCGGGCGCGACCGTGGCGGTGGTCGGCGACGGCGCCGTCGGGCTGTGCGCCGTGCTCGCCGCGCGGCGGCTCGGGGCGGAGCGGATCATCGCGATGGGCCACCACGACGAGCGCCTCGACCTGGCCCGCCGCTTCGGCGCGACCGATGTGGTCACCGAGCGCGGCGCCGCCGCCGCCGCGCGGGTGCGCGAGCTCACCGGCGGCGGGCCGGAGCACGTGATCGAGGCGGTCGGCACCTCCGGCTCCTTCGCCACCGCGTTCGCGGCGGTGCGCGCGGGTGGGACGGTGGGCCACGTGGGCGCCCCCGCCCAGCCGGTCGACCTGCTGCCGGTGCACCAGAAGAACATCCGCCTGATCGGCGGCGTCGCCCCGGTGCGCGGCTACATGGACGAGCTGCTGGCGGACGTGCTGGCCGGCACCCTCGACCCGTCGCCGGTCCTCGACACGGTCCTCCCGCTGGAGGAGGTCCCGGCGGGCTACGCGGCGATGGACGAGCGGCGGGCCCTGAAGGTGCTGGTGCGGACCGGGGCGGCGTAGCCGCACCCCCGGCCGCGCCCGCCCGTCAGGGCGGCCCGGCCGCGACCTGCGCGGACCAGGGGCCCTCGACCCCGGCGCTCCCGAGGGCCGCGACCACGTAGTGCCGCAGCCCCGAGGCGTCCTCGTCGCCGCCCGCCGCACCGCCGCCGGGGAACGTCCCGGCGACGTCGAGCAGCACGATCTTTCCGGGGAACGCGGGGTCGAACGCGGTGGGCGTCACGGTGGCGAGGGGCCGCCACACGCCGGGCGACGTCCGCCGGTACACCCGGTACGCGGCCACCCCGGCGGGCAGGGGGTCCCACGCGACGAACACCTCGCCGCTCCCGCCGCCCGTCGCGGCCACCACTCCGGTCACCCGGGGCGGACGGGGACAGCAGAGCCGCTTCCGCAGGCTGTCGAGCAGACCCGGCATGCGCCGAGCCTATGACGGGACGGTCCCCCGCCGCTCGTGCAATTGAGACCGCGTGATCTCGATCGGACTCGAGACCCGCCAGATGGACGCACCCCGGACCCCCTCATCGAAGGGTGAGAGGGAGGCGCGCCGCGACGATCCCAGGCCCCTCCACGCTGGTGCACGTGACACGCGGTGGTCTCGATCGCGCCGCGCGCGCGACCTCGCCGGGCGGCGGCGGTCAGCCGTCGGGTGGCCCCGGCCGGCGCCCGTCGTTCAAATGAACATCGCGGTCCGGACGAATGAACATCCCGCCACGCCGACGGCTCCGACGAGCTGGCGACCCGGCTCGGCGATGACGTTCAAATGAACATCGAGGACGGGACGAATGAACGTCCCCAGGAATCCGTGGGTCCGATCGGTGACCGGCCGTCCGCGCCCCCGGAGGTCCCGGATCAGACCGCCCCAGCCGTCGTCCGCTTCCCGGCCGCCGTCGCCCGCTTGGACGTCCTCGCCGGGGCCAGGGCGGCGTCGAGGACCTGCTCGATGCGGTCGGCGAGGGTGATGCGCATCTCGTCGGCGAGGCCCGGGGGCAGGTCGGCGAGGCCCTCCTCGTTGAGCTTCGGGATGATCACCCCGCCGATGCCCGCGCGGCTCGCGGCGAGGACCTTCTCCTTCACGCCGCCGATGGGGAGCACCTGGCCGGTGAGGGTGATCTCCCCGGTCATGGCGACGTCCGCGCTCACCGGGCGCCCGGAGAGCACCGAGACCAGCGCCGTCGTCATCGTCACGCCCGCCGACGGGCCGTCCTTCGGCACCGCGCCGGCGGGGACGTGGATGTGGACGTCGTGCGTCCCGAAGTAGTCGTCCGCCAGGTCCAGCCCCAGCTGCTCCTGTCGGGCCCGCACGAACGACACCGCCGCCTGCGCCGACTCGCGCATCACGTCGCCCAGCTGTCCGGTCACGGTGAGCCGTCCGCTCCCCGGCATGACCGTCGCCTCCACGAACAGGATCTCGCCGCCGGCGCCCGTCACCGCCAGGCCCGTCGCCACCCCCGGCTCGCTGGTGCGGCGCTTCACCTCGTTGTGGATCCGCTCCGGCCCCAGGATCTCCCGCACCCGGTCCCGCCCGGCCGACACGCGGGAGTCGTCGCCCTCCGCCACCCGCCGCGCCACGCGGCGGGCGATCGCGCCGAGGCGCCGCTCGAGCTGGCGCACCCCGGCCTCGCGCGTGTACTCGCCGATCACCGTCCGCAGCCCCGCGTCCGTCACGCGCAGCAGCCCCTTGGGCAGGCCGGCCGCCGCGATCTGGCGCGGCAGCAGGTAGCGGCGGGCGATGTGGAGCTTCTCCTCGTCGGTGTAGCCGGAGAGGCGGATCACCTCCATCCGGTCCAGCAGCGGCCCGGGGATGGTCTCCAGCACGTTCGCCGTGGTCACGAACAGCACCCGCGACAGGTCCAGGGGCAGGTCGAGGTAGTGGTCGCGGAACGAGTTGTTCTGCGCCGGGTCGAGCACCTCGAGCATCGCGGAGGCGGGGTCGCCGCGGACGTCGGCGCCCATCTTGTCGATCTCGTCCACCATCATCACCGGGTTCATCGCCCCGGCGTCGCGGATGGCGCGCACGATGGTCCCCGGCATCGCGCCCACGTACGTCCGCCGGTGCCCCCGGATCTCGCTCTCGTCGCGCACCCCGCCCACCGAGATGCGCGCGAACCTGCGTCCCAGCGCCCGCGCGATCGACTGACCCAGCGACGTCTTGCCCACGCCGGGCGGCCCCACCAGCAGCAGGATCGGCCCCGGGGCATCCGGCTTCAGCCGCGCCACCGCCAGCTGCTCGATGATCCGGTCCTTCACCTTCTCGATGTCGTAGTGGTCCTCGTCGAGGACGGACCGCGCGTGCGCCAGGTCCAGGTCGTCATCGGTCCGGACGTTCCAGGGGATCGCGAGGATCCAGTCGATGTAGGTGCGGACCACGTTGTGCTCCGCCGACTCCTGGGGCAGCCGCTCCAGCCGCGTCAGCTCCCGCTCGGCCGCCTCGCGCACCTCGTCCGGCGGATCCACCTCGGCCAGCCGCTCCCGCAGCCCCTCCACCTCGGCGCCGGGGGCGTCGCCCTCGCCCAGCTCCTCGCGGATCGCCTTGAGCTGCTGGCGGAGGAAGAACTCGCGCTGGCCCTTCTCCATGTCGGTCTGGACGTCGCTCTGGATCTTGGCGCCAAGCTCCAGCAGCTCGAGCTCGCGGTTGCACAGCACGGTCAGCCGCCGCAGCCGGGCTTCCAGGTCGACCTCCTCCAGCAGCTCCTGCCGTTCGTCCACCGACAGCCGGATGGAGGCGGAGATGAGGTACGACAGCGTCGTCGGGTCCTCCATGTTCGCCACCGCCAGCCCCAGCTCGTCGGGCAGGTGGGGGACCAGGCCGATCATCCGCGTGAACACGCCCTGCAGGTTGCGGGCGAGCGCCTCCACCTCGACCGTCCGCTCCGCGCGGTCCGGCAGCTCCTCGACGCCCGCGACCAGGTACGGCTCGGTCTGCGTGTACGGCCCGATCCGGACGCGCCGGCGGCCCTGCACGAGGATGCGGGCCGTGCCGTCGGGCACGCGCACCATCCGCTGCACCACCGCCGTGACGCCGACGTCGTGGACCATGTCCGGCGGCGGCTCGGCCATCTCGGGGTCGCGGCTCACCGACATCACCAGCATCCGCTCCGGCGTGTCGAGCACGTCGTCCAGCAGGCGCAGCGACCGCTCCTCGCCCACGGCGAGCGGGGCGACCGCGTCGGGGAAGAGCACCGTCTCCTTCAGCGGCAGCACGGGGAGCGCCGCCGGGATCGCCTCGGGCTCCCCGTCGACCGCGACCGCGGGCTCGTCGATGCTCACGGCCGCTGCTGGATCGTGATCGCGACGCGGCGCGACGGCGGCGCGGGCGCCAGGGGCAGGGTGATGCGCAGGATCCCGTTCTCGCACCCGGCGCTCGCCGCGGACGGGTCGACCGCCACGCCCAGCCGCAGGCGCCGCTCGAACGGCCCCCAGGCGATCTCGGCGTGCTGATACACCCGTCGCCCCTGCCCGGTCCGGCGGCGGACGCCGCGCACCACCAGCAGGTCGTCGCTCAGGGACACGTCGATCGCGGCCGGGTCCGCCCCCGCCACGTTCATCTCCACGGTCAGCGAGGGCGGCGGGCCCTCGGTGAGGGAGACGTCCACCGGGGCGGGCGACTCGCCCTGGCCGGCGGCGCGGCCCGGGTAGAGCTCGGAGAACAGGCGCTCGACGTCGTCGCGGAACACGCTGGGAATCTAGTGCAGTGGCCGCCGCGGTTGTCGGCGCCCGGGCGGCGGTGGGACCATCGCCCCATGACCCGGATCCCGGTCCAGGCGTCCGTGTCCCCCGGGTTCCCCGCGCTGGACGCCCTCGCGCTCGACCTGCTCCAGGTGACGCAGGACGGCGCCGTCGCGAAGGAGCTCGGGCGCTTCCCCGTCACCGGCGGCGCCGCCGAGGTCCCCGACGTGCCGCTGGCCGACCCGGCCCTGCGCTGGGCGATCCGGATCGTCGACACCGGGCTGTCGGTCCCCGTGTACCGCTCGGGCCCGCTCGGGTTCCTGCCCGGCGGCCCGCGCAGCCACATCTTCGGCGACCGCATCCGCATCCATCGTGGCGGCGGCAACCTCGGCCTCGACGCGCCGGACGGCGCGCCCCAGGTGCTGACGGACGTCGTCCGCGACAACCTGCCCGCCGGGTTCGCCCTCGCCGGGATCGACCTCGCCGCCGACCCGCAGGGCCGCTACGTCCTCACGTTCCGCGGCCGCTACCGGCCGCTGCCGGTCGTCTCCGTCACCCTCGAGTACCGCCGGGGCTTCGCCGTCGCGCCCGGCATCGACCCGGGACGGCCGCGCCGGGTGGCGGTCGCGTGGCCCCAGGGGCCGGCCACGGGCGTCCCGCCGGCACTGTTCCCCGCGATCGACGCCCTCGACGGCGTGCTCGCCGCCGGCGTGGAGGCCCAGATGTCGGCGATGGCGTTCCACATCGGGTTCCTGATGCTGCTGGCGTCGGGCGTCACCGACCTCACCCCGCAGACGGTGTCCCTGACCGCGATCCGGATCAGCCCCCGCGGGGACGAGGTCGACGCGGGCGTCTCCCTCGTGGCCGGCGCGGTGAACGGTGGCATCCGCGCGTTCGACCCGGTGCCCGTCGTCCTCGAGCCGACGGCCTAGAGGTCGCCGGCATCGAGGCGGGCGAGCACCTCGCGCGCCCGCTCCCGCACCTCCGGCAGGTCCCGCAGCCGCTCGAGCCCCCGCACCTGCTGCCGCATCCGGCCGTTGCCGGCGAAGCGGTCGCGGTGACGGGCCAGGAAGTCCCAGTACAGGGTGGTGAAGGGGCAGGCGCCGTCGCCGGTGCGCCGCCGGGGGTCATACGGGCAGCCGCCGCAGTGGTCGCTCATCCGGTCGATGTAGGCGCCGCCCGCCGCATAGGGCTTGGTCATCATCCGGCCCCCGTCGGCGTGGAGGGCCATCCCGACGACGTTGGGGATCATCACCCACTCGGCGCCGTCGATGAACGACGCCCACATCCAGTCGACCATCTCCCGCGGGCGCACGCCGGCCAGCAGCGCCAGGTTGCCGAGCACCATCAGCCGCTGGATGTGGTGGGCGTAGCCGTGGTCGCGGACCGCCTGGAGCGCGGAGGCGACGCAGGCCATGCGCGTCGCCTCCGGCCCGTCGCGGAACGCCGGCGGGAGCGGCCGGTGGGCGCCCAGCCCGTTGCGCCGCCGGAACCCGGGCATCCAGAGCCAGTACACGCCCCACACGTACTCCCGCCAGCCGATCACCTGCCGGATGAAGCCCTCGGCCGACGCGATCGGCACCTCGCCCGCCCGGTACGCCTCCTCCACGGCGTCGCACACCTCGCGGGGATGGAGCAGCCCGATGTTCATCGACGACGACAGCAGCGAGTGGGCCAGCCGCCACTCGCCCGCCACCATCGCGTCCTGGTGGGGCCCGAAGCGGGGGAGCACGTCGGCCACGAACGCGCGCAGCCGCGCGAGGGCCTGACGCCGGGTGACGGGCCAGTCGGCGTCCCGCCCGGCCCGCGGCCACGGCCCGCCGTCGCGCGGCGGGGGCTCGCGGTTCTCGCGGTCGAGGTTCCAGCGCCCGCCGGCGGGCTCGTCGCCGTCCATCAGGTATCCGAGCCGGGCCCGCTGGCGGCGGTAGAAGTCCTCCATCACCAGGCGCCGCCCGGACCGCTCCGCGGCCCACTCCGCGAAGTCCTCGTAGTGGCAGAGGAACTGGTTGGAGCGGACCGTCTCGACCCCGAGCCGCTCCATCGTCCGCAGTCCGTCCCAGGACATGGGCTCCATGGCGCGGACCGCGTCCGGGCGGTGGCGGCGCCGGTGGGCCTCGACCCCCTCGGCGAACGTCGCGGCCCTCCGGTCGTCCACCCGGAAGCCGCGGTCGCGCAGCTGCCCGGAGAACGCGTCCATCGCCTCCTCCACCAGCTGCAGCCGCAGCGGGTGGAACGGCTTGGAGGCGACCTTCGCCTCGCTCCGGATCATCAGGATCCGGTCCGTGTCCGGGTCGGCGCCGTCCAATGACGCGACCCCGAGGTTCAATTGATCGCCGAGGATCCAGATCGTGCGCGAGGTGCCCACGGGACTAATCGTCCCAGTCGGACTCCTCCGCAAGCCGGGCATACGCCCGCCACTCGTCCAGGATCCGCTTCGCGTCCCGCCCGCGGACCTCCGGGTGCGTCTGGGCGACGAGCTGGAGGGCCAGCTTCTCCTGCCCCTTCCCCGGCGGGGCGCCCAGCTCGTTCAGCACGGCCCAGACGTGGTCCTCGTCGAGGCCGGGCCGCTCGGCCAGGATGTAGTCGGCGGCCTCGCCGAGGTCGAGGTCGCTCACGCCTCGCGGTCGAACGTGTCGCGCGTGACGCCCGCGTCGCGCAGCTCCACCTTCCGCACCCGCTCGGTGGGGGTCTTCGGCAGGTGGTCCATCACCCGCACGTAGCGCGGGACGGCGAAGTACGGCATCCGCTCCGCGCACCACGCGAGCAGGGTGGCCGGGTCGGGGGCGCAGCCGTCGCGGGCGACCACGCAGACCAGGATCTCGTCCTCCGCCGACGCCCCCTCCTGCGCCTTCACCCCGATCGCGGCGCACTCGAGGATCTCGGCGTGGGAGGTCACGACGTGCTCGACCTCCATCGAGCTCACGTTCTCGCCGCGGCGTCGGATGTAGTCCTTCACCCGGTCCAGGAAGTAGAGGTAGCCGTCCTCGTCCATCCGCCCCAGGTCGCCGGTGTGCAGCTTGAGGTTGCGGAAGTCCTCGGCCGTCTTCTCCGGCATCCCGGCGTACGTGCGCATGACGATGTTGGGCAGCTTCATGTCGACGACGATCTCGCCGGGCGTGTCGGGCGGCAGCGGGAGGTCGGTGCCCGGCTCCACCACCGACACCTCGAACCCGGGGGTCGCGATGCCGCACGACCCGGGGCGGGGCGGCCGGCCCGGGGGGTGGTACGTGACCATCCCGGTCTCGGTCAGCCCGTAGCCCTCGATGAAGCGGATGCCGAAGCGCTCCTCGAAGCGGTCGTAGAGGTCCTTGGGCGCGGGCATCGCCATGATCCGCGACACCCGGTGCGCCCGGTCGAGCTCGCTCGGCGCGGTGTTCCAGATGAAGTAGTTGATGGCGCTGACGGTGTTCAGGATCGTCGCGCCGCTGTCGACCACCTGCCGCCAGAACCGCCCCGAGCTGTACCGCTCGGCGTATGCGATGCGGGCGCCGGCGATCATCGCGGGGTACGCGGCCAGCACTTGCGCGTTCGAGTGGAACAGGGGCAGGCACGAGAAGAACGTGTCCTCCTCGGTGACCCCGCAGACCTCGATGTAGGTGCGGCCCGAGAAGTAGTCGGAGGCGTGCTGCTTGATCGCGCCCTTCGAGCGGCCGGTCGTGCCCGACGTGAACATCACCCGCGCGTCGTCCGTCCACGCCACCTCGACGCCCGGCTCGCCGTCGGGGGCGGCCAGCAGCTCGGTGAGCGGCTCCCACGGCAGCCACGGGTCGGGGCCGCTCGGCGCCCCCGTCCGGTGCACGAACACCCGCTCCAGCGTCGGCAGCTCGTCGCGCACCATCTCGAGCGCGTCCAGGTGGGTGTCGGCGATCACCAGGAACCGCGACTGCGGCAGGTTGATGACCCATGACAGGAACGCGCCCTTGTAGGCCAGGTTGATGGGGCACTGGACGCCGCCGGCCTTCTGGATGCCGAACCAGACGGCCAGGTTCTCCTCGTGGTTGGGCAGGAGCGTCGACACCGCCTCGCCGGGCCGCAGCCCGCGGGCGATGAGGGCGTTCGCCACCCGGTTCGCCATGGCGTTGACCTCGCCGTAGCTCCGCCACGGGCCGTCGCCCACCTGGAGGTAGTCGCGGTCCGGGTGCGCCTCGGCGCGGCTGCGGAGGATCCGCGGCAGCACCCACCCCGCCGGGTCCTCGCGGCGGTACCAGTCCGACCACTCGCTCATCGGCGGGGAGTAGACCACATGGGACCCGCTCCGTGGCCGCGGGGGTCAAGCCGGGCCACCCCACGGCCGATCCCTCAGGCACATGACGTCCCGGCATCCGCACGAGGAGCTCTGGCTGACCGCCAGCGCCCGCACCAGCCTGGCGCGCGGCCTCCACGCGCTCCACGACCACACCGAGGCGCCCCTGCGCGTCCGGGCCCACGCCCGCGGCGGCGCGCACGACGTGTTCGACCTCCAGGAGGAGTTCGAGCTCGGCCCGCGCGGCCGCCGCTTCATCCTCTCGGTCGACGCCGTCGCCAGCGAGGCGCTGCTGCTGCCCGTCGGCGGCGGGGCGGGGGCGGGGTCGTGAGCACCAAGCCGCCGCCTCCCGCGACCGTCGCCCAGGTGCAGACCCTCTGCGCCCGCGTGCGCGCCGCCGGCTCACCCAACGCGAAGGCCCGGCCGCCCCTCGTGGCCGAGTACCGCCGCCTGTCGGAGTCGCTCGGGCTCGACGTCGAGGAGACCGCCACCGGCCTCGACCTGCAGCGCGCCTCCGCCGGTCTTCTGCGCTCCGCCGCCCTCGCCGAGGCCGCCGCCGCGCAGTCGCCCTCCGCCCGTCTGCGCCGGGCCGGCCGCCCCCTCCGCTAGCCCGGCCGACGCCGGGCTGGCACGCCCCCGGGGACCCGTCGCGGACGTCCCGCCCGGGGCGGCCGGGCCACGGGGGTGTGGTACCCTCCCCGAGCCCGTCCCCGGACTGGAGTCGTACCTGTGCCACCAGGCCAGCGCATCGCAGTGACGATGGCTTGCGAGGAGTGCAAGCGTCGGAACTACCAGACGAACAAGAGCCGGCGGAACACCCCCGACCGCATCGAGTTCAAGAAGTTCTGCCCATGGTGCGGCCGGCACACGCCGCACAAGGAGACCCGCTAGCCACTGGCGGGTGTCCCCGTAGGGTCGTAGCTCAACTGGTAGAGCACCGGTCTCCAAAACCGGGGGTTGGGGGTTCGAGTCCCTCCGGCCCTGTCAACCCACGACGATCATGAAGAGCTGAGCTGACGATGGCGCGCATCCGACCCGCACGAGGTGGGCAGGACCGCTCGGGAGACGGAGGCGCGACGCCCCCGGCCCCGGGTGGCGCGAGGCCGCCTGCGCCCAAGCGACGCACCCCCGCCAAGAAGGCGAGCGCGAAGCAGACGCCGCAGCCGCGGCCCGCCCAGCAGGGCCAGCGTCGCAAGCAGGAGAAGGCCGGCTCGGTCACCAAGGCGGTCGTCCAGCAGCGCCGCGGCTCCCGGTTCCTCCAGGAGGTCATCGCCGAGCTCAAGAAGGTGAGCTGGCCGACCCGGACGCAGCTGCTCCAGTCCACGGCGGTGGTGCTCGCCGTGGTGGCCATCGTCGCCGTGTACCTCGCCGCCCTCGACTCCGTCTTCGAGCGGGTCGTCGACGCACTCTTCTAAGGACGCCATTTGTTCCGCTGGTACGTCATCAACACCTACTCGGGCCACGAGAAGAAGGTGAAGGCCAACCTCGAGCACCGGCTCATCTCGCTGGGCCAGCGCGAGCGCGTGCGCCAGGTGGTCATCCCCACCGAGCAGGTCGTCGAGACGAAGGACGGTCAGAAGGTCCAGACCGAGAAGCGCCGCCTGCCCGGCTACGTCCTGGTGAACATGGACATGACGCCGGACGCGCTGTGGCTCGTGAAGAACACCCCGGGCGTCACCGGTTTCGTCGGCGGCGGCGGGCGCGAGAACGAGCCGGTCCCGCTGACCCAGGGCGAGGTCGACCGCCTGCTCAACGTCGCGACACAGGAGCGCCCGAAGGTCCGGGCCGACTTCACGGTCGGCGAGAGCGTCAAGGTCATCGCCGGCCCACTGTCGGACTTCACCGGCGAGATCGCCGAGATCAACGCGGAGCAGGGCCGCCTGAAGGTGCTCGTCAGCATCTTCGGCCGCGAGACCCCGGCCGAGCTGTCGTTCGACCAGGTCAAGAAGCTCACCTAGCGGTGCAAGCCCGCTAGCATCTCGGGGCTCCGGCCCCGTCGGCCCGTACAACCCACCCCGGGGCGCGCGCCCCAGCGATCGAGGACGTCATGGCGAAGAAGGTCCTGCAGGTCATCAAGCTCCAGATCCCCGCCGGTCAGGCGTCCCCGGCCCCGCCCGTGGGCCCCGCCCTCGGTGGCGCGAGCATCAACATCATGGAGTTCTGCAAGGCGTTCAACGCGCAGACCCAGTCCGGGAACGGGACCATCACCCCCGTCGAGGTGACGGTGTACGAGGACCGCTCGTTCACCTTCATCACGAAGGTGCCGCCGGCGGCGGTGCTCATCCGGCAGGCGCTCGGCATCCCGAAGGGCAGCCCGGAGCCGCACAAGGAGAAGGTGGCGAACCTGTCGCGCGCCCAGCTGCGCCAGATCGCCGAGACGAAGATGCCCGACCTGAACGCCAACACGGTCGAGTCGGCAATGGAGATCATCGCGGGGACGGCGCGCAGCATGGGCGTGACCGTCGACGCGGCGTAGAGGCGGAGGGAGAGCACGGTGCCCAAGCGCGGCAAGCGCTACCAGCAGGCCAAGTCCGAGATCGACGTCGACCGGGTGTACCACCCGCTGACGGCCGTGCGGATGATCAAGGGCCAGGAGCTGACCCGTTTCGACCCCACCGTCGAGGTGCACATGCGCCTGGGCGTCAACGTCCGCCACGCCGACCAGCAGCTGCGCGGGACGATCAGCCTCCCCCACGGCACCGGCAAGGACGTGAAGGTGGCCGTCTTCGCCGAGGGCGACAAGGCGCGTGAGGCCGAGCAGGCCGGCGCCGACGTCGTGGGCGGCGACGACCTCGCCAAGCGCATCCAGGAGGGCTTCGACGACTTCGACGTCGCGATCGCGACGCCGGACATGATGGGCACGGTCGGCAAGCTCGGCCGCATCCTCGGCCCCTCCGGCAAGATGCCGAACCCCAAGAGCGGCACCGTCAC
>DAISWG010000036.1:0-39080 GCA_036826475.1 Miltoncostaeaceae bacterium | reverse complement strand
GGGGGACGTTCGAATGAACGCCGACCCCAGCCGGGCGGGCCGGCGGGGGCCGGACTCGCTCCATCCCCGGGCGCCACGGGCCAGAAGGGACCGCGGCGCCTACTCCTTCAGGCAGCCGGCCTCGGTGTAGGTGACGTTCGCGTCCCACATGATCCACTCCCGGATGCCCTCGGCCTCGGCGCCCTTCACCTGGGCGCAGACCTCCTTCGGGCCGTAGTGGACCCGCAGGGAGAAGTCCTGGAGCCACGGGACGACCCTCGCTCCGGTGCCCTTCACCAGCTCGTTGAAGTGCTTGAGGGACTCCTCGATGATCATCTTCGGCTCGCTCTCGGGCTCCGAGACGCCGTAGACGCCGGGTCCCCAGTGGCTCGGGTAGATCAGCGGCGCCACGTAGTCGACGTTCCGCGCGATGCGGGGCACGTCCTGGGCCACCTCCTCCGGCCGGAAGGCCGCGATGCCGAACAGGCTCGCCCCCAGGAAGGCCCCCGTCGGCTCCAGGGCGTCCCGCGACTCGCCCAGGAAGCTCACGATGCTCGCCTGCGCGCCGCCCTTCAGCCCGGGGAAGACCATCGTCTCGATCGGGCCGTCCGGCCGGCGGACGTAGTCGTAGAGGATGTCGTCCACCCCGGCCTCGGCGCCCTCGCGCGCGATGTCGATGTTGTACTTCCGCACCACCGGGTCGGCGAAGTTCGTGAAGCCGCCGTAGCCCGCGTACGCCTCGCCCGTGGGGGTCTGGATCACCTGCTGCCGGTCGTCGTGGTCCCACGCCCACTTCGCCAGCACCGGGTCGCGGAACGCCACGATGCGCCCGATCACCCGGCCGCCGAGGGCGTGGATCTGGTCGACCGCCTCATGGATCTCGTAGCTCGGCTGCACGGCGCCGATCTCGTTGGCCAGCGGCACCTTGCTGTCGTAGCCCACGATGCCCGACTCGTCCTTCAGGTCGAGCTCGATCGTGTTGATCAGCCCCTTGCGCAGCATCTCCAGCACCGGCTCGCGCAGGTAGTCGGTCTCCCACGAGATCGCGGTCATGTGGACCGCGCGGGTCGGGACGAGCGGCGTCCGCGTGACCACCGGGATGCTCGTGCGGATGCCCCGGGAGTTCCCCGCCCGGTCCACCGCGCGCACCGACACCAGCCCCGCCGGCGGGCTGGGGAAGGTGACCGACCACGTCCCGTCCGACGCCACCGCCACCGGCGCATCGTCCACCGTCACCGTCGACGGCTCGTTGACCCGGCCCGAGAGCGTCACCGGCGCGCCGCGCACCGCCGGGCGCGTGGGGCCCGTGATCTCGACCGTCGGCCGGGTGCGGTCGACCGTGAACGTCCACGAGCGCCGCACGTCCCAGGGCACGAACGGCTGGTCGATCGTGAACTTCAGGGTGTGCGTGCCCTCCTCCAGGTCGCGCGGCCGGAACGTCAGGTCCCCGTCGCCCACGTACGCCTGGTCCAGGACGTCGCCGCCGTCGTACTCCAGCGTCGCCGTGTCCATGAGGCTCGGCAGGTCGGACTGGATGCGGAACAGCAGGTCGTCCGTGGCCCGCGCGCCGAGGTACGCGTCCTGGGGCGGACCGGTGGTGGCGATCTGGGGGCCGGCGTCGCGCAGCGCGTAGCCGCTCAGGAAGCCGAACGCGAGCGCGCCGCCGCCGATGAGCACCCGCCGCAGCCATGGGCGACGCGGACGTTCCGGCGGCCCCGCCTCCGCGGCGGGGGCCTCGTCCGTGCGGATGGGCGGGAGGTCCTCATCGACGGCCGGCGCGCGCCGGCGCTCCGGTGGGCGTCGGGTGGCCATATCGGCGGGACGTTACCCGGTCCCGGACGGGGGTCACAACGCGACCGGCCGCCGCGCGCCGCCGCCGCGGCGTCTCCGCGGGCGCCTCCGCGGCGCCTACGCGGCGTGCACCCGGTCCCGTCCGGCCCGCTTCGCGCTGTACAGCGCCCGGTCGGCCAGGCGCTGCAGCTCCTCGGCGTCGCCCGCGGACGACATGTCGCACACCCCCGCCGAGCAACTGACCCCGTCGACCCCGTCGAGCCGGATCCGGGCGAGCTCCTCACGGGCCCGCTCGACCGCCCGGACCGCCCCCGCCGCGTCGATCTGGGGGAGGATCCACGCGAACTCCTCGCCGCCGATCCGCGCCACCATCTCGCCGGCGCGGCACGTGCCGAGGAGCCTCCGGCCCACCTCCGCCAGCACCGCGTCGCCCATCTGGTGCCCCAGGGTGTCGTTGATCGTCTTGAAGTCGTCGAGATCCATGATGGCCAGGGCCAGCATGTGGTCGTGGCGGCGCGCCCGCTCGACCTCGCCGGTCAGCCGCGCCGTGAACGCGCGCCGGTTCGCCAGCCCCGTCAGCGGGTCGGTCGCGACCAGGCGGTCGAGCTCGGCACGGGTCTCGGCGTTCGACACCGCGATCGTCGCGAGCTCGGCGAACGCGGCCAGGCGGCGCTCGTCGGCCGCGTTGAACGCGGACGGGCGCGCGGAACCCGCGGCCAGGGCGCCCCACAGGTGTCCACGCGTCCACAGCGGCGCCGCGATGCCGCTGCGCAGGCCCGCGTCCAGGACCTCCGAGATCGAGTCGTCGGGCGCGACCAGCCCGTAGTCGTCCACCCGCTCCGCCTCGCCGGAGCGGGCCGTGCGCCCCGTGGCCGACCCGCCGCTCAGCATCACCACGTCCGGCACCGCGGCGCCGGGCGCGGCCGGGGGGTGGGCCGCGATCGGCGTGGCCTCGGTGCTGGACCGGAAGCGGTAGACGGCGCTGCCGTCCGCGTCGAGCAGGATCGCCGCCTCCTGGGCCACCACCCGGCCGATCTCCTCCAGGTCGGCCTCGCGGGCGACCACCGTCGCCACCCGCCGCAGCGCCGCCTGCTCGGCCTCCCGGTTCACCCGCTCGGTGACGTCGGTGAACGACACGACGACGTGCCCTCGGTCGGCGCCCGGCTCCGGCAGCACCCGACCCGTCAGCCATCGGGGGCCGTCGTCGGACGGGACGCTGAAGTCGATGGCCAGCCGGTCGCCGCTGGCGAACGCGTCGGCCACCGCACGCTCCAGGCGCGACGCGGCGTCGGGCGGCAGCCCCAGCTCGGAGACGCCGCGGCCGATCAGCGCCGCGGGGTCGCGGTCGGTCGCCCGCGCGAGCGCGGTGTTCACGAACACGATCCTCCGGTCCGCATCGATCAGGGCGATGGGGTCGGGGGAGTCCTCCACCAGCGCCCGGAACGCCGCGTTGCCGGCGCTGAGCCGCAACTCGGCGTGCTTGCGGGCCGTGATGTCCGTCGCCAGCAGCTCCACCCGCGCCGGACCCCCGGACGCGCCGCGCCGGGGCACCAGCCGCAGGTGCAGCCACCGCAGCCCCTCGACGGTGGGCATCTCCAGCTCGATCTGGCGCTCCTCGCCGGTCGTCACCGCCTCGCGGAGGGCGGTCTCCAGCGGCACGACCACCTCGGGCGGCAGCCCGGCCTCGCGGGCGGTGCGGCCGAGCAGCGCCTCGGCGGGCAGCCCGACCATCGCGAGGGCGGCGTCGCTGGCCGCCAGATGGCGCATCTCGCCGTCGAGCTCCATGACGATGGGCTCGTCGCGCCCACCCGCCGCTGTGCCGGTCGATGTCACCACGCCCTCCGGAGCACGGGATCCCCGGACCGCTCATGCCACAGGGGGGTGCCCCCGCGCAAGCGCCCGGGAGCGGCGGATCGGCGGTTCTGGCGGTTCCCGGGCAGTGACCGCGGCGCCTAGAACGTCTCGTCGTCCGGGGAGCGGCCCCGATCGGGGTGGTCGAGGCTGTCCATCTGGAAGCCCCGCCAGAGCGCTCCCGAACCGCCGCCGCCGAGGCCGCCGAGGGTCCGCCACCCCAGGGTCAGCACCACGTCGCCGAGCGCCACGGGGGCACGCACCACCACCGAGTAGAGCGCCCACCAGAAGGGGGAGAAGCCCTCCGGGCGCACCTTCCCCGCCCGGCGGGCCGGCTCGAGCACCACGTAGGTGCTGCCCGGCTGCCCCTGCACGTCGACCGTCGGGTGGATCTGCTTGGAGAAATGGCGCTCCAGGATCTCGCCGCGGCCGTAGGCGCGCCCGAAGCGGAAGCTCATGAGCACGCCGAAGATCAGGAGCACCAGCGACCACATGTGCCAGACGAGCGTGACGCCGCCCCACGTGGCCACCCACAGCAGGAAGAGGAAGGCCACCAGCCCGACGCACCACGCACCCCACCGCCACAGCGGATCCTTCAGCTCAGGACCGAACGGCAGCGGCCCTCCGCGGTTCACGGCTTCGCGGTCGTGATGGTGGAGCTCTCGGTTGCGCTGAAGCTGACCCCTCCGGAGTCACCCGTCACGCAGCCGACGCCGCGCAGGCACATGGAGCCCGCGAACGCACCGCTGGAGAACAGGATGCCGAAGATGACGATGACGCCGATCACGACGAAAAGGGCTTTCATGGTGGTCGCCTTTTCGCCTCCGCGCACCCGAGTCCTTCGCACCGGCGCGTGACGGCGCGCAGGAGATAGGTTCGCCGGGATCACGCCGATCCCACGGAGGCCGCCTGTGACATCGCCGCTGCGCGTCGCGATCGTGGGCTACGGCCTCGCGGGGCGCGTCTTCCACGCGCCGCTCGTCGCGGCGCGGCCCGACATGCGGGTCGCCGCCGTCGTGACCGGCGACGCCGAGCGGGCCGCGGCCGCCGCCGCGGATCACCCCGGCGCCCGGGTGCTGCCCACGGCCGAGGCGCTGTGGGACGAGCCCTGCGCCATCGACCTGGTCGTGGTGGCGGCCGCCAACCGGGCGCACGTCCCGCTGGCCCGCGCCGCCGTCGCCGCGGGCCTGCCCGTGGTCGTCGACAAGCCGCTCGCCCCGGACGCGGCGCAGGCGCGCGCGCTGGCCGACGAGGCGCAGGCCGCGGGCGTGATGCTCACGGTCTTCCAGAACCGGCGCTGGGATGCCGACCTGCTCACGGCGCGGCGCCTGCTGGAGGAGGGGGCCGTGGGCGAGCCGGTGCGGTTCCTGTCGCGCTTCGACCGGTGGCGCCCCGCCGTGAACCGCGACGCGTGGCGGGAGCGTCCCGACCCCGGGGACGCCGGCGGTCTGCTGATGGACCTCGGCAGCCACCTCATCGACCAGGCGATGCTGCTGTTCGGTCCCGCCGTCGAGGTGCACGGCGAGGTCGCCCGCAGGCGTCCCGGCGCGCAGGTGGACGACGACGTCGACGTGTCGATCCTCCACGCGTCGGGCGTGCGCAGCCACCTCGGCGCGACGATGCTCGCCGCCCTGCCCGGGCCCCGGATGCGCCTGACCGGGCAGGCGGGGGAGTGGGAGGTGCGCGGCCTCGACCCCCAGGAGGACGCGTTGCGCGACGGCGCGCGCCCCGGCGACCCCGGCTTCGGCGACGTCCCCGAGGAGGCTTGGGGGGTGATCTCGGACGGGGGCGCACCCCGGCCGGTGCCCAGCGCGCGCGGCGACTGGCCGGCGTTCTACGCCGGGGTGGCCCGGGCGCTGAGGGATGGCGGGCCTCCGCCGGTCGACCCCCGCGATGCTGTCCGCGTCCTCGAGGTGATCGATGCGATCCGCCCGGGAACATGAGGGTAGTGACATCGTGCTGATCGTTGCATAGTCTGGCGCGGTCGGGCGGCGCGACGCCGCCCGCGAATCCGGATCTGGGCCCGAGGGCCCGTCGAAAGGGGCGCACGTTGAGAGTACGGAGCAAGGGGGGCGCCATCGCGGCCATCGCCGCCGCAGGCGTGATCGCGCTCGGGCTGAGCGCATGTGGCGGTGACGACGACGACAGCGGCGCGGCGGACACCGCCGGCGGCGCGAGCAGCGCGGGCGGCAAGATCGCCCTGCTGCTGCCGGAGACGCAGAACGCGCGCTACGAGACCAAGGACCGTCCGCTCTTCGAGGCGAAGGTCAAGGCGCTCTGCCCGAACTGCGAGGTGATCTACTCCAACGCCGACCAGGACGCCGCGAAGCAGCAGCAGCAGGCCGAGGCCGCCATCACCAACGGCGCCAAGGTGCTCGTGCTCGACGCGGTCGACGCCGGCGCGGCGCAGTCGACCGTGGCCCAGGCCGACGCCAAGGGCATCCCGGTCATCGCCTACGACCGCCAGCTGCTCGGCAAGGGCATCGATTACTACAACTCGTACGACAACGCCAAGGTCGGCGAGCTGCAGGCCCAGGCCCTCGTCGACAAGCTGAAGGCCGACGGCAAGACCAGCGGGACGATCGTGATGATCAACGGCGCCCCGACGGACAACAACGCCAAGCTGTTCAAGCAGGGCGCGCACAAGGTGCTCGACGCCAGCGGCTACAAGATCGGCGCCGAGTACGACACGCCCAACTGGACCCCCTCCGAGGCGCAGAAGGAGATGGACCAGGCGA
The DNA here is from genome assembly GCA_036826475.1 of Miltoncostaeaceae bacterium. Lineage (GTDB taxonomy): Bacteria > Actinomycetota > Thermoleophilia > Miltoncostaeales > Miltoncostaeaceae > Miltoncostaea. The sequence goes on along the minus strand of DAISWG010000036.1, from coordinate 32,721 downwards.
TCAGCAAGCTCGGCAAGAACGGCTTCATCGGCGTCTACGCCGCCAACGACGGCACCGCCGGCGGCGCGATCGCGGCCCTCAAGGCGGCCGGGATCGACCCCTCGACCATCCCGGTCACCGGTCAGGACGCCGAGCTGGCCGCGATCCAGCGGATCCTCGCCGGCGAGCAGTTCATGACGGTCTACAAGGCCATCAAGCCGCAGGCCGAGGACGCCGCGACGGCTGCCGTGAACCTGCTGAACGGCCAGCCCCTCGGGCTCGAGACGACACCGGTGAACAACGGCACGGAGGACGTGCCGAGCTCGATCTACGACCCGGTGTCCGTGACGAAGGACAACGTCAAGGACACGATCGTCGCCGACGGGTTCTGGCCCGTGAGCGACATCTGCACCGGCCCGTTCGCGGCGGCCTGCACCGCCGCCGGGATCCAGTAGCAGCACCCGTGGACGGGGCCGGGCGGGGGAGACCCCGCCCGGCCCCGACTGCCCGAAAGGACCGATGTCGATGAGCGACGCTCCCGTTCTGGAGCTGAAGGGCGTGAACAAGCGGTTCGGCGCCGTGCAGGCGCTGACCGACGTGGATTTCCGGGTCGACGCCGGCGAGGTGGTCGCCCTGGTGGGCGACAACGGCGCGGGCAAGTCCACCCTCATCAAGACGATCTCGGGTGTGGGGCTGGCCGACAGCGGCGAGTTCCTGTTCCAGGGCACGCCGGCGCACATCGCCGGCCCGCACGACGCCACCAACCTGGGGATCGCGACCGTGTACCAGGACCTCGCGCTGGCGGACAACCTGGACGTGGCCGGCAACCTCTACCTGGGGCGGGAGAGCTACCTGCCCGGCGGGCTCTTCCGGATGCTCCGGCTGCTGAACGACACGGGCATGGAGCAGAAGTCGGTGGAGCTGATCAAGTCGCTCTCGTCGCGCATCCCGAGCGTGACGACGCCGGTCGCCTCACTCTCCGGCGGGCAACGGCAGATCGTGGCGATCGCGCGGTCGCTGCTGGGCGAGCCGAAGCTGGTGATGCTCGACGAGCCGACCGCCGCGCTCGGCGTGGCGCAGACCCGTCAGGTCCTGGACCTGATCCTGCGCCTCAAGGAGCGCGGGCTCGCCGTCATCGTCATCAGTCACAACCTGGCCGACATCTTCGAGGTCGCCGACCGCATCGTGGTGCTGTTCCTCGGCCGCAACGCCGGGGACTACGTGCGCACGGAGACGACGCGCGAGGAGGTCGTCCGCGCCATCACCAGCGGGCCGGGCATCCCCGCCGGCGTGGGCGGCGGCGCCGACGACGAGCCGGCGGTGACGCTGTGAGCACCGCCGAACCCCCCGCGAGCGCACCGCCGCCGGCGCGCGACCCGCGCCTGCAGGTCGACCCGGACGGCCTCGCGGGCCTCTGGACGCGCTTCACCCGCCGGGTGAGCCAGGGCGAGCTCGGCGCGCTCCCGGTGATCATCGGGCTCGTCGTCATCTGGCTGTACTTCTCCATCTCCGAGGAGAACTTCCTCACCTCGGGGAACATCACCAACCTGTTCCTCCAGATCACCGCGGTGGGCATCATCGCCACCGGCGTGGTGCTGGTGCTGCTGCTCGGCGAGATCGACCTGTCGGTCGGCGTCGTCAGCGGCTTGGCGGCCGCGATCATGGCCGTGCTGAACACCAAGCACGGCTGGACCGGCTGGTCGGCGATCCTGTTCGCCCTGCTGGTGGGCCTCGCCATCGGCCTGTTCCAGGGCGTCTTCATCACGTTCTTCCAGGTGCCGTCGTTCGTCGTGACGCTCGCCGGCCTCCTGGGCTTCCAGGGCGTGCTGCTCTACGTCCTGGGGGACACCGGGACGATCAACCTCACCGACAGCACGATCGTCGACCTGGCCAACACGTTCTACGCGGACTACGTCGGCTGGATCATCGCGGTGGTGCTGCTGGTGCCCTACGTCCTCCTCCGGTTGAACGGCTACCGGCGACGATTGGCGTCCGGGCTCGAGACCACGCCCTTCGCGATCCTGGTGCTGCAGATGGCCGTGGTCGTCATCGGCGTGATCGTGGCGGTGGCGGTGCTCAACCAGGACCGCGGCGTGCCGCTCGCGACGCTCATCTTCGTGGGCCTGGTGATCGTCGTCGACTTCATCCTGCGCCGCACGGCCTTCGGCCGGCACGTCTACGCCGTGGGCGGCAACGCGGAGGCCGCGCGCCGCGCGGGCATCTCGCTCACGCGCGTGAAGCTGATCGTGTTCGGTATGTGCTCCACGATCGCCGCCCTGGGAGGCATCATGGCGGCGTCCCGGCTCTTCGCTGTGAACCAGGCGTCGGGCAGCGGCGACCTGCTGCTCAACTCGATCGCCGCGGCCGTCATCGGCGGCACGAGCCTCTTCGGCGGCCGGGGCACGGCGTGGTCGGCGCTGCTCGGCGCCCTGGTCATCGGATCCATCTCCAACGGGATGGACCTCAAGGGCCTCGACTCGAGCCAGAAGTACATGGTCACCGGCGCGGTGCTGCTCCTCGCCGTGACCCTCGACGCGACCGCCCGGCGCGGGCGGAAGTCCTCGGGACGGGCCTAACCAACCGCGGCCTCCCGGAGCACCCGCACCGCGGAGACGAGGGCCGCGCGCTCGGCCGGCGACAGCCGGTCGAGCGCTCCGGCCACCGCATCGCGGTCGAGACCCGGCACGGCCTCCTCGGCCAGCTTGAGGCCCTTCGGGGTGGGGACCACGAGCATGCGGCGCCGGTCGTCCGGGTCGCGCTCGCGCCACACCAGCTCCAGATCCTCCAGGCGCGCGCACACGTCGGCGACGACGGGGCGCGAGACGCCCAGCGCGCGGCCCAGGTCGGGCAGCCCGCGGGGCTCGTCGGCCAGGGCCCGCAGCACCGCGGCCATCCGCGGCGTCACACCCAGGGCGTCGCCCGCGGCCAGCACCGGGGTGAGGGCGGCGACCGCCAGGGGGAGGCCCTCGGCGACGGCGTCGGCCTGATCCGCGGGGTCGGCGTCGACGACGGCGACCGCCGGCTCCAGGACGGGCTGCCACGGATCGTCGACGGCCACGGGGGCGGGCTCGGGCGCGGCCTCCAGGGCAGGCTCCGGCGCCGCCTCGGGCTCCGGCTCCCACACGGGCGCCGGCGCCTCGACGGGCGCGGGCCCCTCGGCGGCCTCGGGCCGCCAGACCGGCGGCCCGGCCACCTCGTCCGCGGGGGCGGGGTCCGCCCACACCAGCACCGGCTCCGGATCGGCGGCCGGGGCCTGCGGCAGCGGCTCGGGGTCGACGACCGCGAGCGGCGCCGGCTCCGGCGCCACGACCGGCTCCGGCTCCGGCTCGGGCTCCGGCTCGGGCGACGCGACCGGCTCCGCCTCGCTCACGCCGGGGACCCAGGCCTCCATCGAGGCCCCCGCGTCGGCGTCGGCCTCGGCGTCGGGGTATGCGGGCGCGTCCTCCGGCACGTCGGCGACGGGCTCGGGCTCCTGCATCGCGTACGGGGTGGTGGCGGGCATCGTCCACTCGCCCGTCACCTCGTCGGCGATGACGTCGTCGCGCGGGTCGAGCGCCTCGGCCTCGGCCACGGCGACGGGCGGGGCGGCGAGGGGGGCCTCCGCGGCGGGGGCTCCACCCGGCCAGGTCCCGGCGATCTCGCCCGGCATCGGCCAGCCGGGCTCCACGATCATCTCGTCGAAGCCCCAGTCGGCGGCGGCGCCGGCGGGCTCGGCCGGCGGCGGGGCCGGGGCGGCGGGCGGCAGGGGCTCCAGCACGGGGGAGAGGGCGCGCGACGCGGCGGTCTCGGCCATCGCGGCGGCGGCGGGCTCCTCCGGGACGGCGTCGGGGTAGCCCTGGATCGAGCCGTCCCGGCGGGTCTTCGCGCGGCCGCGCGGGCGCGACCTCCCGGGCGCGCGCTCGGTTGCGGGCTCGGCGCCCGCGGCCGCCTGCCGCTTCCGCCTGATGACCAGGAACGCCACCAGCCCGAGTGCGACCGCGGCGAGGAGGAACGTGTTCACGAGGGGAGGCCTCTCCGTCTGCTGACCGTGCCGCCGGTATCGGCCTCGCCGCGGCCCGCTTGAGCCGAGCGGCGGGCGCGGTCACCGCGGGCCGTGAGTCGCGCGTGAGCGCCCCGTGAGGTCCGGCCGCGAGCCTCGGCGCGTCCTGATGCACCGAGACGACGAGGAGGCTGGGCCGTGCTGGACGACCTGTGGCACCCGGGCGCCGAGGGGGCGACCGTGGCTGCCGTCACCGTCTGCCGGGCGTGCGAGGAGCTGATCGGCCGCGTCGGGGACGCCTGGCCCGGCGGCGACGCCGACGACGCCCTGCGCCGGCTGCGGACCCGCATCGACGAGCTGCTGGAGCGACCGGGGCGCGCCGGCGCCGCCGCGGCGGGGGAGCCGCTGCCGGTCATCGAGGTGCGCTGCCTCGGCGCCACCCGCATCGAGGCGGGTGGCGTCGCGGTCGCCCCGCCGCGCCGGTCGCGCCTCGTGCTGCAGTACCTCGTGGCCCGCGGCGGGGGGCCCGTGCCCCGCGACGTGCTGCTCGAGACGTTCTGGCCCGGCTCCTCGCCCGCCGCGGCGCGCAACAGCCTGAACGTGGCGGTGACGCTGCTGCGCCGGGCCCTGCGGCCCGCGTTCGGCGACCGGCCGGTGGTGGTGTTCGGCGACGAGGCGTACGCCATCCACCCGGCGATCGAGGTGCGGGTCGACCGCGACCGGTTCGAGCGGCTCGTCCGCGAGGCCGCCGCGGCACGCCGCGGCGGTGACCACGCCGAGGCGGCGCGGCTGCTCGCGACGGCGGTGGCGCTGCACCGCGGGCCACTGTTCGCCGAGGAGCCGTACGAGGAGTGGATCGTGACGATGCGCCGGGGCGTCGAGGCGGCGCGCCTGTCGGCGCTGACGGACCTGGGCGACAGCCTCGCCCTGGCGGGCGACGTCGACGGCAGCGTGGAGGTGCTGCGCGCCGTGATCGACGCGGAGCCGGTGCGCGAGGACGTCCACCGCGCCCTCATGGAGCGCTTCGTCCGCCAGGGCCGGCCGTACCTGGCGCTGCGCCAATTCGAGGAGTGCGCGGAGCACCTGCGGCGGCGCCTCGGCGCCGAGCCCGCGGCCGAGACGTGGGCCCTGCGAGAGCGCATCGCCGGCCGCGCGATCGCGCCCGCCCCCCGTAGGCGCGCGGTAATCGCCGCCTAAGCAGGCGCATCTACCGTCGTTGCACGATTGCGGAACACACCCGTTCCGCTCCTGAATACAAGGAGATCATCCGATGGCCACCATCCAGCTCCCCGTCCCCTCGCCGCTCATCACCGCCGGGGACTTCACCGCCAACGTCCTGGACCCGGGCAGCGGCACCCCGACCAACGTGATCCGCACCGAGGACCCGTGGGCCGTCCACGCCGAGTGGTTCCTCGAGGGTCCGATCGTCCCGATCCTGAACGGCCGCTGGCGGCTCCAGGTCGCCCTCGAGTCGATCGGCAACCAGGGCACCGAGATGGTCGCCCCCGCCGTCCTCGTCGACTACAGCGCCGGCGCGCTGTCGGGCGTGTACCCCAACCAGCGCATGTCGTTCCACGCGCACGTGAACTTCCCGGCCGGCTCGCCCACCCTCGGCGGGGCCCCGGACGTCGTCTACCACTGCTCCGCGATGCTCACCTACCTGACGCCCGCGGGCACCCCCGGGCCGTTCGCGGCCGTCATCGACCTGGGCCTCGTCCAGATCTTCGACAGCCCCAAGCCCTAAAGGTGCGGACAATCCCGCCGGCCAAGCAGCACCTCTCTACACGGGCGCTGCGACCGCGCTTCGCGCGGTAGGGCCGGCGGGAATTTGCGAATCCCGCCGGCCTTGCAGCACCTCTCTACGCGGGCGCTGCGACCGCGCTTCGCGCGGTAGGGCCGGCGGGACTTCGCCTCAGCCGTCCGAGCCCTCGGGGATTGCGAGCCAGGGTCCCGCATGGGCGCCCAGCTCGAGCTCATCGGGGGTCCAGTCGTGTCCGGACCCCGGCAGGAACCGCGCGAGGTCGGCGGCGGCGCCGGCCTCGCCGGCGCGCTCGAGCAGCGCGACCATCCGCCGGGTCCGCTCCTCCTCGTCGCCGGTCAGCGGCTTGCCGGCCCACAGGACCACGCTCTCGCCCATCTCGCGCTCCTCGCTCGGGTGGAAGCAATAGCCTAGAGCGATGGCGGTATCCGGACCAGGCGTGGAGCCGGCGGCGCTGCTCGCCGCCGCCCGCGGCGCGGGGTGCGGGTGCAAGCTGCCCCCCGACCTGCTGGGGCGGGCGCTGGCGGCGCTGCCGCCGCTGCCGCCCGACCCGGACGTGCTGGTGGGGCACACGGGGATGGACGACGCGGCGGTCCACCGCCTCTCCGCGGACGTGGCGGTGGTCGCGTCGGTCGATTTCTTCACCCCGGTGGTGGAGGACCCCGGGCTGTTCGGCGAGATCGCCGCGACCAATGCGCTGAGCGACCTGTACGCGATGGGCGCGACGCCGCTCATGGCGCTGGCGGTGGTGATGTGGCCGCGCGATGGCGATGCCGACGCCCTCGGGGCGGTGATGGCCGGCGGCGCGCGGGTCGCCGCGGCGCACGGCTGCCCGGTGCTCGGGGGGCACTCGATCGACGATCCCGAGCCGAAGTACGGGCTGTCGGTGCTCGGCACCGCCCACCCGGACCGGCTCATGACCAACGGCGCCGGGCGCCCCGGCGACCGGCTGGTGCTGACGAAGCCCCTCGGCGTGGGCGTCGCGGTCGCGGCGGCACGGGCCGGCGACGACGTGTCGTTCCCCGCGGCGGTCGCGTCGATGCTGCGGTCCAACCGGGAGGCCGCGGCCGCCGCCCGCTCCTGCGGGGTGCGCTGCGCGACCGACGTGACCGGCTTCGGGCTGCTCGGCCACCTCCGGGAGGTGGCGGCGGCGAGCGGGCTCGCCGCGTGGGTCGACCCGGAGCGGCTGCCGCTGCTCCCGGGTGCGCGCGGCCTGGCGGAGGCGGGGCACCACACCGGTGGCGGCGACCGCAACCGCGCGGCGCTGGCGGGGGCGGTCGACTGGGACGCCGGCGTCCCGGAGCCGTCGCGGGTGCTGCTCACCGATCCCCAGACCAGCGGCGGGCTGCTGCTCGCGGTGCCGGAGCGGGGGCGGGACGGGCTGGTGGCGGCGCTCACCGCCGCGGGCGCGGGCGCCAACGAGGTGGGCGTGCTGCACGCGGGGACGCCGGGCCGGATCGCGGTGGGTGGACCCCGCCCCGCCTGAACCGCGGCGGACGCTGCCCGCGGTCGACGCGGTGCTGCGCGCGCCGGACGTGGCGGACCTGGTGGCGGCGCACCCCCGCGGACTCGTCGTCGACCGGGTCCGCGGCGCGCTGGCGCGGCGGCGCGCGGAGGGGGAGGGCGCCGACGGGCTGGCGGAGGAGGTCGCGGCGGGGCTGCGCCCGTCGCTGCGGCGGGTGATCAACGCGACCGGGGTGGCCCTCAGCACCAACCTGGGGCGCGCGCCGCTCGCCGAGGAGGCCGTGGCCGCCGCGGTCGCCGCCGCCGGGTACGCGACGCTCGAGTGGGATGCCGCGACGGGTGGGCGGGGCGACCGCGACGTGCACCTGCGCGACCACCTCAGGGCGCTCACCGGCGCGGAGGACGCGCTGGCCGTGAACACCAACGCGGGGGCGGTGCTGCTGACGCTGGTGGCGGTGTGCGCCCCGGGGGAGGCGCTGGTGTCGCGCGGCCAGCTGGTGGAGATCGGCGGGGGCTTCCGGGTGCCGGAGATCCTGGCGGCGTCCGGCTGCCGGCTGGTGGAGGTGGGGACCACCAACCGCACCCGCCTGGCCGACTACGCGGCGGCGGCCGGCCCGGACACGCGCGCGATCCTGCGCGTCCACCCGTCGAACTTCCGCCAGGTCGGCTTCACCGAGGAGACCCCCCTGGGGGCACTGGTGGGGCTGGCGCGCGAGCGGGGCCTGCGGGCGATCGACGATCTGGGCAGCGGCGCGCTGGTCCCGGATGCGATGCACGGCGACGAGCCCGACGCCCGGGGCAGCGTCGCCGCCGGCGTCGACGTGGCGTGCTTCAGCGCCGACAAGCTGCTGGGGGGGCCGCAGGCCGGCATCCTCGTGGGGCGGGCCGACGCGATCGCCGCCGCGCGCCGCCACCCCCTGTACCGGGCGCTGCGCCTCGACAAGCTCCGCATCGCCGCCCTGGAGGCGACGCTCGCCCTGCATCGCGACGCCGCCGCCGCCCGCCGCCGCATCCCCGCCCTGGCGATGCTCGCCGACGACGGCGCCGCCAGGATGGCGCGCGCCCGGGCGCTGGCCGGCGCGATCGGCGGCGGCGCCGAGGCGGTGGCGACCGTCGGCCGCGTCGGCGGTGGGGCCCTCCCCCTGGCGGAGCTCCCGAGCGCCGCCGTCACGTTCGATCGGACCGACCCGCGGAGCTCATTCGTCGCATCCCGGCTTCGCGCCCTGGATCCCCCCGTGGCGACGCGGGTCCATCAGGGGCGGGTGCTGATCGACGTGCTCGCGTTGTCGGACCGGGACCTGGCGGAGCTGCCGGAACTGGTGCGCCGGGCGCGCGAGGCCCGCTGACATGTGGGTGCAGCGGACGTTCGCGCTGCGGCCCCGGGAGCGGGGCATCCACCTGGTCACGCGGGAGGTGGTGGAGGCGATGCCCGAGCTCGCCGGGATGCGGGTGGGCGTGGCGCACCTGTTCATCCGCCACACGTCCGCGTCGCTCGCGCTCAACGAGAACGCCAGCCCGGACGTCCGGGCCGACCTCGACGAGTGGCTCGCCCGCGCGGTGCCCGACGACACCCGCTGGTTCCGCCACACGCTGGAGGGGCCGGACGACATGCCCGCCCACGTGAAGGCGGTGCTGGTGGGCCCGTCCCTGACGATGCCCGTCTCCCGGGGCCGCCTGGACCTGGGCACGTGGCAGGGCGTGTACCTGCTCGAGCACCGCGAGCGCGGCGGGCCGCGCTCGGTGACGGCCACCCTGCACGGCCAGGAGTAGCGGGGCACCCGGCCGGGTACCCCGATCAGCGTGTCCGGCGCGCTCACCACACGCCCCCTGGGCCGTACCGGCCCCGAGATCACGGCCGTCGGGTTCGGCGCGTGGGCGATCGGCGGGGGCGACTGGGCCTACGGCTGGGGCCCGCAGGACGACGCCGACTCCATCGCCGCCATCCGCCGCGCGGTCGAGCACGGGGTCAACTGGATCGACACCGCCGCCGTGTACGGCCTCGGCCACTCCGAGGAGGTCGTGGCCCGGGCGCTGAACGGCGTGTCGGAGCGGCCCTACGTCTTCACGAAGTGCGGAATGGTGTGGCAGGACCAGCCCGACGGGGTCCCGCGTCCGAATCTGCGCCCCGAGGAGATCCGCCGCGAGTGCGACGACTCGCTGCGCCGGCTCGGCGTGGAGCGCATCGACCTGCTCCAGTTCCACTGGCCCGACGGGCGCACCGGCACCCCGGTGGAGGAGTCGTGGGGCGTCATGGCCGACCTGGTGGACCAGGGCAAGGTGCGCTGGGCGGGCGTGTCCAACTTCACGGTCGACCTGCTGGAGCGGTGCGAGCCGATCCGCCACGTCGACAGCCTCCAGCCGCCGTTCAACGCGATCCAGCGCGAGGCGGGCGGCGACCTGCTGGCCTGGTGCCGCGACCACGGCACCGGGTTCATCGCCTACAGCCCCATGATGTCCGGGCTGCTGACCGACCGCTTCGGCCGGGACCGGGTGGAGCGGATGGCCGACGACGACTGGCGCCGCGGCGCGCCCGGCGTGTTCGGCGAGCCGGCCCTCACCCGCAACCTGGGCCTGCGCGACGCGCTCCGGCCCGTCGCCGCCCGGCACGACACCAGCGTCGCCGCCGTCGCGGTGGCGTGGACGCTGGCGTGGCCGGGCGTGAGCGGCGCGATCGTCGGCGGGAGGTCCCCCGCCCAGGTGGACGGGTGGATCGACGGCGGCCGCCTGGAGCTGACGCCCGGAGACCTGGACGAGGTGGCCGCGGCGATCGACGCGACGGGCGCCGGCGAAGGCCCGGTGCGTCCCGGCCCGGAGGTCCCGGCCCGTGGATAGCGGCGCCGGCGTAACCGAGACCGAGGTGACCACCGTCCCGCCGGCCGGGGCCGCGCCCGCGGTGGTGCGCGTGGCCGGCGAGCTGGACATGGCGGTCGTCCCGCGGATCCGGACGGCGTTCGCCACCGTGGAGGCCGACGACCCAGGGGCGATCGCGATGGACCTGGCGGGGGTGACCCACCTCGACTCCACCGGACTGCGGGTGCTGCTGGAGGGCGCCCGGCGCGCGACGGGCGCGGGCCGGCGCTTCATCGTCGTGGCGCCCCCGGAGGGCCCGGTCGGCCGGATCCTGCGGCTGACGCTCCTGCTGGAGCACCTGGAGGTCGTCTCCGACCTGGGGGCCGTCACCGGCTGACCCGACGGGTGGGTCGGGCGAGGCGCTCGCGCGACGCTCGGGGTGGATGAACGGCGCGCGCGCCCCGCCCATCCGTGGGTACCCCCTCCCGGCGATTTCGATGCATTCCGGGGCGCGTCTGGGATGATCAGCCGATGGACGACCCGGTCCCCATCCGCCGCCGCGACCCCGCCTGGCGCTGGTATGCGCTGGCGGTGGCCATCCTGGTGCTGGTGCTGGTGCTGGAGCTGACCGGGGTGTTCGACCTGCTGGCGCCCTGAGCCGGCCGGCGCCTCAGGCGGTGAGCGCCGCCCGGCAGCGGCCGCAGAGCGCGTTGAACGGCGCCGGCTCGCCGCAGACGTCGCACGGCCCCGACGGCCCCCGGGCGTCGCTGGACTCCAGCGCCCCCCGGTCGATCTCGGCCATCACCTCGGCGAGGGGCACGCCGCAGGCCGCGGCGACCTCGGCGGGGCGGGCGGGGCCGTTGGCGACGAGGTAGTCGCGCATCCGGTCGCGCGCGGACGCGGGCGGCGATGGACGGGGCATCCCTCACCATCGGCGGGCGGGGGCCGCGGGTCGACCCGACGCGCGTAGGCTCACCCCGTGGCCGACGTCTCCCGCCTGCTCGTGGTGCACGACGATGATCTGGGGATGCGCTTCGGGGGGGATCATCCCACCGACCGGCGCCGTCACCGCCTGGCGGTCGCGCTGTGCCGTGAGGCCGGGATCCTCGACGCGCCCGGGGTCGTCCTGGAGCCGGCGCCGGGGCCGCTGTCGGATGCCTCGCTGGAGCGGGTGTTCGCCCCCGCGTTCGTGCGGGCCGTGCACCGCTACAGCGACCAGCCGCTGCTCGCGGCGGCGCCGGAGGCGGCGCAGTGGGGGATCGGCGGCGACAACAACGCCTACCCGGGGATGCACGACGACTCCGCGCGCGCGTGCGCCGCGTGCGACGCCGCCGCGGCGGCGGTGGGGGAGGGACGCGCGCGGGCGGCGCTGGTGCCGGCCGGCGGCGCCCACCACGGGCTGGCGAACCGGGCGTGGGGGTTCGGCATCTACAACGAGACGGCGATCGCGATCCGGGCGCTCCGGGACGCCGGGGCCGCGCGCGTCGCCTACATCGACCTGGACGTCCACCACGGCAACGGGACCCAGTGGATCCACTACGACGATCCCTCCGTCCTGACCGTCTCCGTGCACGAGAGCGGGCGGCACCTGTTCCCCGGGTCGGGGTTCGCCGCGGAGACGGGCGGTGCGGAGGCCCCGGGGTCGGCGGCCAACGTCGCCCTGCCGCCGTTCGCGGGCGACGACGCCTACCGCGCCGCGATGGACCGGGTGGTGCTGCCGGTGGTGCGGGCATGGCGGCCCGACGCGATCGTCGCCCAGTGCGGGGTCGACCACCACCACGCCGATCCCCTCAGCCACACCCTCACCACGATGCCGCTCCTCCCGGAGCTGTGGGACCGCCTCGTCGGCCTCGCCGACGACGTGTGCGCCGGCCGCCTGGTCGCCCTCGGCGGGGGCGGCTACGAGCCGTGCACGGCGCCCCCTCGGGCGTGGGCGCTGCTGGCCGCGCGGATGGCGGGGGTGGAGGTGGCCGACCCGGTGCCGGCGTCGTGGCGGCGGATCGCCCTCGACGCCGGCTGCCCCGACCCGGCCCACGGCTGGACCGAGGACGGCGGCCCCGCCGCCGACCCGGCCCGCGACGCCCGGGCCGCCGCTGAGTCGGACGCGGCGATCGCCCAGACCGTCGCCGCCCTCTCGCGCTTCTTCCCCCTGGGCTGATCAGGCGGCGGCTGGGACGGCCGGGGCTGCGGGTCCCGCCCGGGCGAGCCACCGAGCGTCGCTGAACCAGCGGTACATCGTCGTGCGGGATGGGGGTCGGGCCTCGCCGCGGGAGGCGCGGGTCCGGAGCCGCTCGATCACCTGGCGGACGGGAGCCCCCCGCGCCCACTGATCCTCGGCATCCCGGCGAAGCTCAGGCCACGAATACGACCCCGGCCGAGACCGCGGCGCCGGCCCGCGGCTCTGCCGAAGCAGCCGCTCGCGATGAGTCGTCAACGCCCGCTCCCGCCGGGACGTGAGGCACCCCGCCGCCTCCCACACGTATCTGACGGACACCCAGAAATCCCGGCCGGCACGGGATCGCTGAAACGTGTCCGAGCGGTGCGCGGCACACAGCCACACCGAAACCCCACCGGGAAGGACGAGCCGCGCACGCTCACCCTCCCCCCGCCCCATGCAGATCGCACACGGCGGCTGGGACCCCAACCGCTCACCCTTGTAGAAGCTCTTCGCCACAACCCCAGAGTGCCGCCACCGACCCACCCGGATCACCACCGGACCGCCACGCCTGCGCATCGTCCGCGTGCCGGGTCAGGTCACAAACGGGACTCTCAGAAAGTCCCAAGTGGGACGCGGGGACGAAACGTCCGGGCCGTGCCGGGCGCGGTTGGTGTGGATCCTTGGGGGATGGCTCCGCTCAGATCCCCCTCACGGAGGGGGTTCGACGGTCATGCGGACGTCCAGGCCCAGGAAGCGGCCGACGTCGGCCGCCTCGGCTCGGAGGTCCCGGACCGATCCGCGCGGGAGGTGTCCGCGGAACGGGCGCAGCACCACGTCGCCGCCGTCGCGGCGCCAGGTGCCCACGGCGCGGCCGCCCGCGATGACCGCCGGGAGGATCCACGTGCCCGCGGTGAGCGCGCCCTCGTCCGCGGCGCGGACGAGGGGGGTGCGGTCGCGGTGGCCGAGGAGCACGCCGTCGAAGGCGGGGAGCAGCCGCGGCGGCGGGGGGCCCTCGGCCGGCGGCGGAGGCGGCGGGGGAGGCGGCCCCGCCAGCGCCCACGCGCGCCGCGCATCCCCCGCGGCCATGCCGCTCCAGTAGCGGAGGTCGCCGGCGTCCGCGGGGCCGTGGGCCGCGCGGAAGCGCCGGGCCAGCTCGGCCAGGGCCGCGTCGCGCTCGCGCGGCGGCCCCGGGGCGACCCAGTCGTCGAGCAGGACGTAGGTCGGCTCGTCGGGCGAGCGGTCGGGGCCCCGGCAGGTGAGCCCGGCGGCCGACACCAGCAGCACCGCATGCGCGGGCGCCTGGCCGGACGGGTCGATCGCGACGCCCCGCGCGCCCAGGGCCGCGACCAGTTCCGCCCGCGAGAGTGGCCCGCCGGCGAGCGCCCGCGGCGTCTCGGCCAGGATGCGCTCGCAGACGCGGGGGGTGAGCCCCAGCTCCGCGCGCCGCCGCGCGTACCGCCGGAGCACCCCCGGCCCCAGCAGGCCGACGATCCACCGGACGTCCTCCGCGGCGAGCATGTGGAGCGTGCCGCGCATCGCCCAGGTCCGCACCACGGACCGCTCCTCGTCGCAGGCACGGGCGACGTCGCCCACCACCAGCCCCTCGCTGCGCGCCCGCACCCCCAGGCGGGACCCGCGCGTGTCCTGCGCCTGGATCGCCAGCGCCGTGCGGACCGCGCCGTGCGCGTCCCGGGCCCGCGCCTCGCCGAGGCCCTGGGCGCGCAGCCGCGCGGATCCGTCCAGGGCTATCCGCCGAAGTCGAGCTGATCGACCGTGCACGACCGCGGGTCGCGGTCGTCGCGCCAGCGCAACCACCGCGCGCCGTGGCGGATGCGTCCGTCGCTCGCGTGGTCGTAGCTGACCTCGGCCACCAGCTCGGGCCGCATCTCGCGCCACTCCAGGTCGCGGCCGCCGTCCCAGCGGCTCGCCTCGCCGCTGCCGCGCCCGCCGGTCTCGTAGGGGGCGAGCTCGTCGCGGAGGGTGAGCTTGCGCGCCCGTGGGAAGCCGGCGCAGTGGCCCACCGGCCGCAGGCCGTCGCCGTCGTAGAGGCCCAGGATGAGCGATCCCACCGTGCCCTCCGCCTTCCCGGGCCGCCAGCCCATGACCACGCAGTCGAGCGTCCGGACCCGCTTGATCTTCACCATGCCCAGCCGCTTGCCGGGCGTGTACGGCGCGTCCACCCGCTTCGCGATCACGCCCTCGGCGGTGCGCAGCCACTCCCGCGCGCGCCCGGGGTCGGCGGTGGTCTCGACCGGGTCGATCCCGTCCATCGCCTCGAGGCGAGCCCGCCGCTCCGACCAGGGCAGCCCCATGAGGTCCTCGCCGTCGCGCTCCAGCAGGTCGAACGCGGCGAACACGGCGGGGAACTCCCGCGCCAGCATCGCGATGCGCGACGCCGCCGGGTGGATCCGCTGCTGCAGCAGGCCGAACTCCTCACCGCCGTCGGCCCCGGCGATCAGGATCTCGCCGTCCAGGACGTAGCGCCCGGGCGGGAACGTCAGCTCCGGGAAGTAGCGGTCGAGGGGCTTGCCGGCGCGCGACCACACCTCCAGCGCGTCGCCCTCCCTCCGCACGATCGCGCGGAAGCCGTCGAGCTTGCGCTCGTACGCCCACCCCTCGCCCTCCGGCAGCTCCTTCGCCGGCTTGGCGAGCTGGGGCGGGATGGGGGTGCCGGCCGGGCTCACCCGCCGAGCCTACGCCGCGCGCGCTACCGCTCGACCGGCACGCCCACCATCGAGCCGTACTCCGTCCACGAGCCGTCGTAGTTGCGCACCCGCTCGTAGCCCAGCAGCTCGTGCAGCACGAACCAGGTGTGGCTGGAGCGCTCGCCGATGCGGCAGTACGAGATCACGTCGGTGTCGGCCGTCACGCCCTTGCCGCCGTAGATGGCCCGCAGCTCGTCGTCGCTCTTGAACGACCCGTCCTCGTTGGCGGCGGTGGCCCACGGCACGTTCGCCGCGCCGGGGATGTGGCCGGCGACCTGCGACTGCTCCTGCGGGAGGTGCGGCGGGGCCAGGATCTCGCCCGAGAACTCGGCGGGGCTGCGCACGTCGACCATGGTCCGCCCCTCGCGCCCGATGTGGTCGAGCACGTCGTCGCGGAACGCCCGCAGGTCGTGGCGCACCGGCCCCAGCGGGCCGGGGTCGGCGGGCGCCCGGGCCGGGACCTCCGTCACCAGCTCGCGGTCCTCGAGCTCCCACTTCTTGCGGCCGCCGTCCATCAGCACGACCCGGTCGAACCCGAGGTAGCGCAGCAGCCAGAACGCGTAGGTCGCGAACCAGTTGTTGTTGCCGCCGTACAGCACCACGGTGGTGTCCGGTCCCACGCCGGACCGGCGCAACAGCGCGGCCATGCCGTCCTGGTCCAGGAAGTCCCGGCGGGGGGCCGCGTGCAGCTCGTCGCGCCAGTGCCAGGCGATCGCGCCGCGGATGTGCCCGCCCTCGTAGGCGGCCGTGTCCTCGTCGACCTCCACCAGCACGAACGCCGGGTCGCCGGCGTGCTCCGCGACCCAGTCGGTGGAGACGAGAACCTCGTCACGTCGGCTCATCGGGGCTCCGTTTCCATCGTGTCCGTCCTCTCGATCATGCCAGGGACCGATGTACCGGGTACGCGGCGCCGGACCGGTGTTAGCATCGCCACCGATGCGCTCCCGGATGCGGTTCATCATCGCGATCGCCCTCGCCGTGGGGCTTGGCGGCTACCTCGCCTACGCGAGCCTGGGCGGCGCGCTCGAGACCTACGCCGGCCCGTCCGAGCTGACGGCCGCGAAGACGTACCGCCTGAACGGCACGGTCGGCCCGGGGGCCCCCAAGGACGCCGCGGGGCTCGCCCAGTCGAGCGAGGGCCTGCGCTTCACCGTGGTGGACAAGGAGGACCCCGGCAAGACGGTCCCCGTCGTGTACCGCGGATCAGTGCCGGACCAGTTCAAGGTCGGGCGCGAGGTCGTGCTGACGGGGCAGCTTGAGAACGGGACGTTCGTCGCGCGCAACGACTCGCTGGTGACGCTGTGCCCGTCCAAGTTCTCCGACCAGCCGGGCGACACGAGCCCCACCTGATCGTGACGGGCCGCCGGACCTGCGCGGTGCGCCCGTGAGCCTGCTGGGACGCGCGGCCCTCCTGCTGGCGCTCGCCGCCGCCGTGTACGTCGTCTGGAGCGCGCTCAGGTCGCGCCGGCCCGGCGGCCGCCCCTACCTCCAGAGCGCCGAGCGCGGCGTCCACGCGGTCTTCGCGTTCACCACCCTCGCGATCATCACGATGTGGGTGGCGCTGCTCACCGACGACTTCTCGCTGCGGAACGTCGCCGAGTACAGCTCGACCACGCTGTCGCCGGCCTACAAGGCCACGGCCCTGTGGGGCAGCCAGGCCGGCTCGCTGCTGCTGTGGGCGTGGATCCTCAGCGCGTTCTCGTCGCTGGTGGTCTACGTGAACCGCCACCGCAACCGCGAGCTCATGCCCATCGTGATGGCCGTGATGATGGGCATCGGGATCTTCTTCCTGGGCCTGCTGTCGTTCGTGACCAGCCCGTTCGAGACGCTCGCCCAGGCGCCGGCGGAGGGGCGCGGCCTCAACCCGCTGCTCCAGAACTTCTACATGCAGATCCACCCGCCCATGCTGTACCTGGGCTACGTGGGGCTGTCGGTGCCGTTCGCCTTCGCGATCGCCGCGCTCGTGACCCGCCGCCTCGACACGGTCTGGATCACCAGCATCCGCCGCTGGACGATCCTGTCGTGGCTGTTCCTCGGCATCGGGATCCTGCTCGGCGCCAAGTGGGCGTACGAGACGCTCGGATGGGGCGGGTACTGGGCGTGGGACCCGGTGGAGAACGCCGCCTTCATGCCATGGCTCGTCGCCACGGCGTTCCTCCATTCGGTGATGGTGCAGGAGCGCCGCGGCATGCTGAAGGTCTGGAACATGGTGCTCGTCATCCTGACCTTCAGCCTGTGCCTGTTCGGCACGTTCCTGACCCGGTCCGGGATCATCGCCTCGGTCCACGCCTTCGGCGAGTCGACGCTCGGGCCGTTCTTCCTGGCCTTCATCGCGCTCATCCTCGTGGGGTCGGTCGCGCTGCTGGTCTCGCGCCTGCCGCTGCTGCGCTCCCAGCACTCGCTGGAGAGCTACCTGTCGCGCGAGGCGATCTTCCTGTTCAACAACCTGCTGCTGGTGGGCCTGGCGTTCGCCGTCTTCTGGGGGACGATGTTCCCGATCCTCTCCGAGGCGGCGCGCGGCGAGCGGATCACGGTGGGGCAGGGCTACTACAACCAGGTCGCGATGCCCATCGGGATCGCGCTGCTCATCCTGACCGGCGTCGGCCCGCTCATCCCGTGGCGCAAGGCCTCGCCGGCCCAGCTGCGGCGCCGATTCGTGGGGCCCCTGCTCGCCGTGGCGGTCGCTGCGGTGCCGCTGCTGGCCCTCACGGACCTGTCGGGCAGCCCGGCGGCGGCGGCGACCGTGCTGGCGGGCGTGTTCGTGACGGCGTGCGTCCTCGGCGAGTTCTGGCGCGGCATGAAGGTGCGCCACGCGCTCGGCGGCACGTCCTGGCCCGGCGCCCTCGTGTCGATCGTGGGCCGCAACCGGCGCCGCTACGGCGGGTACATCGTCCACCTGGGGATCGTGCTGCTGTTCATCGGCTTCGCGGGGTCCAAGGGCTTCGCCACCGAGGCCGACATCGCGATCAACACGGGCCAGCGGGCCGAGGTGGCCGGCTACACGCTGGTCAACGAGGGCCCGAGCCGCACGGCCGACGAACACAAGAAGACCGTCAGCGTGACGATCGGCGTGTTCAAGGGCGGCGAGCGGGTCACCACGCTCCACCCCGGCGTCATCACCTACAACGTCGACGAGACCCGGGCGTCGCAGGTCGCGATCGACTCCGGCCCCACCCGGGACCTGTACCTGTTCCTGAGCCAGCTCCAGGACGACGGCCTGGCGCGCATCTCGGTGTTCGTGAACCCCCTCGTCCTGTGGATCTGGATCGCGGGCGGGCTCATGCTCATCGGCGGCCTGATCGCCGCCTGGCCCGGTCCGCCCGCGACGCGCCGCGAGCCGGTCGGCGCCCGGGCGCCCGCGGACGCCGACGCGACCGCCTGAGTCCCCCGCATGATCTGGGGGATCCTGATCGTCGCGGTCGCGGCGCTGGCCGTCGTGGCCCTCGTCGCCTGGCCGCTGGTGCGCGCCGGCGAGGACGCCGCGCCGCCCGACCCTGATGCGGACGCCCGCCGCGACCTGGACGAGCAGCTGGCCGGCTCGCTGGAGGCGATCCGCGAGATCGAGATGGACCACCGCGCCGGCAACCTGTCCGAAGAGGACTTCGCGGAGCTGGACGCGGCGGAGCGGGCCCGGGCCGTGGAGCTGATGCGGCGGGCCGACGCGCTCCGAGAAGGAGGAGAAGTGCCCAAGTCGCCAGAATCCAAAACTGACAACGGTCCTGAGGCGACGACCGAGGGTTGACCTCCATCCGCAGCGCTGCATAGAGTCCCGCGCGTTCCCGACTGACTCCACGGCTGCCGCGTGTGCCCAAGCGACGGCGACCGAGGCTCAGGGCAATGTCCCCTGGGAAAGGAGCCGAAGGATCCGAGCCCGACCGCGCGCCGAACACGGTCCTGGCAGGCGCCCCCGCCGTTACCTGGGGGGTCTGACAGCCCTCGTCACGCTCCTCCTCTGCGCCGTGCCCGCGATGGCACAGGTGGAGGTACCCACCGCCGCGGGCACCAGCTCCGGCACCGCCGCCGCCCCGCCGCCTCCCGGCGCGGCCCCCGCGCCGGCCCTCACGACGCCCGCGCCCGCGGCCGCCACCACCGCACCGAAGGCCGCGCCGGCCGTGCTGCGGATCGGCTCTTCCGGCGCGGCCGTGAAGGACCTCCAGCGCGAGCTCCGGCGCCGCGGCCTCCGGATCTCCGTGGACGGCGCGTACGGCCCGGCCACCAAGCGGGCCGTGAAGCGCATCCAGAAGCGCTTCAAGATGCGGCAGACCGGAATCGCCGACGCGAAGCTGCTGAAGCGGCTGGGGCTCCAGGTGCGCGTCACCGCCGGTGCGACCGCCCCCGTGCAGCCCACCATCGCGCCCGGCCGGTCGCCCTACCTCGACGTGTTCCCGCTCGTCGGCGACTACACGTACTCCGACGACTTCGGGGCCGCCCGTCACCAGGGCCGCCACGAGGGCAACGACATCATGGCCGACCGCAACACGCCGATCGTCGCCGTGGTGAACGGCACGATCGAGCGCCTGACCCGTACCGAGACCGGGCTCGGGGGCATCTATGTCTGGCTCCAGCGGGCCGACGGGACCGAGTACTACTACGCCCACATGAACTCCATCGCGGCCGGCCTCCAGGCCGGGCAGCAGGTGTCGGCCGGCCAGGTGATCGGGGCCGTCGGCAACACCGGTGACGCGCGCTACGGCGCGACCCACCTCCACTTCGAGATCCGCCCGGGGGGATCGCCCACCGATCCCTATCCCCACCTGGTGGCCGTGGACCCGACCGCTCGGTGACGCACGCGGGCCGCGGCCGGCTGGCCGCGGCGCTCGCATTCGTCGTGGGCGCCGCGATCGCGCTCGGCCTCGGGGCCGGGGCGGTCGCCGCCCCCGAGGACGAGAAGGCGGAGGTGGACCGCCGCCTCGAACGGGCCCAGCAGCGCCTGGGCCGCGAGCGCGCGCGGGAGGACGTGCTGGTGAGCGAGGTGCAGGCCTACACGGCCCGCATCCGTTCCCTGGAGGGCCGCCTGGCGCCGCTCCGCAGCCGCGCCGAGCGCCTGGAGGCCGAGCACGCCGCGCTGCGGGAGCGCCTGACGCTGCTGACGCGGCGGCTGGAGGTGGAGAAGGCCCGTCTGGAGACCGCCCGCGCCCAGCTGGCGCGCCGCCAGGAGCTGCTGGGGCGCCGTCTGCGGGAGGTCTACGCCCGCGGGGAGCCCGACCCCATCCTGATCCTCGTGACCAGCGGCAGCCTGGCCGACGCCGTGGCCACCACCGACCTGCTGGAGGGCATCGCCGCCCGCGACGGCGACCTGGCCGCCGGCGTGCGCCGCTACCGGGACGAGACGCGCCGCTCGAAGGACGCGATCGCCGAGGTGCGGGCCGGCGTCGCCGACTCCGAGGCCAGGGCCGAGGTGGCGGCCGCGCAGGCCGAGCAGGCGAAGGCGTCCCTCGAGACGGAGGCGGCCGGGGTCGACCGGCTGCTGGACGGCCGCCGCACCCTGCTCGCATCGGTGCGCGGCGACCGCGAGGACATCGAGGCCGAGGCCCGGGGCCTGGAGCGCCGCTCCGCCGACCTGGCCGCGACGATCCGGGCCGCCCAGGGGCCGTCCGCGGCGGGCGCCCCGGCCGGCGGGGGCGCGCCCTCCTCCCAGGGCTTCATCTGGCCGGCGTCGGGGACCATCACCTCCGGGTTCGGTCCGCGGTGGGGCCGCATGCACGAGGGGATCGACATCGCGGGCGGGTCCGGGTCGCCGATCCGCGCCGCCGCGTCGGGAACCGTGATCGTGGCCGGCTGGTCGGGCGGCTACGGCAACCTCGTCGTCATCGACCACGGCGGCGGCGTCAGCACGGCCTACGGCCACAACTCCAGCCTCGCCGTCTCGGTGGGCCAGCAAGTGTCGCAGGGCCAGACGATCGCCGGGATGGGCACCACCGGACACTCGACCGGCGTCCACTGCCACTTCGAGGTGCGGGTGAACGGCGGCGCCGTCGATCCGATGGGGTACCTCTAGCCTCCGGCGCCTCCGGGGACCGGGCGTTCATTCGATCGTGTCCCGATGTCCGATCGCCTGCGGGGGTCATCGGTGCGCGGCGGCCAGGGCCAGGACGTCGTCGAGCATCGCCGGCGTGAGCCGTCCGGTGAACGTGTTCTGCTGACTGGGGTGGTAGCTCCCCACCAGTCGACGGCCGCCGACCTCCGCATGGGCTCCGTGGCCGAACCGGGGCCACGGCCTCGGCGCCTCGAGCGCCCGCAGGGTCGCGTCCCAGCCCACCGCGCCGAGCGCGAGCAGCACGTCCGCCCGCGGCAGCAGGTCCAGCTCGCGGCGCAGGAACGGCAGACAGCGGGCCCGCTCGTCCGGCGTCGGCCGGTTGTCGGGAGGGGCGCAGCGCACGGCGGCGGCGACCCGGCACCCGGTGAGGCGCAGGCCGTCGTCGGCGGCCACCGACGTCGGCTGGTTCGCCAGTCCGGCCCGGTGCAGGGCGGCGAACAGCACGTCGCCGCTGCGGTCGCCCGTGAAGACGCGGCCGGTGCGGTTGGCGCCGTGGGCGGCGGGCGCGAGGCCCACGATCATGAGCCAGGCATCCGGGTCGCCGAACCCGGGGACCGGCCGGCCCCAGTACTCCTGGTCCATGAAGGCCCGCCGCTTCACGCGGGCGACCTCCTCCCGCCACGCCACCAGGCGGGGGCAGGCGCGGCACCCCGTGATCTCGCGGTCGAGCGCGTCCAGGGCGGTCACGCGCCGAGATGGCTCCGCAGGAAGTCCACCGTCTCGGCGAGCACCGCCGGATCGTGCTGGAGGGTGTTGTGGCCGCCGCCGAGGGCGATCCGCAGCCGCATCGGCTGCGGCGTGACCCCCGCCAGCGCGAACGTGGCGCCCCACGGGACCGCCTCGTCCCCGGTCGCGTGCCAGTAGCCGCGGGCCACGCCGTCGTCGCGGGTCACGGCGGGCGCGAGCGGCATGCCCCGCGGCCAGTCGGCGCCGATCCGATCGGCGAGCCGCTCCGGGCGTGCGGGGCAGATCGCCACCACCGCGCGCACCCTCCGGTCGGCGGCCGCGGCGTGCAGGGCGAGCATCCCGCCCATCGACGACCCCCGGATCCCCAGTGGGGCGTGCCCGGCGCCGGCGAGGGCGTCGAGCGCCGCGGCCACGTCGCCGAGCACGCCGCCGTCGAGGTTCCCGCCCGTCTCGCCGTGGCCGCGCAGGTCGACCGCCGCGGCGGCCATCCCGGCGGCGCGCACCGCTTCGCCGAAGTCCCGATGATTCTCCTTGCGGCTGCCGTATCCGGGGACGATGACGACACCCGGCGCGCCCGGTGGGGCCGGCCAATGGAGCATCGCGGGCGGGGCGCGCATCGCGGAAGGCTCGCACAGGGGATCTGGTACCGTCCGGCCCCTCAATGATGCCGCTCGACCAGGTGTTGCCTCCCTCGGCGACGGTCACCTCCGAGGGCCACCTGTCGATCGGCGGGTGCGACCTCGTGGCGCTGGCCGAGGAGCACGGGACGCCGCTCGTCGTCTACGACGAGGGCGCGCTGCGCGCGATGGCCCGCGCGTACCGCGACGCGTTCGCCGCGCTCCAGCCGGAGTCGGAGGTGATCTACGCCAGCAAGGCCTACTTCGGCCAGGCGATGCTGCGCCTCGCCCGCGAGGAGGGGCTGTCGGTGGACGTCGCCTCCGGCGGCGAACTGTTCGCGGCGCTCCAGGCGGGCTTCCCGCCCGAGCGGATCCACATGCACGGCAACAACAAGGACCTCCGCGAGATCGGCGAGGCCCTCGACGCCGGCGTCGGCACGATCATCGTCGACAACCTCGACGAGATCGCCCTGCTCGACCGCGAGGCCGACGCCCGCGGGGTGCGCCAGCGGGTGCTGATCCGGGTCACCCCCGGCGTGAAGCCCTCGACGCACTCCTCCATCGCGACGGGCCAGGTCGACTCGAAGTTCGGGTTCTCGATCGATGGGGGCCCGGCCGCCGCGGCCGTCGCCGCGGTCCGCGCCGCACGCTCCCTCAGCCTCGAGGGGCTTCACTGCCACATCGGGTCGCAGCTGTTCGACCTCTCCGGATACTCCGCCGCCGCGGCGATCGTGGCCGACTTCGCCGCGTCCGTCGGCGGCGAGGACCTCCGCGTGATGGACATGGGCGGCGGCCTCGGGATCGCGTACACCCGCGGCGACCGCCCCGCCGCGGTCGAGGACTACGCGGAGGCGGTGGTCATCGCCGTGCAGGACGAGTGGCGGCGGGTGGGCCTGCCGATGCCCCGGATCATGGTCGAGCCGGGCCGCAGCATCGTCGGGAGGGCCGGCGTGACCCTGTACCGGGTCGGCTCCACCAAGGTCGTCCCCGGGGTGCGCACCTACGCCGCCGTGGACGGCGGGATGAGCGACCTGCTGCGCCCCATGCTGTACGGCGCCGTCTACGAGCCGGTGCTGGCGAACCGCGCGGACGCCGAGCCCACCGAGACGTTCCGCCTGGTCGGCAAGCACTGTGAGAGCGGCGACGTCCTGGTGGCCGAGGCGAGCCTGCCGCCGGTCGCCGTCGGCGACCTGGTGTGCCTTCCCGCCACGGGCGCCTACGGTGTGGCCATGGCCTCCAACTACAACGGCGTGACCCGCCCGGCCGTCGTGTTCGCCGACGGCGGCGGGGCCCGTCTCGTGACGCGCCGCGAGACCTACGCCGACCTGCTGGCGCGGGACGTGTGACCGGCGACGACCGCCGTGACGGCGGCGCGGTGCGCATCGGGCTCCTCGGCTGCGGGACGGTCGGCCAGGCGGTCGTGCGGACCCTCATCGACGGGGGCTCCACCATCGAGCGCGCTTCCGGCCACCGGCTGGAGGTCGCGAAGGTGCTGGTGCGCGACCCCACCAAGGAGCGCCCGGGGATCGACCCGTCGCTCATCACCACCGACCCGGGCGACATCCTGGACGATCCCACCGTGTCGATCGTGGTGGAGGTGATGGGCGGGCTCGACCCGACCCTCGACCACCTCCAGCGGGCCATCGCCCGCGGCGCGTCGGTGGTGACGGCCAACAAGCAGCTGCTGTCGCGGCACGGGCCCGAACTGCTCCAGGCGGCCGAGGCCGCCGGCGCCGAGCTGCGGTTCGAGGCGTCCGCCTGCGCCGCGATCCCGGTCATCAAGGTGCTGCGCGAGTCGCTCCTGGCCGCCGAGATCACCCAGATCACGGGCATCGTCAACGGCACGACCAACTTCATCCTCACCGAGATGTCGCGCGGCGGGCTCTCATACGACGAGGCCCTGGCGCGGGCCCAGCAGCTGGGCTACGCCGAGGCCGACCCCACCGAGGACGTCAACGGCGCTGACGCCGCCGCCAAGATGGCGATCCTGTCGTCGATCGCGTTCCACTCGCGGGTGCGGATCGACGACGTCCCCCACGAGGGGATCGACCGGCTCCAGGCGGAGGACATGGACCACGCCGGCTCACTCGGGTTCGTGGTGAAGCTGCTGGGTGTGGCGCGGCTGCTGAACGGCTCGGTGAGCGTGCGGGTCTACCCGGCGCTCGTGCCGCGCGGCCACCGGCTCGCCGCCATCGAGGGCCCCGACAACGCGGTGCTGCTCGAATCCCGGGCCACCCGGGAGATCATGCTGGTGGGCCCCGGCGCCGGCGGCGACGAGACCGCTTCGGCGGTGGTGGCCGACGTCCTGTCGATCCTCGGAACCCACCAGGGGTCCTTCCTGCACAACGCGCTCGTCGACGCCGGCCGCACCGTCGCCCCGCCCGGGGCGGTGGAGTCGGCCTTCTATGTCCGGATGGCGGTCGACGACCGTCCCGGCGTGCTCGCCCGGGTCGCGTCCATCTTCGGCGACGCCGAGCTCTCCATCCGGACGGTGGTGCAGAGCGGCACCGGCGACCAGGCGCGTCTGGTGCTGGTGCTCCACAGCGGCCCCGAGGCGCGGATGGAGGAGGCGCTGGAGCGCGTCCGCGCGCTCGACGAGGTGCGCGGCGAGCCCGTGATGCTGCGGGTGCTCGGCTCCGGCGCGGGGGGCGACGCGCGGTGACCGCCCTCATCGAGCGCTACCGCGAGTTCCTGCCCGTCGGCCCGGACACGCCGATCGTGTCGCTGGGGGAGGGCGGGACCCCGCTGGTGCCGCTGCCGCGGCTGTCGGAGCGCTACGCGATCCGGGTGCACGCGAAGCTGGAGGGGATGAATCCCACCGGGTCGTTCAAGGATCGCGGCATGACCATGGCGGTCTCCAAAGCCGTCGAGGAGGGGGCGACCGCCGTCATCTGCGCCTCCACCGGCAACACCTCCGCCTCCGCCGCCGCCTACGCCGCCCGCGCCGGCATGACCGCGGCCGTCGTCATCCCGGAGGGCAAGATCGCGGCCGGCAAGCTCGCCCAGGCCCTGGCGCACGGCGCGCGTGTCCTGGCCCTGGACGGGTCGTTCGACGACGCGCTGACGGTGGTGCGCGAGCTGGTCGAACGC
Organism: Miltoncostaeaceae bacterium; assembly: GCA_036826475.1. GTDB lineage: Bacteria > Actinomycetota > Thermoleophilia > Miltoncostaeales > Miltoncostaeaceae > Miltoncostaea. The sequence goes on along the minus strand of DAISWG010000036.1, from coordinate 7,456 downwards.
CACCCGATCGCCCTGGTCAACAGCCTCAACGAGTACCGCATCGACGGGCAGCGCACCGGCGCCTTCGAGGTGTGCGACGACCTGGGCGACGCGCCCGACGCGTTGTGCATCCCGGTGGGCAACGCCGGCAACATCTCGGCGTACTGGCTGGGGTTCCAGGCATACCGCGAGGCGGAGCGCTCGCGGAAGCTGCCGCGCCTCTACGGGTTCCAGGCGGCCGGCGCCGCGCCGCTGGTTGAGGGCCACACGATCGCGCGCCCCGAGACCGTCGCCACCGCCATCCGCATCGGCAACCCGGCCCGCGGCGGCCAGGCCATGGACGCGATGCGCGAGTCGGGCGGCGCCGTCGCGGCGGTGAGCGACTCCCAGATCCTCGCCGCCTACCGGATGCTGGCGTCCGAGGAGGGGGTGTTCTGCGAGCCGGCGTCGGCCGCGTCGGTGGCGGGGCTCATCCAGCGCGCCGAGGCGGGGGAGTTCGCCCGCGGCGAGACGGTCGTCTGCGTGCTCACCGGCCACGGGCTGAAGGACCCGGACACCGCGATCGTCGACGCCGAGCCCGTCCGCCGGCTCCCGGCCGACCTGGACGCGGTGGAGGAGGGGGTGTTCGGGCCCTGACCACCCCGCCCGAATCCCTCACCGTCAGCGCCCCCGCCACCTCGGCCAACCTGGGACCCGGGTTCGACTGCCTGGCGGTCGCGCTCGACCTGGGCAACGCGGTGGTGGTGCAGCGCCGACCGGGTCCGCTCGAGGTCACGGTCACGGGGGAGGGCGCCGGCGAGCTGGCGGAGGACGCCTCCAACCTCTTCTGCCGCGCGCTCGCCACCGGCCTCGGGTCGCTCGACGGCCTGCACGTCGAGTGCCGCAACCGCATCCCGCTGGGCCGGGGGCTGGGCTCGTCGGCGGCGGCGGTGTGCGCCGGCCTGGTGGCGGCAAACGCCCTCGGCGGCCTGCGCTGGACGCCCGACGAGCTGCTGCGCCGCGCCACCGAGATCGAGGGTCACGCCGACAACGCCGCCGCGTGCCTCACCGGCGGCCTGATCGCCGTGGGCCCCGGCCCCGTCGCCCGGCCGGTGCCGGTGCCCGACGACCTGGGCTTCGTCGCCGTCGTCCCCGAGAGCCGCACCTCCACCAGCGCCGCGCGGCGGGCGCTGCCCGAGACGGTGCCGCTCCGCGACGCCACCGAGACCCTCGCGAACGCCATCGCCCTGGCGCTGGCCCTGGCGGAGGGGCGGATGGACGACCTGCCCGACGTGCTCCAGGACCGGCTCCACGAGCCGTACCGCGGCCCGATGGTGGCCGGCATCGACGAGATCCGCGCCGTGGTGGACGGCCGCGACTGCCTGGGCGCCACGATCTCCGGCTCCGGTCCCACGATGCTGCTGTGGTGCCGCCGCGAGTTCTCCGACCGCGTCGCCGACGCGGCCCGGGAAGCCCTGCACCGGGCACACGTGCCCGGGACGGTGCGCCCGTGCCGGCCCACCCCGGTCGGCGTCCGCGCCCGATGGACGGGCGGGGCCGACCTGCGCCTGGCGCGCGCGGTGGGGTGAACGCCGCCCTGCGCTGGCACCACGCGCGGGGCGCCATCGACTGCGGCCGCGGCCGCCTGGTCGGCATCGTGAACGCCAACCCCGACTCGTTCTCGGACGCGGGCGCCTACGCGGGCACCGAGGCGGCCATCGCCCACGGCCGGCGCCTGGCCGCCGAGGGCGCCGACGTGGTGGAGGTGGGCGGCGAGTCGCTGCGCTTCTCCGAGCGGACGCCGGCCGACGTGGAGGCCGGGCGGGTGGTGCCGGTCATCGCGGCGCTGGCCGCCGAGCTGGACGTCCCGGTGGCCGTGGACACGTTCAAGCCGGAGGTGGCGCGGGCGGGCATCGCCGCGGGCGCGGCCATCCTCAACGACCCCACCGGGTTGCGGGAGCCGGGGATGGCGGCGGTCGCCGCCGAGGGCGGCGTGGGCGTGGTGCTCACGCATTTCTTCGGGGAGCCCAAGGTCCGGCCCACGAGCTTCCCGGACGTCGACGTCCCGCGGACCGTGGTGGCGTGGGCGCGCGACGCGCTGGCGCGGGCGGGCGAGGCGGGCATCCCGCCGGAGCGGATCGTGATCGACCCGGGGGTGGGGCTCGGCAAGTCGCCGCCCCAGGATCTCGACCTGCTGCGGCGCATCGACGAGGTGGTGGCGGTCGGCCGCCCGGTGTTCGTCCCCATCTCCAACAAGAAGGTGCTGGGGGCGCTGACCGGGCTGCCCGCCCCGGACCGGCTGCCCGCCACGACCGCGGCGATGACGTGGTGCCGGGCGCGTGGCGCGACCGTCTTCCGGGTACACGACGTGGGGTTCCTCCGGCCCGCGATGGACGTGGCCGACGCGCTCGTCACCGGGACGCCCGCCCGCTGGCACGACGTTCCGAAGTGATCCGGGCCGGTGTAGCCTCGAATGCGGGGGATCCGTTCCGCACGCTCCAGGGAGGGGCAGGCAATGAAGCTCTTCGTCGATACGGCCGACCTGGCCGACATCGAGACGATCGCCGGGTGGGGTGTCCTCTCCGGCGTCACCACCAATCCGACGCTCCTCGGCAAGGTCGAGGGTGAACCGGACGACATCTACCGCCGCGTGTGCGAGCTGGTGGACGGTCCGGTGTCCGCCGAGGTCGTGGCCGAGGCGCGCGGCGACATGGTCGAGGAGGGGAGGCGGCTCGCCGCGATCCACCCCAACATCGTCGTGAAGCTGCCGATGTCGGCCGAGGGGCTGGCCGCGACGAGCGCCCTCGCGAAGGAATCGGTCCGCGTCAACATGACGCTGGTGTTCACCGCCCCGCAGGCGCTGCTCGCGGCGGCGTCGGGCGCGGCGTTCGTGTCGCCGTTCCTCGGACGCTTCGACGACATCGGCGAGGACGGGCTGGAGCACCTGCGCGAGATCGTCGAGGCCCTCGAGACGTCGCTCTACGACACCGAGGTGATCACGGCGTCGGTGAGGAGCCCGGTGCACGTGACGGAGGCGGCCCGGATGGGCGCCCACATCGCCACGATCCCCCCGAAGGTCTTCTACCAGATGCTCCAGCACCCCCTGACGCAGAAGGGGATCGCGACCTTCACCGACGACTACCAGGCCCGCCTCGCGCGCGGCGCGAAGGCCTAGCGTTGGCCATCTCGCAGGACACCTGGAAGCACAACGTCCGCGCCGTCGGCTTCCTCAAGGTCACGGAGCGGGCGGCGATCGAGTCGGCCCGGTGGTTGGGACGCGGTGACAACCACGCCGCCGACCAGGCCGCGGTCGACGCGATGCGCGGCGAGCTCGGCGCCATGCCCATCACCGGCACGGTCGTCATCGGCGAGGGCCAGAAGGACGAGGCCCCGGAGCTGTACGTCGGCGAGGTCCTCGGCGAGGGCGGCATGACCTGCGAGATCGCGGTCGACCCGCTCGAGGGCACCGACCTGGTGGCCCGCGGCGACAGCGGCGCCGTGGCGATCTGCGCCATCGGCGAGCCGGGCGGGCTGCTGCCCGCCCCGGACATCTACATGCAGAAGCTCGTGGTGGGCGCCAGCGCGAAGGGGCGGGTGGACATCAACGCCCCCATCCGCGAGACGATCGAGATCGTCGCCCGCTGCAACGGCCGGGCCGTGCGCGACACCACGGTCATCGTGCTCGACCGGCCCCGCCATGCGGAGCTGATCCAGGAGATCCGCGACGCCGGGGCCCGCATCCGGCTGATCCCGGACGGCGATATCACCGCCAGCCTGTCGGTGGCCGTCCGCGGCACGGGCGACCACCTCTACGTCGGCATGGGCGGCTCCACGGAGGGGGTCATCACCGCCGCCGCGCTCGAGTGCCTGGGCGCCGAGATCCAGGCGAAGATGGCGCCGCGCCACGAGGAGGACCGGGCCAAGATGGCCGAGTTCGGCATGCACGACGCCTCGACCGTGTACGGCACCCGCGACCTCGCGCCGGCCCCGCTCTACGTCATCGCCACCGGCGTGACCGACGGCAACCTGCTGAAGGGCGTCCGCTACTTCGCGGACGGGGCGCGGACGCACTCGATCGTGATGGACTTGGTGGGGAACACCGTGCGCTTCGTGGACACGGTGCACCTGCTGTCCCCCACGATCATCCGCGAGATCCACCTGTAGGAGGCTCGATCATGAGCGACGACCCCGAGTTCCCCTTCTCCTTCGCCTTCGGCGAGGGCGCCGGGGAGGAGTTCAAGGAGCGCCTGAAGGAGCTCATGCGCGCCCAGCGCGAGGCGTTCGAGGAGATGCAGGCCGAGTCCGGCGGGCAGCCGATCACCGGCGTCGACCGCTGGCAGGTGATCCAGCAGGCGGTGGTGATGGCGTCCGCCGGATTGCGGGCGCTCCAGCCGCAGGCCACCCCGGACGAGGCGGCCGACGCGATGGGCCTGCTCTTCGCCCGCTCCCTCACCGCGCTCCAGGGGGCCCTGCACCCCAGCGACTGACCCGGCTGGCGGGGCCGCCTGCTCGCTCCGCGGCCGGCAGTTCGCGCAGTGTCACGACGTATCCGTTTACCGCGGGTGAACCGGAGCTTTCCGGCCACCCGCTGAGCTTCTCCCGCAGCCGCCCGCATCCCGCGGCGGCACACCCGAGACGGGAGATGCCATGAGCACCACCATCCGCAGCACCGAGCGCGTCCGCAACGGGGTCGACACCGAGGTCCTGTTCGCGACGCTCGACGCGATCACGGCGCAGCCGGAGATCGCGCAGTTCCAATTCCGCGCGACCAACCGCTGGGTCCACGGCGCCCACAACCGCACCACCATCAAGGACTTCATCGGCGCGGGCGGGCAGCTCGACACGTCGCGCGAGGCTCCGTTCACGCTCGACGCCGGCGAGCCGGCGGTGCTCGTGGGCACCGACACGGGCCCGAACCCCGCCGAGTACCTGCTGCACGCCCTCGCGGCGTGCGTGACCACGTCGCTGGTGTACGTCGCCGCCGCACGCGGCGTGCGGCTCACCGAGGTCGAGTCGCACCTGGAGGGCGACATCGACCTGAACGGCGCCCTCGGCACCGATCCGGACAACCACCGGAACGGGTTCGAGCGGATCCGGATGACGTTCCGCGTGAAGGGCGACGCGACGCCCGAGAAGCTGCGCGAGGTGGTGGCCCGCGGTCACCAGCGCTCGGCCGTCTTCGACAGCATCACGCAGGGCGTCCCGGTCCACGTCGACGTCGTGACGGACTGACGTCATGGGCGCCGAGCTCCAGGCACGCACCGAGCCGGGACGGCGGCTGATCCTCCTCGCCGAGCAGCTCGCCGCCGACCTCGCGACCCGCGCGGCGGATCACGACCGCGACGGGAGCTATCCGCACGAGGCCGTCGCCGCTCTCCGGGACGGCGGCTACCTCGCCGCCCCCATCCCGCAGGCGCTCGGCGGGATGGGCGTCGAGTCGGTCCACGACCTGATCGTCGCCGCGAGCCGCCTGGCCCGCGGCGACGCCTCGGTCGCGATCGGGGCCAGCATGCACCTGATCCCGCTCGTCAACACGGCCCACCGCTGGCGGGCGGCGACGCTCGCCGGCGACGCCCGGCGCGCCGCCGCCTACGGCGGCACCCTCGAGCGCGTCGCCCGCGAGGGCGCCGTGATGGCCGCGGCGGTGAGCGAGCCGAACCAGGATCTCACCCGCCCCCGCACCCGCGCGGACCGCACCGACGACGGATGGGTGGTCAGCGGGCACAAGGTCTTCTGCACGATGTCGCCGGCGGCGACCGAGCTCTACGCCGCCGTCACGTTCGATGACGGCGAGGGGGAGCGGTACGGCTACGTCCGGATCCCCGCGTCGGCGGCCGGCGTCCGGATGAACGGCGACTGGGACGCCCTGGGCATGCGCGCCTCGGGCAGCCAGTCGGTGTCGTTCGACGACGTCCACCTGCCGGCCGCCGCCCTGCGCGGCGGCTTCCCGGCCGGTCGGCTCACCGACGAGTTCATGGAGGCGAACCTGGTGGCGGGCGGTCTCCACGCCGCCTCGTCGCTCGGCATCTCCGAGGCGGCCCTGGCCGTCGCCGTCGGCGGGATGGCGCCGAAGGTGGCCGAGCACGGGCCCGCGCCGCGCGCCCTGGTGCTGGTGGCCGAGGCCGAGGTCGAGCTCTCCGCCGTCCGCGCGTCGGTGGCCCGCGCCGGCGACCTCATCGACGCGCACCTCCTGCGACCCGAGGACGACGTGGCGGAGGTCTTCGCCGACGTCCAGGCCGCGAAGGCGTTCGTCAACGAGGCGGCCGTCCGGATCGTGGACCGGGCCCTCGCGCTGTCCGGCGGGGCGGGCTACATGACGGCGCACCCGCTGTCCCGGGCGTACCGCGACGTGCGGGCGGGGGCGTTCATGCACCCGCTCGGCGCGAACCGCGCGTACGAGTTCATCGGCGAGGTCGCCCTCGGCCTCGCCCCGACGCTCAGTTGACGTGGGCCGGGGACTCCCCCGCAAGGGCCGCACGGCCCTTGCGGTCCTCTGCACCGCCCAGTTCCTTCTGGTCCTGGACATCACGGCCGTGTTCGTCGCCGTCCCGGCGATGGGTGCGGACCTGGGGCTCTCGCCCGGCGCCCGCGGCGCCGTGGTGGGCGTCTACGCGCTCGCCCTCGGCCTGGGGCTGCTGCCCGCCGGCCGCATCGCCGACCTCGTGGGCCGCCGCCGGGCGTTCGTCGCCGGCATGGCCCTGTTCGGCGCGGCGTCGCTCGCCTGCGGCCTGGCGCCGTCCGCGGCGGCCCTGATCGCCGCGCGCGCGGCGCAGGGGCTCGGCGCCGCCATGATCAAGCCCGCGGCGCTCGCGCTGCTCTCCCAGGCGTTCCCCGGCACCGAGCGGCGCGCCGCGGCGCTCTCCGCCTGGGCCACGTCGGCCTCGCTGGCGGCCGCCTCCGGCGCCCTCGTCGGCGCCGCGGCCGTCGAGGCCGCCTCGTGGCGCCTGCTGTTCCTCGTCAACGTGCCGGTCGCGGCGGCCGCGGTGGCGTCGGCCCGGCGCGTGCTGCCGGAGCACCGGCCCTCCGGCGGCACCCGGCCCGCCGGCATCCGCGCGGCGCTGCGCGCGCGGGGGATGGGGACGGTCGCCGGCGTCGCTGCGCTCCACGGCGGCGTGATGCTCGCGGTCTTCGCGCTGCTGCCGCTGTACCTCGAGGGCGTCCTCGGCATGGCCACGATCGCGGCCGGGGCGGGGGTGTTGCCCCCCGGGGTCCGGGGGGGGGGGCCGGCCCGTCCGGCCTCCCGCCTGATGGTGCGCTGGGGGCCGCGCCCCGCGATGGCCGGGGCCATGGGGGCCATGGCCGCCGCCGCCGCGCTGCTGGCCCGCGTCCCCGCCGGCGGGTCGTTCGCCGCCGACGTGCTGCCGGGGACGCTGCTCTTCGGCGCGGCGATCCCGCTGGCCTTCGCCGCCGTCAACGCCCTGACGCTCGACGCCGCCCCGGCCGGGGCCGAGGGCGCGGCGACCGGCGTGATGAACACCGCCCAGTGGCTCGGCGGCGC
>DAISWG010000035.1:0-39200 GCA_036826475.1 Miltoncostaeaceae bacterium | reverse complement strand
CCAGGTACAGCTCGAACCCGATGGCGGCGACGTGGCCGCTCTGCTCGTCGCCGAGCAGGTTGCCGGCCCCCCGGATCTCCAGGTCGCGCATCGCGATGCGCAGCCCGCTGCCCAGCTCGGTGTAGTCGGCCAGGGCCCGCAGGCGCGACGCCGCCTCGCGCGACAGCGTGGCCGCGTCGGGGTACAGCAGGTAGGCGTGGGCGGTCACGTCGGAGCGGCCGACGCGCCCGCGGATCTGGTAGAGCTGGCTCAGCCCGAGCTGGTCGGCGCGCTCCACCACCAGGGTGTTGGCCTGGGGGATGTCGAGGCCGGACTCGATGATGCTGGTGGCCACCAGCACGTCGGCCTCGCCGCGCACGAAGCCGAGCATCACCTCCTCCAGCTCGTGCTCGTTCATCTGGCCGTGGGCCGTGAGGATCCGCAGCTCCGGCACCAGCGCCCGCAGCTGCGCGGCCGCCTCGTCGATCGTCTCGACCCGGTTGTGCAGGTAGAAGCTCTGGCCGCCGCGCTCGTGCTCGCGGCGCAGGGCCTCGGCCACCAGCGGGTCGTCGTGCTCGCCGACGTGGGTGGCGATGGGCCGCCGGCCCGGCGGCGGCGTCTCGATGGTGCTGATGTCGCGGAGCCCCGACAGCGAGATCTGGAGCGTGCGGGGGATCGGCGTGGCGCTCATGGCCAGCACGTCCACCTTCAGGCGCAGCTGCCGCAGGCTCTCCTTCTGGGCCACCCCGAAGCGCTGCTCCTCGTCGACGATCACCAGGCCCAGGTCCTTCGGCTGCACGTCCATCGACAGCAGGCGGTGGGTGCCGATGAGGATGTCGAGGCGTCCCTCGCGGAACCGCGCGAGCACGTCGCGGGTCTCGGCGGGCGTGCGGAAGCGGTTGACCATGTCGACGCTCACCGGCAGCTCGCCGAATCGCTCGCGGAACGTCGCCAGGTGCTGCTGGGCCAGGATCGTGGTGGGCACCAGCATCAGCACCTGCTTGCCCGCCGCCGCGGCCTTGAAGGCCGCCCGCATCGCGATCTCCGTCTTGCCGAAGCCGACGTCGCCGCAGATCAGCCGGTCCATGGGGCGGGGCCGCTCCATGTCGTCGTAGACCGCGTCGATGGCGCGCTGCTGGTCGGGCGTCTCGCGGTGGCGGAACGTCCGCTCCAGCTCGCGCGTCAGCTCGTCCTCGGCGGGGAACGCGAAGCCGACGGCGGCGGCGCGCGCCTCGTACAGGGCGATGAGCTCGCCGGCCATCTCGCGGACGGCCGCGCGGGCGCGCGACTTCATGCGGTCCCACGCCTTGCCCCCGAGCTTGCTCAGCGCGGGTGCCGACCCGTCGGCGCCGACGTAGCGGGTGACCCGGTCGAGCTGGTCGTGCGGCACGTACAGGCGGTCGCCGTCGGCGAAGGCCAGCGCCAGGTAGTCGCGCGTCAACCCGGCGACCGTGCGGGTCTCGAATCCCGTGAGGCGCCCGATGCCGTGGTCCTCGTGGACGACGTGGTCGCCCACCTTCAGGTCCAGGAACGACTGGAGCCTGCGGCCCACCACCGGGCCCCGCTGCGGCGACGGCCGGCGTCGCCGCAGGATGCGCTCCTCCGGCACCACGGCGATGCCGAGCTCGCGGGAGATCATCCCCGTGCGCACCGGGGTCACGCTCATGCCGATGGCCCGCGGCTCGGGGATCTCGCCGGGCTCCAGCTCGGTGGCGCGCAGGCGCTCCATCCGCGCGAGCGCCCGGGCCAGGTCGCCGCGGCGGCCGAACGTGACGAGCGCGCGGAGCCCCCCGCGGGTCAGGCGCTGCAGCTCGCCCTCCGACTCGGACGCCGACCGGGCGGTGAACCGCGGCTCGGCGGCGTCGAACGCGCCCGGCCCAGCCCCGCGCGGCGGGGCCACGTCCAATACGGCCAGCCCCGCGAGTGCGGCCTGGACGACGGCGGGGTCGGCCATCACACCCGCGGCGGCCTCGTCCTCCAGGCGCTCCAGCGCCTCGGCCAGGGCGTCGGCGTGCTCGGCGGGTGCCATGCGCACCACGGAGGTGTCCGCGAGCCCGGTCGCGGCGAGCGGGTCGGCGTCCGCTCCGCCGACCTCGGCGGCCGGCCACGCCACCAGCTTCGTGATGGGGCGGATCGTCCGCTGCGTGAACGCCGAGAAGGCGCGCATGCTCTCGATCTCGTCACCGAACAGCTCGATGCGGGCGGGCAGCTCGGCGGTCGACGGATACACGTCGAGGATGCCGCCGCGGACGGACATGTCGCCGCGCTCCTCAACCTGGTCGACCCGCTCGTAGCCCATGGCGGCGAGGCGGTCGACGAGCGCGTCGAGCGACACCACGTCGCCCACCGAGACCTGGAGCGGGTCGCCGGCGGCGTCGGCCGGGAGGCGCTCGGAGAGGGCGGCGGCGCTCGCGACCACGACGTTGCCGGGTCGGCCGAGGCTCGCGGCGGCCCGGGCGCGCAGGCCGACGAGGTGCGGCGACGCGCCGACGGCGCCCCCGGAGGGCACGCCGCGGGTGGGCCACAGCGCGACGGCGCCCCGGCCGAGCAGCGCCGTGAGCTCCTGCGCCAGGTCGCGCGCCTCGTCGTCGCCAGGCGTCACGGCGAGCAGCGCGCGGCCGCCCGACCGGGCCATGGCGGCCAGCGCGAACGGCCACCCGGGCCGGGCGAGGGCCAGCTCGCCCCCGGGGGCGCCGTCCGCGACCGCCCGCGCGGCGGCGGCCACGGGCGGGGGCGACAGGACCAGCCGGTCGAGTGCGGTGGCGCCGCTCACCCGGCCGGCTCCGCGTCGGGACCGGCGTCGGCGCGCCCGGCGTCCCCGGCCTCCCCGCGGGCCTGGCGGGCGGTCTCGCGACGCTCGGCCCGGGCCGCGGCGCGGGCGCCCGGCTCGGATGCGTGGAAGCGCTCGACGGCCGCGGGCATCCCGTCGGCGAGGACCGCCTCGACCATGTCGGCGCCGCGCCGGATCATCGCCTCCACCTCCTCCGCCGGCTCGGTGAACCGCATCAGCACCCAGTCGGCGCCGTCGCCCCGGAAGTCGGGGGGCGGCTTGCCGACCCCCAGGCGGATCCTGGCGAAGCCGGGGCCGCCGAGGCCCCGGGTCACGGACCGCAGCCCGTTGTGCCCCCCCACCCCGCCGCCGACCTTGCCGCGGACGGCGCCGAAGGGCAGGTCCAGCTCGTCGTGCACCACCAGGACCTGCCCAGGCGCGGCGCGCAGCGAACCGGCGGCGGGACCCACGGCGTCCCCGGAGTCGTTCATGTACGTCAGCGGGACGAGCAGCGCGACGGGCCCGGACGGGCCGCGGGCCTCCCGGAGGCGGCCGCCGTAGCGCGTGACCGCCCGCCCGGCGCCGAGCCGGCGGGCGACCTCGTCCACGACCATCTCGCCCGCGTTGTGGCGGGTGCCGGCGTACCGGGACCCCGGGTTCCCGAGGCCGACCACCAGGCGGACGGGTTCCGGCGCGTCCTCCACGCCGAGGTCGCGACCGCTACTCCTCGTCGGACCCGCCGCCCTCGCCCTCGTCCGCGGGGGCCGGCGCGGCGCCCTCGCCCTCCTCGCCGGTCTCCGGCTCGGTCTCGACGGTCGGCGCCACGACCGACGCGACCACGGTCTCCGGGTCGGTCACGATCGTGACCCCCGTGGGAGCGGTGAGGTCGCCGACGGTCACGGAGTCGCCGATCTGGAGGCCCGTCACGTCGAGGTCGATGTGGTCGGGGAGGCTCTCCGGCAGCGCGCTCACGACGACCTCGCGCAGCGGCTGGTCCAGGATGCCGCCCTCGCGGACGCCGATCGCGTCGCCGAAGAGCGCGATCGCCACGGGCGCCTCGATCTCCTGGGTGAGGTCGACCTCCACGAAGTCCACGTGCATCACGTCGAGCCGCACCGGGTGGAGCTGCCAGTCCTTCAGCAGCACCGGACGCGCCGGGGCGTCGCCCACGGCCAGGTCGATCACGCCGGTCCGCCCCTCGGCGATCGCCCGGCGCAGGTCGCGGTCGGACAGCGACAGCGGGAGCGACGGACCGCCCGGCTGGTAGACGACGCCGGGGACGAACCCGGCCTTGCGGAGGCGCCGGGCCGGCCCGTTGCCGAACTCGGTGCGCTCGTTTGCGGTGAGGGAGACGTGTGCCATCGGTGATCTGATCCTTCTCGGGGCCGACGCGGGAGTGTACCCGACTCCCCGCGACGGGCGAAGCGCTTACCTCCGGCGTACGGGCCGCCCACGGCGCCTTGTCGCCGCGCCGGAGCGGCGGGACCATCGCCGCACGCCCCGTGCCGTCGCCGCAGGCGCGGTGTCGGGCCGCAGCCGCCGGCGGCGCGGGGCGTGGAACAATGACCCCGTGACGACGTCAGCGGAGGACCGGGGATCCCTCGTGTCGCGGGGGTGGGTCGAGGAGGCGGTCCGCCGGATCGACGCCGACGCCAACCGCTCGGCCGACACGCACCTGCACGTCTTCCCGCTGCCGGACGTGTGGGGGATCGACCTCTACCTCAAGGACGAGTCGGTCCACCCCACCGGCTCGCTCAAGCACCGGCTCGCCCGCTCCCTGTTCCTGTACGGCCTGTGCAACGGGCGGATCGTCGAGGGCACGACGATCGTGGATGCCTCCAGCGGCTCGACCGCCGTCTCCGAGGCGTACTTCGCGCGCCTCCTGGACCTCCCGTTCGTCGCCGTGATGCCGGCGACGACGAGCCCGGAGAAGATCGCGCTGATCCAGGGGCAGGGCGGCCTCTGCCATCTGGTGGACGACCCGAGGACGATCGTCGACGAGGCGCAGCGGCTGGCCGCCGGGCGCAACGGGCTGTTCCTGGACCAGTTCACATTCGCGGAGCGGGCGATGGACTGGCGCGGCAACAACAACATCGCCGACTCGATCTTCGCCCAGATGGCGCTGGAGCGGAGCCCGGTGCCCGCGTGGGTCGTGGTCGGCGCCGGCACCGGCGGGACCAGCGCGACGATCGGCCGCTACGTGCGCCTGGCGCGGCATCCGACCCGCGTCTGCGTGGTCGACCCGGAGGACTCGATCTTCTACCCGAGTTGGACGGGCGAGCCGTGGGCGTTCTCCGGTCGCCCCTCGCGCATCGAGGGGATCGGCCGCCAGCGGATGGAGCCGTCGTTCCTCCCGGACGTCGTCGACCGGATGATCCAGGTGCCCGACGCCGCGTCGATCGCGACGATGCGGCTCGTGTCGGAGCGCACCGGGCGCAGCGTCGGCGGCTCCACCGGGACCAACGTGTGGGGGGCGCTCCAGCTCGTGGCGGAGATGCTCCACCGCGGCGAGCGCGGCAGCGTCGTCACCCTGATCTGCGACGGCGGCGACCGCTACGCCGGGACGTACTACGACGACGGCTGGGTCGCCGGTCAGGGCCTCGATCTCGCGCCGTTCCGCCAGGCCCTCGAGGGGTTCCTGGAGGACGGCGTCTTCCCTACACCTCCCTGATGTGCCCGCGGATGACGTCCGCCACCTCGGGCGGGACCTCGTCCATCCCGTGTGCCTCGTGCGCGTGCGCGGCGATCTCGACGAGCAGCTCGTCCTCGCCCTCGCCGCGCGCGACCCACCCGCATCCCGGGACCACCTCGCCGCACGCGAACTGCTTCATCCCACCCCCCTCCGCCGTCGAGGGGCCGATCCTACGTCGCCTCCGCGCCCGCCGCCCGCGACTCCGGTGGGCCGCCCGGGGATAGAGTCGGCACATGTGCCGGGTCCTTGCCTACCTCGGCGAGCCGCTGCCGGTGCGGAACCTGCTGTACGACCCCGAGTACAGCCTGGTCCGGCAGTCGTACAGCCCCCGGATGATGAACACGTTCCTGAACCTCGCCGGGTTCGGGATGCAGGCGTGGGACCCGGCGTCCCTCCAGCCGGACGACCCCTTCACGTACCGGGCCACCACGCTCCCGCCCTTCGACCGCAACCTCCGCTTCCTGGCGTCGAAGCTGGCGCCGACGTGCCTGGTGGCCCACGTCCGCGGGGTCACCTACTCCAGCGAGGCGGTCGTCACCGAGACGAACCTCCATCCGTTCCGGTTCGAGGGCGCCCGGGTCGTGCTGGCGCACAACGGCCACCTGCGCCAGTTCCCGCGCATGCGCTACGCGCTGGTCGAGCATGTGCGGCCCGAGCTGGCGCGGTGCATCGAGGGGACGACCGACTCCGAGTGGATCTACGCGCTGATCCTGTCCCAGCTCGACGACCCCTGGGGGCTCCCCGGCACCGCGGAGCTCGCCGAGGCCACCACCGCCGCCCTCCGCATCCTGCGCGACGTGCGCGGCGCCCACGGCATCGACACGTCGTCCCCGGTCAACCTGTGCATCAGCACCGGGCGCTCGGTCGTCGCGACCCGCTTCTCGTTCGACTACGGCTGGTACCCGCCGGAGGACGAGATGCTGGAGACCGACCTCCCGTTCTGCAGCCTCTGGTACGCCATCGGCGGCGAGTACGCGGAGTGCGACGGCGGCTGGGAGATGAGCGAGGCCGAGGCGCCCCGGTCCGTGATCATCGCCTCCGAGCCCCTCACCACCGACCACACGACGTGGACCGAGGTGCCGGAGTATTCGCTGCTGGCCGCCGAGCTCACCCCCGACGGCGTGGGGCTCGAGGTCCGCGACCTGGATGCCTGACGCCGAGGCCGCGGCCTTCCTCGCGACGGTGCCGCTGTTCGCCGGCCGGGGGGAGGAGGACATCGCCGAGCTGGCGCGCCTCGTGCGCCGGCGCAGGCTGAAGGAGGGTGAGGTGCTGTGGCGCCAGGGCGACGCCGCCCGGGAGTTGGCGTTCGTGGTCGAGGGCGCCGTCACGGCATCCGTGCGCGTCGCCGGCGGGCGGCTGATCGACGTCGGCACCTCGGGCCCGCGCGACATGGTCGGCGAGCTCGCGCTGCTCGACGGGGGCACCCGCACGGTGGGGCTGCGGGCCGCCGTGCCCACGACGGTGCTCGCCCTGTCGCGCCCCGACCTGGTCGGCCTGCTCGCGCGGCAGCATCCGTCGGCGTTCGGCCTCCGGCGCCGGCTGATGCTGCTGTCGGTGGCGCGCCTGCGCGGCCAGCTCGCCGCCCTCGCCGGGCCCCTCCCGGACGGGGCGCCGGCACCCGCAGCCGACGCGGAGCTCGAGTACTGCACGCCGGCCGACAGCCGCTACATGCGGCGGATGGCGACGTTCCACGACTTCGACCCGCTCGCCGTCTGGGGGTTCCTCACCTCCGGGCGGTACGCACGGTGCCCACCCGGGCGGATCCTGGTGGCGGAGGGGGCGGAGGCGTCGGCCTGCTTCCTCACGATCAACGGCGCGGTGGAGAAGGTGATGGTGCGCGACGGCCGGCGCGTGCGGGTGGGCCTGGCGGGGCCGGGCAGGCTCTTCGGCTACGAGGGCCTCGTCGACGGCCTGCCGTCGCCGGTCACCGCGATCGCGCGGGAGCGGTCGCTGCTGCTGGTGCTGCCCCGCGAACCGTTCGCGCAGCTCTTCGCCGGCGAGGACGGGATCGCGCGCGTGTTCCTGGACGTGATCCAGCGGGACATCATGGTCTCGATGCGCCAGACGCTCCCGGCGCTCGCCCGCCGCGGCGGCCCGGCCCCGGCGGCCGCCCCGCGGGGGTCCGTCTAGAACAGCTGGTTCTCCCCCGCGAAGATCGCGGACACCGACTCGTCGCAGAACACGTTGTGCACCGAGTCGGCCAGGATCCGGTCGACGCTCAGGACCTTGAAGAGGTCGTGGCCGACGGCGTCGTCCGGGAGGGGGACGGTGTCGGTGAGCAGGACCTCCTCGATGACCGACTCGCGCAGCCGCTCGACCGCGCGGCCCGAGAGCAGGCCGTGGGTCGCCGCGGCCAGGATCCGCTCGGCGCCGCCGTCCTTCACCACCTTGGCGCCGGCGCAGAGGGTGCCGGCGGTGTCGATCATGTCGTCGATCAGGATCGCGGTGCACCCGGCGACGTCACCGATCAGGAAGGTGATCTCGGCCTCGTTGTGATCGGGCCGCTGCTTGGTGAGCACGGCGAGGGTGGCCCCGAGGTTCTCGGCGAAGTGGTTGGCCAGCTTCGCCCGGCCGGCATCCGGCGAGACCACCACGAGGCGGCCGAAGTCGCCGGTGCGGACACGCTCGCGCAGGTGGTCGGCGAACATGGGGAGGGCCGTCATGTGGTCGACCGGCACGCTGAAGAAGCCCTGGACCTGGCCGGCGTGGAGGTCCATCGTCAGCACGCGATCGACCCCGGCCGCCTGGAGCAGGTCGGCGATCAGCTTCGCCGTGATCGGCTCGCGGGGGGCCGACTTCTTGTCCTGGCGGGAGTAGCCGTACCAGGGGATGACGGCGGTGATGCGGTGGGCCGACGCCAGCTTCGCCGCGTTGATCATCACGAGCAGCTCCATGAGGCTGTCGTTGACCGGACGGCACGTGGACTGGACCAGGAAGACGTCGGCGCCGCGGACGCTCTCCTCGAAGCGCACGTAGATCTCGCCGTTGGCGAAGGTCTTCAGCGTCACCGCACCCAGGTCGATCCCGAGGCGCTGCGCGATCCGCTGGCCCAGATCCTGGCTCGACCGCCCCGCGAACACCATCAGGCGCTTCGAGTCATCGCGGTCGATGCTCGTGGTCATGTGCCGGTGGCCTCCTTCGCCTCGGCCGCCGCCGCGCGTGCCGTCGCCTTCGCCGTGAAGCCCTCGATGTTGGACTGACGTGCCCGGGCGATCCCGAGCGCGCCGGCCGGGATCTCCTCGGTGATGATGGACCCGGCGCCGGTCATCGCGTCGTCGCCCACCGTCACCGGCGCGACGAAGACGCAGTCCGAGCCGGTCTTCACGCGCGCGCCGATGGTGGTCCGGTGCTTGCGGAAGCCGTCGTAGTTGGCCGTGATGTTGCCGGCGCCGATGTTGGCGCCCTCCCCCACCGTCGCGTCGCCCACGTACGACAGGTGGGGGACCTTGGCCCTCGGGCCGAGCGTCGTGTTCTTCAGCTCCACGTAGGTGCCGGCCTTCGCCCCCGGCTCGAGCCGCGTGTCGGGACGCAGGTACGCGAACGGACCGACGCTCGCGCCGTCGGCCAGACTCGACCTCAGAATGTGGGCGCTGACGACGGTGCAGGCGTCGCCGACCACGGAGTCGACGATGACGACGTCCGGGCCGATCGTGCTGCGCTCCCCGACCCGGGTGCCCCCCCGCAAGTGCGTACCGGGGAGAAGGACCGTGTCCCGGCCCACCTCGACCGCCGCGTCGATGTAGACGGCGGAGGGGTCCGGCATCGTGACGCCGGCGCGCATCAGGTCCTCGCGCAGGCGGCGCTGGATCGCGGCCTCGCAGACGGCCAGGTCCACGCGATCGTTCACGCCGGCCGCGGTCTCTGGGTCATCGGCCACGATCGCCGCGACCCTCCCGGGCACGGCCTCGAGCGCATCGGTCAGATACAGCTCGCCCTGGGAGTTGGAGCTGCCGAGGCCCGCGAGGGCCACCTCGAGGGCTGCGCGGGCGAAGACGTAGAGCCCGGCGTTGTACTCGCGGATCGCGAGCTCCTCGGATGAGGCGTCGCGCGCCTCGACGACCTTCGCCACCGCGCCGTCGCCGCCGCGTACCACGCGCCCGTAGGACCCCGCGTCGCCGACCACCGCGCTCAGCATCGTGGCGTCGCGCGGCTCGGAGCCGTGCTCCTGGATCATCCGCGCGACCAGTGCCGATGGCAGCAGGGGGGTGTCGCCGCATGCCACCACCACCGTCTCGCACGAGGCATCGAGGCCCGAGAGGCCGACCTGCGCCGCATCCCCCGTGCCGCGCTGCCGCTCCTGCACGACGACGGCGACATCGGCGGGCAGCGCCTCCCGGACCGCGTCGGCGCCGTGGCCCACGACCACCACCACGTGCTTCACGCCGGCGTCCCTGAGCGCATCGAGCACCCAGTTGACCATCGCGCGCCCGGCGACCGGGTGGACGACCTTCGGCAACGAGGACTTCATCCGGGTTCCCTGCCCGGCCGCGAGGACGACAGCACCGATGCTCATGCCTGGGATCTCACATCCGGTCTCGGGGGTCAGGGCTGCCTGGTTGGGGCGGGAGGATTCGAACCCCCGGTCGCGGGACCAAAACCCGCTGCCTTACCGCTTGGCTACGCCCCAGCACGCCGTGTCGATCCGGCGCGGATCATAGCCCACCCCCGCGGACGATCCGTCCCCGCGGGACCGCCGCCTCACCCCTCGAGCACGACCACGTCGACGACCACCGCGACGTCCTCGTCAGAGGTCTCGCCCGTCTCGACGTTGACCACCTCGATCGTCTCCGCCCGGCAGTGCACGCGGACGCGCATGCCCTCCTCCAGCGCGCCGTCCTTCAGGCGCGCGGCCAGCTCGCCGGAGATCTCGAACGTGTTCATCCGCATGGGCTCGTCGGTGTCGAGGCTCATCAGGATCACGTCGCCCTGGTACCGGTCGACGTCCTGCCACAGCAGGCTGATCTCGCCGTCGATGGACTGCTCCGCCACGGCCGTGCACTCTACCTCGATGCCGTCCGAGCCCCCGCCCGCCCCGCCCAGCTACATGCTCGTGGGGCCGCCCGACCTGCTGCACGACCTGAGCCTCGACTTCGCCGAGATCGGATGGCTCGTGTCGGTCGCCGGCTGGAGGGCCGTCGTCACCGCGGCGCCCGAGGACGCCGCCGCGCCGGCGCCGGAGTGGCCGACGGAGCTGACCCTCAGCGGGGTGGGGCGGGACGGGCACGCGGAGGCGTGCCGCGTCCACCTCGGAAGCCCCGCAGGCGCCCCGTGACCCGCGCCCACGTGAGCAGCAGCCACGGCGCCAGGGCCAGCGCGGCGATGTCGAAGAAGACGTAGCCGCTGGCCGCGCCGCTCGGCGGGTTGCCGTCCGGCACGCCCAGGCCGGGGATCTCCTCGGCCCACCGCCACGTGCCGATCGCCGTGCCGTAGATCTCGAGGAACGCGACCGCGAAGAACACCCCCGCGTAGACGGCGGGCGCGCGCCCGCGCCACAGGAACAGCAGGAGCACGACGGCCCCCACGGCCCCGGCCACGTCGGTCCGGCCGAGGACGGTCAGCCCCATGAGCGCCCAGGCGCCCACCCCCACCATCGCGGCCAGCACGAGCAGCCGCCCCCGCTCCCGGAACAGGGGGGTCTGGCTGAGGCGCAGGCCGGTCAGGTAGACGAGCCCGTGCCCGGGCGGCACGAACAGGGGCAGGTTGCCGAGGCGGTACACGTAGACGCCCCAGATCACCGACCCGATGATCTCCGCGCACGTCGCCACCACCACGACCACCGACGTCTGGGCCCGCTCCATCGGCGTGAGGTAGACGAAGGCGATCGCCAGGAAGCCCCACGTGCAGAGCGCCAGCAGCATCTGCCCGCCCAGGTTGGCGAAGTGGTCCAGGGCGAGGCCCGTGACGGTGATGACCAGCGTCGCCAGGCAGAACAGCGTCGGCGTCCGCACCACCCGCGCGACCACGCCGTCCGTGGCGACCCCGACCGGTGGCGGGAGGGCGAGCGGGCCGGCGGTGGACACGCCGGGAGCGTACCGGGTAGGTTGGCGCCGCTTCACGGGATCGGACGCGTGGGAAGCCGGTGCGAATCCGGCGCGGTCGCGCCACTGTGACCCGGGAGCGGCGCCCGCGATGACGCGAGTCGGCCACTGGGGAGACCTGGGAAGGCTGCGGGGCCGCGACGATCGGGGAGCCAGGAGACCCGCTCCGACCCCGCAACGGACAACCGCCCTCCGCGAGACGAGGAGCCACAGTTGCGAATCACCCTCCGGGCCTCCCTGGCCGCCGCATGCGCGGCCGGTCTGGCCGCCGCCCCCGCGGCCCTGCCGCTCGACACCGCCATACGCGTCGAGGGGTCCTCGGCCAACCTGATCCCCGAGAGCGCCATCCCCATCGAGGGGGAGGGCACCGCCACCGTCTTCGACAGCGGGTTCCAGGCGGTCGACGTGAACCGGGCCTCCGCCTTCTGGCAGCTCTACCGCGCCACGGCCGCGACCGGCCTCGGCCTCTCCTTCACCTACTTCCCGGCCTTCACCTCGGTGCTGGTGGAGAAGATCGGCGCGGACGCCAACGCCGGCACGGCCGGCTGGCAGTTCCG
Organism: Miltoncostaeaceae bacterium; assembly: GCA_036826475.1. Lineage (GTDB taxonomy): Bacteria > Actinomycetota > Thermoleophilia > Miltoncostaeales > Miltoncostaeaceae > Miltoncostaea. Next base: position 27,164 of record DAISWG010000035.1, on the reverse strand, counting down.
GGTCAACCACGTCGGGGCGGGCGCCGGCGCGGACGCGACGCCCCTCAGGCAGGGCGACTCCGTGCTCTGGTACTACGGCGCCGCCGACGGGGCCCGCGAGCTCGACGTGACCCCTTCCGCCGACCGCGTCGCCGCCGGGACGTCCTTCACGGTGAAGGTCACGAGCTACGGCGCCGACGGCGCCGCCGCCCCCGGCGCCGGCGCGGTGGTCCGCTACGGCCAGGCGGCCGCCACCGCGGGCGCCGACGGCCAGGTGTCGTTCATCGCCCAGGGCGCCGGGACCCAGGCGGTCGCGGCGACCCGGGCGGGCGACATCCGCAGCGCCGCCCGCGGTGTCTGCGCGTTCGCCGGCGACCCGTCGGTCTGCAACCTGCCGGCCGGGCCGGCCCCCGGCGGGGCCGCCGCCGCGGCCGGCGACACGGTCGCGCCCGGCAGCCGGGTGGTGTTCCCGCGCCTCGGCGGCCGCGCCGCGGCGGTGCGCGGCATCCGCGGCGTCGCCGGGCCCGACCGCTCGGACGTGGCCGCGGTCGAGGTGGCCCTGGCGCGGCGCGTCGGCACCCAGTGCCGCTACCGCACCGCCTCCGGCAGCCTGACGGCCGCCCGGTCCTGCACGGCGCGCCTGTACCTGAGGGCGAAGACGTCGGGCGGGGACTGGTCGCTTCCGCTGCGCCGGGGCCTGGCCCCCGGCGCGTGGCGCATCTGGGTGCGCGCGACGGACGGCGCCGGCAACGTCGGCAGCGTCGGCATCGCCCGCGTCAACACCGGGACGTTCACCGTCGGGAGCCGCGTCCGTTGAGGCGCCGCGCCCTCCCCGGCGCGATCGCCGCGCTCGCCGCCGCGCTCGTCGCCGCGCCCCACGCGGGCGCGGCGACGGCCGACGCCGCCGCCGCCTCGCGCGCCGCCGCCTGGCTCTCGGCCGGCACGGCGGGGGCGCCGGCGGGCCAGCAGGCCGACGCGATCGTCGCCCTGCGCGCCGCCGGGCGCACGCGGGCCGCGCTCCGGCCCCGGGCGGCGGCCCTGGCGCGGGTGGCCCCCGCGTACGCCACCACCGCCGGCGGCGCGGGCAAGGTGGCGATGGCCGCGGTCGCCTCCGGGGCCGATCCGGCGGCGTTCGGGGGAGTCGACTACCTGCGGCGCGTCACCGGCCGTTACGCCGCCGGACGCTACGGCGCGACGGCGTGGGACCAGGCGCTGTCGATCCTGGCGCTCCGCGCCGCCGGGCGCGGCGTGCCGCCCGCGGCCGTGCGCGCCACGTTCGCGGCCCGCGGCTCCGGCGGATGGAGCTTCGACCTGACCCCGCGCGGCCGGGACTCGGTCGATGCCACCGCGGTGGTGCTGGAGGCCCTGGCGGCGTCCGGCGTCCGGGGCTCCGACGCCCGGGTTGCGGCGGCCGTCCGGTGGATGCTGGCCCAGCGCAACGGCCGGGGCGGCCTCGGCACCGCGGGCGGCGGCGCGGCCACCGACGCCAACAGCACGGCGGGCGCGATCCGGGCGCTGCGGGCCACCGGGCGCACGCCGCCCGCGTCGCTACGGGCGGCCCTGCGGGGGCTGCAGGACCGCGACGGGTCGGTCCGGTCCACGGCCTCCGACCAGGGCAGCCGCCTGCTGGCCACCAACGACGCGCTCGTCGCGCTGGCCGGGAGGTGGCTGCCCGTGCGGTGATCGGCGACCCCTGCAGGGGTAGGATCGGCCAGATGTCCACGCGCATGCATTTCCAGAACGAGATCGAGGGGTTCAGGACCGGGCTCGTCGAGATGGCGAGCCTGGCCCTCTCCCAGGTGGAGCGCGGGGTGCAGGCGTGGGAGGAGGTCGACTCCGAGGCCGCCCGCGAGGTGGTCGCGGCCGACGACCAGGTCGACGTCCGGTGCGCGGAGCTCGACCAGAAGATCTACAGCCTCCAGCTGCTGGAGGCGCCGGTCGCCGGCGACCAGCGGCTGCTCCACGTCGGCCTGATCGCCGTGATCGCGCTGGAGCGGGTCGGGGACCTGGCGGTGGCGATCGCCGACGCGGCGATGACCGTCCGCCCCGAAGGGGCGGTCCCGGAGATCCAGGCCCTGATCTCGCGGATGAGCGCCCGGGCGGTGGACACGCTGGCCCGCGCCGTCCAGGCCATCGCCCGCGGCGACGCCGATCTGGGCGAGCAGGCGGGCGTCGAGGCCGCGAAGGTGCGGGAGATGCTGGCCGAGGTGGTCGGCGCGGCGGCCGCCGCGCCCGACGAGCCGGACACGCGGATCTGGTCGGCCGCGGCCGTCCTGGTGGCGCGTCACCTCGAGCGCGTCGCCAACAACGGCGCCGAGCTGGGCGGCCGGGTGCGGTTCCTGGTGAGCGGGGAGGCCTTCAGCCGGGGCGGCCGAGGCAGCGGGGCCTAGTCGGCGTCGCGCTCGCCGGTCGGGGCGGTCGCGGACCCGTTCGCGGCGGCGGGCTCCTCCTCCAGCTCTGCGGGGGGCTGCGCGCGTTCGGCCCGCTCGAGCGACTCGAGCGCGTCCAGCGCGTCGAGGGCCGACGAATCGGCGCCCATGGTCCTGATGCTGTTGCGCCGCTGCCGCTTTGCCTTCGCCATGGGCCACCTCCCGAGAGTGAGCTCGGATGATTGTATCGCCTCCGCAAAATCCCCCTTGGGGGACGGAGATCCCGTCAGACCCTGCCCGCCACGATCGCGCCGATCAGATCGCGATCGGCCGGCGGGAAGCTGAGGCCGGCGAGGTCCTCGCGCCGCACCCAGCGGAACTGGACGCTGCCGAGGGCGCGCGGCCGCTGGGCCGGCAGCCAGGTGCACCGGAAGAACCGGAGCGCCAGCGGGCCGGCCTTCGCGCTCCAGACCATCGGCCCGATGACGACCTCGACGTCGAGCTCCTCGCGGAGCTCGCGGGCGAGGGCCTCGACGTCGCGCTCGCCCGGCTCCCGCTTGCCGCCGGGGAACTCCCACCGCCCGGGGTGTCCCACCCCGGGGCCGCGCTGGCTCACCAGCACCCGCCCGCCGCGCTCGATGATCGCGGCGACCACCACCTGGCGGGCGCCCATCAGCGCGCGCGCACCAGGCGACCGCCGCGCTCGGCGGCGAGGCCCTCCGCCACCAGGCTGGCCGCCGCCGCCGGGTCGCGCCCGGGATCGGCCCAGCCGTCGGAGGCGAGCGCGCCGAGCAGGACGCCGCGGCGCTGGCGCATGGACCCCTCGTAACGGCCCTGGGGCCGACGGACGGGGGTCAGCTCCGCGACGCGGCCCTCGTCGGCCGCGGCGCAGCCCTCACGCAGGGGGCATCCGTCGTCGCACCGTGGGGCGCGGGCGGTGCACCACAGGCGCCCGAGGTCCATCACCGCCTGGCCCGCCTCCCACCCGCGGCCGGCCGCGCCGGGCCAGCCCCCGCCGAAGCGCCGGGCCACGACCCGCTCGGCGTTGGTGTCGCGCGGCAGCACGTCCTCCCCGTCGGCGAAGCACCGCACCGCCGCCGCGGTGTACGTGCCCACGCCCGGCAGGTCGGTCAGGTCGTCCGGCCAACCCCGCTCGGCGACGACCGCCGCGGCGGCGTGGAGGTTCCGCGCCCGGCGCGGGTAGCCCAGGCCCTGCCATTCCGCCAGCACGTCGCCGAGGGGCGTCCGCGCCATGTCGGCGGCCTCCGGCCAGCGCGCCATGAAGCGCTCGTAGAAGGGGACGACGCGGGCGACCTGGGTCGCCTGGAGCATCGTCTCGGACACCAGCACCGGCCAGCGGCCGCGCGTGCGCCGCCAGGGGAGGTCCGCCCCCTCGCGCGTGAACCATCCGATGAGACGCTCGACGACCTCGTCCGCGTGTACGGCGCCCGAGGTGCTCGTCACACCGGGAGTCTGTCACGGCGCCCCGACGGCCGGGCGCCAGACGACCCGCCGCACCGGACCTCCCGGGCCGGGCTCCCAACGCACGATCGCGGGGGCGTGGGCGATCTGGCGTCCCTCGCCATCGACCGCGAACGGGCCGAGCGGCGTGGCCGTCCGCATCCCCCGCGCCGCGTCCCACAGCGCGTCGGGTCCCCCGCCCCCCGCCAGGCGGAGCGCGCGCTCGGCCAGCATCCCGGCGGCGGCGGCCTGCGCCGCCGGGTAGTCGGCGCCGGCGGGGAGCGGGAACGCCCAGCCCCGCCGGCCGCCGTCCCACTGCACCGGGCCGGCGCATCCCTCGACGTCGTCGCCCAGCTCCGCCCGCGCCGCCGCGACCCCCATCACCACGAGCGCGCAGACGAGGCCGGCGGCGACCGCCGAACGGGCGAGCTCCAGGTCGTCCTCCATCCGCCCGCCGCCGGCGACCCAGCGCGCGCCGGCCGCGGCGGCCCCCGCGACGGCGATGTCGGCGCGGCCCGGCCGGAGGACCTCGTGGACCACGGGCGGGGTCCCCGCGGCCCGGAGGGCGTCGGCGGCGCCGGCGGCGACCTCCTCGCCGAACCCGCCGGGGGCGCGGACCAGCGCGACCGGCTCCGCTCCCACGATCACGGGGAGACCGCGCCAGTACGACCGGGCCGGGCCGAGCACGTCGATCAGGCGCGCCCCGCCCCGGGGCTCCACGGCGGCGGCGCCGTGGTTCCACACCACCTCGGGGCGCCCCGCCATCGCGGCGGCCACCGCGCGTCCGGGGCCGGATCCGTACGGCCCGAACAGCAGGTCGGCCGACGGCGCCATCGCGACGGTGAGGGCGGCGCTGCGCTCCGGGTCGCTCCGGTCGTCCTCGACGCGGAGGTCCGCCCCCGCGTCGCGCGCCCACGCCTCCAGCCCCGCCGCCGCCTGGCGGCCCATGGCGGCGTACCGGCCGCTCAGCGCGAGGGCGGCGGACGCCCGCAGGAGCTCACCCCTCCGGGAGGGCGTCCCGGTCGGGCGCGGGCACGGCGACCGCGAGCAGCCCGACGGCTTCGCCGATGCGGGCGAGGGCGTCGGCGGTGCGCCAGCCCGGCCCGAGCTCGATGGCGGCGGGGGTGCCGCGCAGCGCCTCCAGGCGGTCGCCGACGATCGCGGCCTCGTCGAGCGCATCGGGGGCCAGGGGGCCGCCGCCGGAGCGGGCGCGCGACAGCCGCCTGAGCACGGCGAGCCCGGCCTTGGCGCCGTCGGCCCAGTCGTCGGGGCCGACCTCCACCTGGTGGCGCACGACGCCCCCGCCGACGAAGAAGACGTCCGCGCCGCCGAGGGCATGCCGCGGCTCCACCAGCACCGCCGTCCGCCGCGGGGCGGTGCGCGCGCGCGACAACGCGGCCAGCACGCCCAGCACGGCGCGGGGCCCGTCGGTTCGCTCGCCCCGGTCGACCTGCACGGCGCCCGCCGCGACCGCCGCCGCCAGCCGCGCGCCCAGGTCGGCCAGCGCGCGCGGCTCGCCGGACAGGGCGGCCCGGAGGGCGACGACCGCCGCGTCGCGGGTGTCGGCGCGGTCGTGCTCCAGCGGGTAGACGGCGCCGAGGCAGGCGACGGCGTCGCGGGCCATGCGGGTTGAGCGGACGGGCCCGAAGAAGTCGCTCCCGTCGGGACGGGGGCGCGGGGAGAGCACCAGTCGCGCCCCCCTCGGGCCGGCGGCGAGCCGCAGGAACTGGCCGGCCATGCCGTTGCCGCGCTTGTTGCACGGCGGCCGCAGCTCCTTGATGAGCCGGTTCTCCAGCAGCAGGGCCGCGAACTCGGAGCCGCAGGGCTCGTGATGGATCGACTCGAGCTCCTCGAGCGCCCTCCCGATGAGCCGCCCGTGCCGTCCGCCGGGACCGAAGTAGGAGCGCACCCGCCGGCGCAGGTTGGCGGCCTTCCCCACGTACAGCGTCCGCCCGGCCGCGTCGCGCATGAGGTACACGCCCGGGGTGGACGGAAGGTCCTCGGCCAGCGCCAGCTTGTAGGCGTGGCGGGCGCCGCCGATGCCCGCGAACGCCACCGCGCGCTCGAGGGTGTCGATGCCGCGGTCGGCGAGCAGGCCCACCAGCCGCACGAGCACCTCGGCGGTGGCCTCGGCGTCGGGCAGGGCGCGATGGATCGGCCGGACGGTCGTGTCGGCCCACGCCGCGAGCGTCGCCAGGTCGTGGCGGCCGGCCCGCCCGTTGAGCAGCCGCCGCGCCAGCACGAGCGTGTCGAGCCACGGCTGGGTGAAGTAGCGGCCCGCCAGCCGGCGCCGCTCGTAGTTGAGGAAGCGGAGGTCGAACGGGGCGTTGTGGGCCACCAGCACGTCCTGGCCGGCGAAGGCGGTGAAGCCCTCCAGCGCCTCGGCGATGTCGGGACGCCCCCGCACCATGCCGTCGTCGATCCCGGTGAGCTCGGTGACGACCGCCGGGATCGGCCGGCCGGGATCCACCAGCGTCTCGAAGCGCTCGACCACCTGGAGGGCGCGGACGCGCACCGCGCCGATCTCGGTGACCTTCGAGTGGCCGGGCGATCCGCCCGTGGTCTCGAGGTCGACCACGCAGAACGCGGCGTCGGCCAGGTCGGTGTCCGACCAGTCCGGCGGCGCGAGCCCGACCAGGTCGCGGCCGAGCCACGCCAGGCGCGCGTCGCCCTCCACGATCTCGGCCACAAGCTTGCGCTGGAGCCGCTCGGGGCACCGCCGCAGCCGCAGGAGCTGGGCGGCGACGTGGCCCACCTCCAGGGGGCGCCCGCGGCGCACGAGGAGGGCGCAGAGACGGTCGGGCATGGAGTCGCCCCCCTCGGCCCCGGGTTGGGGGGCGGGCAGCGGCAGCCGGAGTTGGGCGGCGATCGAGGCGGGCACCGATATCCGATGCTAACGGCGCCCTCAGCCGTCATCGCCGGGCCGGGAAACCGCCGGATCCTCCATCCGGGAGCCCCCGGGACGGTCGCCTCACCCGAGCCCTCGAAAGACCTTTACAACTCCATCGCACGCGGCCCTATCCGCGCGTCCGCGGGGCGCCATATAGTTGCGCCGCGATAGGGAGGCGCGTGCGCCTCTCCACGGGACGGAGCGGAACGACGACGGATATGACGCGCAGGGGTCGACGGGTCGGGAGGACGCGGTCGGTGCTGCTCGCGGGCGGCGTCATCGGTCTGCTCCTGACGCTGGTGCTGCCCGGGCTGGCGATGGCCGACACGGCCGTGGCCGACCAGCCCGTCGCGGCGGCCACTCCGACGTCGGAGGCCGCCCCGGTCGATACGACCCCCCCGGCGGACGCGACGCCTCCCGACGACGTCCCCGCCCCGTCCGCCGACGCCACCACACCCGTCGCCGACAATGGCGCCGGCGCGGCCCCCGCACCGCCGCCCTCGGAGAGCACCCCGGTCACCGGGGTGACGTCCGACGGCTCGACCGCCGCCCCTCAGCCGATCGAGGCAGTGCCGGCTCCGTCAACGGGGTCGGCACTGCTGATCCAGCCCGACACGCCCGCCCTGACGACCGCGACGGACCCGCGTCCGGCGGCCGCCCTCGCGGCGACCACCTGGGACGTGGCCCCCACGCCGACACAGACGATGTCGCTGCCGGCCGGTCCCGAGTCGCAGGTGGCGCCCGCCGTCGCCGCGATGTCGCCCGACCCGGCCCCCGCCGCGGGGCGGCCCGCGCCCCCGGCCACGCCGGCGGCGCGCGACCTCGCCAACTTCACCTTCGACGCGAGCGGCCCGATCGCCCAGCCGATCACCGCGCCGCAGCAGGCGCCCCCGGTGCCCTTCACGCACGAGACGCCGCCGCCGGAGAACATGACCGTCGCGCTGGTGGCGCCGCCGAGCGCCGCGCCGGGCGGGTCGAGCCTGCTGGCGGTCCTGGCGAGCTACATCCTGCCGGGCTCCGGCCCGGTCCCGCCGAGCACCCTCATGATGCTGGTGCTCCTGGGCGTGATCCTGGCGGCGGTGTTCGCGCCGCGGCCGGGCCACTCGGAGCGGATCTGGCTGTCGGGCCTCCTGGGGCCCCGCGCCGGCCACGGCCTGGCGGTGCCCCGACCCGGCTAGCCCCACCCCTGCCCTGGGCGAGGTGCGTCCTCGTCCGGGCCTCGCGTCCCGCGCCGGCACCGCCGGCGCACCACGAACGTTCGCGAAAGCAGGGGTAGGACGAAAATGCAGCCGATGCAGATCCTGGTTCTCGGATCCGAGGGACTCGGGCGCGCCGCGCTCGAGGAGACGCTCACCCGTCTCGGATACGTGGTCATGGCCGCCGACGCGCGGCCCGGCGGGCACGCCCCGTCGTCCGGCGACATCGTGATGCTCGACCTCCGCGGCAACGCCGCCGACGCCGCCGCCCGCGGCCTGGCGGAGGGGCTCCGCGACGACGAGCGCCCGGTCATGGTCGTCTCGGAGCGTCCGCGGCGCGGCGTCATGCGCGCCCTGTCCGGCCGTCCCGCCGGCACCATGGTCATGACGGGCTCGGAGTCGGAGGCCGGTTACCGGGTGGCGCTGAACATCTGCGCCGGGCTCCGGCAGAACCAGCTCGACCGCACCGCGTTCAGCGGCCTCACGGTGGCGGTGTGACGGATCACGACCGCCATGGGGACGACCATCACCGGGCCCACGTCCGCGCCGTCTGAGAGGCTTCGGCACATGAGCCTCTTCGACGGCGTTGACGTGGTCTTCTACCAGGTGTGCTCCATGGACAAGGCCGTGGAGTTCTACAACGGGATCCTCGGCCTCGAGGTCCTGCGGCGCGAGGGCAACGACTGGACCGAGCTGCGCGCCGGCGACACGGTGCTGGCCCTCTCGGGCGAGCTGGCGACGCGCCCCCACCAGGGCGGGGCGACGGTGATCCTGAAGACGTCGGACATCGACGCCGTGGAGCGCGCGCTGGGCGAGAACGGCGTGCAGCGCGGCGGGGTCCAGGACATGGGCGGGGCGCGCATGCTCACGTTCCACGATCCCGACGGCAACGAGATCATCGCGATGGAGCCCCCCACCGGCTAACCCTCCGGCGCGGCCCCCGTGACGGCCTCGCGCTCGGCGGCGACGGCCGTGATGAAGCCGTTGACGTCCTCGGCGCCCACGCCGATCGCGCTGGCCCTCCACCCCAGTGGCGCCCGCACCGAGGTCGGCTCGGTGAGCTGGAGCACCACGACCACCCCGGAGGCCCCGAGGAACGTGACCATCCCCCGCGCGATGCGGGCGCCGACGCCGCCCCACCAGGGCCACGTCATCGTCCCGACCGAGGCGATGCGCTCCACCGGGACGTCCGCCTTCCCGAGCAGGCCCATCCGGATCCGCACCTGACCCTCGCCGACCTCGGCGAACGGCCGGCCGAGCGAGAGTGGCAGCAGGAAGGGCATGGCCCAGCGGCTGCGCCGGAGCGGGAAGCGGAGCACGTCTCCGGGCAGGGTACCCCCCCGTCGGAGCTACCATCGTCCCATGGCACGGCGCTGGTACGGACGCGACCGCGGGCTCACCACCCGGATGACGCTGACCCTGTTCGGCCTCGGCCTCGTCTACGTCATCTTCATCGCCGCGCTGATCGCGGCGGGCGGGGGCGCCGTGCTGGTGCTGGTGATCGCGGCCGCCGTCGCGGTGGTGCAGCTGCTGTTCGGCGACAAGCTGGCGCTGCGGTCGATGGGCGCCCACGTGACCGAGCCGCACGAGGCGCCCGAGCTGCACGCGATGATCGAGCGCCTCTGCCAGCTGGCCGACCTGCCGAAGCCGAAGGTTGCGGTCGCCCGCACCGAGCTGCCCAACGCGTTCGCCGCGGGGCACAACCGCGCCAGCGCGACGGTGTGCGTCACGACGGGGCTGATGGAGCGGCTCGACGGGCCGCAGCTGGAGGGCGTGATCGCCCACGAGCTCTCCCACATCGCGAACCGCGACGTGGTGGTGATGACCGTCGCCGGGTTCCTGGCCACCGTCGCCGGCCTGCTCGTGCGCATGGGCGTCTACACGGGGATGGGCCGGGGCAACCGCAACGGCGTCGCGATCTTCGCGGTGGTTGTGGTCGTGTCGGTGGCGGTCTACGTGCTGTCGTTCCTGCTGCTGCGGGCGCTGTCGCGCTACCGGGAGTTCGCGGCCGACCGCGGCGCCGCGATCATCACCGGCGCGCCCGCGCAGCTGGCGTCTGCGCTCGCGGCGATCAGCGGCACCATGGAGCGGGTGCCGACCCGCGACCTGCGCGCCGCCGAGGGCATGAACGCGTTCTTCATCATCCCCGCCGTGTCGCGGGGCTTCTCGCTGTCGAGCCTGGTGTCGACGCACCCGCCGGTCGAGAAGCGGATCGAGCGGCTCATGGCGATGCAGGCGACGATGGACGCGACGCCCACCTCCGGCAGCCTCGCTCCGTAGGGGTGGGTCTCTTCGACGTCCTCCGCGGCCAGCGGACGCCCCCCGAGGCCGACCTGGACGCGCTGTTCGGCATCGGGTCGGCCGCGGTCACGCTCGAGGCCGGCATGGGCCTGGCCACCACCGGGCGCGCGGGCGTGTGCTTCAAGGCGGTCGAGGCCGGGGTGTTCGACGAGCTGGTGCGCGAGACCGAGGAGCTGCTGGCGGCCACCAGCGCGGAGGCGGGCACCACCATCTCCCGCCACGCCGACGAGTTCGGGTTCAGCTGGATCGTGATCCACGACCCGGACGTGGAGGACCTGGCCACCACCAGCCACGTGATCAGTCTGTCGCTGCAGGACCGCGGGTACGCCGAGCGCCTGCTGTGCGCGGTGTTCGGCTTCGACGGCCCGCCGGGTCCGGTGGAGCTCGTCTACGCGTACAAGCGCGGGCGGTTCTACCCCTTCGCGCCGCGGGAGGGCCGCGCCCGCGACACGACCCTGGAGCTGCGGGTGAAGGGCGTGCTGGAGCGCGAGCTGGCCATGGAGCCGGAGCTCGGACGCTGGTACCCCGTCTGGGAGGCCCCCGTCAGCTCGGGGTGAGGTCCGCCATCCGAACGGATGGGGCGCCGGGCCGGGCGCCGCGGCATCGTGGACGGCATGGCGTGGCTGGTGCTGCTGGCGATCTGCTCCGCGTACGGCGCGGTGGCCTTCGCGTGGCTCGCCGGACTCCGCGTCCCGGCCGGCCGGGCCGCCGCCGGCGCCGCGTGGTCGACGCTCGTCGCCTTCGTCGGCCTCGGCGTGCCGTTGCTGCTCCTGGCGGTCAGCTGCATCGGCGACGGCGGGGCCGGAGCGTCGGCGCAGGTGTGCCGCGAGGTCCAGGAGGGCGGCGCCTCGCGCCTCCAGCTGGTGTTCGCGGCCCCGCTCGTCTCGACCGCGATCATGATCGCGGCGTTCCTGGCGTTCGCCCGGTCCCGCCGCGGCGGCGGCCTGTCGCTGTTCGTCGCCGCCACCGCGGCGGCCGTCATCCTGCCGACCGCGTTCCTCGACGCCCTGGCGGGCGGCCTGGCGGGCTGACGGCGAACGCGCGACGACCGGCCCCGCCCTGCGGAGACGGGAGCGCGCCCCCGCTGCTCAGCTGGGGATGAGGCCCTCGGCCGAGAGCAGCTCGCGCGCCTCGGCGAGGGTGGTCCCGTGCCCCGGGACGATGGCGTCCGAGGGGTGCAGCTCGTCGGCCGGCAGGGGCGTCCCGCGGCCCGTCACGACGTCCAGGAGCTCGCCGAGCGCCTGACGGAACGCGGCGTCGTCGTCGGCGTCGGCGGCCGCCTGCACGCGGTCGTCGGCCGCGTGGACGGCCGCGAAGGCCTGCTCGTCCAGCCGGTACTGCCCCTCGCCGAGGATCCGGACGATCACTTGGCCTCGCCCTCGCCGATCTGGCCGGCGGGCTGGTCGCCGGGACCGATCTCCGCCTTCAGTCGCGCCAGCTCGTCGTCGACGCCGCTCGACATCGACAGCTTCTCGAGCTCACGGTCGATCGAGTCGCGGCCGTCGCTCACGTCGGTGAGCGCGCCCGACTCGAGCAGCTCGTCGATCGCGCCGGCCCGGGCGCGCATGGTCTCGACCTTGCCCTCGGCGCGCTCCATCGCCATGCCGACGTCGGCCATCTCCTCCGAGACGCCGGAGAACGCCTCGCCGATCTTGGCCTGGGCCTCGGCGGCGGTGTACTGGGCCTTGATCGTCTCCTTCCGCGTGCGGAAGGCCTCGACCTTGGTGGTGAGGCGCTGCTCGGCGAGCACCAGCTTGTCCTGCTCCGCCTGGAGCTGGGCGCGCTGCTCGTCGAGGTCCTGGAGCTGCAGCTGGACGCCCTTCTTGCGCTCCAGCGCGACGCGCGCCAGGTCCTCGCGGTTCTGCTGCAGCGCCATCCGCGCCTGCCCGTCGAGCTTCTCTACGCTCTGCTCCAGCTTCGACGCCTGGAGCTCCAGGCGCTTCTTGCTGGTCGCCACGTCGGCGACGCCGCGACGGACCTTCTGCAGCAGCTCCAGCTGCTTCTCGTACGAGTAGTCGAGGGTCTCGCGGGGGTCCTCGGCCTTGTCCAGGGCCTTGTTGGCCTTGGACTTGACGATCAGTGTGAACCGGCCCATCAGGCCCATTTCCCGCTCCTCGCGCACGCCCTGCGAACCCGCCGAGGATAGCATCGGGCCGTGAGCCGACCCCCGCTGACCGGCCTGCGGGTCCTGGACCTGTCGCACAACCTCGCCGGCCCGCTGACCACCATGCACCTGGGCGATCTTGGCGCCGACGTCGTCAAGGTGGAGCGCCCCTCGGGCGACGAGTGGCGCCGGCACGAGCGCATGCCGGGCCAGCCGGACCGCAGCCGCCACCACATGCAGGCGAACCGCAACAAGCGCGCCGTGTGCCTGGACCTCACCCGGGCCGCCGCCCGCGACGTGCTCCACGCGCTGATCGCCCGCAGCGACGTGCTGGTGACCAACATGCGGCCCGGCGTGCCGGAGCGGCTCGGCTTCGGCTGGGAGGACGCCCGGCGGCTCAACCCCGGCCTCGTCTACTGCGCGCTCTCGGCCTTCGGGACGGACGGGCCGCGCGGCGGGCGCCCCGGGTACGACCTGCTGGGCGAGGCGCTCGGGGGGTTCATGCCCCCCGGCGCGGCCACCGAGGACCACCCGCCGGCCGGCTCGCCGATCCCGATCAACGACACCGCGCTGCCCCTGCTGGCGTGCACCGCGATCCTGGCCGCGCTCATGGACCGGGGCCGCACGCGGCGGGGCCAGCGGGTGGACGCGTCGATCCTCGGCAGCGCCGTCGCCCTGAACGCCCACTCCCTGGTGCGGGTGGAGTCGCTGCCGCGTCACGGCACCCCCACTTTCTCGAGGGCGTTCTACCGGGCGTACCGCACCCGCGACGGGTGGATCGCCGTGGCCGCCTACGCGGAGCGGCTCGCCGCCCGGTTCTGCGAGGCGCTGGGCATGCCCGGGCTGCTGGAGCGCCCGCCGTGGGACGATCGCGCGGCCCGCGTGACCCGCGAGGCCGAGCTGGTGGAGCTGTTCGCCCCGGTCTTCGCGGAGCGCACCACCGCCGAATGGGACGACCGCCTCGCCGCCGCCGGGGTCCCCGCCGCACCCGTCCGCGAGCGGGACGACCTGTTCGACGACGAGCAGGCGTGGGCCGAGGGCCTGCTGGAGCGCGTCGAGGACGACGAGGTGGGCGCGGTGGTCATGACCGCCCCCGTCGTGCGGCTCTCCGACAGCCCGGGGGCGATCCGCTTCACCGGTCGCCACCTGGGCGCCGACACCCGCGAGGTGCTCCTGGAGCTGGGCCTCGCCGATGCCGAGGTCGACGCGCTCGTGGAGGACGGCGCGGCGTTCTGCGGGTCGTGAGCGGGGGCGGACAGGGCTCATGCGTCGCGGCGGGCGGTCCGATGCAGTAGTGGATGCCCGTCTCCCGCCGGCTCGCGCTCCCCGCCATCGGCGCCCTCGCCGCGCTGGCGCTCGCGCTGCCGGCGGTCGCGCTCGAGGCCCCCACGGCCCCGCCGGCCCTGAACGGCACCGGCGCCCCGCTCGAGGCGGACGCCTGCGCCATCCGCGCCCCGGGCGCCCAGTCCATCGCCGCGGGGCTGCCGATGCACCCCGTCCGCGCGCGCCTCCGGGAGGCAGGGCTCACCGAGGCTCCCGGCCCGGCGCCCGTGGTCGTGGCCCAGCTGGGCCTGGGACCCGCGGGCTCCGACCCGCGCACGGCGTCCGGCTGGACGTACGTCGACGCGTCCTACAGCCTCCAGGCCGCCGACGAGGACGAGTACGAGGCCTCGCTCGCCGCGCCGGACGCGCCGGGGGAGTACGCCTACGCGTTCCGCTTCAGCCTCGACGGCGGCGAGACCGTCACCTACTGCGACACCGACGGCGCGGGGAGCGGCGAGGGGCTCGCCTTCGATCCGGAGCGGCTCGGGGTCCTGACGGTGCTCGACGAGGCCGACACCGCACCGCCGGTGCTCGACCTGCCGGGCGAGGTGGTCGCCGAGGCGACCGGCCCCGCCGGCGCCGGCGTGGCATACGACGCGCGAGCCGCCGACGCGGTGGACGGCGCGACCCCCGTGGCATGTGCGCCGGCGTCCGGGGCCACGTTCCCCCTGGGCACCACGATGGTGGCGTGCTCGACGTCCGACGCCGCGGGCAACGCCGCCGCCGGCGCCTTCCCGGTACGGGTGCGTGACACCGCCGCGCCGGCGCTCCACCTGCCGGCGGCGCCGACGGCCGAGGCGACCGGCCCCGGCGGCGCGACCGTGACGTACGACGCGTCCGCCACGGATCTGGTCGACGGCGCCGTCGCCGTCCGCTGCGCCCCGGAGAGCGGCATGGTGCTGCCCCTCGGACGCACCGCCGTGGACTGCTGGGCCCGCGACCGGGCCGGCAACGGCGCCGCGGGCTCGTTCGACGTCGCGGTCGCCGACACCACCGCGCCGGCGATCACGACCCCCGGCGACCTGACCGTCGCCGCCACCTCGGACGAGGGCGCCGGCGTCGCGTTCGACGCCTCCGCCTGGGACGTCGTCGACGGCGCCGTCCCCGTCGCGTGCGAGCCGGCGTCGGGCACGCCCCTCCCCGTCGGGGCCACGACGGTCTCGTGCCGCGCGACCGACGGGAGGGGCAACGAGGGCTCCGCCGGGTTCACCGTGACCGTGACGCCCTACGAGCCGCTGCCCGCCGTGTCGGTCCTCGATGCGCCGACGGTCGAGAGCGCGGACGCCGAGATCCCGATCCGACTCTCCGCGCCCGCGGGACCCGGCGGCGTGACCCTGCGGCTGGCGACCGCCGACTGCACCGCCGTCGCCGGCGAGGACTACCAGGCGACCGACGCCGAGGTCCGCGTCGCCGAGGGCGCCGACTCGGCCACGCTGCCCGTCCCCATCGTCGCCGACGCCGTCGCCGAGCCCGACGAGACGTTCTCCGTCGCCATCCTGGAGGCGGAGGGCGCGCGCGTGGAGCGCGGGGAGGCGGTCGCCACGATCCTGGACGACGACCGGCCGCCGCCCGCCGTGTCGGTCGACGATGCGCGCGTGGTGGAGGGCGATTCGGAGACCGCCCTGGTCCGCTTCCCCGTGCGGCTGTCGGCCACGTCGCCGCGGGAGGTGGTGGTGGGCTGGCGCACGCGCCCCGGCACCGCGATCTACGGCGCCGCCAACGACCTGCTCCCGGCGGCGGGCACCGTGACGATCCCGCCGGGGCGGACGGTCGCGGAGATCGCCGTGCCGGTGGCGGGCGAGACGCTCCCCGAGCTGGACGAGACGTTCTCGGTCGCCCTGGACGACCCCTCCGGGGCCGCGATCGGCCGGGGGACGGCGACGGGCACCATCGTGAACGACGACGCGGGCGAGCCCTGCGTCGACGCGGAGGGCGACGGCGGCGACCACCCCTTCGCCTTCGGCGCGGGCGGGGACCCCTGGGGCACCTCGACCGGGCACACCCTGTGCGCCGGGGGCGACCGGGACTTCCTCGCGCCGGAGGGCCTGCGGGTCCCGCCGGGCGGCGCCGCCCGCATGTGGGCGGTGGTAACGGTCCGCGGGGCCGCCCGCGGCGCGCGGACCCGCGTTGCCCTGCCGGGCGCCGCCGCCGCGATCCGCGGCGACGGCACCGCCTACGTCGAGACGCGGGGCGCCGACGCGCCCTTCCTCATCGCCGTCGAGGGCGGCGGCGGCACGTACGACGTGACCGCCGGCCTCCTGCGGAACTAGCGGAGGTCCAGCACCTCGCGGCTCCGCAGGTGGGTGAGCACCTTGCGCTTCACGCGCTGGAGCGCGTTGTCCACCGTCTTCGGGGTGCAGTCCATGCGGGCGGCGATCTCCTCGTAGGAGCGCCCCTCCAGGTACATGGTGAGCACGCCGCTCTCGAGGTCCGAAAGCGACTCGCCCAGGCAGGCGACGAGGCTCGTCAGCTCCTCGGAGGAGATGACCTGCACGACCGGATCCACCACCGGATCGCCCGGGAGGACCTCGGCGAGGGACATCTCCTGGTCGCCGCTCGCGCCGGCCCGCGAGTGGCTGAACGAGACGTAGGTGTTGAGCGGCGCGTGCTTGTTGCGCGCGGCGGTCTTGATCGCCGTGATGATCTGGCGCGTGACGCAGAGCTCGGCGAACGAGCGGAACGAGGCCTCGCGGTCGACGCGGTAGTCGCGGACGGCCTTGAAGAACCCGATGAGGCCCTCCTGCACCAGGTCCTCGCTCTCGCCGCCGGCAAGGAAGTAGGCCGACGCCTTCATCCGCACGAATCCGCGATATCGCTCGATCAGGCGGTCCATGGCGGCCGCGTCACCAGCCCGGGCCCGCGTGATGAGGGCTCGATCCTGAACCTCGATCCAAGGTTGAGGGCTGCCCGACTCGGAACGGTCACCGCGCCCTCTGGAGGCCGCTTGTGCTCGTGAAAGCGCGATGCTCATGGGATTTCCTCTCGGCTCAACTCTGAACTCTCAGGTTGAACTCAAGCGTTGGAAGGACCGGAATGGGGGAGTTCTACTGGCCCGGTCAGGCCAGGTCAACGCAACATGCACGCAATTTGCGTCAATTTGATGTGCGATATGTCTCGAAGAGGAGCAGCGCGGCCGCCACGGAGATGTTCAGGGACGCCACCCGGCCCGCCATCGGGATGCGCACCAGGTGATCGCAGACGGCGGCAACAGCCGGGCGCAGCCCCGCGCCCTCGGCGCCCATGACCAGGATCGCGTCCGGGCGCCACGGCGCCGCCCGGTAGTCCTCCCCTCCCTCGGGCTCCGCACCCATCGCGGGTCGCTCCCCACCCGCCCGCGCGTCGTGCACGAAGGCCGTCATGCTCCCCACCCGCGCGATCGCCAGGTGCTCGACGGCGCCCGCCGACGCCTTCACCACCACCGGCGTCACCCCCGGGCTCCCGCGTCGGGGGATCGCGATGCCCGCCGCGCCGACCGCCTCGGCGGTCCGGGCGATGGCGCCGAGGTTGCGCGGGTCCTGCGCGCCGTCCAGGCACACGAGGGGCCCCGGCCGCTCCAGCAGGTCGGCCGCATCGACGTAGGGGTAGGGCCCGGCGAGCGCCACCACCCCCTGGTGGTCGCCCGTCCCCGCCAGCCGGGCGAGCCGCTCGCGGCCGGCCTCGCGCACCTCGACGCCCGCCAGCCACGGCTCGTGCGCCAATTGGCGCAGGGCGTGCACCTCGTGGACCTCCCGCCGCCCGGCCGCCAGCAGCTCGCGCACCGGGTTGCGGCCGTAGACCGCCTCGCGCCCCTCGTCCGGGGCGGCCCCCCGGCCGGACCGGCTCATCCCCGTGCGACCCGCGGGCCCCCGGCGGTGTCGGTGACCTCCCAGCCGAGGGCGCGGATCCGGTCGCGCAGCCCGTCGGCCCGGGCGAAGTCGCGCGCCGCCCGGGCGTCCTGGCGCTCCTGCACGAGCGCCAGGACCTCGTCGGGCGCCACGTCGTCGGCCGCGGCGGCCCCCACGCGCCCCAGGCCCAGCAGGTCGAGCAGCTCGGCCAGCTCGTGGCGCGCCTCGCGCAGCTGGGCGGCGCCCGCGGTCCCGCCGGCCGCGGCCCGGTTGGTGCCCCGGACCATCTCGAACAGGGCGGCGAAGGCCTCCGGCGTGCCGAAGTCGTCGTCGAGTGCCCGGAAGAACTGCTCGCGTCCCTCGACCACCGTCCGGGACAGGTCGGGGTCGTGGCCCTCCTCCGGACGGGACGCGATCGCCTCGTCCAGCGTCCGCAGCGCGTTGGCCAGCCGGTCGACCACCGCCTGGGCCTGCCCCATGCGCTCCTCCGTGAACGGCAGCCGCGACCGGTAGTGGCTGGTCAGGAAGAACGCGATGACCGTCTCGGCGGGCCAGCGGTCGAGCACGTCGGAGAGCGGCGCGATGTTCCCGAGGCTCTTGCTCATCTTCTCGTCGCCCAGCTCGAGCATCTCGTTGTGCATCCAGATGCGGGCCATCTCGCCGCCCCGGGCGCCCTCGGACTGCGCGATCTCGTTCTCGTGGTGCGGGAAGACCAGGTCGATCCCGCCGCCGTGGACGGCGAACCCGTGGCCGAGGGCCTTCTCGGCCATCGCCGAGCATTCGATGTGCCACCCCGGGCGCCCCGGACCCCACGGGGAGTCCCACGAGGTGTCCTCCCCCTCCTTCGTGCCCTTCCAGAGGGCGAAGTCGAGGGGCGACTCCTTCCCGGTGCCGGGGTCGGTGGAGATCATCTCGTCGAGGCGCCGGCCGGAGAGGCGCCCGTAGCCGGGGAAGCGCTCCACCCGGTAGTAGACGTCGCCGTCGGCGGGGTAGGCGAGTCCCGCCTCCACCAGGTCGGCGATCAGCGCGACGATCTCGGGGATCGTCTCGGTGACCAGGGGCTCCGCGTCGGGCCGCCCCAGCCCGAGCCGGTCGGTGTCGGCGATGTACGCGTCGCCGTACCGCTTCGCCAGCTCCCCGCTGGGCACGCCCTCGGCCCGGGCGGCGTCGTAGATCTTGTCGTTGACGTCCGTGAGGTTGGAGACCAGGCGGACGCGGGTGCCGCGCCGCTCCAGGTAGCGCTTGAGCACCATGAACACCACGAACGGGCGGGCGTTGCCGATGTGGATGCGCCCGTAGACGGTGGGGCCGCACACGTAGATCCCCACGGAGCCGTCGGGGCCCGGCACGAGGGGCTCGCGGCGCTTGGTGAGCGTGGAATGGAGGCGGACCCCCGTGTCGTCGGTCATGCGGTCTCCAGCAGGGCGGTGGCGTGGCAGGCGATCCCCTCGCCGCGGCCGAGCGCGCCGAGCCCGTCGGTGGTGGTGGCGTGGACGGTCGCCGGCGCGCCGAGGATGCCGGACAGCGCCGCCTCCATCGCCGTCCGGTGCGGCGACACCCGTGGGCGCTCGCACAGGACGACGGCGTGGGCGTTGACGGGGGCGAACCCGGCGGCGCGGACGCGGTCGCGCACCACCTCGAGCATCCGGGCGCCCGGGACGCCCTCCCATTCGGGCGCGCCGGACGGGAACAGCGCGCCGATGTCCGGCTCCCCCGCCGCGGCGAGCAGCGCGTCGCAGAGGGCGTGCGCCACCACGTCGCCGTCGGAGTGGCCCACGAGGCCCTCGGGGTGGTCGATCTCGATGGTGCCGAGCATCAGCGGGCGCCCGGGCCCGAACCGGTGCGCGTCGATGCCGGAGCCGATCCTCAGGGCCACGTCATCCCCATCGCAGGGGCACCTGGCTCGGCTCGCGCCGCGAGAAGCGCGTGATGGTCTCGTAGCCGGCGCCCCGCAGCGCGGCGACGGCGGTGGCGAAGTCGCGCGCCACGTCCTGTGGCGCGTGGGCGTCGCTCGACAGCGTGACGGGCACCCCCGCCCGGCGGAAGCGCGCCAGCAGCCCGGGCTCGGGGTACAGCTCGCCGACCGGCTTGCGGAGCCCGGCCGACGAGCACTCCACCGCCACCCCCGCGTCGGCGATGGCGGCGACGGCGTCGTCGAGCAGCCGGTCGAGATGGGCGGGGATGCGCCGGCCGAACACCTTCGGCAGGTCGGGGTGGGACATGACGTCGTACAGCCCGGAGGCGGCGGCGGCGGTCAGCTCGTCGAGGTACCGGCCCCACAGCTCCTCCACCGGCAGCCAGTCGCGGTCGTCGGCGGTGGGGTCGTCGATGGCGCGGCCGTCGATGAAGTGGACCGAGCCGAGCACCAGATCGAACGGCCGCCCCTCGAGGAACGCGGCGATCTCGGCGGTGCGGCCGGCCAGCCAGTCCATCTCGACGCCCAGCAGCACCGGCAGGCCCGCCTCCTCGCGCGCCGCGACGACCGCGTCGCAGTAGGCGTCGGCGTCCTCGGTGGACTCCTCCCGCCAGAACGGGTCGTCGAGCCAGCCGTGCGCCTCTGCGAAGCGGTAGACGTGCTCGGTGATCGCGATCTCCTCGACCGCGCGGGCGCGGGCCCGGGCGACGTAGCGGCCGATCCACGTGGCCGACAGGTGCCCGCCGACGGCCTCCCACCCCTCCGCCTGCCGGCTCCGGGGCCCGACCCCGTCCGGCTGCAGGTGCATGTGGTAGTCCGTCAGCACGACGGCGCATCCTAGCGTCGCCCTCAGCGCGCGTTCAGCAGCGCCTCCGCCAGCGTCGCGTCCGCCGGGGTGGTGACCTTCAGGTTGGGGGCGCGGGACTCGACGAGCCGCACGTGGCCGCCCCGGGCCTCGAGGAGCGACGCGCAGTCGGTCGCGGCGGCGAGTCGGCCCTCCTGCTCGGCGGCCTCGACCGCCGCCGCCAGGACGTGGAGGTGGAAGGCCTGGGGCGTCTGGGCGCCCCAGAGGCCCTGGCGCGGCACCGTGTCCTCGATGAAGCCGCCCTCGCCCGCCCGCTTCAGGGTGTCGGCCGCGGGCGCCGCGGCGATCGCCCCGTCGGCCTCCTCGACGCCGTCGATCACCGCCCGCAGGAGCTCGGGGGTCACGAGGGGCCGGGCCGCGTCGTGGACGAGCACGATCCCCGTGCCGGGCGGTGTCGCGCGGAGGCCCTCCCGCACCGACTCGGCCCGGCTGGCGCCGCCGGGGACCACCGTCACGCCCCGGCCGGCGACCTCGGCCACCTGCCCCTCGAGCCCGGGCGGCGCGACCACCACGATGCCCTCGATCGCGCCGGATGCGCGGAGCGCGTCGAGGCTCCAGCTGAGCATCGGCCGCCCGGCGAGGGGCATCAGCGCCTTGGGCACCGGCGCGCCCATCCGCGTGCCGGCGCCCGCGGCCACGACGATCGCTACCGTTGGCGTGGGCATTTCCTCTCCCATCCGGGCGCATCACGCATGAACCGCACCCCGCGCGGCCGAATCATGTCAGGAGTGATGATCACCACCCCCACACCGCCGACGCCGCCGACGCGCGAGCAGATCCTGCTGCGGGACCGCTGGCTGCGGACCCTCGCGCCGGAGGAGCGCGACATGCTCGACGAGCTGCCGCTGCGGGAGGTGGACCGGCGCTTCGACGCCTGGCGTGCGAGCCGCCCGGGACGGGATCCCGCGACGGGGTGAGCCTGCACGTCGGCACCTCCGGATGGGCGTACCCGGAGTGGCGCCCCGGTTTCTACCCGGCGGGGATGCCGCAGTCGCGCTTCCTGGCGCACTACGCCTCGGTGCTCGGCGCGTGCGAGATCAACGCGACCCACTACCGGGTGCAGTCGGAGGCGGCGGTGGCCAGGTGGGCGGCCGACGTCCCGGAGGGCTTCCGCTTCGCCGCGAAGGCGCACCGGCGCGTCACCCACGCCCGGACGCTCCCGCCCCACGCGGGTGGCGCCGCCTTCCTGGAGGGGTTCCTGGCGTCGCTGGCCCCGCTCGGCGACCGCCTGGGGGCGGTGCTGTTCCAGTTCCCGCCGACGCGCGAGCGCGACGACGGGGTCCTCGGCGAGTTCCTGGCGTGCCTGCCGCCCGACCTGCCGTTCGCGATGGATTTCCGCCACGGGTCGTGGCTGGACGCCGCCGTGGAGGCCCGCGTCGCCGAGGCGGGCGGCACGGTCTGCGTGGGCGAGACGACCGGCGCCGAGCTGCCGCGCCTGCCGGAGGGCCGGCTGGCCTACGTCCGGATGCGCGCCGACCACTACGGGCCGGAGGCCCGCGCCGCATGGCGCGACCTGCTGGAGCGCGAGTCCGCCGCCCGCCCGGTCTACGCCTTCACCAAGCACGAGGGCGTCCCCGCCGGGGACCCCCACGCCGGCGTGGGCCTGGCGGAGTGGCTGGTGGGCGCCCGGGCCTGAGCGCCCGGACGTCTAGGACTGCTCGGCGGGCATCTTGCTGAAGATCATCTTCCCCGAGGGGCTCTGGAGGACGCTGGTGACCTCCACGGTCACCTCCTGGCCCACGGAGCCGCGGCCGCCCTCGACGACGATCATCGTGCCGTCCTGGAGGTAGGCGACCCCCTGGTCGTACTCGCGGCCCTCCCGGATGATCTTCACGGTGAGCGGCTCGCCTGGCAGCACCGCCGGCTTCAGGGCGTTGGCCAGCTCGTTGACATTCAGGACCTCGACGCCCTGGATCTGGGCGACCTTGTTGAGGTTGTAGTCGGTGGTGACGATGGATGCGCCCACGTCCTGCGCCATCCGCACCAGCTTTGCGTCGACGCCCTCCACCCCCTCCATGTCGCCGCCGGAGCGGACGGCGAACCCGCCGTTGGCCGCTGCCTTCAGCTCCTCCACGATCTCCAGTCCGCGGCGGCCGCGGGCGCGCTTGAGGGCGTCGGCGGAGTCGGCGACCTTCTGCAGCTCCTCCAGCACGAAGTCGGGGATCACGATCGGTCCCGACAGGAAACGGGTGCGCAGCACGTCGACCAGCCGCCCGTCGATGATCGCGCTGGTGTCGATGAGGCGGGTGGCGCCCCGGTCGGAGGCGCCGCGTGAGCGGATGCCGACGAGGCGGAGGATGTCCACGTGCTTGCGGGCCGCGACGCGGCTGAACACGTAGGCCACCACCAGGACCACCGGCAGCAGCAGGTACGGCCCGATGATGGGGAGCTGCGCCACCGCGACGCCGGCCAGCGCGGCGGCCACGAGCCCCACCACCAGTCCGAGCGCGCCGACGATGAGCTCCGCCGCGGACCGCCGGTCGGCGGCTCGATCGATCGCCCGCATGCGGTCGCGGAGCATGCGGCCGAGGAGCCCGCCGAGCAGCAGCCCGACGAGCACCCCGGCGACCACGATCGCCGCCCACGCGCCGTACCGCCACGGGGTCGAGAACCACTCGTCCAGGGGGAGGGCGGCGGCCGCCTGGTAGGCGCCGAGCCCGCCGATGACGGCCAGGACGATCCGGCTCACCACGATCAGCACGGCCGCAGCGCTCCCCGCGGCCGATGACCTGGCGTGACCTCGCTCATCCCCCCCGGATCCCTTTCCTGTGGCCCCTCGGTCGCCCCCCTTGCGTAACGGTAGCCGGACGCCCGGCTAGTCCACCAACACCTCCGCCTCACGGGCGGCCGGCTTCGCTCCGTCACGGCTCGAGCCGATGTCCTCGAGCAGCTGCTCCAGGAAGTCGATGGCCTCCTGCTCCTCCATGTCCCGGGCGTACATCAGCTCGCTCGCAAGGATCTTCTTGGCCCGGCCGAACATCTGCTTCTCGCCGGTGGAGAGCCCCTTGTCGAGGTCGCGGATGGACAGGTTCCGCACCACCTCGGCCAGCTCGAAGATGTCGCCGGTCTTGATCTTGTCGCGGTTGTGCTTGAAGCGGCGGTTCCAGTTCTTGGGCATCTGGGTGCCGTCGTCCTTGAGCACGGCCAGGACCTCGTCGACGACCTCCTCGTCGATCACCTTGCGCAGGCCCGCGGCCTCGGCGTTCTCGCAGGGGACCATGACGGTCATGTCGTTGTAGAGGATCTGGATCGTGAGGTACTCGCGGCGCTGCCCGAGGATCTCCTTCAGTTCCTTCTTGACGATCTTCCCCGCTCCGTGATGCGGATAGACGACCTTGTCTCCGACCTCGTACAACCGCTCCCCCTCACTCGTCATTGGCAGGGTCCCCCTCCGCTCGTGGTCAGAACGCCGCCTCGAGGGCCTCTCGGACCCCGGGGACGCGGTGGCGGGCGCGCGGCGCCGGGCTGCCCGGCTCGCCGTCGACCTCCGCGGGAGGCGTGATGGCGGCGTCCATGCCGTGGGCGGCGGCGGCGGCGAGCCGCCGGGCCCCGTGACCCGCCGGGCGTACGGCGCCCGTCAGGCCGAGCTCCCCGAACGCCACCGTGCCGGCGGCGAGGGGGACCCCGCGGTGGGCGCTCGCGACGGCCAGGGCCATCGCGAGGTCCGCGGCGGGGTCGAGCGCGCGGGCTCCGCCCGCCACGCTGACGAAGACGTCCTGGTCGCCGAGGCGCACCCCGGCGTGTCGCGACAGGACGGCGATGACCTGGGCGAGCCGCGTGCGGTCGACCCCGATCGCGACGCGGCGGGGAGGGACCACCTCGGTGTGCCCCACCAGTGCCTGCACCTCGACCAGCAGGGCGCGGCTGCCCTCGATGGCCGGGAAGACGCACGAGCCCACCCGCTCCCCGGCCTCCGCCAGGTAGAGCCGGGTGGGGTCCTCGACCGACACCAGGCCGGCCTGGCGCATCTCGAACAGGCCCGTCTCGTTGGTGGAGCCGAAGCGGTTCTTGGTGGCGCGCAGCACGCGCTGCGCGCGCAGGTCGTCGCCCTCGAACGAGAGCACGCAGTCCACGAGGTGCTCGAGGGTGCGGGGGCCGGCCAGGCCGCCGTCCTTCGTCACCTGCCCGACCAGCAGCACGGTGACGCCGCGCTCCTTGGCCAGGCGCATGAGCTCGACGGTGACGGCCCTCACCTGGTTCGGAGCGCCGGGGGCCCCCTCGACCAGGTCGGAGTGGAGCGTCTGCACGGAGTCGATCGCGCAGACGGCGGGGCCGTGGGCCTCCACCGCCGCGAGCACCGACTCGAGGCGCGTCTCGGCCACCACCTGGATGGGGCCGCAGTCGGCGTCGAGGCGCTCGGCGCGGCCGCGCACCTGGACGGGCGACTCCTCGCCGGTGACGAGCATGGCGGGGGAGCCGGCGGCCGCGAGGCCGGCGAGGGCCTGCAGCACCAGCGTGCTCTTGCCGATGCCGGGCTCGCCGCCGAGCAGCACGAGCGACCCGGGGACCAGTCCGCCGCCGAGGACCCGGTCGAGCTCGGGGATGCCCGTCGCCAGTCGGGCGGGGGCGTCGTCGCGGAGCTCGGAGAGGCGCGTGACGGCCGGCACGGGGCCGAGCGGCGCACGCCCCCGGGCGGCCCGGCCCGGCGCGGGGGCGGCCTCCTCGGACACCGATCCCCACTCGCCGCACTCCGGACATCGCCCGACCCAACGTGGGGCCTGCGCTCCGCAGGCCCCACACGAATAGACCACCCTGGCGCGCGACTGCGCCACCCGAGTCCCCTGGCCGGGGATTACGACTCGCTCGATCCGGAGCCGGGCTCCTCGCTGGACGCGCCGGCGGCGGCGCCGACCGTCTCGGGCTGGGCCTCCGCCTCGGTGACGATGAGCTTCATGTCGTCCCCGTCGCGGTCGACCACGACCGAGCCGCCCTCCGGGAAGCCGCCCGCGAGCAGGCGGTCCGACAGCGGGTCCTCGATGAGGCGCTGGATGGCGCGGCGGAGCGGACGGGCGCCCATCGTCGGGTCGTAGCCCTGCTCCACGAGCAGATCCTTCGCCTCGTCCGTGAGGCGCAGGGCCAGGCCGTGCTCCTCCATCTGGTTCTGGAGCCGGACCAGGAGCAGATCGACGATCCGGGTGATCTCCTCCTTCGTCAGCTTGTGGAAGACGATGATCTCGTCGATGCGGTTGATCAGCTCGGGGCGGAACACCCGCTTCAGCTCGCCCATGATCCGCGACTTCATGTCGTCGTAGGACAAGCCCGTCTCGTCCGTGACCGAGAAGCCGAGCGGCGTGTTGCGCGAGATGGTGGCCGCGCCGATGTTCGACGTCATGATCAGGATGGCGTTACGGAAGTCGACCGAGCGCCCCTGGGCGTCGGTGAGCCGTCCGTCCTCCAGGATCTGGAGGAGGATGTTGAAGACCTCCGGGTGCGCCTTCTCGACCTCGTCGAGCAGGATCACGGAGTACGGCTTGCGGCGGACCTGCTCGGTCAGCTGGCCGCCCTCGTCGTAGCCGATGTAGCCCGGGGGCGAGCCCACCAGCCGCGAGACCGCGTGCTTCTCCATGTACTCGGACATGTCGACCTGGATCAGGGCGCTCTCGTCGCCGAACAGGAACTCCGCGAGCGTCCGCGCGAGCTCCGTCTTCCCGACGCCCGAGGGGCCCAGGAAGATGAACGAGCCCGAGGGCCGCTTGGGGTCCTTGATGCCGGCGCGGGCGCGGCGGATCGCGCGGGAGACGGCCGTGATGGCCTGCTCCTGCCCGATGACGCGCTTGTGGAGCTCCTCCTCCATCCGCAGCAGCTTCTGCGTCTCGGCCTCGGTGAGCTTGAACACCGGGATGCCGGTCCACATGGAGACGATGTCGGCGATCTCCTCCTCGCCGATGGAGGCCCGCGGGCCGCCCTCGTCGCTCTTCCACTGCTCCTCGAGCTCGCGCTTCTTGTTCGTGAGGCGCCGCTCCTTGTCGCGGAGGTTGGCGGCCTTCTCGAACTCCTGCGCCTCGATCGCCGCCTCCTTCTCCTTCCGGACCTGGTCGATCTCCTCCTCGAGCTCCCGGTAGGTGGGCGGCGCGGTCATGGTGCGGATGCGCATCCGCGACGACGCCTCGTCGATGAGGTCGATGGCCTTGTCCGGCAGGAAGCGGTCGGCGATGTAGCGGTCGGCCAGGTTGGCCGCCGCGGCGAGCGCCTCGTCGGTGATCGTGACGCGGTGGTGCGCCTCGTAGCGGTCGCGGAGGCCGCGCAGGATCTGCTCGGTCTCCTCCTGCGAGGGCTCGTCCACCTGGATCTTCTGGAAGCGGCGCTCCAGCGCGGAGTCCCGCTCGAGGTACTTGCGGTACTCGTCGAGCGTCGTCGCGCCCACCGTCTGCAGCTCCCCGCGGGCGAGGGCCGGCTTGAGGATGGAGGCGGCGTCGATCGCGCCCTCCGCGGCACCCGCGCCGACGAGATTGTGGAGCTCGTCGATGAACAGGATGATGTCGCCGCGCTGGGTGATCTCCTTCATCACCTTCTTCAGGCGCTCCTCGAACTCGCCGCGGTACTTGGAGCCGGCGACGAGGGCCGCGAGGTCGAGCGTGTAGATCTGCTTGTTGCGCAGCAACTCGGGCACCTCGTTGGAGGCGATGCGCTGCGCCAGGCCCTCGATGACGGCGGTCTTGCCCACGCCGGGCTCACCGATCAGGACCGGGTTGTTCTTGGTGCGCCGCGAGAGGATCTGCATGACCCGCTCGATCTCGGTCTGACGTCCCACGACCGGGTCGAGCTTGCCCTCGGCGGCCAGCTTGGTGAGGTTGCGGCCGAACTGGTCGAGCAGCTTGCTCGACTTCTTGTCGCCGCTCTGCCCGCCGGACGCCTGGCCCTGCTGGCGGCGGCCCGGGCCGGACAGCATGCGGATGATCTCGTTGCGGATCTTCTCCGAGTCGGCGTCGAAGTCGGC
>DAISWG010000034.1:0-40031 GCA_036826475.1 Miltoncostaeaceae bacterium | reverse complement strand
GTCCACGAGCGGTCGCGGAAGTGGCGGCGGATCTCGCCGAGGATCGTCGGCGTCGCGAAGCTGGCGAGCTTGAAGCCCCGCTCCGGCTCGAAGCGGTCGATCGCCTTGATGAGCCCGATCGTCCCCACCTGCACCAGGTCGTCGAGGGGCTCGCCGCGGTCGGCGTAGCGGCGCGCGAGCCCGCGGACCAGCGGCAGGTGCTCGACGATGAGACGCTCGCGTTCGGCGGCGTCGAGTGTACGACCGGGCGTCAGGGGCACGACCTCGCGGACGGACTTCGGGACCACCACGCACTATGCCCGACCCCGGACGCGGGCAAACGCCGCGCGCCGGGGGATGCGGGCGCCGCCCCCCTGCTAGCCTCGGCGGGGATGAGCGAGGCGAGCGCCGCCAACTTCCGTGCCCGTGCGGAGCAGCGTCCCGGCTCGGTCGTCGTCGTCGCCGAGGGCGAGCTCGACCTGGTGGGGGCGCCGCGCCTGCTGGAGGCCCTGCCGGGACCGGGCGACACCCCCGTGGTGATCGACCTCGGATCGGTGGGTTTCATGGACAGCTCGGGGCTGCGGTCCCTGCTCGAGGCCCGTCAGCACTGCCGGGACGCCGGCCGCGGCTTCGCGATCGCGCGCCCGTCCGAGGCGGTCCGGCGCGTCCTCGAGCTCGTCGACCTCCTGGGCGAGTTCGACGTGCTGGAGCGGCCCCCCGGCTGAGCCTCAGCTGATCGTGCCGGAGGCCGCGAGGGCCAGGACGATCACCCCGAGCACCAGCCGGTAGATCACGAAGATCATCATCGAGTGGCTGGTCAGCCACCGCAGCAGGAACGCGATGGCCACGTAGCCGAACACGAAGGCCACGACCGTCGCGAGGGCCAGCGCCCCGAAGCTGACGTTGTCGTCGCCCGTCAGCAGCTCGGTCAGGCCGTACAGGCCCGACAGCACGATCGCCGGGATCGACAGCAGGAACGAGAAGCGGGCGGCGGCCTCGCGCTTGAGCCCCAGGAACAGGCCGGCGGTGATGGTCGCGCCCGACCGCGACGTCCCGGGGATCAGCGCCAGCGCCTGGGCGATGCCCACCCAGATCGCGTCGCCGCGGTTCACGTCATCGACGTCGCGGACGCGGGCGCCCACCCGGTCGGCCACGGCGAGGACCAGACCGAGCACGATCAGCACGGTGCCGATGAGGTAGAGGTTGCGGGCCCCGTTCTCGATCTGGTCGTTGAACGCCAGGCCGAACACCCCGATCGGGATGGTCGCGATGATGACGTACCAGCCCATGCGGGCGTCGAGCTCACCGCGTAGCTCCGGCCGCCGCAGACTCGCCAGCCACGTCCGGACGATGCGCACCAGGTCGCGCCAGAAGTAGATGACGACCGCGACCATCGTCCCCAGCTGGATGACGGCCGTGAAGAGCGCACCGGGATCCTCCCAGCCGGCGAAGGCGGGCACGATGCGCAGGTGTGCGGTGCTGGAGATCGGCAGGAACTCGGTGAGCCCCTGCGCGATGCCGAGCACGATCGCCTCGAACCAGGACAACGACGCGGAACCTTAGGGGAGCGGCGGGCGGTCCGGTTACCGGGCGGTCACGCGGCGGACGATCGTCAGTCGCCCGAGGGTCGTCCCGGCCTCGGCGGCCCGCACCTCGAGCCGGTAGCTCCCGGGGCGCAGGGTGCGGCCGGGCACGGCGATCCGGAAGCGGGCGGGGCCCCGGCTCGCGACGACGGCGCGCGCGACGGGCGAGCCCACCGTCTCGGCCGTGAAGGCCGCGGCGGGGGCGGACGACTGGGCGGCGGTGACCCGGATGGGCCGCAGCAGCGCGGTGACGGCGGCGGCGCGCACCAGCCGGCCCGAGACCGGGACGGCGTGGCCGGGCCGCACGACGGCGGGGGCCCGCAGCGACCGGACGGCGCCGGCGGCGATGGGCCGGAAGCGGCGCACGACGTAGCGCTGGTTGCCGGCCCGGTCGCGCACGGTCGCCACGACGCGCCGCACGCGCCCGTCGGCGAATCGGCGGGTGACCCGCGCGCCGGCGGCGGTCTCGCCCTCGCCGAAGCTCCAGCGGACCGGCCCGGTGGCGCCGCCGCCCACGGAGGAGCGGAACACCGCCGACGTGCCGCTGCGCGTCAGCGAGACCCGCAGGGACGGGGCGGTGCGGTCGACCGTGACGGCGTGCCGCGCGGGGGAGGGGTCGGTCACGCCGGCCGCGTCGATGGCCTGGGCCTCCACCACGTGCCGCCCCTCGGTGAGCGACAGCCCGAGCGTCGTCTCCGTCGTGGGGGCGCTCCAGGCACCCCCGTCGATGCGCGTGCGCACCTGGACGCCGCCGCCGGAGAGGGCGACCTCGTAGGTCAGGCGGCGCGCGTTGGTCTCGGCCGGCGGGGTCACGGCGAAGCGCGTGTCGGGGGCGGGGCCGAAGGCGCGCTCGAGTGCGCGGAGGGCGTCCACCCGGCCGGCGCCCGACGCGGGGTCGGGCCCGGGCGCGGCGACGTCGACGGCGCTGTCGCGCAGGATGCCGGCGACCTGCTCGGGACCCAGTCCGGGGTTGAGCTGGCGCACCAGCGCCGCGACGCCGGCGACGTGGGGCGCGGCCATCGAGGTGCCGGAATACGCGAGGTAGCCGGTGCCGACGCTCGACGTGACGCCGACGCCGGGGGCCACGAGGTCGGGCTTCTGGAGGACGGTGCCCGCCGCGGGGCCCAGGCCGTCGGCGTCCTGCCACACCACGGGGCCGCGGCTCGAGAACGCGGGGACGGAGCCGTCGCTGTCGAGCGCGCCGACGGCGACCGCCTCCGGGTAGCCGGCGGGACTGCCGACGTTTCCGGGGGTGGGGCCGGTGTTCCCGGCGGCGAACACCGGGACGATGCCGAGGTCGAGCCAGCGGCGGATCATCGGCCGGAACCACGTGTCGTTCGCGGTCGACGCCGACCAGGAGTTGTTGACGACCTTCGGCTGGTCCGCCGTGCCGGGGTCGCCGTCGGGGTCGGTCATCCACTGGGCGGCGGCCAGCAGGGCGCTGCCGGTGCCCGAGCCGTTCGCGCCCATCGCCCGTGCCACCAGCAGCTTCGCGCCGGGCGCCACGCCGATGGGGCCGCCGCCGGCGCTGCCGCCGACCATCGTCCCGGCGGTGTGCGTGCCGTGACCGTTGTCGTCCACCGGCGAGGGGCTGCCGGCGACGAAGTCGCGCCAGCCGGCGATCTTGCCCGCCAGGTCCCTCGCGGCGGGGTCGACGCCGGTGTCGATCGAGCCGATGAGGATGCCGTCGCCCCGCACGCCGAACGCCTGCCACGCGGCGGGGGCGCGGATGGCCTCGAGCCCCCAGTTGCCGCGTCCGGCGTCCGGGAAGGGGGTGGGGGCCGCGTCGGCGCCCGCGTCGGCGATGCGCACGGGCGCGTCGATGTCGACCGTGGCGACGGCCGGGTCGGCCGCGACGGCGCGGATCTCGTCGGGGGTGCCGGTGAACGCGGCGGCGTTGACGAGCCAGAACGCACGGACGGGGCCGTCGACCTCGGCGGCGATGCCGGCCGCATCCCCCGACGCCGTGCGCCGCAGGGCGCGCAGCAGGACCGCCGGGCTGCCGTCGTGGGCGCCCTCGGGCACCTGGTCGGCGAAGGTGGCGATCACCGGGATCGGGTCGGCGGGGCCCGCCTGGGCCAGGCGGTCGGCGAGGGCCGGCGTGGGGGCGGCCGCGGCGGTGCCGGCCGCGCCCGCGATGGCGGCGATGGCGGCGATGGCGGCGAGGGCCTCGGCGGCGCGGCGTCCGTGCCGGGACCTCGGGCGGTTCCTGCCCGGGATCAATCGAATCCGTTCCGTCGGATCGTTCGGTGCGTCCCCTCCATCGGCACCCGGAAGGGGGGTCTTGACGCGTGGGGGCACGCCGCGGGCCCGTCGCTACCATGGGGCCGTGCCCGTCTTCCTGTGCCCCCGCTGCGCGTACCGCGAGAGCGGTTCCGAGCGCAACGTGCGCCACCAGCCCCGGGGCTGCTCGCGCTGCGGTTTCGGCTTCGCGTTCGAGCTGCTGGAGGACTACTACGCCAGCCCCAAGACCGCGCTCATCGTGTGCGACCAGCAGCGCCGGATCCTGGTGGCCGGGCACTCGTCGTTCGCGGTCACCGGCTATGACGAGGGCGACCTGATCGGCCACGAGGTGATGGACCGCCTCGGCCTGTCCGGCTTCCCCGAGGGGGGCGACCCCGCGGGACGCAGCCTGGAGTGGGGCGTCCGGGTGCTGAACGTGCCGTGCACCTATCGCTTCGCCGGCCAGGGTGAGGACCTCCCCGCCGTCGCCGACTTCTTCCCCGCCTACGACGACGACGGCGGGCTCCTGGTGGCGCTGACCCCTCAGTAGGTCCCGCCGGGGCGGTGCCGATCCGCGGCGGAGCCGGCCCGCGGGATCCCGTTACGAACGCCGGGCGCCGGGCACTAGGCTGCCGTCGGGACCACGGCGGAGGGGGACGCATGGAGCGGCGGCGGCTGGGCGGGACCGACCTCGAGCTGAGCGTCATCGGGCTCGGCACCTGGGTGTTCGGCGGGCGCTGGGGCGGCGCCGAGGACGAGGCGTCGCTGGCGGCGTGCCACGCGGCGCTCGACGCCGGGGTCAACTGGATCGACACCGCCGACATCTACGGACAGGGCCGCGCCGAGCGGATCGTCG
Organism: Miltoncostaeaceae bacterium; assembly: GCA_036826475.1. Lineage (GTDB taxonomy): Bacteria > Actinomycetota > Thermoleophilia > Miltoncostaeales > Miltoncostaeaceae > Miltoncostaea. Next base: position 35,390 of record DAISWG010000034.1, on the reverse strand, counting down.
GGCGGGCGGTCCGCGAGCGCCGCGACGAGGTGATCGTGGCCACCAAGGGCGGCGTGGCGTGGGAGCTGGAGCCGCAGTTCCGGATCTGGCGCGAGGCCTCGGCCGACTACCTGCGGATGGCCTGCGACCGTTCCCTCCAGGCGCTCGGCCTGGACCACATCGACCTGTACCAGGTGCACTGGCCGGTGGGCGGCGTCGCCGCGGAGGAGACGATCGGCGCGCTCGTGGAGTTGCGCGACGCGGGGAAGATCCGCGCGATCGGCGTCTCGAACTACCACCTGCCCGACCTGGAGGCCGCCGGCGCGGTGGCCCGGATCGACTCCTATCAGCCCGGCTACCACCTGATGCGCCGCGACATCGAGGCGGGCGAGCTGCCGTGGTGCGCCGAGCACGGCGTCGGCGTGATCGCCTACGGGCCCCTCGCGCACGGCCTGCTGACCGGGAAGATGGACGCGTCCACGACCTTCCCCGAGAACGACTGGCGGGCCCAGAGCGAGCTGTTCGCCGACGAGGCCTTCCCGGAGCGGATCGCCGTGGTGGAGGAGCTGACCAGGCTGGCGGGGGAGTCCGGCCGCCCCGGCGGCGTCGCCGAGCTGGCCGTGGCGTGGGTGCTGCGCCGCCCCGAGGTGACGTCCGCGATCATTGGCGCCCGCGACGCACGGCAGGCCGCGCGGAACGCCGCCCTGGCGGGCGCGCCGCTGTCGGCCGACGAGGCGCGGGAGATCGAGGCGATCCTGGCGCGGCACCCCGATGCGTCCCGCCACTACGGTCACGGCGAGCCGCCGGACCCCTCCGCCGCCGAGTGACGGGTACCATGCGCCATGGCCACCGCCGGACCACGTCGCCGCTCCAGCGACGGCCGCCGTCCGCGTCCGCTCCCGTTCGGCCCGGCGCCCTCGGGGATGGGCCCCGCCGACCCCGACGGCGTGTTGCGGTCGATCGCGTTCGCGCTCGAGGCGGCGCAGCGCCACCGTCGCCCCATGACGCTCGTGGCGATCACCGCCCCCGCGCCGTGCACGGAGGACGAGCTCGCGCGGCTCGCGGGGATCGTCCGTCGCACCGTCCGCGACACGGATGGGCTGTGGCGGGACGGTCCGGCGAGCCTTGTGCTCCTGCTGACCGACGCGGACGGCCCGAACTCCGAGCCGGCGCTCGCGCGACTGCGGATGCGGCTGCGGGGCGAGGGGCTGTCGGGGGTGGGCATGGGCCGCGCGGCGCCCGCCCCGGGCATCGGGGCGGACGACCTGCTGGCGCTGGCGCACGAGGACCTGCGGCCCATCTCCGGGCGGCGTCAGGGGTGACGTCGTGAGGGTGGCGCTGACCGGTGCCACCGGCCTCATCGGCGGTCATCTGGCCCGGGCGCTGATCGCCCGCGGCGACGAGGTGGTCGCCCTCGTGCGCGGATCGGCCTCCGGGATCGAGGGCGCCCGCGACGTCCACTGGGATCCGGCCGACGGCGCCCTGCCCGCCGGTGCGCTGGACGGGGTCGACGCCGTCGTGAACCTGGCGGGCGCGCCGCTGGCCGGGCGGCGCTGGACGGCGGACCGCAAGCGGCGGATCCGCGAGAGCCGCACCGTCACCACCCGGCTGGTGGTCGACGCGCTCGCCGCCGACGGCGCGCCGCGCCTGCTGGTGAACGGCAGCGCCGTCGGCTTCTACGGCAATGCGGAGGAGCCGGTCGACGAGACCGCACCCGCGGGGTCGGACTTCCTGGCCGACACCTGCGTCGCCTGGGAGCGCGAGGCCCTGCGCGCCCGCGACCACGGCGTGCGGGTCGCGCTCATCCGCACGGGCCTGGTGCTGGCGCGCGAGGGCGGCATCCTGCCGACCGTGGCGCGGCCGGTGAAGCTGTTTGCCGGCGGCCCGCTCGGCGGCGGCCGCCAGTGGATGCCGTGGATCCACATCGACGACGAGGTGGGGCTGCTGCTCATGCTGCTCGACCGTGACCAGGCGGCCGGCCCGTTCAACGGGTCGGCGCCCGAGCCGGTGCAGCAGCGGGAGTTCGTCCGCGTCCTGGGCAACGTGCTGGGCCGCCCGGCCGTGATGCCGGCGCCGGCGGTCGCGATCCGCCTGGCGCTCGGGGAGATGGCCGTGCTCGCCCTGGAGGGGCAGCGCGCCGTCCCGGCCGCCGCGCTCGCGGCGGGGTACCGCTTCGCGCACACGGATCTGGAGGAGGCCCTCCGGGACCTCTACGGCAGCGGCTGATCCTCGGGGAACAGGAGCTTCAGCTCCGCCTCCGCCTTCAGCCACGCCTCGCGGATGAACGTGGTGGAGACCGTGTACCTCGCGCCCGGCAGCACCCGCGCCAGCTTGACCTTGTCCGGGTCGGGCCCCTCCTCGAGGTCCTCGATGAGCGCCTTGTACTCGGACACGAGCTGCGCCAGCTCCATGTGCTTCATCGAGATGGCGTCGAGCAGGTTGTAGACCGGGCCGTACGGGTCGCCGGCGGGCATCGTGCTCACGGGATCGCCTCGGGTTCGGGAGCGGGGGCGATGCTACCGTAGGCCCGCACCCGGGGGATTAGCTCAGCTGGGAGAGCGCCTGCTTTGCAAGCAGGAGGTCGTCGGTTCGATCCCGTCATCCTCCATTCGCGGCCCCGGCCCCGGCCCGGTTCAGCCCGTGGGGGGGTCGGCACCCGGCGGTGGCGCATCGCGGGGCACTTCGAGGACGCCGGCGCCACGGCATCGAGGGCAGACATCCCGTCGCGACGAGAAGGGGTGCACCTCGATGAAGTAGCCGGTGCCCCCGCACCGGGTGCACGGCGGACCACGTCGGCTGCGCGCGAAGTAGGGCGAGCGCAGGTAGCCGATGAAGAACACGAGGAGGCCGGCGCCCGCGAGGATGACGCTCGCGGAGCGGGGAATGGGCGTCAGCAGCACCAGGATCACGAAGACCGCCGCCGCCGCCGCGAGGGCGACACCAGCACACTGCACGACGCGCCCCGCCATTTTCCTGTCCATCACCGACAGGATGACCGATCGCCGCCCTGGGCGTATATGCGGCGTCGGACGCAACGATCGAGTGCATCTCGTGCGTCTTCCGCCATGGCCCCTGCCGCTCGTACGGTCGTCGCGGGGTCCGCTCCGGACCCGCCCGACGCGACGGACGGAGGCTTGAGATGCGCACAGAACGATGGACGGACGACCGCCGGACGGCGCTCGCCGCGGGGGTGCTCTTCCTGATCACCTTCCTGGCGTCGATCCCGGCGCTCGCCCTCTTCCAGCCGGTCCTCGACGATCCCGCCGGCTACATCGCCGGGGGCGGCCAGGAGGGCCGCATCCTCCTCGGGGTGGCGCTGGAGATGATCCTCATCCTCGCCAACATCGGGACGGCCGTGGTCCTGTACCCCGTGCTCCGGCGCCGCAGCGAGGCGTTGTCGATGGCCTACATCGGCGCCCGCATCGTCGAGTCCACCTTCATCGCGGTGGGGATCGTCACGGTCCTCGGGATCGTGTCGCTGGGGCACGACGACCCGAGCGCCTCGTCCCTCGCGGTCTCGCTGGCGGCGATGAAGGACTGGACGTTCCTGCTGGGCCCCGGCCTCATGGCCCCCATCGGCAACGGCATCATCCTCGGCGTCCTGCTGTACCGCGCCGGACTGGTGCCGCGCCGCATGGCGATGCTGGGCATGGCGGGCGGCGCGCTGCTGGTGGTCGCGGGGATGGGCGTGCTGTCCGGCGGCATCGAGGCCGGCGGGACCGTGCAGTCGCTGGCGACCGCCCCCGAGTTCGTGTGGGAGCTCTTCCTGGGCGTGTACCTGACCGTCGTCGGCGTCAGCGCGGCCGGGTCGCGCACGCCGCGCGCACGACGCGGCGCAGCCACCGGTGCGCCGGATCGGCGTCCAGGCGGGGGTGCCACAGCAGCGACACGGTGAACTCCGGCGTGTCCACCGGGAGGGGGAAGCTATAGATCCCCTCCCGGAGGTTCGCCGTGTGCAGCTCGGGGACCGTCGCGATCAGGTCCGACCCCCGGGCGAGGCCCACGGCGGTGGCGAAACCGCCGACCACGGTGACCACGTCGCGCTCCAGGCCGAGGGCCTCGAGCGCGTCGTCGACCGGCCACTGCCGCGTCCCCTCGCGCGCGACGGCGACGTGGCGCCCCTTCAGGTAGCGGGCGCGCGTCGCCGTGCCGCGGGCGAGCGGGTGCCCGGCGCGGACGACGCCGATCAGGTGGTCCCGGAACAGCGCCTGCGCACGCAGCTCCGGGCCGGTCGTGGGCTCCACGACGCCCGTCTCGAGGTCGGCCGTGCCCTCGCGGAGCGGCGCGGCGCCCTTGTCGGGCTTCTGGACGAACCGCAGCCGCACGTGCGGCGCCTCCGCCCCCACGCGGGCGATCAGCTCCGGGCCGAAGTTCTCGACGAAGCCCTCGCTGGTGCGCAGCGTGAACGTCCGCTCCAGCGCGGCCAGGTCGGGCTCCTCGGCGGGGCGCAGCACCGACTCGGCCTCCTGTACCAGCCGCCCGACGCGCTCGCGCAGCTCCAGGGCCCGTGGAGTGGGCACCAGGCCGCGCCCGGCCCGCACCAGCAGCGGGTCGCCGGTGGTCTCACGCAGCCGCGCCAGCGACCGGCTCATCGCCGACGGGCTCAGGCCCAGGCGGCGCGCGGCACGGGTGACGCTGCCCTCGTCCAGCACCGCGTCGAGCGTGACGAGCAGGTTGTAGTCGGGCCGGGACACGGCGCCACGCTCCCATGATATGGCGCCAGGCGCAATGTCCGAGTGCAACTCGTGCGTCTTCCGCCATGTCCGGGCCGGGCCTACCGTCGGTGGCGATGCCATCGACACCGATCCGACCGACGTGGGCCCTCGCCGGGCTGGCCCTGGCGATGCTGCTGTCGTCGCTCGGCACGAGCGTGGCCAACGTGGCGCTGCCGACGCTGGAGGAGACGTTCGGCGCGTCCTTCGGCGCAGTCCAGTGGGTGGTGCTGGCCTACCTGCTCGCCGTCACCACGCTGGTCGTCGGAGCCGGGCGCCTCGGCGACCTCGTGGGCCGGAGGCGGCTGCTGGTGGCCGGCATCGCGACGTTCACCGCCGTGTCGGCGCTGTGCGCGGCGGCGCCGGCGCTCTGGATGCTGGTGGCGGCTCGGGCGGTCCAGGGGATCGGGGCGGCGGCGATGATGGCGCTGACCCTCGCCGTCGTGGCGGAGACGGTGCCGCGGGGCCGCACCGGCGCCGCGATGGGGCTCCTGGGAAGCACGTCGGCGATCGGCACCGCGCTGGGACCGTCCCTGGGCGGCGCCCTGATCGCGGGCCCCGGCTGGCGCGCCATCTTCCTGGTGAACGTGCCCCTGGGCCTGCTGGCGCTGCACCTCGCGCACCGCCACCTCCCCACCGACCGGGAGCGGCCGGCCGCCGACCGGGTGCGCGTCGACGTCGCCGGCACGGCGTTGCTGGCCGTGGCCCTGGGGGCGTACGCGCTCGCGATGACCGCCGGGGGCGGGGGGCCCCTCGCGGCCGGCCTGCTCGTCGCGGTCGCCGCGGCGGCGCTCCTGGCGCTGGCGGAGCGGCGGGCGCAGGCGCCGCTGATCAGCGCGGCGATGCTCCGCGACGGCGCGCTCCGGGCGGGGCTCGCGACGAGCGCGATCGTCTCGACCGTCATGATGGCGACGCTCGTGGTAGGGCCGTTCCACCTGTCCCGCGCGCTCGGGCTCGGACCGGCGCCGGTGGGCCTGGTGATGTCGGCCGGCCCGGCGGTGGTGGCGGTCTCCGGCGTGCCGGCGGGGCGGATCGCCGACCGGCTCGGTGCGCGGCCCGTGACGCTGGCCGGTCTGGCGGGCATGGCCGCGGGGACGCTCCTGCTGGCGCTGCTGCCGGCGCGCTTCGGCGTGGCCGGCTACCTGGGGCCGATCGTGGTCGTCACCCTCGGCTACGCGCTGTTCCAGACGGCGAACAACACCGCCGTCATGGCGGGCGCCCCCGGCGGTCTCCGCGGCGTCACCTCGGGGATGCTCAACCTGTCGCGGAACATCGGCCTGGTGACCGGGGCCTCGGTCATGGGCACCGTGTTCGCGGTCGCCGGGATGCGCGCGACGTTCGCCGTCGCCACGGCCCTGATCGGCGCCGGCATCGCGCTGGCCGGCGTCAGCCCCCGACCCGGACGGCGTCCCCGACGCGAACCGTCCCCGGCGTGACCACCCGCGCGAGCACGCCGAACGCCGCGCCGTGGTGGCGCGCGACGGTCCGGAACATCTCCACGTCGGCGTCCAGGCCCGGCTGCGGCCGCGTGATCATCGTGCAGCGCGGGCACGGCGCCTCCACCCGCAGGCGCACCCCGCCCACGGCGACGTCGCGGCCGACCCAGCCGTCCTCGGTCCAGGCGTCGCCCCCGCCCTCCAGCAGCACGTTGGGCCGGAAGCGGCGCACGTCCCACGCCCCCTCGTGCAGCGCGCGGCCGGCGCGCAGGCTGTCGGCGGTCACCAGCAGGAGCGGGAGCTGGTCGACGAACCGCCCCGCGGGCATCGTGAACTCGAACGGGGCGCTCGCGTCGTCGGTGGCGTCGGTGAACGCCTCGGCCCGGCCGCCCGGGGCGCCCGCCGCCGGCACCAGGGCCACGTCGCGGCCGAGCCATGCGGCCAGGGCGGCGTCGGTCGCCCGCCCCGCCCCGTCCAGCACGGCGCCGTCCGGGAGGGTGATCACCGGCTCGCCGCCGTCGCCGAGCCGGGCCGCCGCCAGCAGCAGCCGCGGCTCCCGCCGCCCGGTCAGGATGCGGCCGGTGGCCGCGTCGCGGATCCCCCAGCCGCGGTCGCCGTGGGGGCCCTCCGCGGTGACCTCGGCCTCGTCCAGCCGCTCGCCCCGCAGCGACTTCACCGGGTGCCGCCAGAGCTCGGTGACGATGGCGGCGTCGTTCACTGGCCGGGCGCGAGCAGGGGGTCGCGGCGTCCCTCGAGCATCGCCTCGGCCAGCATCGGGCCCAGGGAGGGGGCGTGCTTGAACAGGTTGCCACCGGTGAACACGGCGGCGGGGCCGTCGCCGGTGAGCGCGAACGCGTCGGGGTCGTCGCCCAGCTGCACGCTGTCGCACGCCAGCAGCCCGGCGGGCGCGGGGTCCAGGCCGGGGAGCGCCGCCGACGCCCACGCGCGGGTCACGGCGATCGACTCCGCCTCGGGCAGGTCGTCGGCGGCGTGGGTGCCCAGGGCCACGAGGCCGCCGGGCAGGGCCGTGCCATAGCTCGTGACGCCGGGCCCGTGGGCGCCGGAGCGCTCCAGCAGGCACGGCAGGCCGCCCGCGCCGGGGACGCGGAACGCGACCCGCAGGTGGCGGCGCACGCGCATCGGGGGCCCGGCGGCGGGACCGGGAGCCAGCGCGCCCGCGCGGGCGCCGGGGCAGGCCAGCAGCCGCGCCGCGGTCACCGGGCCGTCGGCGGTGTCGGCGGCGACGGCGTCGCCCTCGGCCCGGACGGCGCGGACGGCCACCCGCCGGATGGCGGGCCCCAGCTCGGCGGCGAGCCCCGCGATGGCGGCGGCGGCGTCGATGGTGCCACCGCCCGGGTCCAGCAGGCCGGGGCCGGCGGGCGCGAGCGGGGCGGGCAGGTCGGCGGGCCCGAGGCGGGCGTGCGGCACGCCCGCGGCGGGCCGGCGCGCGGCGGCGTCGTCGACCGCGCCGCCCACCAGGAGGGTGCCCCGGCCGTCCACGAGCGGGCGGCCGACGCGCTCCGACAGCACATCCCACGCCAGCCGGGAGCGGATCGCGAGCGCCACCAGCTCGGGGCGCGCATGGATGTGGCGGAAGATCCGCCCCGGCCCCGCGGAGCCGGCGGCGCCGGGCGGCCCGTCGTCGAGCACCACCACCGACGCGCCGCGGTCGCGCGCCGCCAGGGCGGCCGCCATGCCCACCACCCCGGCGCCGACGACCACCAGGTCGGGAGCTCCCCTCACCGGGCGATCGGCGCCGCCGCGCCGCCGGTCACCCGGAGCAGGTCGTCCGGCGCGAGCTCCACGTCCAGTCCGCGCCGCCCCGCCGAGACCAGGATGGCCGGCTGCCGCATGGCCGAGTCGTCCAGGAACACGGGCAGCCGCGTGCGGCCGCCGAGCGGCGAGATCCCGCCGACGACCGAGCCGGTCAGGCGCTCGGCGTCGGCCGGCTCGGCCATGGCGGCGCGCTTCGCGCCGGCGGCGCGGGCGAGCGCCTTCAGATCGAGTCGCGTGGCCACGGGCACCACCGCCAGTACATGGTCGTCGCCGGCCGACGCCACCAGCGTCTTGAACACCCGCGCGGGATCGGCCCCGAGCGCGCGGGCGGCCTCCTCGCCGTAGCCGAGCTCGGCGCTCGCGGCCGCGTCGTGGTCGTAGGGGCGGACCGCGTGGGGGACGCCGGCGGCCGCCAGGGCCTCCAGCGCGGGGGTGCCGCCCTCCCGTCTGCGTCGCCTGGCCACCCGGGAAGGCTAGCGGCGGTCGTCGCGTCGATTCGCCCCGACGGCACGCCCCACACGGCGGCCACCTGGTACGACTGGGACGACGGCCGGGTGCTGCTCGACATGGACGCGACGCGGCGCCGCCTGGGCTTCCTGCGCGACGACCCGCACGTGTCGCTGACCGTGCTCGCCGAGGGCGACTGGTACCGCCACATCACGCTCGAGCGCGACGAGGACTTCAGCGACTGACGGGCCCCGGCGCGGTGCCGGCCCAGAAGCGGGCGTGGAGCTCGCGGGCGCGGATGCGGCCCGCGAGCACCTGGATCGCCAGGGACGCCACCACGAGGATCGCGAACCCGTCGGCCACCCAGCGCGCGGCGTCGTCCCAGCCGAGCCACGCGAGCGGCCGCCCGGCGATCCAGCCGATGAGCCAGCCGAGCGTCACCATCAGCGCCAGGCCGATCGCGGCCAGCACCAGCACCGCGAGCGGCAGCGCCAGGTTCTGGAGCATCGCCCACGCCGCCCGCCGGATCCGCTCGCCGCGTGGCTGGCGCACCTGCGGCGCGGCGCCGCCCAGGCCCTGCCCCAGCGCCCCCAGGAACGCCGCGTTGCCGTTGTAGGCGGTGTGCGAGCGCATGAGCCCGCCGAGCCCGGGGACGCCGTGGTTCCGGGGCACCGGCCAGCCGGGGAAGGCGCGCAGGCGGCCCGACACGAGGTCGAGGCGGCTGGCGAAGTTGTCCCACCGCATCGGCGGGTCGCCGGCGGCGACGGCCACGGCGCGGCCGTCGCACGCGATCGCGGGGCCGCCGCCGCAGTCCTCCAGCAGCCGCGTCCAGAAGAAGCGGAACTTCTCCAGCGGGCTGCCGATCGTGTAGAGCCGCGTCAGGCGGGCGGGCGGGTCGCCGGCGGGCGCCGCGCCGGGGCGGGCGCACATGGACGTGAACGCGATGACGGTGCCCAGGCTGTGCGCCACCACCTGGATCTCGCGGCACCCCGCCGCGACGGCGGTGGCGGCGGCGCGCTCGAACCGCTGCCGGATCTCCGCCACCCGGGCCACGAGGGCCTCGGTGCGATCGGAGCCGCCGGGGAACGCGTCGCGCAGCCCGTACGCGTAGTTGAAGACGTCGGCCGCGACCTGGTCCATGACGTCGTCGAGGGGGGTCCGGACGTGGTCCGACGTGGCCGGCGCTCCGCGGCGGGCGCGCGCCGCGCCCGTCCAGCCCGACGCCAGCATGCGGGCGCCGTTGTAGGTGGCGTAGAGCAGGGCGCTCAGCGGCGCGAGGACCACCGTCCAGCGCGCGACGCGGCCCCGTGGGCACACCTCCGGCGGCAGGTACCCGGCCCGCCGGTTGAGCCCGGGGAACCAGACGACCTCGTACACGCGGTCGAAGTCGAACGTGCCCTCCACCGGCTCGCCCTCCAGCAGGTCGGCCCACCAGACCTCCACCGCGTGGACCGGGGCGGGGCCGATCCCCTCCACGCGGGCCTGGTCCTCCGCGAGGGGGGTGACCGCGAGCGCGTCGCCGTAGGCCAGGCGCAGGCCCTCGAGCAGCCCCTCCAGCGACCGGCCCCGGCGCTGCGAGCCGATGCCGTGCACCACGAGCAGCCCGACCGGGTCCGCCATGGCCCGGAGTCTCCACCGCCCCGGCGGCGGGCGTCCAGCGGCGCCCTCAGCCCCCCAGCGCGTCGCGCCGCCGCGTCAGCTCGGCCAGATCGACGTCGTTGCCGCCCAGCGCGATCGCCCGGTCGTAGGCGTCCCGCGCGCCGTCGCGGTCGCCCGTGCGGCGCAGCAGGTCGGCGTGGGCGGCGTGCAGCGGCGGGTACCCCGCCAGGCGCGGCTCGCCGAGGAGGGGGACGACCAGCGCGAGCCCCGCCTCCGGGCCCTCCGCGAAACCGACCGCCACCGCGCGGTTCAGCTCCACCACGGGCGACGGCGCCAGGCGGCCGAGCGCGGCGTAGAGCTCGGCGATCGCGGCCCAGTCGACCGCCTCCTCCGACGGGGCGTCGACGTGGAGCGCCGCGATCGCCGCCTGCACCTGGAACGGCCCGGGTCGGCGCAGCGCCATGGCGGCGTCGAGCGCGACGAGCCCCTCCTCGACGCGGGCGCGATCCCAGCGGTCGCGGTCCTGGCGGTCGAGGGGCACGAAGCGGCCGGCGGCGTCGCGGCGGGCGGCGCGCCGGGCGTCGTGCAGCAGCATCAGCGCCAGCAGCCCGCGCGCCTCGGCGTCGCGGGGCATGAGCTCGCACACCATGCGCCCCAGCCGGATCGCCTCGTCGCACAGCCCCTCGCGCACCAGGTCGTCGCCGGCGGTGGCGCCATAGCCCTCGTTGAACACCAGGTAGAGCACCTGGAGCACGGCGGCGGTCCGGTCCGGCAGCTCCTCGTCGGGCGGGACGCGATAGGGGATGCCGGCCTCGGCGATCTTGCGCTTGGCGCGCACGATCCGCTGGGCGACCGCCGGCTCCGCCACCAGGAAGGCCCGCGCGATCTCGGCGGTGGTGAGCCCGCCGAGCGAGCGCAGCGTCAGCGCCACCCGGGCGGGCCGGGCCAGCGCGGGGTGGCAGCACGTGAAGATCAGCCGCAGGCGGTCGTCGCGGATCATCGACGCCTCCTCCTCGTCGGGGTGCCCCTGGGCCTCCAGGCGCACCAGCTCGGCCAGCCGCCCGGCCCGGCCGGCCGCGGCGCGCTCGCGCCGCAGCCGGTCGATCGCCTTGCGCTGCGCCGTCGTCGTGATCCAGGCGGCGGGGTTCGCCGGCACGCCGTCGGCGGGCCACGCCGCCGCGGCGGCCGCGAACGCGTCCTGCACGGCGTCCTCGGCCAGGCCGAAGTCGCCGACGCGCCGGACGAGCGTGGCCAGCACCGCGCCGCGCTCCTCGCGGAAGACGCGCTCGACGGCGGCCGCCGGTGCCGTCACGACCCGCCCGGCCCCCAGACGGGTCGCACCTCGACCGAGCCGTACTCGGCGCTGGGGATGCGCGCCGCCCACGCCAGGGCGACGTCCAGGTCGGGGGCGTCGATCAGGAAGAAGCCGGCGAGGTACTCCTTCGTCTCGGCGAACGGGCCGTCCGTGACCTCCGCCGCCCCGCCGCGGACGCGGACGGTGGTGGCCGCGTCCGTCCCGGAGAGGCCCTCGTTGGCCACGAGCATCCCGGTGTCGGTGAGGTCCTTCAGATAGCCCTGCCAGCGGGCCTGGGCCGCGGCCCACGCGTCCTGGTCGGCGGGCGCGCCGGTGCCGTCGGCGGGCTGGTACATCAGGAGCAGGTAGCGGGACATGGGTCCTCCTCGTCTCGTGTGGGGCCGCGGAGGTGCGGCGTCACCCGGGACGACGCCGCAGGGTGGCCGGAATCGACAGACGGGATGAGATCCTCCTCGCGGGACGCGGCTGGAGGGTCCGCCTACCGACCGTCCAGCAGCCGCCCGGCGTCGGCCTGGTGGGCGTGGCGCGCCCAGTCGGCGGGGGTGCCGCCGTGGCGGCCGTCGCGCGCCGACGGGTCGGCGCCCGCCTCCAGCAGCGCGGCGATCGCGCCGGTCTGGCCGTCGCTCGCGGCGAGGTGCAGGGGCGTGACGCCCTCGCCGTGGTCGGGTCCGCCGAACGTGGTCGGGCCCGAGGGGTCGACGCCGAGGTCGAGCAGCCGCCGCAGCGCGGCCATCCGGCCCAGCGCGGCCGCCCACGCGAGCGGGGTTCCGCGGTAGACGTCGCGGGATGGGTCGGCGCCGAGCGCCACGAGCGTCTCGATCGCGTCGGGCTGGTCGGACCGCGCTGCCCACGCGACGGCCTCGTCGCGCGCCTCGGCGGGGTCGTCGGTGGGACGCCACGCCGGGAAGCCGCCGTGCGGGCGGTAGAAGCCGCGACCGGCCACCGCGGCGGGGGTGCCCTCCAGCTCGCGGATCAGCCCGGTCAGCCCGAGGCCCGCCGCCGCGCGCAGGGTGCCGGGCGCCAGCCCCACCTCGTCGACCAGCGCGGACGGCACCGGGTGGCCCCAGAACAGGGCCATCACCAGCGGGGTGCCGCCGTCGCCGCGGGCGGACGCGCCGGGCGGGGCGCCCGCGGCCAGCAGCATCCCGGCCAGGTCCGGACGGCCCATGTACGCCGCCTGGTGCAGGGGCGCCCAGCCGTGGACGTTCCCCCGGCCCGGATCGGCTCCCGCCGCCAGCAGCAGGCCCACCGCGCGCGGGTCGCCCTGGGCGGTGGCGATGCCGAGCAGGTGGTTTCCGTTGGTCCCCCGCACCGACACCAGCGCGGGCGAGGCGGTGATGAGCTCCCCCAGCACGTCGGGGCGCCGGTTCTCGATCGCGTGGAAGGCCCGCACGAACGGGTCGTCCGGGTCGACGACCGGCGTCGCCGGCGACTCCATCGCCGCCCAGCTCGGGAACCCGTGGGCGCGGGCCAGGGCCATCCGCGCCCCCTCCGGCGTGGGCGGCGCGTCCCATCGCCGCAGCCACTCGACCGCCGACGGGGTGCCGTCCTGGACCGACGCGAACAGGCCCGCGGCGCGGTCCGCGAGGTAGTCGGCGCCATCGCGGTAGGCGTGCTCCCGGGCGTCGTCGTCGGAGGCCATCGCCGGGAACCTATCCCGACGGGGGACGGTCGCGCGCCACCGTCACCGGGGAGCGCCGGGCGGTCGCGGGGATCCGGACCACCGCCCGCAGCCCCCCGCCCGCCGCCTCCTCGAGCCGGACCGTGCCGCCGTCGGCCTCCACCAGCCGCTTCACGATGGCGAGCCCCAGTCCCGAGCCGTGGCGGTCGTCCCGCCCCCGCCAGAAGCGGTCGAAGGCGTGCTCGCGCGACTCGGCGTCCATCCCCGGGCCGGCGTCGGCCACCGAGATGTCGACGGCGGCGCCGTCGGCGGCCGCGGCGAGCGCCACCGACGTGCCGGGCGGGGCGGCCTCGATCGCGTTGGCCAGCAGGTTGTCGAGCACCTGCTCAAGCGCCCCCTCGGCCAGCTCGCAGCGGATCCCGGGCGGCGCCGACACCTCCAGCGTCACGCCCGCCTCCGCCGCCGCGGCCCCCCACGCCTCGCCGCGGGCCTCCAGTAGCGGCGCCACCTCCCGCACCGCCCGGCCCGGGGCGCGCCGGTCGGCCCGCGCCAGCGCCAGCAGGCCGTTGACGAGCCGCGACAGCCGCTCCACCTCCTCCAGGGCGCCGTCCAGGTCAGCCTCGGCGGCCGGCTCGGCGTCGTAGCGCAGGTTCTCGATCCGCAGGCGCAGGGCGGTGAGGGGGCTCCGCAGCTGGTGGGAGGCGTCGGCCACGAACTGCTCCTGGGTGCCGACCAGCACACCCAGCCGGGCGACCATGTCGTTGAAGGCGTGTGCGACCTCGCGCACCTCCTCCGGCCCGCTCGACGCGTCGGCGCGCACCGTCAGGTCGCCCCCCTCCGCCGCGCGCGTGGCGTCGCGGAGCTCGGTGAGGGGGCGGCTCACCCAGCGGGCGAGCCACATCCCCGCCAGCGCCACCACCGCCAGCACCAGCAGCGCGATGGATCCGAGCACCAGCCAGTAGCGGAGCACCAGCGCGTCGACGCGGGAGGTGGGGACGCTCGCCCGCACCGCCCCGTACACGCGGCCGCCCGAGGCCACCGGCACGGCCACGTAGAGCAGCGTCTGGCCGAGCGTCTCGGACCGCCGCGTGCCGGTGGCGACGCCCCCGCCGAGGGCGGTCGCGATCTCCGGGCGGGTCGAGAAGTCGCGCCCCAGCTCGCGGGCCGTGTCGGAGTCGGCCAGGAGCCGCCCGCCGGCCCCGACCACCACCACGCGGGCGTCGGTCGCGGCGGCGTAGCGGTCCAGGATGGCGTCGAGCGTCGGGTCGCCCGGGCCGGCCCCGTGCTGAAGGCGGTCCTCCACGAGGCCCGCGAGCGCCACCGCGTCGCGCTCCACCCGTACCTGGAGGTCGCGGCGCTGGTTGCGCGCGTTCACGATCCCGAGGGGCACCTCCAGCGCCACCAGCACCACGAACGCCAGGAGGAGGTAGGTGGCGACGAGCCGCCGGGTCACGGCGAGCGGAGCCGGAACCCGACCCCGCGGACGGTCTCGATCCAGCCGGGGTCGCCGAGCTTGCGGCGCAGGGCCGACACGTGGACGTCGATGGTCTTGGACGGCCCGTACCAGCGCGTCCCCCACACCTCCTCCAGCAGCGTGCGCCGCTCGACCGCCGCGCCGGGGTCGGCCGCCAGGGCCACCAGCACGCCGTACTCCTTCGGCGTCAGCGCCAGCTCCTCGCCGCCGAGCGTCACCGACCGCCGCCGCCGGTCGATCGACAGGGGCCCGACCACCGTGACCGGGTCGGGCTCGGGCGCCCCGCCGACCCGTCGCATGACCGCGTTGATGCGCGCGACCAGCTCACGCAGGCCGAACGGCTTCACCACGTAGTCGTCGGCGCCCAGCTCCAGGCCGATCACGCGGTCGACCTCCTCGCCCTTCGCCGTGACCATGATGATCGGGACGCGCGAGCGTGCGCGCATCTCGCGGGCCACGGCGTAGCCGTCCATGTCGGGCAGACGCAGGTCCAGCAGCACCAGGTCGGGCTCCAGCGCGTCCAGGGCCGCCCCGCCCGTGGCGACGCGCTCCACGTCGAAGCCCTCCCGCCGGAGGCCCGCGACGAGCGGCTCGGCGATGCCGTCGTCGTCCTCGACCACCAGCAGGCGCATGGCCGCATCATGACCCCTCCGGCCGCCGGCGCACGGCGTCCTACCGTTCCTTTACCGAAGCCGGGGCGAGCCTTGGGGATCCCCCGGGCGATCCCTGATCGCCCCCCGCCTACCGTCCGGGAGGACCGTCAGGACGACATTGGGGGAGACGATGAAGGGATTGATCGTGGCCGGCGTGGCCGGCCTGGCGGGGGTGGCGGGCGTGGTCGGGCTCAGCGGTGCCGCCACCGGCGGCGGCGGGGACGGCGGGGACCCGGTCGGCTCGATTCCGGCGCTTACGACCACCGCCGCCACCCCCGGGCCGACGCCGGAGGAGCGGCTGGCGGCGGTGCGCCGGGCCGAGCGCGCCGCCGAGCGGGCGATGGCCCGCACCGCGGCGGTGGCGCCGATGGCCCCGGCGGCCCCGGTCGCCGTGACGACGACCGTCGGGCGCACCGCCGCCGCGTCCGGCTCCGGCGACGACGACGGCACGTTCGACCAGGGGCACGGCGACCGTGACCCGGTGACGGGCGCGTACACCGACGACGGCGACGACCACGGCGGTGACGACGGCGGCCACGGGCGCGGCCGCGGCCGCGGCGGTGACGACGACTGATGGACGCCCACGGCCTCAGGCGGGCGGTGACCGCGGTCGTCGCCGGCGGCACCGCGGTGGTGGTCGCCGTGATCGCCGCCCACCCGTTCCCCGGCGGCGGCGGTGGCGGCGATCCCGCCCCCGCGTCCGCGACCACCGCGGCGGCGTCCGCCCCGTCCCGGGAGGCGGCCCTGCTCGCCCGCGAGCGGGCCGCGCTGAAGCGACTGGAGGCCGCCGAGGCGCACCTGCGGGCGCTCGAGGCGGCCGCCCCCTCGGCGTCCGCCTCCGTCGCCGCCACCCCGGTGGCGGCGCCCGTCGCCGCGCCCGCTCCGGTGGCGGTCGCCCCGGCCGCGGCGCCGCCGGTCGTCCAGAGCGGCGGCTCGTGATGGCCGCGACGACGGCGGGAGGATCCGCATGACCCCGGAGATGCTGCCCTGGGTCATCTCGCGCGCCACGGGGTTCACCGCCTTCGCCCTCATCGCCGGTGCGATGGTCGCGGGGCTGCTGGTCCGCACGCGCGTTGCGGTGGGGCCGCTGAAGGGCGCCGGCATGGTCGACCTGCACCGCCACCTGTCGTTCCTCGGCCTGATCGCCATCGCCGTCCACGGCGGCGCGCTCCTCTTCGACGCCACCATCGACGTGTCGCCGGCCGCGCTCGTCGTCCCCGGCCTCATCGACTACCGGCCGGTCGCCACCGGCATCGGCGTCGCCGTCGCCGAGCTCGCCCTGCTGGTCCACCTGTCGTTCCGGTTCCGGTCCAGGATCGGCGTGCGGACCTGGCGGCGTCTGCACTGGGGCACGTACGCCGTGTTCCTGGGCGGGGCCGCCCACGGGATCCTGAGCGGCACCGACACCGGCGCCCTCCCCGCGCAGATGCTCTACGGCGGGGCCGTCGCGGCCGTCGCCGCCCTCACGGGCTGGCGGGCGGTCACGGCGCGACGGGCGGCGACGGCGAAGGCGGTCGCGGGACGTCACACTGCGCGGGTGGACGAGCCGCGGACACGCGATCTGGAGCGGGCGGCGGCGTGACGCCGCCCGGGGGCTGGCGCAGGGCGGTGCTCGTCGCCGCCGCGGTCGTCGCGGTGGCGGCCGTCGCCGTGCTGGCGAACCTCACCCTGCTCGACGCGACGGGTGAGGACCGGCTGGGCCGCCTCAACCAGGGCGACCCGACGCTGACCGGTACCACCGCCCCGGGGGCGGCGACGACCGCCCCGCGGGGCACCGCGACCGCCGCCGCGCGCACCGCGACCACCGCCCCGGCGACCACCGCCCGGACGGTCGTCGAGACCGACGACCATGCGAGCCGCGGCGGCGACGACTCCGCCGACGACTCCAGCGGGCGCGGCCGGGGACGCGGCCGCGGCGGGGACGACGACGACTGACCTTGTCGCACGCGGTCACCGTCCGGTCACCGCGGCGTAACGCACCCGCGTTCTACCCTCGCCTCCGTCCGAGGTCGCGATGACGGGAGGGTGTATGCCGAAGCGGGGCAACCGGGTGCTGGCGTGCGTTGCGGCGGCGACCGCCGCCGTGGGGTCGGGCGTGGTGGTGGCGACCGCCGGGAGTGCGCCGCCGCCGCGCCCGATCGGGCTCACGCCGGTCGGAACGTACGACACGGGGCTCGCCGACGGCTCCGGGTCCGTGACGGCGGGGGAGACCGCCGCGCTGTCCAAGGGCCGCATGTACGTGACCAACAGCACCGGGAGCACGCTGGACGTCGTCGACGTGTCCGACCCCGCGGCCCCTGCGCTCCTGAGGCGGGTGCCCCTGCCGGGCGGGCCGAACAGCGTGGACGTCCACGGCGACCTGGTCGCCGTCGCAGTCGAGGCGTCGCCGAAGACCGACCCCGGCGCCGTGGTGTTCATGAACCGGGCCGGCGACATCCTCGCGACCGTGCCGGTGGGGGCCCTGCCGGACATGCTCACGTTCACCGACGACGGGCGCTTCGTGCTGGTCGCCAACGAGGGCGAGCCCTCCGGCTACAACGGGCAGGGCGTGGACCCGGTCGGGTCCGTCTCGATCGTCTCCACCACGATCGGCTCGCCCCACGTGCGGACGGTCGGCTTCGCCGACTTCAACGCCGGCGGCCCCCGCCACTCCGAGCTGCCGGAGGGGCTCCGGCTGAACGGCCCCGGCGCGTCCGTCGCGCAGGACCTGGAGCCCGAGTACATCGCACTCGACGAGGACGGCCGCACCGCCACGGTGACCCTCCAGGAGGCGAGCGCGCTCGCGCGCATCGACCTGGACACGGCCCGCGTCACGTCGATCCGGGCGCTCGGCTGGAAGGACCATTCCGTCCCGGGCAACGGACTGGACGCGAGCGACCAGGACGGCAGGGTGAACATCCGCAGCTGGCCGGTGCGCGGCTGGTACATGCCCGACGCCATCGCCGCCTTCCGGGTGAGCGGCCAGGACCTGCTGATCACGGCCAACGAGGGCGACTCCCGGGCGGACTGGCCGGGCTTCACCGACGAGGGGCGCCTGCGCGGCAACAGCACCAACGCGACGCTCGCGATCCCCGGCCACGACAGCGCGACCCTCCGCGACAACGCCAACCTGGGCCGGCTCAACATCTCCCTGACCGACGGCGTGGATGCCGGCGGCGTGCGGCGCGCCATCTACACGTTCGGCGGCCGGTCGGCGTCGATCTGGACGACGTCCGGGCGGCAGATGTGGGACAGCGGTGACGCGATCGAGCGGACGATCGTGGCCGACCTCGGCCCGCTCGCGGGCACCTACTTCAACGTGTCGAACAGCGACAACACGTTCGACGGCCGCAGCGACAACAAGGGACCGGAGCCCGAGGGCGTGGCGGTCGGGAAGGTCAGCGGGCGCACCTATGCCTTCGTGGGCCTGGAGCGCCAGGGCGGCGTCGTGACGTTCGACGTGACCCGGCCGGACGCGCCGTCCCTGATCTCGTGGACCAACCGCCGCGACTACACCAGCGCGGAGCCGGGCCCCGACTCGGGCCCCGAGGTCATCCACTTCGTGCCGCGCGGCGACAGCCCGTCGAACACCCCGATGGTGCTGGTGGCCAACGAGGTCAGCGGCACGGTCACGCTCTACCGCGTGGACTGACGCGCCTCCGCCGGGAGGGGCCGCCGCGCCCCTCCCGGCCGCCCAGGGCATGATGGGCGCGTGCCGGCGGCCGCGCCCCTCGTCCGCGAGATCCCCTACGCCGACCCGCTCGCGCTGCTCGGCGCCGTGGCGGGCGACCCGCAGGTGGCCCTGCTCCACGGCGGGACCGCCGACGCCCGCGGCCGCCGCTCGCTGCTCGCCCTCGAGCCGTTCGGGGTGCTGCGCTGCCGCGACGGGGTGGCCGAGCGGGACGGCCGGGCGCTGCCCGGCGGGCCGTGGGAGGTGCTGCGCGAGACGATCGCGCAACACGCCGCGCCGGCGCCGGCGGGCGTCCCCTTCGCCGGGGGCGCCGTGGGCTGGCTCGGATACGAGATGGGGCGCCACCTGGAGCCCGTGCCACGTCCGCCCGCCGGCGACCTGGACCTGCCCGAGATGGCGCTGCTGCTCTGCGACGTGGTCGTCGCCCTCGACAACGCCGCCCGCCGGGCCTGGATCGTGTCGAGTGGTCTGCCGGAGACCGATCCCGCGGCGCGCGCCGCCCGCGCCACCGCCCGGCTGGAGCACGCCGCCCGGCGGCTCTCCGGCGTGCGCCCCCTCGGTCCGCCGCCGGTGCCCGCCGCGGCGCCGGAGATCACGTCCAACTTCACCCGGGGGGCCTACGAGGACGCCGTCCGCCGGGTGATCGACCTGATCCTGGCCGGCGACGTCTTCCAGGCGAACCTGTCCCAGCGCTTCCGGGCCACCCTGCCGGAGGGCCTCACGCCCTTCGGCCTGTTCCGGCGCCTCGCCCACGGCAACCCGGCCCCCTTCGCGGCGTACGTGAAGGACGGCGACGACGTCGTCGCGTCCTCGTCGCCGGAGCGGTTCCTGCGCCTCGACGGCCGCCGCGTGGAGACGCGTCCCATCAAGGGCACCCGGCCGCGCGGCGCCGCCCCGGCAGAGGACGAGGCCCTGGCGGCCGAGCTCGCCCGCAGCGCGAAGGACCGCGCGGAGAACGTGATGATCGTCGACCTGCTGCGCAACGACCTGTCGCGCGTCTGCGAGGACGCGAGCGTCCGGGTGCCGGAGCTGTGCGGCGTCGAGCGCTTCGCCACCGTGATGCACCTGGTGTCGTCGGTCACGGGCGAGCTGCGTCCCGGCGCGGGCGCCGTCGACCTGCTCGCGGCGTGCTTCCCGGGCGGCTCGATCACCGGGGCGCCGAAGATCCGGGCGATGGAGGTCATCGCGGAGCTGGAGCCCACGCGCCGGGGCCCGTACTGCGGGGCGATCGGGCTGGTGGGGTGGGACGGCGCCCTGGACACGAGCATCGCCATCCGGACCTTCGCGATCCGCGGCCGGGAGGCCACGTGGGGCGCGGGCGGGGGCATCGTCGCCGACTCCGACCCCGCCGCCGAGTACGAGGAGACGCTCGCGAAGGCGCGGGCGCTGACGCGGGCGCTCTCGCCGTGACGGTGGTCCTGATCGACAACCGCGACTCGTTCGTGCACAACCTGGCGCGCTACGTCCGGGTGCTGGGCCACCCGACGCAGGTGGTGCGCAGCGACGAGGTGGCGGTCGCCGACGTCGCCGCGCTCGCCCCCACCCATCTGGTCGTGTCGCCCGGGCCGTGCGGCCCCGCCGAGGCCGGCGTGTCGGTGCCGCTCATCCGTGCGCTCGGCGCGCGGGTGCCGGTGCTCGGGGTGTGCCTGGGGCACCAGTGCATCGGGGCGGCGTACGGCGGCCGCGTGGTGCGGGCGACGCGGCCGATGCACGGCAAGGCCTCGCCGATCGCCCATGACGGCACCGGCGTGTTCACCGGCCTCCCCGATCCGCTCCACGCCACCCGCTACCACTCGCTGGTGGTGTCGCCCGAGGGGCTGCCGGACGACCTCGTGCCCACCGCCTGGAGCGAGGAGGGGGAGATCATGGCCCTGCGTCACCGCGTGCACCCCGTCGTGGGCGTCCAGTTCCACCCGGAGTCGATCCTCACCGAGCACGGCGAGGCCCTGCTGCGGACGTTCCTCGCTCAGTCCCCCGGGGGCGGCAGGTAGGCGAACCTCGGGTCGTCCGGCGTGCCCGTGAAGGGGCCGTCCTCGTCGCCGGGGCGCCAGCCCACCACCTCGTCGATCCGCGTCGCGAGCGCCAGGTCGCGCTCCGTGACGCCGCCGACGTCGTGGCTGATCAGCGTGACCTCCACCTCGCCCCACGACACCCGCAGGTCGGGATGGTGCCAGGCGACCTCCGCCAGGTGGCCGATGGTGGTGGTCACCATCAGGCTCGCCTTCCATCCGGCGGTGCGGATGGTCCGGTGGATGCCGTCGTCGTCGAGGCTCCATCCGGGCAGCCCGCCGGCGAGGCGCTCGCGCACCTCGCCGGCGTCCAGCACGCGCTTCGGGTCGGGGGTCATCGCCGAACCGGCCGCTCAGTCGCGGGTGTTGCCCCAGCGGTCGTCGTGCACCAGCGCCTTCCAGCCCTTGAAGTTGCGCTTCAGGGCGGGCGCCAGGCCCGTCGGGAACGCCTCGGGGTAGCCGATCGGCGAGACGATGGCCGGGTCGACCTCCGGTGGGAGGCCCAGGATGTCCCGCAGCCGGTCCTTCTCCCAGCGCTGGAACGCCGTGACCGGCACGCTGCCGAGCCCCTCGGCCCGGGCGGCCAGCATCAGGTTCTCGAACGCGAAGGCCAGGGAGATGAGGTCATCCTCGTAGCCGCCGGGGAAGCCCTCCGGATATCCGCGCGGGACGAGGAGCCCCACCACGAACGCCGGGACGTGCCGGTACGTCCCCATCACGCCCTCGGCGTACTCCTTCGCCCAGGCCGCGTGCTCCTCGTCGGTCGCGTCCTTCTTGGGCCGCATCAGCGCGAAGTAGCTCGCGCCGCCGTTGATGATGAGCTCGGCGACCGCCGTCCGCACCTCCGGATCGCGGACCACCAGCAGGCTCCACGCCTGCTGGCCGCCGCCCGTGGGCGCGCGCAGCGCCAGGCGCAGCAGCCCGTCCAGCGTCGCGTCGTCGACCGGTCTGTCGGTGTACGTGCGCACCGCGCGCCGCTTCCGGATGGCCTCCGTCACGTCCATCTCATCCCCCCTGATCGCCGCCGGGTCCCGTGCAGTCTGCCCGACGGGGGCGCCGTCAGTAGCCGAGCCGGATCTTCAGGGCCGCCACGATCACGGCGAGGACCAGGGTGACGCCGCCGCGCAGGAGCGCCCGCCCGCGGCTCAGGCCGCCGTGGCGGGACGCGACGTAGGCGACGACGGTGACGACGGCGGCGAGGGCGATCAGCGAGACGGCCGCGGCGGCGGTGTCGCCGAGCACCAGCAGCGGGACCGTCGCCACCACGGCGACGCCGAGGGCGGCGAAGGCCTCCCACACGCCCTCGCGCAGCTCGTCGGCGGTGATCCCCTCGCCGCGGAAGAGGTGGGCGGAGGCGTTGAACGCGAACCAGTGCGCGAGCGCGAGCCCGAGGGCCGAGCCCCAGATGACGGCCGCCACCTTGGGGTCGTCGTCCAGGTCGTCGGCGGGGATGGTCGCGAGGGCGCCCATCAGGACGACCGACACGTACAGCACCATCGTCGCGACGGCCCGCCGGCGCATGTGCGGGTCCTCCACGGCCGCGACCCTACCGGCAGCCGCGTCCGAGGATCCGCGGCGGCCCCGACCGGGTACGCTCGCCCGCGTGAACGCGGCCTCATCCGCGCTGGGACCCCGGCGCATGCTCATCCTGGTCGCGATCGTCCTGGTCTCGGTCGCCACCGGCGTCCTGCACTACGCCGGCGGGAGCGACCTGGCGGTGTTCATGCTCGGCGTCGTCGCCCTCGGGGGCCTGGCGTGGGTGATCTCGTTCACCACCGAGGAGGTCGGCGAGCACTTCGGGCCCGCGGTGACCGGGGTGCTCCAGTCCACGCTCGGCAACCTGCCCGAGCTGTTCGTGGTGCTGTTCGCCCTGTCCGCCGGCGAGGTCGTGGTGGCGCAGACCTCGATCCTCGGGTCCCTGTTCGCCAACGCGCTGCTGGTGCTCGGCGCGACCCTGTTCGTCGGCGCCCGCGTGGCGCCCGACAAGCGCATGCGCTTCAGCACCCGCCTGCCGAACGACACGGCGACCCTGCTGCTGCTGGCCGTGTTCATCATCGTGGTGCTCGGGGTCTCCGACCAGATCGGCGATCGCGCGAGCCGCCACCAGGTGGCGATCTCGGTGGTCGGGGCGATCGTGCTGCTGCTCGTCTACGGCGTCTGGCTCGCCTCGTACCTGCGCTCGGACGGCGAGGGGGAGCCGGCCCTCGAGGAGCCGCGCAGCGCCGGGATGCCGATGTCCGTCGCGGTGGTGCTGCTGGCCCTCGGCGGCCTCGGCGCCGCCCTCGTGTCGGAGTGGTTCGTCGCCTCGATCGACCAGACCGCCCGCGAGCTCGGGCTGTCGAAGGCGTTCATCGGCCTGGTGATCGTCGCGATCGCCGGCAACGCGGTGGAGCACGTCGTGGGGGTGGTGCTCGCGGCGAAGGGCAAGTCGGACCTGGCCGTCTCGGTCGTGAAGAACTCGGTCGCGCAGATCGCGGCGTTCCTGTTCCCCGCGCTCGTGCTGATGTCGCTGTTCTTCGACGACCGGCTCACGTTCGTCGCCTCGCCGGTGTACATCGGCGCCCTCGCCCTGATGGCGATCGCCGTGTGGCAGGTCACCAGCGACGGGGAGGCGACCGAGTTCGAGGGGATCGCCCTGATCGGCCTCTACGCCGTCCTGGCGACCCTCGCCTTCTACGAGTAGCGGCGGCCCCGGCCGGCGTTCAGAAGGCGGAGAGCAGCCGCGGCGCGACCTGCTTCTTGCGGCTCATCACGCCGGGCAGGTCGATCACCCCGTCCTGCGCCGCGACCCCGAACGCGCGCTCCACGGTGGCGACGTCGCCGGCGGCGAGCAGCTCGGTGCCCTTCTCGACGATGTCGGTGACCATCAGGGCCATGACCACGTAGTCCATGCGGGAGCGGACCTCCTCCATGGCGTCCAGCAGCTCCCCCCGGCGCGACAGCAGCCCGCTGCCGACGGTCTCGATCTGGGCGACGCAGAGGCGGCGCCCGTTGCGCACGTCGTACTCCTTGGCGTCGCGCCGCACGATGTCCTCGGCCGCCACGTCGCCCACGGCGGATGACGCCTCGAACATCTCGGTGCCGAACGCCCGGGCGTCGAACGCGAGCAGCTCCTCCAGGTAGGCGACCACCGCGCGGTCGCGCTCGGTGGTGGTCGGGGAGCTCAGGATCACGGTGTCGGAGAGGATGGCCGCGAGCAGCATGGTGGCGGTGGGGCGCTGCGGCTCGCGTCCGTGGGAGCGGAACCGCTCAACCACGAGGGTGGCGGTGCTGCCGACCGGGTCGAAGGTCGCCGCCACGGGGAAGCGGGTCTCGATCGACCCGATGTGGTGGTGGTCCAGGATCTCCACGATGCTCGCCTCGGACACGCCGGGGACGCTCTGGGCCTGCTCGGCGTGGTCCACCAGCAGCACCTGGCGGGGGGCGGGGTTCACCAGCTCGGCGCGCGTCACGACGCCCGCGGGGGCGCCGTCGTCGTCGACGACCACCGCCGCGCTGTAGTGCACCTCGCGCATGCGTTCCGCCACGTCGGCCACCAGGTCGTCGGGCTCGACGCTGAGCGGGTCGGGGCTCATCACCTCGCGGACCGGCACCGACAGCGACACGAGCCGGCCGGTGACGTACGAGTCGAGCGGCGACAGCACGATGCCCGTCCCGGCGGCGCGCGCCATGGCGAGCACCTCCTCGTCGGGCTGCGAGTCGTACGGGGACACCACCAGCGCGACGCCGATCTCCACCGCCCGGCGCTGGGCGTCGGCGCGGTTGCCGACCACGACGATGTCGTTGGAGCCCATGGTGCTGCCCATCGTGGCCACATCGACCGTCACCGCCCACAGGCGGCCGTTGAGGCGGCGGGTGGGCGGCACCACCATCGTGCCGCCGAGGACCTCGACGATCAGGTCCGCCGACGCGGGGCGGTCGGCGAAGCTCGATGGCTCGCTCGACTCCTTGATGTAGCGGCGGGCGAGGTCGCGGGTGGTGAGGATCCCGGCGACGGCGCCCTCGTCGTCGAGGATCGGGATGATGTCGACGTCGCCCTTCGCCATCGCGAGGCCGACGTCGCGGAGCGATTCCCCGTGGCGCGCCACGGGGTGGTCGGACCGCATCACGTCCCGGGCGCGCAGGCGCACGTGGTCCAGCAGCTCGGGCTCCGCCGCGCCGCTGCGGCCCAGCGCCCAGCGGGCCTGGGCGTTCAGCTCGCCCAGCCGCACCGGGACGTAGCGGTTCGCCGGGTCGAGCCGGTTGCGCAGCTCGGCGTAGCCCAGGGCCGATGCGATGGAGTCGAGGTCCGGGTTGCGGTGCCCGGTGACGTACACGGTCGCCACGGCGGGCACGATGACAGATGCGGGAGTCGCGCTCTTCGTCGTTTCTTCGGAAGCCTTCCCCGTCGCTTCACACGGGCGTCCTACCGTGCCCGGGATGCCTGACGATCCCACGACCCCCGCGGCGCGCATCGCCGTACGCGCGCGGCGCCTGCGGACCGCGGGGATCGCGGCCACGCTGGCGATGCTGACCGCGTTCTCCGGCCTGGCGGCGGGCCGGGTGGCCGCCGGCCACGAGGACGCCGCGCCGCCGGCGGCCTCCTCGCCGTCGGACGACGAGTCGCCGTCGCTGGGCGACGTCGTCCGCGACGTCCTGCCCGAGGAGCTCTCGGGGATCCTCCCCGACGGCGTCGTCGGCCCCGCCGCGCCGTCGGACACCCCCGACGCCACCAGCGGGGCGTCGTGACCGCCCTGAGGAGGGCGTCCTTCGCGGCGATGGGGACCCGCGTGGAGGTGACGACCGACCGGGACGCCGGCCCGGACGCCGCCGCGTCCGTCCAGGCGCTGTTCGCGGAGCGCGAGGCGCTGCTCAGCCGGTTCCGGGCCGACTCCGGGCTGAGCCGGCTCAACGCGGCGGCGGGACGCCCCGTGCCGGTCGACCCCGTGCTGCTCGACGCCGTGGAGCGGGCGCTCGCGGCGGCCCGCGCGACCGCCGGGGTGTTCGATCCGTCGCTCGGGGTCCAGCTGCGCGGCCTCGGCTACGACCGTACGTGGGAGGAGGTGGCCGGCGCGCCCGGCGGGCCCGGCCGCACGGCCCCCGGCGGAGGATGGCGCGGCGTCCGGGTCGACCGGGCGGCGGGCGCGGTGACGGTGCCGGTGGGCGTGGAGCTCGACCTCGGGGGCATCGCGAAGGGCATGACCGTGGACGCCGCGGCCGACCGGCTGGCGGATGCCGGCGCGCGGTGCGTCCTCGTCAGCGCCGGCGGCGACCTGGCCGTCCGCGGGCGGCCGCCGGGACGGGCCGGCTGGACCGTCGCGGTGCGCACCCCCGATGGGACGGTGCCGGTGACGCTCGAGCGGGGCGCGCTCGCGACATCGGGCGTGGAGCGGCGGAGCTGGGTGCGCGACGGTGTGCGCCGCCACCACCTGGTCGACCCCGCGACGGGCGCGCCCGCCGGCACCGGCCTCTGGTCGGCCACCGCGGTGGCGGGCACCTGCGAGCGGGCCGAGGTGGCGGCCACCGCGGCGTTCGTGCTCGGCGCCGGGGGCGGCGCGGCCCTGCTCGCCCGCCTCGGGATGCCCGGGCTGCTGGTGGCGCCCTCGGGGGCGTCCCTACCGGTGGCCGGATGGCCGGCGGCGGCGGAGGCGGCGTGAGCATCACCGACGTCGAGTGGATCCTCGCCCGGGGCTCGGGCATGGCCGCGATGGTGCTCCTGACGGTGGTCGTGGCGCTCGGCCTGGCCCTGTCGCTGCGCATGGCGTCCGACGCCTGGCCGCGCGTGCTGACCACCGCCGGCCACCGGCAGCTCACCAACCTGGCGCTCCTGATGACCGGCCTGCACCTGGTGATGCTGCTCCTCGACGCCGACGCGGCGATGTCCCTGGCCGACCTGGTGATCCCGTTCGCGTCCGGCTACCGGCCGGTCGCCACCGCGCTGGGGGTGCTCGGGCTCTACGTGGTGCTCATCGTCTGGATCAGCACGCTGCTGCGGACGCGGCTCGGCCAGCGGCGCTGGCGGGCGCTCCACCGGCTGGCCATCGTCGCCTGGGCGCTGGCGATGCTCCACGGCGTGTTCGCCGGCTCGGACACGGGGACCACCTGGGCGGTGTTCACCTACGTGCTCGCCGGCCTTGTGGTGGGGATGCTGTTCGCGGCGCGGATCGCCGGGTCGCGCCGGCCCCCGGCGCCCACGGCCGCCCCCGCGCCGACGGCCGCTCCGGCGTCCCGCCCGACTGGCGGGCTGCCCCCGCTGCGCGGCTACAGCGCGGAGTCGAGGAGCGCGGAGGCCGCGCGGAGCGCCTCCAGGCAGACGGGGTCGAACGCCGTCCCGGCGTCGCGCTCCATGATCTCCAGGACGGCCTCGCGCGGCATCGGCCCGCGGTAGGGCCGGTCGGCGGTGAGCGCCTCGTAGACGTCGGCCGTCGCGAGGATGCGGGCCTCGAGCGTCAGGTGCTCGGCTCCCACGCCGCGGTGGTACCCGCGACCATCGAGCCGCTCGTGGTGGGCGGCGGCGTCCTCGGCGATGCCGGCGAAGGCGGAGATCCGGCTCAGGATCTCGTACGTGTATCGAGGGTGCAGCTTGATCTCGGCGAACTCCTCGTCGGTGAGCCTCCCGTTCTTGTCGAGGATCGTGTTCGAGACGCCGAGCTTTCCGATGTCGTGCAGCAGCGCGCCGCGCCGAAGCCACCGGAGCCGTACGCGGTCGAAGCCGAGCTCCTCGCCGATGCCGACGGCGTAGGTGGCGACACCCACGGAGTGCTCGTGCGTGAAGTGCGACTTCGCGTCGATGACGCTGGCGAACGCCTCCGCCACCCGGTCGAGGCCCTCCTCGTCGGCCACCGCGACCGTCGCCTCCGGCTCCAGCTCGCGGAGCACCTCGTTCGCGTTGTCCGACGCCAGGCGCAGCCACAGCGGGTCGTCGGGCGAGGTGGCCAGGAACGCGTCGGCCAGCCGCGGGTCGAACCAGGTGCCGCGCCGCGCGCGGACCACGTCGAGGGCGGCCTGCGGCCCGTCGGCGGTGGTGAACACGTCGATGGTCTGGGCGATGCACGCGATCCGCGAGACCAGGGGGATCGCCTCGCCCTCCAGGCCGTCGGGACGGCCGCTGCCGTCCCAGTGCTCGTCGAGGGCGCGGACGGCCTCCGCCACGGCCGGCGGGAACCCCATCATGGCGACGATCCGGGCCCCGCGGTCGCAGCGGGCCTCGTTGAGCTGTGACGCCTCCTTCGCCAGCGTCCGGAGTGCGCGCAGGAGCGTGGAGGCGCGGACGATCCGCGGGGCGCCGGGCGCGACCTCGCGGGCGGCGAACCGCACGAAGTCCGCGGTGCTCGTCCAGTCGACCTTCGAGAACTCGCGCTTCAGCGGTCCGTCGGGCGTCCGGAACAGCTCCGCCATGCGGGCGGCGCTCGTCGAGCAGCCGGCGTCCTTCAGGAGCGTCGCGTAGAAGATCTCGGCGCGCTGCTCCGACGGCAGGCCGAGCCGCTCCGCCAGGTGCATGCCGATCATGCAGGCGCGCTGGGAGTGCCCGACCGGCTGGCCCTCGGTCAGGTCGAGGGCGTGCGAGAGCGCCCCGATCACCTCCGAGAGCCCGTACGTCGCCGTCGACTCCGCGATCGTCGCCACGTGGAGAGGATCGGCAGCGCGAGCCGTTCCCCTGAGCCCGCGGGAGGCTCAGTCGCCCGGCGGGCCGCCCCCGGCGAGCGCCTCGAGCATGATCCGCACGTGGCCCTGGACCGCGGCGACCTGCCCGAGCTCGTCCTGGGTCTCGATGTCCACCGGGCCCCCGGCCGCCGCCCGCGCGGCGGACTTGGCCGCCGTCCCGAACGACAGGATCAGGCGGCCCAGGTCGCCGCTGCGCCCGCGGATCTCCTCGAGGGTCTCCTCCGCCAGGCCGTCGGCCGCGGGGCCCAGCCAGCGCTCGAGCCCGAGCAGGAAGATCCGGACCCAGGCGGTGATCCGCAGCCGGAAATGGAGGGCGGCGTCCAGGGACGGGTCGACCCCCGGGCGGGTGCCGAACTGGAGGTGCTCCTCCAGCGCGATCGCCCCGGTCCCGGCGGCGAGGTGGTCCTCGTACAGCGGCTGGCACTCGGTGAACCAATCCGGCAGGTCGTCGGCGAAGCCCGCGAGCCGGGTCGCGAGCGGCTCGGGGGCGGTCGCCTGGAGGGCCTCGGCGGCGAAGCGCAGGTGCGCGCGGATGGTGGGGTCGTCGGCGGGCGCCAGCTCGCGCTCGCCCGACTGCTCCGAGCCGATCAGCTCGCGCAGCCGCGGGCCGTGCTCGCTCATCCAGGCGAGGACCTCGCCGGCCGCGGGGGCGCCCTCGACGCTCATCGCAGCCCGGCGCCCTTCGCGCGGTTGCAGGGCGCGCACAGCACCTGCAGGTTCGCGGCGGTCGACGAGCCGCCGAGCGCGACGGGGATGACGTGGTCGAATTGGAGCAGCTCGGCGGAGCCGCACGTCGCGCATCGGCCCCCGTCGCGGCGGAAGACCTCCACGCGCACCTCCTCGGGGATCGCCTCGCGGCGCGGGCCGTCGGCGGCGGCCTCGGCCTCCATCAGGTCGCGGGCCCGGGCGATCCGCTTCCGCAGACGCCGGTCGCGCTCGTGGACGAGGGCCTCGACCTCCTCGGCCGCCAGGCCGTCGTCCTCCCAGAAGAAGCGGTCGCGGTACATCCACCACGTGCGCCGCTCGTCCTCGGCGACCGCCACCGGCGTCCGCTCCTGCTCGCGGATGATGGCGCGGTGCGAGGCCGCGGAGATGAACGCGAACTCGCGCGCGCCGCTCACGAGCCGGCGGCGCAGGAATCCCCGCTCGTAGCGGGCGGCGGTGTCCTCGCGCAGCATTGTCCGGTGGACGCTAGGGCAGCCACCGGACGAATCGTCACGGCCCCGCCCGTCAGCGGGGGTCGCGGCGGCGGCGGCGCTCCAGCAGCTCGGGCCGGGTGGCGTTCACCGCGAACCACAGGGCCCCCACGATCCCGCCCGCGACGAGCACGGCCGTGCCGATGAGGATGCCCGCGATCGTGTAGCCCGTCGCCATCATCGTCGGCCCATGCTATCCGCCCGGTCAGGTCCGCGACCATCCGCGCGGCGGGTGGCCCGCCGCCGCGCCGCCCCTACCGTCGATGGCGATGAACGTGACCGCCGCAACTCAAGTGCTGGGGCTGCCGCCGCGGACGCCGGACCGGGACGACCTGGTCAGCGCGTGGCGCCGCTACGCGCGGACCCACCACCCCGACCGCTGCCCGGGCGATCCGGGCGCCGCCTGGCGCTTCGCGACGGGCCGGGAGGCGTTCGAGATCCTCATCGACCGCGTGGTCGAGCCCGCCCCGGCCGCGCCGGTGGCGGCGTACGGGCGTACCGGGGTGGTCCGTGCCCACGACGCCGGCCGGGCGATCCCCTATGAGATGCGCCCCCTCCACACCAGGGAGTGGCGCGCGTAACGCGGTCGAATCCCGGCGGTCAGGAGGCCCTCTTGAGCGGGGCCTCCGGCTCGCTTCGCTCGCATCGGACCGCCGGGAGTTTCACGTGCTGTGCGGCCGCCGGCGCCCGGGTGCGCAGGTGTGATCGCTAGCCTGTCGAGTATCGAGCGGCCCTCCGACACGCCCCTCATCGGGATCTGCGCCGCGGCCGAGCGGGCCCAGTGGTCCGTCTGGGACATGCCGGCGGCGCTGGTCGCCATGAACTACATCGAGCACGTGCAGCGCGCCGGCGCCGTGGCGGTGCTGATCCCGCCCGACCCCGTGCTGGCCGACGAGCCCGGCCGCGTCCTGGACCGCATCGACGGGCTGCTCCTGGTGGGCGGCGCGGACGTCGGCGCCGGCGAGTACGGCGCGGAGCCCCACCCGCTGGCGGAGACGCCGGTGCCACTGCGCGACGCCGTCGAGTCGGCGCTGACCCGGGAGGCGGTGGCCCGCGGCCTGCCCGTGCTGGGGATCTGCCGTGGCGCGCAGGTCATCAACGTGGCCGCCGGGGGCACCCTGGTGCAGCACCTGCCCGACGTCCTGGGCCACGACGGGCACCGCCGCCGGGTCGGGCACTTCGCCGGCAACGAGCACGACGTGCACATCGCGCCGGGCTCCCGTGCGCTGGAGGCGGCGGGGGGCACCCCCCACCGCGTCGTCTCCCACCACCACCAGGCGGTCGGCGAGGTGGGGGAGGGGCTGCGGGTGACCGCGCGCGACGGCGACGGGCTTCCCGAGGCCGTCGAGGGGGACGGCGAGGGGTGGCTCCTGGGCGTGCAGTGGCACCCCGAGGCCGACCCCGGCAGCGGCGTGATCGCCGCGCTCGTGGCGGCCGCGGCGCGACGACGGCGGGAGGACGTGGGTCGAGGAGAAGGGGGCGGCCCCTCGACCCTCGCCGCTCACCGTGACGAACGGAGCTGACCCGGTAGGCAGTGCACTCCACCCCGTCCGCACCCCCAGTCTCGACGGCGGGGGCGGCGGGTTCCTTGGCCGGGCGTCCATGGTTGCGGCACCCGGATTCCGCCCTGGCGTCGGCCGGTCGTCCCTCCTCGTGACCGGCACGACCGGGGGCCCGGTGCAGCGCGCTACGGGCCGAGCGGCGTGTCGCCCGTCTCCCGGAGCGCCGTGTCCTCCGCGCAGCCGCCCGTCGCGGGAGCGTCCGCGTCGCCCGCCGGCGGTCCCTTGATGGGCGGTTCCTTGATGGGCGGTTCCTTGATGGGCGGTTCCTTGACGGGCGGTTCCTTGACCGGCGGTTCCTTGACCGGCGGTTCCGTGACCGGTGGCTCCTCGACCGGCGGTTCCTCCACGGGC
Organism: Miltoncostaeaceae bacterium; assembly: GCA_036826475.1. Classification (GTDB taxonomy): domain Bacteria; phylum Actinomycetota; class Thermoleophilia; order Miltoncostaeales; family Miltoncostaeaceae; genus Miltoncostaea. Next base: position 3,946 of record DAISWG010000034.1, on the reverse strand, counting down.
GGCTCGGTCACCGGGGGCGCGGCGACGGGCGGGCTCGCGACCGGCGGCTCCGTGACGGGGGCCGTCACCAGGGGGGCCGGGGGCACGGGGGAGCCCACCGCGACGGGGACCACCGGGGCGGCCACGGGCTCCGGCGGCGCCGCCCCACGGGGTGGGGGCTCGGCGATGGGGCGCTGGCGCGGCGGCGCGGCGATCGGCGGCGCGGCGGGCTGCGCGCGGTCGCCCGGCGGCGCGGCCACGACCATCAGGCGGTCCGCCGTGGATCCGGCCGTGGCCGGGGCGGCCTGATCGGCGGCCTCCGCCCGGGGCGCCTCGTCGCGGGAGGGCGCGGGGGCCTCGGGTCGCGCCGGCACCGTCGCGACGGCCGAGTGGTCGGCGACCACGACCCGCAGCGCCGGTTGCCCGGCGCCGGCGCCGCCGTCGCTCAGGGCGAGTGCGAGGCCCAGGAGCCCGGCCACCGACACGCCCGCGACTCCGGCCGCCACCAGCGCGAGCCGGCGCGCGGGCCTCATGCGCCTCCCCGCACGCGCCCGAGCGCCTCGACGGCGGGCGGCCAGAACTGGCTGCCCGCGCAGGCGCGGCACTCGGCCAGGGCGTCGGCGGGCGTGCAGCGCGTGGGCGAGTAGGGGCGTTCCGAGGTCATGACGTCCCAGGCGTCGGCGAGGGCGAGGATCCGCGCGCCCTCCGGGCAGTCCTCCGCCAGGAGGCCGTCAGGATATCCGGTGCCGTCCCAGCGCTCGTGGTGGGACCGTACCCACCGGACCTGCTCCGGGAGGAGCGCCTCGTCGACGATTCGTGCTCCCACCGTGGAATGCTCCTGCACCACGGCCCGCTCGTCCGGCTCGAGGGGCCGCGGCGCGAACAGCACGGCGTCGGGCACCACGATTTTGCCGACGTCGTGGACGAGCCCCGCCTCGCGCAGCAGCGCCGCGCGCTCGGCGCTCCAGCCGAGCTCCTCGGCGATCTCCGCGCAGAGATCGCCGACGCGCTCCGAGTGGCGGCGGGTCGACGGGTCCTTGGCGTCGACCACGCGTGCCAGCAGCCGCACGCTCACCAGCGCCTGCTGGCGGTCCAGCCGGTCGGCCTGGTCACGCGCCGACAGCGGCTCCGGCGCGTCCGGCGTCCAGCGCACCACCCGGTCGCGGCCGCGGTGCTTCGCCCAGTAGAGCGCCCCGTCCGCCAGCCGGTACAGGGTGGCCGCGTCCTCGGCGTGCGTCATGTCGCACACCCCGGCCGACACCGTCATGCGCCCGACGGCGGGGAAGTCGGTCGCGGCGATGGCGCGGCGGATGCGCTCGGCGGCGCGCAGCGCCTCGTCCACGTCCGCGTCGGGCAGGAGCATCGCGAACTCCTCGCCGCCGACACGGGCGATCAGCTCGCCGCTGCGGGTCTCCTGACGCATCACGGACGCCGCGTGCTCCAGCACGCGGTCGCCGGTCTGGTGCCCGTGCTGGTCGTTGACCCGCTTGAAGTGGTCGAGGTCCATGAGCACCAGGGCCACGCCCCGCCCGGTGCGCTTCGCCCTGTCGACCTCCGCGGCGAGCCTCTCGTGGAAGGTCCGGTGGTTCGCCAGCCCGGTCAGCGGGTCGACGGCCGCCATCTGCTCCGCTGCGGCGAGGCTCTCGAGCGTCTGCGTCTCCAGCCGCTTGCGGGCGCTCACGTCGCGGAACGTGATGACGGCGCCCGCCGTCCCGTCCTCGGCGATCGGCGTGGTGGTGAACTCGGCGGCGAAGATGGAGCCGTCGGGGCGGGCGATGTCGACCTCACCCGACTCGGGGCGGCCGGCGCGGAGCGCGGCGTCGGGCGAGGGCAGCCCGGTCTCGACGATCGGCCGCCCCGCGATCGACTCGGCGCTCCGGCCCAGCATCCGCGCGGCCGCCGGGTTCACGAAGCGGGCGCGGCCGTCGGCTGCCGCGCTCACGATGCCGTCGCCCGCGGAGGACAGGATCAGGTCGTGCCGCACCTGCAGGCGCGCCAGCTCGCCCCGCGCGTTGCGCTCCCGCCCGGCCGACTCCAGGAACAGCAGCGTCACCACCCCCGCCAGCAGCAGCCCGCCGAGCGCGACCGACACGGGCACCACCTTCGAGGCGCCGCCCGCCCCCTCCAGGGCAACGGCCAGGTGCCGGCCCCCGATGTCGATCCCCGCCTGCGCGGGCCGCGCCGTCGCGGGCCCGGCGTCCTCCACGCGCACGCCGACGCCCGCCGGCAGGTCCGCGGATGCGGCGCGTGCCAGCGCCGGCATCGAGACGACGGCGCTCACGAACCCGCGCAGGGCCGCGCGGCGCTCGGCGGGGGTCGTGAGGCGGGCGCCGGCGCGGTACACGGGCGCCACCATCACGGCGCTCGAGCCGCCGCCGGACTCGATCGGCGCCGAGAGCCGCGTCTCCTGGCGGTCGCGCGCCGCGGCGAGCTCCGCCGCGGCCTCCGCGCTGCCGAGGGGGTCCGCCGCGCCGTCGCCGGCCGTCAGCGCCGGGGTGGGCGGGCCCTCCACGGGTCCGGCGCTCCAGGCGAGCGACTCCAGGGCGGGCTCCCGCGCGAGCATCGCGGCGGTGAAACGGTCGAAGTCGGCCGCCGTCACGTCCGACGACGACTCGAAGTAGGCCCGCAGGTCGTCGACCGTGTTGCGGGCGGTCTCCGCCTCGGTGGCGAGCGCCCCGACGGCGCGCCCGGCGACGGCGTCGCGATCGCGCTCGGCGTCGCGATCGGCGTCGCGGATCGCCGCGGCCGTCGCGACCGCGGTCGCCACCAGGATCGCCGCGACGGCGGCGAGGCCCAGCCAGGTGATCGTCCGTTCCCTCAGCGGCCGCTCCACATCGACCGGTCAGCGTCACGAAGTGTGGCAGGTGGCGGCCGTCCCTATCCTGACCTGGGTGCTGGCGTTGCTGGACATCGACGGGACGCTCCTCATGGGTCGCCCCCACGCCCACACCGAGGCCCTGGCCACGGCGGCCGCGGAGGTCTTCGCGGTGCCCGCCACGGAGGACGACATCGCCGCGATCGGCCCCGCCGGCAGAACGGACCGCGAGATCGGGCGCCTGGTGCTGCGGCGCCACGACGTCCCCGACGACCGCATCACCGCCGGGCTTCCGGAGTGGATGACCCGGGCGTGCGAGCTCTACCCCTCCCTGGAGCCCCTGCACCCACCGCCGGTGGTGGCGCCCGGGGCGGCGGCCGGCCTCGAGGCGCTGCGCGGCGACGGCGTCACCCTGGCCCTGCTCACCGGCAACCTGGAGCCGATCGCGCACGCCAAGATGGCGGCCGCCAGCCTGGGGGAGTGGTTCCCGCGCGGGCGGGGCGCGTTCGGGTCGGACCACGACCGGCGCGACGCGCTGGTGCCGGTCGCCGTCGCCCGGGACGGCGGCGACCGCGACGTGGTGGTCATCGGCGACACGCCGCGCGACATCGCCTGCGCCGTCGCCGGCGGCGCCCGGTGCGTCGCCGTCACCACCGGCGTGCACGGGCCGGACGACCTGGCCGCCGCAGACGCGGTGGTCGACGGGCTGCCCGCCGCCGCCGCGGTCATCCGGGGCTGGCGGGCGCCCCGTGGCGGCGGCGCGGGTGCCGCCTCGCGCCGGCCGCCGGGGCGGGCCTAGAGCCCCGCGGCGCGCGCGGCCGCGTCGTAGGCCGCGATCTCGCAGTCGGTCCGGCGCTCCACGACGGCGCGGACCGGCTCCCCGTCGATCGTCCCCCGCACCTGCAGGCGGCGGTCGCCGCCGTCGGCAGGGGAGCACGCCGCGGGGTCGTCCGCGGCCGCGACCGCCGCGATGACCCCGGCGCACGCATCGCGGTCGGCCACCGCGCAGTCGAGGTCCACCCGGAACGGGCCGGCGGTGCCGCCCTCGGCGGTCACGGTGGGGCGGGGGGGGGGGGGGGGGCCCGGCCCGGCCGCCCCCCCCCCCCCCCCGCCCCCGGCGGGCGGGAACCGGGACCCGGCCACCCGCGCCCC
>DAISWG010000033.1:4816-40222 GCA_036826475.1 Miltoncostaeaceae bacterium | reverse complement strand
CCGCACGCCCTCGGCGTGGGCTATCCCGCCATCCACTCGCTGCTGCGCGGCGACATGACGGCCGGTCCGGCCGCGAGCCTGATGCTGGTGAAGGCAGTCATCTGGGCCATCGCACTCGGCTCGGGCACCTCGGGAGGCGTGCTCGCGCCGCTGCTGATCATGGGCGGTGGCCTGGGGGCCCTGGCTTCCGGCTGGCTCCCGCTTGGCGACCGCGGCCTGTGGGCCATGATCGGCATGGCCGCCGCGTTGACGGCCGCCATGCCGCTGGTGGCGTCCATGAACCGGCGGCCGAGCCGCAGGCGCATCGCGCCCTGGAGCAGCCCGATGCCGAACCGACGCGACGGGCTCGGCGCGTAGCGGTCGGCCTCGTAGCCCTCGCCGGCGGCGAACCGCGACCCCACCGCGACGTCGCATGCGTCGGCGCGCACCAGCGCGATCAGGCGGGCCAGCTCGGCGACGGGGTGCTGGCCGTCGGCGTCCACCCGCCCGCAGATGGCGTAGCCGCGCTCCATCGCCTCGCGGTAGCCGGTGGCGATCCCGATCCGCAGGCCGCGGTTCTCGCCGAAGGAGACCACGTCGGCGCCGTACGACCGGGCCACATCGGCCGTGGCGTCGGTGGAGCCGTCGTCGATCACCAGCACGTCCACGGCCGGCAGGCCGGAGCGCAGCTCCTCGAGCACGGCCGGCAGGTTGGCCTCCTCGTTGAAGGCGGGGATGAAGACCACGGTGTCGGGCATATCGGGGGTCGGCCTCGTCTCGTCGTCGGCGATCCGGGTGGATGGGCTGCGGCCGATGCTACGGCCCGGCCCGGGCCCCCGGCCGGCGGCGCACGCGGGGGCTCGGCGGCCGTGCCGCCCGCGAGCCCTACGACGCCGGTGGCCCGTGGACCGGGTCGGGCGGCGCCGGGTCGGGGATCGCGCCCGCGGTGAAGAGCGGCGGGCGCGGGTTCAGCTCGAAGTGCATGAAGTCCTCCTGCCCCGTGCCGAGCCACTTCAGATTGCCCGCGTCGCTGCCGGCGAGGGCGGCGACGAGGAGCGGCGGGAGGTTCATGAAGCCGTGTGCCGCGACGTTGCCCTTCGACCCGACGCTGGACGCCCCGACGCGCGTCCCCTGCGCCTTGTTGGCCCACGATGCGCGGTAGGCGTCGCCGATCCGCTGGATGCGGCGCTCGGCGGCGAGGATCTGGGCGGGCGGCGCCGGCGGTGGGGGCGGCTTCGCGCCGGTGGTGCCAGGTGCCGGCGTGCCCTCCGGCCAGAGCGCCCGCCGCACCGCGGTGGCGCGGGCGTCCTTGGCGGCCGTCAGCACCGCGGTCACCAGGTCGGCGCCCGCGGTGCCGGTCAGCGCGGGGAGCGCGCTGGGCGTGGCCGCCGCCCGCCCCTCGTTGCCGATGCGCAGCAGCACCGGCGCGAGGGACGCGTCGTCCTTCATCGCGTCCTTGTACTCGTCGCTGGTCTCGCGGAGCTCCCGCGCCGTGCTCTCGACCTGGGCGGCGGTGCGGGCCAGGGTCACCTCGTCCGTCGGGTCGTCGCCGGTGACGTCCTGGACCGGCCCGAGCGCGCCGCTGTCGGCGATGTTGGGGTTGAGGCTCGAGTCGATGTCGATCGCGGCGCCGAAGCTGTGGTCCGAGAGGCGGTGGGGGGCGTTGCGGTTCTCGCGCAGGTTCGCGCTCCAGGTGTTCCGGCCGAGGGCGGTCCGGATCTGGTTGGCCATCGTGGTGCGGTCCGCCTGGGGGACCTTCGCGTCGTTCAGCCGGGCGTCGATGAAGGTGTTCGCCCGCGCGAAGGCGGCGTTCATCTGGGGGTGCACGCTGGTGGCCGTCGTGACGTTCCTGAAGGCCGCCGGCACCAGGCTGCCGAAGTAGGCGTTCGCGCGGGCGAGGGCGACCCGCGTGCCGTCCACCAGCCCACCGAACTCGGTGATGACGCCGAGGCGCACGGCCTCCCAGCTCCGCTCGACGAAGGGGAGCACCCGCGGGACCAGCGCCCGCTCGCCCGGGATCTGCACGGCGGGGTCGAGCGGCGTCGCCGGCGCCTCCACCGCGGTGCGCGGCTGCACGTCGGTGACCAGGCCGTCCAGGATGTCCATGAAGAGCCGCCGCCGCCGCGCGTCCGAGGGGTCGGCCTTGGTGGAGCGTGCGTCGATGACGCCGAGGTCGGCGACGACGGCCGCGCCGTAGAGCACGTCGTAGAGCGGCAGGGCCGGATGGGTCGGGTTGCGCCGCCGCAGCTGGGCGGCCGTGTTGGCGCGGCGGTTGATGATCTGCTGGGTGAGGATGCCGACGACGTCGTCGCCGTCGGCGGTGCCGACGAGGGGGGCGGCGGCGGCGCGGACCGCGACGCGCACCCGCTCGGCGGCGGCCTCCACCCGCTGGGCGGGGGTCGGCGGCGGCGCCGGCTGCTGCGGCGGGGCCTGCTGGGGCGGCGCGGGTTGGCGCGCGACGGTGCCGCCTGCGCCCTGGGTGGCCTTCGCGCCCTGCGGGCCCGGGGGCAGCATCCCGATCGCCGTCTCCAGGTGGTCGTCGGCCGAGATGATGTTCCAGTGTCCGCCGCCGCCCGGGGTGATGCGGATGTTGGCGAGGATCGCCTGGTGGATGCGCGACTTCTTCGTCCCGACCACCTGCCGGTTCCTGGCCAGCCAGGCGTCGCGCTGCTCGACGAGGTACTGCGACGACTTGCCGTAGAAGCCGCCGTGGACGTTGTAGACGCGGAAGCCGTTCTCGACGACCCACTGCACCATCCGCTGCTCGGCCACGTCCCGTCCCGACGTGGTCGACGCGTCGATCGCGGTCAGCGCGGTGAGGTCCTGGTCGAGCCGCTGCTCGATGGCCTTCCAGATCGTCTTCTCGAACCCGGCGTCCGGATACATCGTGTCGAACAGGAAGAGGGCCTGGAGCTTGGAGGGGCTCATCTCCCCGCTGACCATCTGGGCGATCGGCATGTCGGCGCCGCTGTGGCCCGACAGCGCCACCCGGCCGGGGGTCGGCGCACCGTCGCGCCAGACGCCCATCTCGGCGAGCCGGCTGAAGGTGGCCGCGATGTACGTGTCGGCGTCGAACCCCTTGGAGGCGGCGTTCTGCTTGGCGTTCTTCTTCGGATCGTCGGGGTTGAAGTCGGACAGCTCGCTGCCCTGGGGGAGGATCCCGATCATCGGCCGGCCGGAGGCCGCCATCTGGGGGCCGATGCGGTACAGGTCGATGTCGTCGGCGTCCGTGTTGGGCTGCTTGCCCTCCGTGTGGCCGAGCCCCTCGTAGCCGGGAGAGAAGCCGTGCAGGTGCAGGAGGATGTCGATCGGCTGGCCGCCCTTCGGCGGGGCGGAGGGGATGAGCACGATCGCCCAGTTCGTGTAGCCCGGCAGGCCGACGACCTTCAGCCGCCGCATGGAGCGGCCGCTCGCCGGGTCGGCGATGGCGCGCTCGGGGGCGGGCCCCGGGTTGTACCCGCCCGAGTACCCCTCGCCGGGTTCCGTGCGCCGGGCGAGGAAGCCCGTGGCGGCGCGGTTGCCGGCGGCGCGCTGCAGGTCGAGGAGCAGGTGGGACTCCCGGCCGGGACCGTCCCCCGCCTCCTCGCGGCGGGCGGCCTCGTCACGTGTGATGCGCTGGCGTCGTCCCATCACCGGCCCCGGCGCCAGTATCCGCCGTGCGGGGCGGGTGCGTCGAGCGCCCGGCCTCAGGCGCGCTCGAGGAAGAGGGACGCCATGTCGCTGTAGAGGCGGCAGTGCTCCACGTTGGTGGCGCTGGCGGTCGGCTCGGGGACGATGCGCAGGTACCGCTTCGCGCCGTCGGCCTCCACGGTCATGCGCTCCGGACGCGCGGCCATGACGACGTACCCCTTCGTGAACTGCCCCCCGGTCATCCGGTCGAGCTCGGCGGCCTCGGCGCCTCCGTCGCCGTGCAGCACGAGCATGTGGGTGATCATGTACCGGCGCGACATCGCCGCCTTCTGGGCGATCACCAGGCGGGTGCCGGTGAGCACCGCGTGCGTCCGCCGCATGCGCGCGAACGTCATCACCTTCGCCTGGCCCAGCCGCGGGACGACGTAGAAGTCGGCGCCCGCGTCCTCGAGCAGCCGCTCCTCGCCGGGCTCCGGGCTCCAGGCGTCGAGGTAGTGGGCGCTGACGCCGCGCACCCGGTTGACCACGATCGCCCCGGCGACCATGACGACGAGGACGCCGATGAAGACGAGCAGGGCGGTCATCGCCGGCGGTCAGCGGTCATGGTGCCGCCCATTCTGGCAGGTGCGCGCCATCGGTTCCGGCGCTCTTGCGCGCGCCGCGGTGCACCTGAAAAGGTCGCGCCCATGGTTACGGTTCCTCGTGCTCGGACGCGCTCGCGCCGCTCCCGTCCGCGGCCCACCGCGTGGGCCGCGGCGTTCGGGCTGACGCCGCTGCTGGTGGCGGCCATCGCCGCCGGGCAGGCGGGCGCCGCCCTGCCGGCGGGCTGCTCGCAGGCGGGGACGACGGTCACGTGCGCCTTCGGCTCGACGGGGGCGGAGCAGACGTTCACGGTGCCGGACGGGGTCGGCAGCGTGCGGGTGGTTGCGGTCGGCGCGCCCGGCGGCGCCTCGGGGCCCCGGCAGCCGAGCCCCGTCCCCGGAGGTGCCGGGGCGGTCGTCACCGGGACGTTGCCGGTGACCCCGGGGAGGACCCTCTACGTCGTGGTGGGCGGCCCCGGCGACGCCGGTTTTTACACCAGCGCCGGCGGCTTCAACGGCGGTGGGGCGGGTGTCGCGAGGAACACGAGCGGCAACGCCGGCGGCGGTGGTGGCGGCGGCGCGTCGGATGTGCGCACCGCGCCCCTCTCGGCGGGCCTCAGCCCCGATCCGCGGCTCCTGGTGGCCGCCGGCGGGGGCGGGGCCGGCGCGCCCACGCCCATCGGCGGCGGCCTCCCCGGCGACTACACGGGCGGTCCCGGCGGCGCCGCCGGGCAGGCGGGCGCCGCCGGCCGGTACACCTGTCTCGTCCCGCCCAGCCCGGGCGGCGGCGGCCGGCCGGGGTCGGCGACCGCCGGTGGCGCCGGCGGCGCCGGCGGCACCGGCGGCTGCGAGGCGGGCGAGACGACGGGGCGGACCGGCGCCGCGGGGGTCCTCGGCGTCGGCGGCGGCGGTGGGAACCTCAGCGCCGGAGGCGGCGGCGGCGGCGGTGGCCTGTTCGGGGGCGGCCAGGGCGGCCAGGGCGTCTTCGACCCCAACGACGGCCTGTACGACGGCGCCGGCGGTGGCGGTGGCGGCGGCTCGTCGCTGGCGCCCGCGGGCGGATCGGTCGCCGCGAACACGGGCGGCCTCGGACCGTCGGTGACGATCAGCTACACGGTGCCCGGCGGCGGCGTGGGGGCCGCGCCCGCGCCGAGGGCCGGACTGAAGCTCAGGATCGGCGGTCCGCGCCAGGTGGCCGCCGGCGGGACCGCGACCTACCGGGTGACGGTGAGTCGCAGTCACCGCGGCGACCAGCGTGCCGTCCCCGTCCGGAACGTCCGGATCGTGAGCGCGGGCACCGCCCCCTGGAGGGTGCCGCTGCTGCTGCCGGGCCGTGACCGCACACGCACGGTGCACGTCCGCGTGCCGGCCACCGCGCGCGGGCGCTTCTGCACCGTCCACACCGCCAGGTCCGCGACGGCGAAGGGCGCGACCGCCCGTCACTGCGCACGGGTCGTGGGGTCGCGAACCTCCCCGGGGGCACCTGCCGGCGACTGAACCGTGAGCGTCGCGGTCATGCGGGCCTTGGACTGGTCGGTCGTGTCGCTCGGGCGGCCCCTGCGGGCGAAGAGGTCGATCACGTGGACGCCCGGGTCGAGCCCCGTCACGACGAAGCCGTAGGCGGCGATCAGGGCGCGCTTGCCCGTCAACCGGAAGCCCCTCGCCACGACGAGATCTGCGCGCGTCAGCGGAACCGCGACCCCGTCGACGGTGAGGGTGACCACCCGGAGCTTCTGGTCGGGTCGGGGCGCGAGGATCTTCGTGCGATCGCCACCGCGACATGCCGCGAATGCGGGGGCCCTGGTGCTGATGCAGAAGAACGGCGTGACGAACACCGGGACGCCCGCGGGGACGGTGCAGTCGATGCGCTTGATCGGGGTCCGCGGCCCGAAGAGGCGCGCCGCCGGGACGTAGAACATCGGCGCACCGGGAAGCTGGCCGTTCTGGCAGAGCTGGGGATCGGCGGTCGGCGCGAACATGGGGGCGCCCGTGAACGTCGCGGCCCCCTCGCCGTAGGGAGGGATCTTGCCGTGGTCCAGCCCGGAGCGCTCGTAGAGCCAGGCGGCCCACTGCGTGCTCCATGCCGTGACGGTCTGGCCCGCCACGACATCCCGCTGGCGGAGCACCTGGGGCGCGGCCTCAGCCGGCGCCGAGGCGAGCGCGAATGCTGCGAGCGCGCCGAATGGCGCGAGGAGTGCCAGCGACCGTCCGTGAGCGCGAGCGGCGAGGCGGGGCATCGGGCACCTCCCTGGGCTCGTACTGATCGGTGGTTCTGGCGACTATCCCCTGGCTGGACGTTCCCGGGCAAGTGGAGGACGACGACGACCCGCGCCGCCGGGGCTCCAGCAGCGACGGGAGGAAGCTGCCGTGTGCAGCCTGGGGATCCGCAGCTTCAAGTCGCCGGCCCCGGTGCGACCCGTCACGCGGGTTGCACCGGGGCGCATGGCGAAACGCGGCTTGCGTCGTTCGGATCGAGCCGGGGATGATCCGCCCGATCGGTTCGTCTCAGTTCAGGGAGACGGGGGCACATCGCGATGGACGGCGAGGCGACGCCGCCGAGGCTCCTCTCCGGGGTCATCGTCGGCCGCGAGGCGGTTCTGGATCGCCTTCGCCGCCTCCTCGACGCGAGCAGCGCCGAAGGCCGCGCCGTCGCGATCGTCGGCGAGGCCGGATTGGGCAAGACCCGGCTTGCGAAGGCACTCGTGTCGGCGGCGCGGGAGCGAGCGCGGGTGGTCCTCGTCGGCAGGGCCAGTCCTCTGGAAGCGGCGCTGCCGCTCGCCGTGCTTCAGGATGCGCTGCGCGAGGAACGTCGAGGTCCGGCCGAGATCCCCGTTCCGGCGGACCCGCTCGCAGCGGCATTCCCTGGGCTGCTGTTGCCTGAGCTGGCTTCGGCGGAACGAGCGGGGTCGACCATGGATCGCGGCGCGTTGCTCGAAGCGGCCGCCCGGTACTTCCGCGCGCGGGCGTCCCCCGCGGGGCTCGTGCTGGTGCTCGAGGATCTGCACTGGGCCGACCCGACGACCCACACGCTGGTGGGATACCTGGCCCGGGCGACTCAGAACGCCCCGATCCTGCTCGTGCTGACCTTCCGCGCGGACGAGGCGTCGCCCGGGTCAAGCCTGGCTGGGCTCCGCCACGAGCTGGCACGAGAACGCCTGAGCGAGGAGCTGGACCTCGAGCCACTCGCACAGGGGGACGTCGCACTGATGCTCTCGGACATCCTCGGCACGGACGTGAGCCGTGACGTCGCAGCGATGGTGTTCGGCGCAAGCGGTGGCAACCCGTTCGTGATCGAGGAGCTGGTCCGAGACGCAGTGGCGTCGGGCACCCTTGACGCGGTTCGGGGCAGCTGGGAGCTGAGCGAGCCGATCGTCCTTCCAGGGACCGTCCAGGAGATGCTGGTCCGGAGGATCCGGACCCTCCAGGAGTCGGACGGCGAGCTGGTGAAGTGGGCCGCGGTCCTTGGCGAACGGTTCGATGCGGATCTGCTGGCTGCAGCCGCGGGCTGGGGGGAGGGGGTGGCGCTCGAGGCGCTCGGGCGCCTGCGAGAGGCAGGGCTCGTCGCGGACACGCGCGACCTGGCCGACGGTCGCCTGGCCTTCCGTCACGCCTTGACCCGGCAGGCGGTCCTGGCAGGAATGCTGGCTCCCGAGCGTCGCCGCCGTCACGCCCGCGTACTGGAGGTCGCCGCCCCGCCAGGCGGCATCTCCGAGCTCCCCCTCGGGGAGCGACTCGAGCACGCGCTCGGCTCTGGCGATCGGGCGCGCGTGCTCCGCTACTCCGTCGAGGCGGGCGGTCGCGCGGTCGGACTCGGTGGATATGCCGAGGCGCGCGGCCACTACGAGCGGGCGCTGTCGCTCTGGGCGTCCGAGGACGGGGCGCCGATGCGGGCGGACCTCCTCATGCGGCTGGGCTACCTGACGAGCCACATCGGCGGTGGGTTCCTGCTCTGGATGGCGCAGCACCAGAGTCGCCAGTACTTCGACGAGGCGCGGGCCCTCTTCGACCAGCTGGGAGATGAGCACTCTGCGGCCCTCGCCGCTGGGGGTTCGGTGTGGTCGCGGCGCAGGATCGACGTCGTCGACGACCTCCGCGGTGCGCTTGGACGGCTGAGTGGCGCCGGCGCTCCCGACGCCGTCTGCCAGATCCTCTGTCGGCTGGGGGACCGCGAGTTCCTCGTCGGTCACTCGCGCGCGGCGCTGCGGACCTGCTCCGAGGGCCTCGCCCTGCTCGAGGCCTCGCCGGAGGCGAATGATCCGGCGCAGTTTCCCCGCCGCGTGCAGCTGCGGCGCTCGCTCCAACTGACCGAGGCCGCCGCGACCTGGTGGCTCGGGGACGCCGACCGTGGCCGCGCGACCATGCTGAGCCTGGTCGATGACGCCCTCGCGGAGAACGACTACCTGATGGCCGCGCTCACCCTCAACTACCTGACTCGCCAGAGCTTCGACCGGCCTGCCGAGGCGGCGGCCTTCGCTCGGCGGGGCACCGAGCTGGCCGAGCAGCACGGCCTCTCGAGCACCGTCGCCTGGCTGTGCCATCTCACCGCCCAAGCCCAGCTCCAACTCGGCCGTCCGGTCGAGGCCGAGGAGGCCTTGGAGCGGGCCGAGGCGCTCTTGGTCGGGGAACACGACCATCCGTTCGTCCGGGATGCGGTGCGGATGGTCCGCGCGGAACTCGCGCTGGTGGCGGGCCAGATCGACGAGGCGGTCGCAAACCTCGCTCCGTTGGCCGCCGAGCTCGACGCCCGGCATGGCCGCATCTTCCGCCGGACGGTCCGCGTCGCGCTCGCCCGTGCCCATCTGACGCGCGAGGAGCCGCAGGCCGCCGCCGACGCCCTGGCGCCGGTGCTCGCCGCGTGGAACTCGGCGGAGGAGGGGCCCTACGCGCTCTCGGCGCTGTTGCCGATGGCGTGTGCAGAGGTGGCGTCCGCGCTCGGCGACGGCGACGGGGCAGCGGGCTGGGGGAGCGAGCTCGCCTCGCTGGGCGGCGGCCCCCGCGCCCGCTACGCCGGTGCGCTCGCGGGCCTCGCGCGCGGCGCCGTCGGCTGTTGCGGCATCGTGGAGGAGGCCTGCCAGGGGGTCGAGAAGGACGGGCGTCGCTGGGAGGGGGCCTGGATGCGCTTCGCCGGCGCGCGGGCCGCCGTTGCCGCGGGGGACGAGAGCGGAGCTGCCGCGCTCGCGCTCGCGGCGATCGCGGCGTTTCACGACATGGGTGGGGGCGGTTGGCACCGGACCTGCGAGGTGCTGCTCCGCCGTCTGGGATGCCGTGTGCCCGTCCGGCGCGCCGCGAGGGGTGCCGGAGGCTTGACGCCGCGCGAGGTCGAGGTGCTGCGCCTGATCGTCGACGGCTGCTCCAACCGCGCGATCGCTGAGCGGCTCGTCATCTCCGAGGGGACGGCAGGGCGCCACGTGTCGAATGTCTACGCCAAGCTCGGCGCGCATTCGCGTCTCGAGGCGGCCCGTATCGCGTCGGAGCGGGGGCTCCTCGCGGACGCGTCGCAGTGACGTACATGCCGGATGCCGCCGGATACAGGATTCGCATGATGATGGCGTATGCCGCCGGGCCTACCGTCAATGCGGTGAGGACGTCGGCATGAAGGCGGGGGTGTACCTCGGGCCGGGCCGGATCCGGGTCGCGGAGGTCCCGGACGCGACGCTGGTGGAGCCGACCGACGCCCTGGTGCGGGTCACGCACGCGGGCATTTGCGGGAGCGACCTCTGGGTCTACCGGGGAGAGCTCGAGCTCTACGGTCCCGCACCGAGCCGGGTCGGCCACGAGTTCCTCGGTCTTGTGGAGGCGGTCGGCGCCGAGGTGCGCGGCGTCCGCCCCGGTCAGCCTGTCATCGCCCCCTACACCTTCTCGGACGGCACCTGCGAGCTGTGTGACGCCGGCCTCCCGACGCTGTGCCGGGCGGGTGGGTTCTTCGGGGGCGCGAGCGACGGGGGCCAAGGCGAGGCGGTCCGCGTCCCGCTCGCAGATGGCACGCTGGTGCCGCTCCCGGGCGTCGACCTCTCGGACGACCGCCTGGCCGCATCCCTCGCGACGCTGACCGATGTCATGGGCACCGGCCACCACGGCGCGCTCGTTTCGGGTGTGGGGCCGGGAGGCACAGCGGTGGTCGTGGGCGACGGCGCGGTCGGTCTCTGCGCCGTGCTCGCGGCCCGCCGACTCCGGGCAGAGCGCGTCATCGTCGTGGGCCATCATCACCACCGCCTCGCGGTCGCTCAGCGGTTCGGCGCGACCGAGGTGGTCCGCGAACGTGGTGCAGCCGCCGTGGAGCGCGTCCGGGAGTTGACGGGGGGCGGATCGGCGCATGTCATCGAATGCGTCGGCACGGCGGCCGCATTCGCGACCGCCATCGGTTGTGCCGCTGCCCGCGGCACAGTCGGGCATGTCGGCTCACCGGTCGAGGCGATCGACCTCCGGGACGCCCACATCCGGAACGTCCGGCTCGCCGGGGGCCGCGCCCCCGTCCGTCACTACATCCCGGAGCTGCTCGAGGACGTCCTGGCGGGCCAGCTGGACCCATCGCCCGTGATGGACCTGAGCGTGGGCCTGGACGACATCCCCGCAGGCTACGCGGCGATGGATGGCCGCCGGGCGATCAAGGTCCTCGTCCGGGTGGACGCGGCCTGAGGTCACGACGATGCCTACGGCACCTCTGCCCATCGTCTACAGGCGGTCGACCCCCCGCAGATACAGGATCCGTCGGATGAGCGGAGCGATGGTCCCGACGTAGCGTCAGCACATCGCGTCCGGGGGTCCCCCGGACGCAGGGCACCGGCACCGGAACCGAGGGGCATGACCCACACCGGGGACATCCTTCACCAGCCGCTCCCACCTCCAGTCGGGGTGTCGGGCGGCGGGCGGGGAGCTCTGGCGTCCGCGGATCACGCACTCGCGGTGCTGTCCGATGCCGCCGCGGCGGTCGCGCGCGCCGGGGTCGTCATCGCGGTCTCGGTCGCGATCGGGGCGCTCGCGGGGAACGTCCTCACCCGTAACGCCTTCGACTACTCGATCTACGGCGCCGAGGAACTCGCGCGCTTCGCGTATCTGTGGGTGATCTGGCTCGGAGTGTCCTTGGCGATCAAGCGAGGGGCGGTCACCGTCATCAGCTTCGTCGCCGACGCCGGGCCGCAGTGGTGGCAGCGGGCGGTCCGAACCTTCGCCGGGGTGAGCGTGGCGGTCCTGCTCGTCTACGCCTGCGTGAGGTCCACCCAGTGGGCGGCCAGCGACTTCGCCTGGGAGAACTCCTCAACCTCACTCGGAATCACCTTGTTCTACCCGCTGGTCTCGATGACCGTGGGCTACTACCTGATCAGCCTCCACTACCTGTCGGCGGTGGTGAGCGGCACGCGGCGGGCGCTCGACGATCCTCGCCGGGCCATTCGCACGAGCGCGCTCGGGGTGGCCGGCGCGGTGGCGATCGGCGCGGCGGTCTGGGGCGCCGCGGCGGCGCTGCTCGCGGTCGGCGCCGCGCCGTTGATCGCGCTCGGGGTGATCTTCGTCGCCCTCACCCTGGCGGGGACCCCGATCGTGTTCATGTTGTCGATCGTCGGCATCATCGCCTTCCTGCCCAGCTTCCTGGGGCTGCAGTTCTACCCCGTCACCGACCCGCTGGCGCCGTTCTCCACCACCCAGTCCGCGATGGGGCTCACCGCCGGCGGTGAGCTGATCGTGATCCTGCTGTTCCTCGTGACCGCCGAGGTGATGAACGCCAGCGGCATGTCGCTGCGGCTGATCGCGTTCGCGGCGGCGGTCGTCGGCCACTTCCGCGGGGGGATGGCGTACGTCTGCCAGCTCACCTCGGCGGTGGTTTCCGGCATCTCCGGCTCCGCCCAGGCGGACGCGGCGATCATGACCCCGCTGCTGGTGCCGGCGATGGAGCGGGAGGGGTACCGCCGCGACGTCGCCGCCGCCGTCGTGGCGGGGGCGTCGATCAAGGGGGCGATCGGGCCCCTCTCCTTGATGTTCATCGTCTATGGCTCGCTGAACACGGGGACCTCGACGCAGGCGCTGCTCGTGTCGGGACTGCTGGCGGAGATCCTGCTGCTGATCTTCCAGGCCGCCACCGTCTACGTCGTGGTGCGGAAGATGGACTTCCTCGTGAAGCGGCCGTTCGCGGGGATGTCGGCCGTCGCGCGCACCGGCCTGGCGGCGACGCCGGTGCTGGTGATCCCGGTGATCATCCTCGGCGGGATCTTCAGCGGCGTGTTCACGACGACCGAGGCGGCGTCGGTGGCGGCGGTCGTCGCGATCGCCATGGCCGTGCTCGGCTTCGCGAACCTGTCCCCGGTCCTGCTGACGCGCGTGATGGTGCTCGCGGGCATCGAGGCGGGGATCGTGATGCTGCTGCTGGGGGACTCGGCGATCCTCGCCAAGGCCCTCTACTTCGACCGCTTCGGCCAGACGCTCGCGGACTTCTTCACCGGCATCACCGACAACCGGTACGTGTTCCTGCTGGTCGTGAACCTGATGCTGCTGGTCGTTGGGATCTTTCTCGAGCCGCTGCCGGCGCTGTACATCCTCGCCCCGTTCCTGGCCCCGATCGCGACGTTACCCGAGCCGGTCGGGTTCGGCATCGACCCGACGCATTTCGGGCTGATCATGGTGTTCAACCTGGTGCTCGCCCTGATCCACCCGCCGATCGGGCTGGTGCTGTTCCTCGTGTCCAGCCTCGCGAAGGTCTCGATCGAGCGGCTGTCGATCATGATCCTGCCCTGGCTCGCGGTGAGCCTGGTGGTGCTGTTCCTGGTGACGTACCTGCCGACCTGGGCCGTGCTCGTCCTCGCGGACCGCCTCTGATGAGCCCGGCGTTCCGGTCCCTCGTGCCCGCATTCGCGAGGTTCACGACCGCCGTCGCGGTCGCCTCCGCGCTCGGCGCCGCCTCCTTCGCGATCACCTGCACCTTCGCCGAGCGCCTCGGCCTGACGTCACTGCGCTTCGGCCACGACCTCGAGATGCTGACCGGGGATGGGGCGTCTCGGGCGGCGCAGGGCGCCGACGTGGTCATCAGAGTCAGCCCGCGGGGGATCTTCGCCAGCCTGGTGATCGCTGCCGTGCTGGTGCTCACGTACGCAGGGATCGTCGAGGTCCTCGGGCACCGGAGCTGGCGCGTCGGCGCCGCCGCGCTCTCCATCGCCACCTTCCTCGTCGCCGGGTTGGTCTTCGGCCCGTACGTCAACGCCCATGTTCCGAGGAGCGAAGGAGTCGCCGGCGTGTTCGGCGTCGATGCCGGCCTCCTCACGCCGTTGGTGTTGGCGGCCGCCTCAGCGGTATTCGGGATCGTCGTGGCCCGCGTCCATGGGCTCATCCGATCACCGGAAGGGTGGCCGACCGCGGACGTCCCGGCTTCCGCGATCGTGCCCGGGGGCCCGTTCGTCTACCCCGAGGGGGATTCCACCGCAGCAGCAGGCCGCGACCCGGGTCTCATCGCGACGGACCCCCCCGAATGAGCCGAGCCCGTCCGGAGCGCACCAGGTTCGCCGGGAGGTCGACGTCGGTCCGAGCGGCGGGTCAGGAGTTCCGCCGATGGCCCGCAGGAGGGAAGCCGACGCGCGGATTCGAGTCGCGGACCCCTTAGTTACGAGTCAAAGCCGGTGTCTACCAGGGGCCCGCTCGTGATCGGAGGAGGCGAAGAAGCGTAAGCCGATGCGGACTCGGGCCGACTCCCGAGGACACGCGTGGGAGCCGACGTCGACGCAACCGTCGACCGGCGAAGGTGCGAGGCGCCGCGCAGGGCCCCCCTCGGCGGAGACGACCCAGGCGTCGCTCGCATGAGCGGCCTTGCCCGGGCGTCGAGCCGCTGCTTCGTGAAGGCGATCGTCCGGGAGTCCGGCGACCAGGCCGGCTCGAAGACGGGTCCCACCGGGCCGCCGGGACGGCGGTTGGTGCCGTCGGCGTCCACCACGGCGAGCTGCGCCTCTTCCCACGCCCGCCCGCCGGCCCGATCGACGAAGGCGATGCGCGCGCCGTCGGGCGACCAGCTCATGGCGAGTCCCATCCCCCCGAACAGACCGCCGCGCGCCGCGGCGAGTCGCCGCAAGCCCGTGCCGTCGGACATGACCGTCCAGATCTCGCGTCCCCGCTCGAACGCGATCTGCCACGTCGTGGGCGCGTCGCGGGACCCGGCCTCCGACGACCCGCAGGCCGCGAGCAGGCCGGCGAGGACGACCACGACGAGGGTCGCGACGGCGTACGCGGCGCGTCGTCGCGTCACGGCCCCTCCAGCGCGATCCGGGCGAGGGTGCCCTCTCCGGCGTTGAGCACCCACACTGCCCCCGCACCGGCGGTGATCGCGGACGGCCCGCCCCCGGTCCGGTAGGTCGCCACGACCCGGTGCGTGGCGGGGTCGATCGCGGTGACGGTGTCGTCCCCCGGGTTGGCAACCCACACGCGCCCGCCCGCGACGGTCACGCGGTTGGGCCCGGTGCCGACCGCGATTCGGGCGGTCACCCGGTTCGTCGCGGGGTCGATGCGCGCGAGGATGCCGCGGTCGTCGCCTGGCCAGCTCACCACCCACACGCCGCCCGCGCCGACGGCGACGTCGCCGAGGCCGTCCTGCGGCCCGGACGGCACCCCGCGGACCACCGGGATGCGCGCCGTCACCCGTCCGGACCCCGGGTCGACCCGCGACACCGACCCGTCGAAGCTGTTCGTCACCCACACCGCCCCAGCGCCGACGGCGACGCGCTCCGCCCCCGGCCCGACCGCCGTCCGGCCGAGCACCGCACCCGTCGCCGGGTCGACGCGGACGAGGGTCCCCCGGCCCGCAAGCCCGCCCTCGTAGTCGGCCACCCACACCCCGCCCGCGCCGACCGCGACGCCCTGCGGCGAGCCGCCGAGGTCCGTCGTCGCGGCGCCGCCGTCGGCCCGGAGTCGGGTGAGCGTTCCGCCAACCTCATCAACGACCCAGGCCCCCCCGGCGGCCGCGGCGACGGCGCCGCCGCGCGCCTCCAGGTTCGCGCCCGGCACGAGGGTGACGGCGTCGAAGGTCCGCACCCGGTCGTCCTCGGGAACCGCGACCCACGTAACCCCCTCGGCGACGGCGACGCCCGACGGGTTGCGGCCCGCGGCGACCACGGTGACCCGGCGGCCCGTCTGGCTGCCCGCCCTGAATCGCTCCGGCGCCACGCCGGGGCCGAGCCACCGCAGCTCCGCGCCCGCCGGCGGCGTGATAGGGAACCGCTTCGCGGTGGTCCGCGGGCGGTATGCGATCCGGCGCACGTTGAGGAAGATCCCCTGGTCCGGGATCGACATCCGCAGCAGCAGCCCGGTGCGCGCGTCCACCCAGAAGCGCGCCCGCTCACCCGCGTAGCGGCACGCGACCCGCCGGGCGGGACGGCCGGCGACCCGCGCGTCGCCGAGCACCCTGCAGCGGTCGCCGAAGAACCCGGCGAAGGTCTCGCCCTCCGGGATGCGCAGCGCGCCCGGCTCGGGGCGGATGAGGTCGTTCCCGCGTTCGGCGCGCCGGCCGCGGCGCACCTCGAACCGGTCGGGCTCGTCCGGCACGAGCGTGCCGATGAGCGCCCCGTCCCGGGTCTCGACCGTCCCTGTCACCGGGGGGAACGGACTGTTGGATCGAACCGTCTCGCGGCGCCAGTGGCGCTCGTCCGACCATTCGAGGTGCGTGACCCGCGTCGTGGTGTCCTTTCCGCCCACTTCCGTCGGGGTCCGCAGCACGAGGAGCGCCTCGAAGGGCGGGGAGGTCGCGGCATCGGCCCGCGCCTCGCGCATCACCGCCAGCGCCGACTCGGCCTGCGCCTGCGGTCCGCGCGTGACGAGCAGCACCACGATCGCGACGCAGGCCACCGCAACTGCGGCGGCGACGGACCCCAGGCGAAGCCAGGCGGGCGGCCGCCACCGGCCCGGCGGGACGGGCGCCTGCCGCGCGGGCGCGGGCGCCGGCGCGGCGGGCTCGACGCCCTCCAGCTCGTCGAGCAGCCGCTCGAGCAGCGCGACCTCGAACTCCGGCGCCGGGCGGACGGGGCCGTCGATGCCGTCGAACACGTCGTCGAAGCGGTCGTCAGGCATCCTCCGCCTCCCGATAGGCGCGCCGGAAGCTCTCCCGCCCGCGTGCCAGCAGCGACTCGGTGGCGTGCAAGCTCCGTCCGAGCGCCTGCGCGACTTCCGGCGGGGCCAGGCCGTCGAGGTAGCGGAGCGCGAGCGCGGCGCGCTGCGCCGCCGACACCTGCGCGAGGGCCGCGACCACCCGGTCGCGCGTCCAACCGTCGTCGCGCGCCGTCTCGGCGACTTCGAGGTCGTCCGGGTCCGGCACCAGGTGCAGGCGGCGCAGCTCGCGGTCCTCACGCCGGTAATGGTCCAGCAGCTTGTGTCTTGCGATCCCGAGGATCCACGGCTGGGGGACCTCGACGCGGACGCCCTTCCGAAGCTCGCGAACGGCGGCCACGAAGGTCTCCTGGGTCAGCTCCTCCGCGACGTGGGCGCGGCCGCCGCAGCGGTGGATGAAGTAGCCGTACACGTGCGGGAGGGCCTCGGCGTAGAAGCGACGGAACCCGGCCGACTCGGCGAGGGCCTCGCCGCCGGCGTCCGCGACGGGCGCCGTCATCCCCCCGGCTCCCCGGGTCGGAACACCGGGCCGTCCACCACCGATCTGCCGCCGAAGCGGGTCACCGGATGCACCCGATGCGTCGCGAGGTCCACGAGGTGGACGTTCCACGGCGTCACGCGCGTGCGCGGGACGGGCTGGGCGGCGAAGGCGATCGCGTCGCCGCCAGGGGACCAGCGCGGCGCGATGCCCACGATCTTGCCGGTCACGAGCGGTGTGAGTGCGCCACCGGCCGGATCGGCGAGCCACAGGCTCGGCCGCTCGAGCCCGTCCCGCACCTCCCAGCGGATCAGGGCGATACGGTGCCCGTCCGGCGATGGCACCGCCTGGTACGCCCGCCCGCCGCGCGTCACCGACCGACGGGTGCCGTCACGCGCGTCCACCAGGACGACCTCGGCCCGCTGGATGATCGAGATCGTGTGCCCATCGGGCATCCAATCGGGGTCGCGCTCCTCGTAGGGCGTCCGGCTGAGGTTCCGCAGGCCCTCGCCGTCGGCGCCGACGACGTACAACTCCGAGTTGCCGCATCCGCAGGCCCGAGGGACGCCGGCGAGCGCCAGGAAACGGCCGTCGGGCGACCACGAGAACTCGTAGCTGCCGCCCGGCGGACCGGCGACCCGGCGCGGGGCGCCGCCCCGGACGGGCGCGATCCACACGTCGGTCGCGAACAGCTCGCGCCCGCGGCGGTCGATGCGCGACCGCAGGTAGGCGATGGACCGCCCGTCGGGCGACCAGGCCGGTGACGAGATCGGGCCCGGCGGGCTGACGGCCCGCCGGCCGGCACCGTCGGCGCCCATGACCACGATCCGCCCCGGCGGTATGCCGGAGCCCCTGCCCCGCTCCAGGAACGCGATCCGGTCGCCCTCCGGCGACCACTGGGGGTCCTGGACGCTCCCGCCGTGCGCCTCCGGCGCGACGAGGCGCCGCGGATCGCCGCCGTCCGCGCGGACCGCCCAGATCTCGCGGCCGCGGGTGAACGCGATCGTGGAGGACGTCGCCTCGGCGGCGGCCGGCGCGGAGTCGTCGACGCTGCCGCAGCCCGCCATGAGGGCACAGACGACCGCGAGGACGGCGATGCCCCCCGCCGCCACGCCGCCCCGCCGCGTCGACCATCCCCCCATGCCGCTCACCCTCCACGATCCACCCGCCGCGGTGCACCTGTTGCGCAGGTCTCGTCCATCAGGTCGCCGGTGGCGCGCCGTTTCCGTCGGAGACCGACCGACGGAATCCGCGCGACCGGAGCGACACACGGGTCGACCGCCCCGGCGACCGCCGGGGAATGACGGAGGAGGAGCGACGCCGTGAACACCCCCGACCCCACCGGCC
Organism: Miltoncostaeaceae bacterium; assembly: GCA_036826475.1. Lineage (GTDB taxonomy): Bacteria > Actinomycetota > Thermoleophilia > Miltoncostaeales > Miltoncostaeaceae > Miltoncostaea. The sequence goes on along the minus strand of DAISWG010000033.1, from coordinate 22,138 downwards.
CCTGCGCCGACGACCCCCTCGCGCCGACCTGGGAGGACTTCATCGCCGCCCGGGAACGCTTCTTCGCGACGCTCGCGCGCGACGCCGAGCCTGCAAAGGACGACGACACCGAGGCGCCGGCCGCCGCCGTCCGCGTCGTCGCTCGCGTCTGACGCCGGCCGCCGACCGGCGCGCAGCCCGGCGGAGGGCGCGCGCCGGGCGGCCCGCGGTCATCCTGCGGCGGGCTGCCAGACGGGGTCGTCGACCACCGGGAGGCGGTCGAAGCGGGTGAAGTTCCGCGTCGCCGAGCCGTCGGCCGCGACGACGAGCACGTCGAAGCGGGTTCCGGGGTTCAACGCGGACTACAAACGGATGCCGCCCTTGGGCGGGTGTACGTCGAGCATCGGGAGTCGCTCGGTGGCTGAGACGACCCGGTCACTGCACTGTGATGCCGTGCCGGCCGAAGCCTGAGGCCAGGCAAGAACCGACCAACGAAGAGAAGCCGACGCGGGGACTCGAACCCCGGACCCCTTCATTACGAGTGAAGTGCTCTACCAGCTGAGCTACGTCGGCCCGGGCCCCAGGGGGGCCGCCGGGGGAGGATAGCCCACGCTGGGAGCGGGACGGACTCCCCGCAGGCGGGATCGGGGGAGGCACGCATGTGGCCCCCGGCGCGTGCCCCGAGGATCGGTCGACACCACGGCGCCGGGACGGAGGGCGACGATGAAGACGCATGAGGGACCCCGCGAGGAGCTGCTGGGGCTTGCCGCGGAGCTGCGCCAACTCCGCGCCGAGCACCTGCGGGCGGGCGTCGGGAGCAGCACACGGCGGCACCTGGAGACGCGCATCCACGAGGTGAGCTACCACCTCGACCGGCGCCTCGAGTCGCTCGTCGACGACGAGGAGGACCGCGCCGCCTGGCGCCACCACGCCCACGGCGGGCCCGCCCCCGAGCGGCCCGAGGCGGGCGCGACAGTCGAGGGCGCCGCGGTGATCACCGGTCCGCCGCCGGACCGGCCGACCGGACGCCGGCCCTGGCCGCGGTAACCGGCGTGCGGGCGCTCGGCGCCGCCGGGGCGCTGCTCGCCGGCGTCGCCGCCTACGACATCGCGCAGCGGCGCCGGCCGATCCTCCGCAACTTCCCGATCGTCGGGCACCTGCGCTACCTGCTCGAGGCGTTCGGGCCGGAGCTGCGCCAGTACATCGTCACCGGCAACGACGACGAGCGGCCCTTCTCCCGCAACCAGCGCCGCTGGATCGCCGCCCTCGCCGACCGCGAGGACCCCCACTTCGGCTTCGGCTCGGACCTCGACTGGTCGCGCCAACCCGGCCACGTGCTCGTCGCCCAGGCCGAGTTCCCCCACCCCGGCCGCCCCGGCGGGGAGCCCCGCGATGCGCCCCTGCCCGCCGCGCGCGTCCTCGGCGGCGCCAACCGCCGGCGCCACGCCTTCCGGCCGGCGTCGGCCGTGAACGTCTCCGGGATGAGCTACGGCGCCCTCGGCGCACACGCGGTCGAGGCGATGAATCGCGGCGCCGCCCTCGCCGGCTGCCTGCACAACACCGGCGAGGGGGGCATCAGCGACCACCACGCCCACGGCGGCGAGCTCGTCCTCCAGATCGGCACCGCCTACTTCGGCTGCCGCGACGCCGCCGGCCGGTTCAGCCTCGCCGCGCTGCGCGAGCTGGTCGACCGCCACCCCGTCCGGGCGATCGAGGTGAAGCTCAGCCAAGGCGCCAAGCCGGGCGTCGGGGCGCGGCTCCCCGCCGCGAAGGTCACCCCCGCGATCGCCCGCGCCCGCGGCGTCCCCGCCTGGCGCGACTGCGAGAGCCCCCCCGCCCACACCGCGTTCGACGACGCCGACGGCCTCGTCGCGTTCGTGGAGGAGATCGCCGACGCCACGGGCCTGCCCGTCGGCATCAAGTCGGCCGTCGGGGAGCCCGGGTTCTGGCTGGAGCTGGGCCGGGCGATGGCGCGCGACGCCGCCGGGCCCGACTTCATCACCGTCGACGGCGGGGAGGGCGGCACCGGGGCGGGGCCGCTCGCGTTCACCGACCACGTCGCCCTGCCGTTCCGGTCGGCGCTCGCCCGCGTCCACGGGGCCCTCGCCGACGCCGGCGCCCTCGATCGGACGGTACTCGTCGGCTCCGGCATGCTCGGCCTGCCGGCCAACGCCCTCCTCGCCTTCGCGATGGGGTGCGACATGGTCAACGTCGGCCGCGAGGCGATGCTCGCCGTCGGCTGCATCCAGGCCCAGCGGTGCCACACCGGCCGCTGCCCCAGCGGGGTCACCACCCACTCGCCATGGCTCCAGCGCGGCCTGGACCCCGCGATCGCCGCGGAGCGGCTCGCGAACTACGTGACCGGCCTCCGCGCCGAGCTCGCGCGGCTCGCCCGCACCTGCGGCGTGCCCCACCCGGCGCTCGTCACGCCCGACCGCATCGAGCTGCTCGACGGCGCGCGGACGTCACCCGCGTCCGAGGTCTACGCCATCCGCGAGCCCCGCCGGCTCGCGGACGACGACCGCCGCGCCCTCGCGGCCGCCATGGCCTAGACGCCCAGCCGTCCCGGCCGGATCAGGCGGCCGTGGGCGCCGTGGCGGGCGTCGTCGATGCGCACCAGGAGCGCCTCGGCCGCCAGGTCCCCCGACGGGTTGAGCTCCAGCTCCGCCCGCGTCTGGCCGATCTCCTCGATCGCCCGCTCCAGGAAGGCCTGACGCTCCGGCCGGCCCACCGCCCGCAGGGCGTCCAGGTGCTCCGGGTGGCGCACCGCCGCCTCCGCCCCCACCGAGACCGCCAGGGCGTCGCCCGCCGCGCCCGCCGCCGCGTCCAGGACCGTCGCCCACCCGTCCGAGACCATCCGCCGCCGCTCCCGCTTCTGCTGGTCCTCCACCCGCTTCTCGGCCGTGCGCAGGCCGCGGGTCCTGCCGCTCTGGCGGATCGCCTCCGCCTCGGCCTCCAGCGCCTCCAGCTCCGGCGACCTGTTGCCGGCGGCCGCCGCCTCCATCTGCGCCTGGATCGCACGGACCGTCGCGGCGGGGGGCGCCTCGCCCGCGAGCGCCGCCAGGGCCAGGCCCGCCCCGATCCTGCGCAGCTCCCGGTCGAGGGGTGGGAGGGCGGCCTCGTCGACGTGGGCGCCCATCCGCCGGAACGGCACCGGCAGGCAGCGGGAGCGCACCGTCGGCAGCAGATCGGCCGGGTGGTCGGTCACCAGCACGAAATGGGTGCGCGGCGGCGGCTCCTCCAGCATCTTCAGCATCCGCGGGGCGCCGTCGCGCTCGCTGAGCCGCTCCGCCCCCTCCAGGATCAACACGCGCCGCGCCAACACCGACGGCCGGGACGCCACCTGCTGCAGCGCCGCCTCCAGGTCGGCCAGCAGGATCTGGTGGCCCGTCGCCGCGACCCGGGTCAGGTCGAGGGCGGCGGCGCGGGCGTGCGCGCCCGCCGGGTCCATCAGCGCCCACGCCAGCTCGGTCGCCGCCGCCCGCTTGCCGGTGCCGGCGGGGCCGAACAGCAGCAGCTGCTGCGGCGGCGCCTCCCGCGCGAGCGCCGCCCGCAGCACGCGCTCCGCCAGCGGCTGGCCGGGGATGCCGATCACGCTGCGCCCACCAGGTCCGCGACCGCGTCGAGCACGCGGGCGTGGACCTCGCCGGGGGTGCCCGAGCCGTCCACAAGCCGCACCCGGTCCGGGAACATGCCGGCCAGGTCGTGGTAGCCGGCGGCCACGCGGCCCAGGAAGCCGTCGCCCTCCGCCTCGATCCGGTCGGGGGTGGCGCAGCGGCGCGACGTCGCCACCGCCACCGGCACGTCGATGACCAGCGACCGGTCCGGCATGCGGCCGTCCACCGCCAGGCGGTTCACCTGCAGCACCGTCTCCACCCCCAGCCCGCGGGCGGCGCCCTGGTACGCCAGGGACGAGTCGAGGAAGCGGTCGGTCACCACCCAGCGGCCCGCCGCCACCGCCGGCGCGATCACCCGTCGCACCAGCTCCGCCCGGGCGGCGGCGAACAGGAGGGCCTCCGCGCTCAGCTCCAGCTCGCCGGGCGCGCCCTGCAGCAGGATCTCGCGCACCCGCTCACCCACTGCGGTGCCGCCCGGCTCGCGGGTGCGCACCACTTCCAGGCCGCGGGCCTCCAGGGCGTCGGCGAGCATCGCGGCCTGGGTGCTCTTGCCGCTGCCGTCCACGCCCTCCAGCGCGATGAAGCGCCCCGCTACCAGGGGTGCGCCCCGAACGCCGCCGCCACCACGGTGCCCACGATCGCGAGGCACACCACCCAGCCCAGCACGCGGGTGCCCCGCGGGGGCCGCAGCGCCGCCCGCTCGACCTCCGCCTCCTCCGCCAACCGCGCATACACGCCGGGGCGGCCCTTGCGGTCCGGCTGCTCCATGGTCGTGACGTTACCGTCCGGACGTCCAGTGATGCCGCCGACGGGCCTGCTCTAGCATCCCGCGGCATGACCTGGCTCCTCACCGGCGGCGCGGGCTACATCGGCTCGCACGTCACCGCCGCGTTCCGCGATGCGGGCGTCCCCATCGTCATCCTGGACGACCTCTCCACCGGCTATCGGGAGTACGTCCCCGACGGCGTGCCGTTCGTCGAAGGCTCGATCACCGACCCGGCCGCCGTGCGCCGTGCGCTCGACGAACACGACGTCACCGGCGTCGTGCATCTCGCCGCGCTCAAGTACGCGGGGGTCTCCATCGCTGAGCCGCTCCTCTTCTACCGGTGCAACCTGACGGGCATGCAGGTGCTGCTCGAGGCGGTGGTGGAGCGCCGCATCGGGCGGCTGCTCCTCTCGTCCAGCTCGTCGTGGTACGGCACCCCGCAGAGCGAGCTGGTGTCCGAGGACACCCCGCCGGCACCGGAGAGCCCGTACGGCGAGAGCAAGGTCATCAGCGAGTGGCTGCTGCGCGACGTGGCGCGGATCAACCCGTGGCTGCGCCAGACGTCGCTGCGCTACTTCAACGTCTGCGGCTCCGGCCCGCCGGAGCTGGCGGATCACAGCCCCCACAACCTGTTCCCCAAGGTGCTCGGCGCGATGTCGCGGGGCGAGCGGCCCGTCGTGAACGGCGGCGACTACCCCACTCCCGACGGCACGTGCATCCGCGACTACATCCACGTCGTCGACCTGGCCGACGCCCACCTGCGCGCCGCGCTGCACCTCGAGTCCGACGCTCCCGCCGCCGCCGCCTACAACGTGGGCCGCGGCGTCGGCTCGTCCGTGCTGGAGGTCATCGACACCATGCGACGCGTCACCGGCATCGACGTGGAGCCGGAGGTGCGCGAACGCCGTTCCGGCGACCCCGCCCGGATCGTCGGCGCGGTGGACCGCATCGCCGCCGACCTCGGCTGGACCGCCTCCCACGACCTCGACGACATGGTCGAGAGCGCGTGGCGCGCGTGGCAGCGCCAGCTGGAGCTGTACGGCGGGGCCCCGCCGAGCGGCGGCCGCCTGCTGAGCGCGGGGACCGTCTGATGGCAGCGAAGGGCGGCGTGCTGGTGACCGGCGGCGCCGGGTTCATCGGCTCCAACCTCGCCGACGCGGTGGTCGCCGACGGCCGCGCCTGCCACGTCGTCGACAACCTCAGCAACGGCCAGGCGATCCGGGTGCCGGACGAGGCCGAGCTCCACGAGACGGACGTCCGCGACGCCGCCGCGCTCGGCGCGATCGTCGCCGCCGCGCAGCCGTCCACCATCTTCCACCTGGCCGCCCAGGCCGACGTCCGCAGGGCCGTCGAGGAACCCGGCTACGACGCCGACGTCAACATCATCGGCACCATCAACGTGCTGGAGGCCGCCCGCGCGGTGAACGCCCGGGTGGTGTTCGCCTCCACCGGCGGCGCCGCCTACGGCGAGTACGACGGCCTCCCTGTCCCGACGCCGGAGACGGCGCCCACCCGCCCGCTCTCCCACTACGGGATGAGCAAGATGGCGGGCGAGGGCTACTGCGGCCTCTACGGCCGGCTGTACGGCGCCGAGGTCAACGTGCTGCGCTTCGGCAACGTCTACGGCCCCCGCCAGGACCCCCACGGCGAGGCGGGCGTCGTCGCGATCTTCATCGGCCGGATCCTCGACGGCCACCCACCCGTCGTCTTCGGCGACGGCCTCCAGACGCGCGACTACGTCTACGTCGGCGACGTCGTCCGCGCGTTCCTGGCCGCCGAGACCGGCCCGGCGGGGGAGACCGCCAACATCGGCACCGGCAGCGAGGCCAGCGTCATCGACGTGATCGGCGCGCTCGGCTGGGAGGGCGAGATCGAGTACGCCGGCCACCGCGCCGGCGAGCTCCAGCGCAGCTGCCTCGACCCGTCGCGGGCGGAGCGGGTGTTCGGTTGGCGGTCGGAGGTGGCGCTGCCCGACGGGCTGGCGCTCACCCGCGACTCGGTGATCGCGGCGCGCCGTGTGCCGGACCGCCGTCCGCCCGGGGCGTTCGCGACGGTGTGAGCCTCGGCGGCCGCACCGGCTGCCCCTCCAGCACCGCCCGGGGACCCTCCTCGACCATCCACCGCAGCGCATCCGGCTCGGTGCGCAGCACCCGCGCGGCGGCGTCCAGTCCGCCGGACAGGCCCGGAGGGCGCCACGGGCCCGCCGAGTGCGCATCGGACCCCAGGAAGTGCACCCAGCCGGAGCCCAGCAGCCGCTCCGCGGCGCGCCGGGCGCCGGCGCCGTGCTCGCCGGTGAGCGACCCGGCGGTGACCTGCACCAGGGCCCCGCGGCCCACGATGTCGCGCATCCGGTCGGGCGCGCGCTGCACCGCCTCCGCGCGCTCCGGGTGCGCCAGGATCACCCCGAAACCCCGCATCTCCAGGTCGCGGATCGTCTCGGCCAGCCGCAGCGGCCACCCGCCGAAGGGCATCTCCACCAGCAGGTGCCGGCCGTCGCCCAGGCACGCCATCGCCAGCGCGGCGTCGTCCATGCGCGGCAGCCGGTCGAGCGAAACCTCGCCGCCGGGCACCAGGCGCAGTGGCACGTCCAGGGCGTCGAGGCGCCCCTGCAGGTCGCGGACCCCCTCGAGCACCAGCGCCGGGGGCGTCGGATACCGCGGATGCATGTGGGGGGTGCAGGCGATGGTGGTGGTGCCCGCGTCCACGGCGACCCGCGCCATCTCCACCGCGTCGGTGACGGAGCCGGGCCCGTCGTCGATCCCGGGGAGGATGTGGCAGTGGAGGTCGATCACCCGAACCCAGGGTAGCGGGCACGCGCGGAGGCTGACGGGCCGCGGACCGCGCGCTATGGTGTCCGTCCTCCGGGGGATTAGCTCAGTTGGGAGAGCGCCTGGATCGCACCCAGGAGGTCAGCGGTTCGAATCCGCTATCCTCCACTCGGATCGGAGAAAGCCCTGCAGATGCGGGGCTTTTTTGTTCGTGTGCAGGGGGATGACGTGGCCGTCGCGGTGATCCTTGAGTTCGCGGGCGCGACGCCGGAGGACTACGACCGGGTCCTCGCGGAGCTCGGCCTCGCCGAGGCGCGGCGGGGTGAGCCCGGGCTGCTGTTCCACTGGATCGCGGCGCTCCCCGGCGGCGGCATCCGCGTGGTCGACGTGTGGGACGACCGCGACCTGGCGGAGGCCTTCGTGCGCGACCGCCTCGTCGGCGCGACGCAGGCGTTCGGCGCCACCGAGCCCCCCGCCATCGAGGTGCTCGACGTGCACAACTTCCTGCGCGAGGGCTGACGCCCCCGATCAGGTGTCCAGCAGCCGGATCTGGTCGGTGGCGCGGCGCAGGCGGCTGGACAGGAGGCGCGCGACGGCGCGCAGCAGGGCCGTCGTCACCCCGGGGTGGGCGGCCTCCACGGCGGGAAGCGCGTCGACGGGCAGGCGCCACACCGTGGCCGGCCCCTCCGCCACCACGTCCGCCGACCGGGGACGCTCGTCGAAGAGGGCGAGCTCGCCGAAGGCGGTGCCCGGGCCCATCCCCTGCAGGCGCTGCACGCGCCCCTCGCCGGCGACGCCGAGCTGGGCGCTGACGCGGCCCGCCACCACCAGGTAGACGGCGTCGGGCAGGTCGCCCTCGCGGAACACCACCTCGCCGGCCACCAGATCGACGGACCCCGACGCGGCGCGGAGCGCCTCGACGGCCTCCGGGGCGATCCCCGCGAGCAGCGGCTGCGATTCGAAGGGGACGGCCGGGTCGCGCCGGTCGCCGAGCACCGTGAGCAGCAGGTCCTGCTCGCAGCGCTCGAGCGCCTCGTCGGTGGTGGGGGCCGTCTCGATGGCCACCGGTGCGCGCTCGCGGTTGCTGGCGATGAGCCGGACCCCGTGGTCCCGCGCGCGGGCGGCGAGGCCGGCCAGCAGCTCCCACGCGGTGCCGTCGGTGCCCGTGACGCGGCGGAAGTCGAGCACGGCCCAGCCGATCGACCCGACGTCCTCCAGCACCCTGCGCACCAGGCGCTCCGCCGACCCGAAGACCAGGTCGCCTCGCAACTCGTAGACGCGGATGCGCGCGCCGTGCTGGGCGAGGGCCCGGCCCTCCTCGACCGAGCGCGACCGGCGCGAGCACATGACGTCGGCGCCGTAGGTGCGGGCCACGGCGTCGGTCGAGACCAGCCCCGGGCGGTACTGGTGGAGCCGGTGGCGGGCCGCGAGCTCCTGGCAGGCGCGCACGCCCCGCACCGAGTTGCCCCGCGGGTCGAGCCGCGGCGAGAACACCCCGACGCCGAGCTGACCGGGGAGCACCGCGATCACGCCCCCCGCCACGCCGCTCTTGGCGGGCAGGCCGACGGTGTAGAGCCACTCGCCCGCGAAGTCGTACATCCCGCACGTCGCCATGACCGCCAGCACGCGCTCCACGTGCTCGTGTGCCAGCGCACGGACACCGGTGACCGGGTTGACGCCCCCGTTCGCCAGCGTGGCGGCGATGGCGGCCAGGTCGCGGGTCGTCACCAGCACGGAGCACTGGGCGAAGTAGAGGTCGAGCGCCGCGTCGACGTCGTCCAGCATCCCCAGGCCGCGCATGAACCAGGCCATCGCGCGGTTGCGGTCGCCGGTCGCGCGCTCCGACGCGAACACCGCCTCGTCGAGGGTCAGGGGGCGCCCGGCGAAGCGGCTCATGTAACCGACCAGGCGGTCGCGGCTGCGGTCGTGGTCCTCGCCCGCCACCAGGCTGGTCGTGACGATCGCGCCCGCGTTCACCATCGGGTTGAAGGGGCGGCCCGAGCGCTCGTCCACCTCGATCGAGTTGAACGCGTCGCCGGTCGGCTCCACGCCCACGCGGGCGAGCACGCCCTCCAGGCCGTGGTGCTCCAGCGCCATGCCGAAGATGAGCGCCTTGGAGATCGACTGGATCGTGAAGGGGTGCTCCGTGTCGCCCGCGGCCTGCACCGCGCCGTCGACGGTCGCCACCGCGATGCCGAACAGCTCGGGGTCGGCGCGCCCCAGCTCGGGGATGTAGTCGGCCACGGCGCCGTCGCGCAGCTCCATCAGCCGCGCGTGCAGGTCGTGGATCGCGTCCGCGAAGGGCGGCGCGATCGAGGGCGCGACGGGTTCCGCGATCGCCACGGCATCCTCCGGGTCCGGGTCGGGGGGTGGGCGCCCCCGCGCGGGGGCGGCCGAGCCTAGACCGCGGTCCGCCGCCCGGCCGACCGCCACGCGGCCAATGATCGCCGGCCGACGTTGGCCGCGGGGCCGACTACTCCTGGTGCAGCGCGTCCAGCGGGTTGAGCCGCGCCGCGCGGCGCGCCGGCAGGATCGCGGCGAGCACGCCGACGACGATCGCCGCGATCAGGATGACGATCAGCGGGACCGCGGACACCGAGAACTCGAACCCGAAGTCCTGGAGCGCCTTCACGATGATCCAGGAGAAGACGGCACCGATCACGATGCCGAGCACCCCGCCGATCACCGACGTGATGATCGCCTCGTACCTCACCATCGCGCGCATCTGCGGCCGGGTGGTGCCGATCGCACGGAGCATCCCGATCTCACGCGTCCGCTCCACGACCGACAGCGCCAGGACGTTCACGATCCCGAAGATCACGATGATCATGATCAGGATCCCCAGCGCGTAGAAGATGGTGAGGATCTGGTTGATCTGGTCCTCGAAGTTGGCCTTGTACTCGGCCTGCGAGTCGACGTTGAGCGTGGGGTAGTCCGCCGCCACCGCGTCCTTCACCGCCTGCTGGGTCGCGACGGGGTCCGCGCCCGGCGCGAACTCCACGACGCCGACGGACGGGTCGGGCGGCACGCCCAGCCGGTCGGCGGCGGCGTTCGAGACGGTGAACCCGGTGAACAGGACGGGGTCCTTGTATTCGCCGATCACCCGGAACGTGCCGCGCTTGCCGTCGATCGTCCGGACCACGAGCGAGTCGCCGACCGTCAGGCCGGTGTCCTTCGCCAGGTTCTTCTCGATCAGCACCTCGTTCAGCCCGAGCTGCTTGAACAGCTCGTCCGTGCCCCCGTTCTGCCAGTCGAAGTGCAGGACCTGGGGCGCGGTCTCCGGGTCGAGCGTGTTCAGGAACTGGCTGCCGCCCGGCTGGGTGCGCACCTCCGGGAAGCGGGAGAAGATCGCAGTCTGCACGCCCGGCACGTCGCGGATCACCTGCTCCGCCGACGCCGGGAAGGTGGTGAAGTTGTCGGTCTGGAGGATCAGGTCGCCCTGCACGGTGCGGTCGATCGCGCCCGTGAACGTGTTCTTCAGGCTCGTCGAGAAGATCGCGAGGAACGCGAGCACCGTCACGCCGATCATCAGCACCGCGGCCGTGAGGGCGGTGCGCGCCGGGTTGCGGACGGCGTTCGCGCGCGCCAGGCGCCCGGTGGTGCCCCGGGTCGCCTCGATCGGGATGCCCACCACCTTCGCCATCGGGCGGATGAAGAAACGCGCGGCCATCGCGACGCCGATGAACACCAGCAGCAGGCCCAGGCCCACCGAGAACAGGATCCCGCCGGCGCCGCCGCCCGAGTTGAGGCCGGTGACGATCAGGAGGGCGCCGCCGATCGCGAAGAGCCCCGCGATCCAGGGGGAGAGCCGCGCGAAGCGGCTCTCGGGGAGCGCCGCCCCCTCCTGCGCGGCGGCGATGGGCGGCACCCGGGTGGCGCGCAGGGCGGGCAGGAGCGCGGCCAGCAGCGTCACCACCGTGCCGACGATCAGGGCGAGCACGACGGTGCCCCCCGACACGCTCGCGCCGGCCGCGGGCAGCGCGAACCCGAGCGCGTCGAAGATGGCCAGCACGCCGTACGCGATCCCGATGCCGGCGACCAGCCCGACGATCGACGAGAGGATCCCGATGACGAGGGCCTCGCCGATCACGTTGCGCATCACCTGGCCCCGGGTGGCGCCGAGCGCGCGGATCATCCCGAACTCGCGCGTGCGCTGAGCGACCGTGATCCAGAACGTGTTGAAGATGATGAAGGCGCCGACGAAGAGCGCCAGGACGCCGAACGTCGTGAGCACCGGCGACAGGAAGCTGTTGATGTCGTTGGAGATCTGGTCGGCCTGGGCCTGCGCGTTCTCCTGGCCGGTCTCGACCTTCGCGAAGTCCGGCAGCGTCTTCTGCAGGTTCGCCTTCAGCTGGTTGGGGGAGACGCCCTGCTCGGCGGAGGCGACCACCTGGGACACCTCGCCCTGGCGCTCGAACCACTTCTGCGCGTCGCGGAACGTCGAGAGCACGAGGGTCGCGCCACCCACCGACTCCTTGTCGCCGAACGTGAAGATGCCCACGACCTTCACGGGCACGGCGCCGATGCTGGTGGCCAGCGCGACCCCCGGCCGGCCGACCGTGATGTCCGCCTTGTCGGCCGAGTCCTTGATGATCGCCACCTCGCCGGGGCCCTCCGGCAGGCGGCCCTCGACCGCCACGCTCGGGTTGAGCGCCGGGTCGACCGTGGACACGACCAGCGTGGGCGCGCCGCCCACGGCGTCGACCTTCTCGCCGTCCACCAGCAGCTGGCCCTGGCCGTCGACCTGGCCGTCGGCGACCGCCACGCCGTCGGTGCTCCTCACCTGCCCGACGATCGACTCCGGCAGCGGCGGCGTCTCGGCGTCGGAGCTGTCGAACAGCGTCTGGCGCGAGACGACGGCGTCGATCTTCTCGTTGCCGGTCTGGAAGATCTCGTCGAACGCCGTGTTGATCTGATCCGTCAGGATGAACGTGCCCGCGACGATCGCGACGCCCAGGACGATCGCGATCGACGTGAGGATGGTGCGCAGCTTGCGGGCCAGCAGCCCCCTGATGATCAGCCGGATCATGCGCCGCTACTCGAGCGACTTGACCACGTCGTAGATCTCGTCCGCCTCGAGGTGGCCGTGGTCCTGGACGATGCGGCCGTCGCTGAGGAACAGCACCCGGTCCGCGAAGTGCGCGGCGCGTCCGTCGTGCGTGACCATCACGATCGTCTGGCCGTACTCGTCGACCGACCGCCGCAGCAGCTCCAGCATCTGCCCGGACGTGGCCGAGTCGAGGTTCCCGGTCGGCTCGTCGGCGAACAGCACCGCCGGCCGGGAGATGAGGCCGCGCGCCAAGGCGACGCGCTGCTGCTGACCGCCGGAGAGCTCGGCCGGCCGGTGTGTGCGCCGGTCGCCCAGGCCGACGGCGCCGATCAGCTCCTTCTCCCACTCGGGATCGACCTTGCGTCCGGCGATCGCCAGGGGCAGCTCCAGGTTCTCCTCCGCCGTCAGCATGGGCAGGAGGTTGAAGAACTGGAACACGAAGCCGACCTTCTCGCGGCGCAGCAGCGTCAGCTGCTTGTCCTTGAGCGTCGTGATCTCGGTCCCGTCGATCTGGATCGAGCCGGACGTGGGGCGGTCGAGGCCCGCGAGCACGTTCATCAGCGTCGACTTGCCGGAGCCGGACGGGCCCATCACCGCCGCGAACTGCCCGCGGGGGAACTCCACCGAGACGCCGCGGAGGGCCTCGACCGCCGAGTCGCCCGCGCCGTAGCGCTTGACGACGTCACGGGCGACGACGGCCGGCGCGGCGGCCGCGGCGGCCGTGCCGTCGGTGGTCACGAGGCAGCCGGGGCGGGCTCCGCGACCGGCACGATCTCGACGTTGGTCTCGATCTCGATCGCCGCCATCACCGACCGCGCGTTGGGGCAGGCCTTCACGTGCATCGTGTTGACGCGCTCGATCGTCTCGGTCTCGGCGGGGTCGGCCTCCAGCCGGTAGTTCACCGTGATCTTGCGCAGGCGCAGGACCTTGTCGGGCTCGACCACCACCTCGCCGATCGCCTCGGCCGTGAGCTGCGGGCCCAGGGCGACGATGCCGCGCACCTTCAGCGCGCCGCCGAAGGTGCCGATCAGGCAGCCGCCGACGGACGCGACGAGGTAGTCGAGGGTGCCGGGGTGCACCTCGACCGTGCCGGGCTCGAACCCGTAGTGGTCGCCCTGCCAGCCGGGCACGCCGAACGTGACGTCGGTGCCCGTCATGTGCAGGTGGGCATGGCGGATCGGCGGGCGCTCGCGCGCCAGGCTCACGTGCACCTCGTGGACCGTCTCGTCGGCCATGCTCCCCGCCTCCCTGTCGCCTCCGTCCTGGTGAAGACGCCAATCTACGGGGAAGCGCCCGCCTTTGCAGTCACTCGGTGAAGCATCACTCGTCACATTCGTGACGTCGTTGACGGCGGAGCGGCCGATCCGATAGAAACGCGCACCCTCGCCACCGCCCCGGGAAGCCTCACGTGACGACGAGTCAAGATTCCGCCCCGACCAACGGGGCCGATGCCCCGCGTGCCCTGGTCGTCGGCGTGCCCGCAGAGACCCTCGACGGCGAACGGCGCGTCGCGCTGACGCCCGCCGTCGTCCCCGCCCTCGTGAAGATGGGGGCGGACGTGGTCGTGGAATCCGGGGCCGGCGTGCCCGCGGGGTTCCCCGACGCGGACTACGAGGCCAAGGGCGCCCGCATCGGCTCGCGCGACGACGTGTGGTCCGCCCCCGTGGTGGCCCAGGTCCGGGTCGTCGGCGGCGATCCGGGCAGCCCTGACCTGGAGAAGGTGTGGGCCGGGCAGGTCATCGTGGGCACCGCCGCGCCCCTCGCGAACCCCGCCGTCACGCAGGCCGTCGCCGAGCGGGGGGCCACGCTGTACGCCCTCGAGATGCTCCCGCGCACCACGCGGGCGCAGTCGATGGACGTGCTCTCCTCCCAGGCCAACATCGCCGGCTACCGGGCCGTGCTGACGGCCGCCGCGCACCTCCCCAAGGTGTTCCCGCTCCTCACCACCGCCGCCGGGACGCTCCCGCCGGCGCGGGTCTTCATCGTGGGCGCCGGCGTGGCGGGCCTCTCGGCCATCGCCACCGCCCGCCGCCTCGGCGCCGTGGTCGAGGCCTACGACGTCCGCGCGGCCGCGGCCGAGGAGGTCAAGTCGCTGGGCGCCCGCTTCGTCGAGTTCGACCTGGACACGGGTCAGGAGGGCAGCGGCTCCGGCGCGTACGCCACGAAGATGACCGACGAGCAGATCGCGAAGCAGCAGGAGCTGATGGCCGCGGTCGTCGCCAAGGCGGACGTCGTCATCACGACGGCCCAGGTCCAGGGCGCGAAGGCGCCCGTGCTGGTGACCGAGTCGATGGTCCGGGGGATGTCCCCCGGCTCGGTGGTGGTCGACCTCGCGGCCGAGCAGGGCGGCAACGTCGAGCCCAGCGTCGCCGGGGAGGTGGTGCAGGTGGACGGCGTGACCGTCATCGGCCCGGCCAACGTCAACTCCGACGCGGCCCACCACTCGAGCCTCGTCTACGCCAAGAACGTCCAGAACTTCCTGGCGCTCATCCTGAAGGACGGTCAGGTGACCCACGACGACGGCGACGACCTCGTGGCCGGCAGCGTCGTGGCGAAGGGCGGCAGCATCGTCAACGAGAGGGTGAAGGGCGCCCTCGGGGAGGGCGTGACCTCGTGAGCGCGGACCAGATCATCACCAGCCTGTTCATCTTCGCGCTGGCGGCGTTCGTCGGCTTCGAGGTGATCCGGCGGATCCCGAAGCTGCTCCACACCCCGCTGATGGCCCTCACCAACGCGCTGTCGGCCATCGCGCTCGTGGGCTCCATCGTGATCCTGGGCCAGACCGAGACGACCTACGCGAAGGTCCTCGGGTTCATCGCGGTCGTCTGCTCCACCATCAACGTGGTCGGCGGGTTCATCATCACCGACCGCATGCTCAAGATGTTCAAGCCGCGCGAGCGCCGCCCGGCGCCCAGCGAGGAGCCCGCCGCCGCCCCGGCGGCGACGGCCGCCACCACGGACGGTGCCGCGTAATGGACCGCATGGACTGGATCAACCTGGCCTACCTGGTAGCCGCCCTCGGGTTCGCGATGTCCCTCAAGTGGATGACCGCCCCGAGCACCGCCCGCCGTGGTGTCCTGGCCGGCGAGATCGGCTTCGGCATCGCGATCGTCGCCACGCTCTTCTGGCCGGGGATGACCACCCAGGGCTACGTCCTGATCGCGGTCGCCGCGCTGATCGGATCGGCGATCGGCGTCCCGCTGGGCGTGATGGTCCCGATGACCGCGATGCCCCAGCGCATCGCGCTGTCGCACGCGTTCGGTGGTCTCGCCGCCGCCCTGGTCGGCGTCGCGCACTACTACCTCACGAACGACCACCTCAACGAGTTCGAGACCGCCGTCCTCGGCGTCGAGATCGTGCTCGGGTTCCTGGTGTTCACCGGCTCGCTGATGGCGGCCGGCAAGCTCCAGGAATGGCTGCCGCAGCGGCCGATCGTCTACAAGGGCCAGAACGCGGTGAACTTCGCGGTGCTCGGCGCGGCCCTGGTGCTGGTGATCGTGCTGGTGTTCGACCCGACGGCCGAGGTGATCATCCCGATCATCGCCCTCCTGGGCATGGCGTTCGGCGTCTTCCTGATCATCCCGATCGGCGGCGCGGACATGCCGACGGTCATCGCGCTGCTGAACAGCTACGCCGGCCTCTCGGCCGCGGCGCTCGGCTTCGTGCTCGACTCGAAGCTGCTGATCGTCGCCGGCGCCCTCGACGGCGCCTCCGGCCTGATCCTGTCGATCATCATGTGCCGCGCGATGAACCGCTCGTTCCGCAACGTCCTGTTCGGGGCGTTCGGCGCGGTGGACCAGGTGGGCGGCGAGGGCGGGGAGCAGGGCACCTACCGCTCCGCGTCCACCGACGAGGCCGCGGAGCTGATGAAGATGGCCCGCAACGTCGTCATCGTCCCCGGCTACGGGATGGCGGTGGCGCAGGCGCAGCACAAGGTGCGAGAACTCGCGGACGCCCTCGAGAAGGAGGGCGTGGAGGTCCGCTTCGCGATCCACCCGGTCGCGGGCCGCATGCCCGGCCACATGAACGTGCTGCTGGCCGAGGCCAACGTCCCCTACGAGCAGCTGCTCGACATGGACGAGATCAACGGCGACTTCCCGCAGACCGACGTGGTGCTGGTGCTCGGCGCCAACGACGTCGTGAACCCCGCCGCCCGGCACGACACGTCGAGCCCGATCTTCGGCATGCCGATCCTCGAGGTCGACAAGGCGGCGACGGTCTTCGTGGTCAAGCGCTCGATGCGCGCCGGCTTCGCGGGCATCGAGAACGAGCTGTTCTTCAACGAGAACACCTCGATGGTGTTCGGCGACGCGAAGGCCGTCGTCACCGAGCTCGCGACCGAGGTGAGCGGCAAGCGGGACGCCGTCAGCATCTGAGCGCCGCTCACCTCCCCCTCGTGAGGGGGAGGTGAGGTTCCATTCGAGGACTGTGAGGGTTCCGTGAGGGGCCCTCGCGCTCGGGCCCGCCGGTCCCGATGGTGCCGGGAGCCTCCACCTGACTCGGAAGGATGGACTCCCGAATGCGCCGTACCCCGCTCCTGATCGCCGCCGTGTCCCTCGTCGCCGCCGCGACGCCGGCGGCGCTCCTCGCTCATCCCTCGGATGGGCCGAAGGACAAGGCCCCCGGGACCCACCAGCCCGGCAAGCACGACCCCGGCAAGCACCACGGTCCGAAGGGCACGAACTACCTGTTCCACGCGTGCGTGACCGCCGACGCCACCGAGACGGCCGTCGACCTCTCCGTCCTCCACGCCAACCGCCACGCCCGGAAGGCGCTCGACGGCGCGACGACCTTCACGGCGACGCTCAACGCCGACACGAAGATCCGTCTGGTCGGCAAGGCCCGAAAGGCCCCCGCGGGGAGCACGGAGAAGCGGCTGTCGCGCACCGGGACGTGGGAGAGCCTCGACACCGGCGACGTCGTGACGGTGCGGTACCGCGCCAAGCGCGGCGCCCTCGTCGGCGACCTCGGGCCGGCCTGGAAGGTCACCGACCACGGCCCGTCCCCGAAGCGGTGCACCGTCCCGGCCCCCGACCCGAAGCCGAAGGCGCCGCCGACGACGGAGACGCCTCCCACCACCACCGCACCGGCGGCCTAGCGCGACGCACCGAGCCGGGCGCGCCGCGGACCCCGCGGCGCGCC
>DAISWG010000033.1:0-4806 GCA_036826475.1 Miltoncostaeaceae bacterium | reverse complement strand
CCCGGCCGGTCCCGTCGTGGACGGGAGGGGGCGCAGCCGAGGACGGGGTGGTCCCGGTAAGCTGTCGGGGCAGATCCCGTCGGCGACCAGAGAGCCCTTGAATGAGCACCCTCCCGGCTGATTATCCGCCCCCGTTCAGCCCCTCCGACTACATCGTCACGCCGAAGGCGGCCGAGGATGAGCGGATCGACGTCGGCGTCCTGATCGTCGGCGCGGGTCCCGCGGGGCTCGCCACGGCCGTCCGCCTCGGGCAGCTGCTCGGCGAGGACCCGGAGCTCCTGGAGCAGCTCGGCGAGGTGCCGATCGCCGTCGCCGAGAAGGGCAAGGGCCCGGGCTCGCACCTGCTGTCCGGCGCGGTCATGCGCCCCGGGCCCATCAAGAAGCTGTTCCCCGACACGCCCGAGTCGGACATCCCGCACTACGGCGAGGTCACGGGCGAGGCCGTCTACTTCATGCGGCCCAAGGGCAAGGTGCGCATCCCGACGCCGCCGCAGATGAAGAACCACGGGAACTGGGTGGTGTCCATCAGCCAGCTCGCCCGCTGGATGAGCGACCAGGCGGAGGAGCTCGGCGCCTTCATGCTGCCCGAGACCGACTGCCAGAAGCTCATCATCGACCAGGGCCGCGTGATGGGCGTCATGACGGGCGACAAGGGCCGGGGCAAGGAGGGCGAGGAGCTGTCCGCCTTCGAGCCCGGCGCCGAGGTCCACGCCCAGGTGACGGTGATCGCGGAGGGCACCCCCGGCCACCTCGCCGGCGTGCTCCGCAAGCAGTTCGACCTCGACCGCGACTCCGTCCAGACCTGGGAGCTCGGGGTGAAGGAGGTCTGGGAGGTCGCGAAGCCGCTCGGGAAGGTCATCCACACCCTCGGCTGGCCGCTGCGGCTGGCGCCGAAGTACCGCGAGTACGGCGGCTCGTGGATCTACCCGATGGGCGACGACAAGATCTCCCTCGGCTACGTCGTCGGGCTCGACTACGCCGACGCGAACCTCTCGTGCCACGACGTGCTCCAGCAGTTCAAGACGCACCCCTTCATCGCGGACATCCTGAAGGGCGGGAAGCGGCTCGCCTGGGGGGCGAAGACCATCCCCGGCGGCGGCCTCTACGGCCTGCCGAGCCGCTTCCACGTCCCCGGCGCCGTGCTGGTGGGCGACAGCGCCGGCTTCGTGGACATGATGGCCCTGAAGGGCGTCCACCACGCGATCCACTCCGGGATGCTGGCGGCCGAGGGCATCTACGAGGCCCTGAAGGCCGGCAAGGCCACCACCCCCGCAGGGTTGTGGGGCTACAGCGCCCGCGTCCGCGACTCGTCGATCTGGAAGGAGCTGTGGAAGGTCCGGAACATCCGGCCCGCCTTCCAGAAGGGCTTCCTCTACGGCGGCATGGTGCACGGTATGGCCACCACCTCCATGGGCCACGCGCCCCGCAAGCGCGTGAAGGCCAAGGCCGACACCCGCGAGCCGGTGTTCCTGGCCGGCGACCGCGCCGCGACGTACCCGAAGCCCGACGGCCAGCTCACGTTCGACAAGCTGTCGAGCGTCTTCGCGAGTGGCAACGCCACCCGCGACGACCAGCCCAACCACATCCGGCTGCAGCGCCACGTCCCCGTGGACCTGGCGACCACCTGGGTGCGGATGTGCCCCGCCCAGGTCTACGAGCTGGACGAGGACGCCCCGCAGAACGGCACGGTCACGGTGAAGATCAATCCGTCCAACTGCGTGCAGTGCGGGGCGATCACGGCGAAGGGCGGCCGCCTGACCCCGCCGGAGGGCGGCAGCGGGCCGGAGTACTCGCTCACGTAGCCCTTCGGTAGGTCCCCGTCTCGGGCGGGCCCGCGACCGCGTACTCGTGGATCGCGAGCCCGCCGGGCGTGGTCTCGGCGCGCAGGTGCGTCAGGCCGGCGCCGTGGCCGTCGGGCGGGAAGAGGCGCCGGCCCGGCCCCACCACCACCGGGGCGATCACCAGGCGCAGCTCGTCGACCAGCCCCGCGGCGAGGAGCGACCGCGCGAGGGTGGTGCTGCCGTGCACCTGCACCTCGCGGCCCGGCGCCGCGCGCAGCGCGCCCACCCGGGCCTCGAGATCGCCGGCGCCGATGACGTGGGCCGGTCCCCACGGCGTGTCGCGCACCGTGGTGGAGACGACGTGCTTCGGCAGGCCGTTCAGGGCGGAGGCGATCACGTCGGCCGGGTCGGTGACCGCCGGCCACGCCTCCGCGAACGCCTCGTAGGTGCGCCGGCCGAGCAGGAACGCGTCGGCCTGGAGCGTCCACGCGGTCACGCGCGCCTCGAACGCCTCGTCGAAGTGGGGGACGAGCCAGCCGCCGGCCGCGAAGCCGCCGGTCGTGTCCTCGTCGGGGGCCCCGGGCGCCTGGGTCACCCCGTCCAGGGTCATGAACTGCATCACCACCACCCGCATCGCCGCTCCCTCGTCGTCCGGCCGGTGGCGTCGCATACAACCAAATGGTCGGATCTCGACTCCCCGTTCCGCCCGACGACGCCGAACGTGCCCTGAGGGCGCAGTCCCGGCGTGGGACGCGGGCCGGGGCGTGCACACAGAGCCCGTCAGGACTGTTCACAAACCGATCACGCACGTCGCGCCGCCGCCCGAGAGGGTTGCGGTATGCCGAGCCGACGCAATCGCGTCTGCGTCGCCATGCTCGGGCTGGCGGCCGCCGCGTCGCCCGCCGCGGCGGCGACGCAGGTGACCAGCGACGGCGCGGGCCGGCCGATCACCTTCGACGTCCGCGCCGGCAGCGGCGCCGACGTGTCCGGATACACCGCGATCCTCGACGGCCTGCTGCACGGCGCGGAGATCAGCAGCGTGGTGGTCACCGTCATCCCGGAGGCGTCGGTGGCCGGGGAGTGCGGCGACGGCCGGGCGATCGCCTGCTACCGCTGGAGCTCGGCGGGCGACGCGTCCATGTTCGTGCCCGCCGTCCCCGCGGCGCAGGTCCGGAGCGCCCTGACCCACGAGTACGGGCACCACATCGACGCCACCAGGCCCCACGTGTCCGGCGCGCGCGGCCTGGACGGCACGGCGTCGTGGTGGCGGGCGCGGGACATGGCCGCCCGGCTCGCGCGCGGCGAGGTGGCATGGGACTACTCGCTGGGCTGGGACCACTCCATCGCCGAGATCTACGCCGAGGACTACGCCGTCACCAACGGCGTCGGCCCCTCCGGCATCGGCTGGCTCGGCGACCCCCCGGCCGCGGTGCGGGATGCGATCCGCGCGGACCTGGCCGGCGCCGTCGCATCGCCGGCGCCCCCCACCCCGGCGCCCGCGCCCGCGTCCCAGCCGGCCGCGGGGGGCACGGCCGCGCCGGCCCCCGCGATCGCCCGGCGCAGCGGGCGCCTGGCGGCAGGCTCGAGGGCGCGCATCTCGTTCGCCGTCACCGATCGCCGGCGGCTGGCGGTGCGGATCAGCGGGGCCACCTCGGGCCGCCTTCGCGCCGTGCTGCGCTGCAACCGCCGCCCCCGCGGCGGCGCCACGGCCCGCCCGGAGCGGCCGGCCGTGGTGCGCGCGCGCGTCGCGCCCGGCCGCTGCCGCGTGACCGTGCGGGCCCTGGACGCGTCCTCCCGGTTCCACGTGGTCGTCCGCGGCGTGTAGCCCCCGACGATCCGCGGGCGGGCCGCGGCGGGGCGCCGGCGACGGCCCGCTAGACGCTCCCGGCCGGAGGGGCGGCGGGAGGGGTCCGCTTCACGACGGCGATGGCCACGTCGTCGCTCAGGCGGCCGCCGCAGAAGGTGCGGGCCGCCAGGTGGGCCATACGGGCGAGCCGGTCGGGCCGCTCGTCGCGGGCGTCGAGTAGGGCGCGGTGCAGGCCCTCCTCCCCGAACTCCCGGGCCTTGCGGCGCGCCTCGATGAGCCCGTCGGTGTAGAGGACCAGCAGGTCGCCGGGGGCGAAGGTCTCCTCGGTCTGGTGGTACCGCTCGCAGGGGAACACGCCGCAGGGGGGATCGGGGTCGTCCAGCGTCCGAAGGCCGCCGTCCGCCGTCAACAGCACGGGGGGCGGGTGGCCCGCCGAGCACCACACCAGCCGGTCGCGGGACGCGTCGACCACCGCCAGCACCAGGGTCACGAGGGCCCCGTCGGCCATACGCACGCACAGCAGGTCGTTGAGCTCCTGCACCAGCTCGGCGGGCTCGGGGCGGTGCTGGCTGAGCGCCTCCGCCATGTACCGCACCATCGCGGTGAGGCCCGCCGCCTCGACGCCCTTGCCGGAGACGTCGCCCACCAGGATGGCCAGGCGGCCGTCCGCGAGCGGCCATGCGCTGTAGAAGTCGCCGCCCACCTCCGACTCGCCCGACGGCTGATAGAGGGCGGCCAGCTCCACGCCCTCCACTTGGGGCAGCTCCTCGGCCAGCAGCGCCTGCTGGAGCACCTCGGCCACGTGCCGCTCCTGCTCGAACTGGATGGCGTTCTGCAGCGCGCTCGCCGCGTGGAGCGCCAGCTCGTCCATCACCTTCAGCTCGCGCTCGCCGAACGCCCGCGGGTGCAGGCTGTTGATGCTCACGACCCCGTACACCTTGTCGCCCAGCACCAGCGGGACGTGCATGAACGAGCGGATCCCCTCCGGGCCGACGATCCGCCGCGACACGCGCTCGTCGACCAGGGTGTCGCTGCAGATGACCGGGCGCCGGTCGGTGACCACCCGGCCCAGGAAGCCCTCGCCCGCCCGGTAGGTCATATGGCGGATCGTCTCCTCGGCGAACCCGCGGGTGGCGGTGGGCAGCAGCAGGCCGCGGCCGTCGCCCGCCAGCACGGCGCTCTTGTGGCAGGTCGCGACCAGGGCGTGGGCGTTCTCCA
>DAISWG010000032.1:510-41081 GCA_036826475.1 Miltoncostaeaceae bacterium | reverse complement strand
CTGCGATCGGCGGTGGTGTGCACGCCCGCATCAACGGCATCAAGTACACGGGGGGGAGCCCGCGCTTCATCACCGACGAAGGTCACGACCTCGCCCCGATCGCCGACCTCATCGAGGACCTGGAAGCGACCGGGAACACCACCGTGATCCTCGTCGACGACGGCCTCGCGACGGGCGCCACCGCGATCGCGCCCACGACGGTGACCGCCGTCACGATCGCCGCCTTCGACGCCAGCGCGCCGCCCACCGCCGACAGCACACCGGATCCGGCGCCGCCGGCGAGCGCGCCGCCGCCGGCCGCGCCGCCGGCCGCACCGCCGCCCTGCAGGGCCGCCATGATCCGCTCGGCGGCGGCGACCGGCAGCACCGGCGCCAGGGCCGCCAGCTGGGCGGGGCGCTCCGCGATCTCCCGGCGGAACCGCCGGCAGTCCCCGCAGGCGCGGATGTGGGCGCCGAGCCCCTGGGCCCGCGTCACCCGCCCGTCGGCATCGGAGAGGCGCGCGCGGACCTCCGGGCATGCCAGCTCGCGGCCCTCCGCCATGCGGGACAGGCCGCGGCGCGCCTGGTGGATGAGTTGCTTCACCCGCGCGGGCCCCTCGCCCAGGGCCGCGCCGATCTCCGCGTGCGAGAGCCCGGACAGCTCACGCAGCACCAGCGCCTCGCGCTGATCGTGCGGGAGCGAGCGAAGGTCGTCGCGCAACCGCGCGAGCGCCTCGGCGGTCTCGCTGCGCTCGGCGGGTCCCGGGTCGCGCGACGCCTGGATGTCGCTGAGCGGCTCGCACCCGGCCGGCCGGCGGCGGATGACGTCGATGCACTGGTTGTGGGCGATCCGGTGGAGCCACGGGCGCAGGCTCATCTCGCGCCCCGGCGCGTCCCGCAGGGCCCGGTACGCCCCGAGCATCGCGCTCTGCAACGCCTCCTCCGCGTCCTCCGGATGGCGGAGCACGGCGGCGCAGTGGGCGTAGAGGCGCTGCCGGTGGCGCCGGTAGATGACCTCGAAGGCCCGCTCGCCCTCGGTGGCGACGCGGTCGGCGAGCGCCTCGTCCGACAGCAGGGACAGGGGGACGACGCGGCGCGGCCGCGGGGCGCCCACAAGCTCGATCTGCGCGCGGGTGGTCATGCCTCGGCGCGACCCTAGGCCACCCCGGCGGGTCTCCGGGATCCCCGGAGGTCCAGGGTGGGCCGGTGCCTCCGTACAGGTGCCACACCCGGGCTGGACGTGCGCGCCGGGCGCGGGGGAGGATCGTCGCCGGCGCGTTCCCGGCCGCGTCACCCGGACAATCAGGATGAGAGGACGGCCCATGCCCAACGCCGGGAGCACACGTCTGGTCCTGGCGGCGATGATCTTCGCGGTCGCGATGACGTTCATCGACCAGACGATCGTCTCGCTGGCGATCCCCGAGCTCCAGAAGGACCTGGGGCTGTCGGCCACCGGCACCCAGTGGATCATCAACGCGTACCTGCTGTCGCTCTCGGCGCTCTTCGCGTTCGGCGGGCGGCTCGCCGACATCGCCGGGCACCGGCGGATGGTCGTGATCGGCGTGGTCGTGTTCGCCGTCGCATCCGCGCTCTGCGGCCTGACCCCGACCGGCGAGGTCGCGGAGGCGTGGATGATCGTCTTCCGCGTCATCCAGGGCGCGGGCGCCGCGATCATGTTCCCGGCGGCGCTGGCGATCGTGGTCGCCGCATTCCCGATGGCCGAGCGCGGGAAGGCCCTCGCCATCTTCTTCGGCATCACGGGTGGCCTGACGGCCGTCGGGCCGTTCCTCGGCGGCTACCTCACCGAGTGGACCTGGCGCGCGATCTTCTGGGTCAACGTCCCCGTCGCGATCATCGCCCTGATCCTCATCTACCTGGCGAAGCCGGACGACCGCCGCACCCCCGCGGCCATCGACTGGAGGGGCACGGCGCTGATCGCCGGTGGCATGGCCCTCTCCGTCCTCGGGCTGCAGCAGTCGAGCGACTGGGGATGGACCAACCCCGCCACCATCGCGTGCATCGCCGTCGGTCTGCTGCTGCTGCTCGCGTTCGTGCGGGTCGAGCTCCGCACCCGGACCCCGCTGATCGACGTGAACATCTTCCGCGACCGGGGCTTCGCCGCGGCCAACGGGGTGCTCTTCCTGTTCTCGATGGCCTTCATCCCCGTGTTCTTCTTCACGAGCGAATACGCCCAGATCTCGGTCGGCGACGACGCGTCGTCGGCGGGCCTCTTCCTGCTGGTGTTCTTCGCGGGCTTCGGGGGCGCCGCCCAGTGGGGCGGCAAGGTGTACGACGAGAAGGGCGTGCGCGCCGCGGTGATCCCCGGCTGCGCGCTCGGGGCCGTCGGCTTCTTCTTCTGGGCGCGGGCGCTCGACGACTTCCAGCTGGGCGACCAGTGGATCTGGATCGTCATGGCGGGGGCGGGCTGCGGCCTGATCCTGGGGCCGGCGAGCACCGACGCCCTGAACCGCGTCGCCGCGACGCGCTACGGCGAGGCGACCGGCATCACCCAGACGGTGCGCAACTTCGGCGCCAGCATCGGCCTGGCCGTCCTCGGGACCATCCTGATCATGCGGACCGAGGCGAACGTCGAGAGCTCGCTCGGAGCCCTCGGCGTCCCCTCGGACCGTGCCCACGCGGTCGCCGACGCCCTGACCAGCTCCGGCGGAGGGCGGGCGTCCGGCAGCTTCGGGGAGGAGACCGGCGCGGCGGCGGAGCGCGCCTTCGCGGCCGTCCGCACCGACTTCGCGAACGCGACCGAGACGGTCTTCTATGTGATGGCCGGGATCATGGCCGCCCTGTACGTCCTGGCCCACTTCTGGCTCCCGCACGGCCGCGTGGCCCAGGCGCAGCAGGCTGGGCCGGCACGGGAGGCAGGGCAGGAGGCCGCCGGGTGACGGCGTGGCCGCCGCGGTGACGCCGCCCGGCCGGGTGCCCCCCAGGCCCGGGCGGCTCGAGGTCCGGGCGGGGTTCCGGCCGGGGACGGCGTTCGGCGTCGACGACTCGTCGGCGCCGGTCGCCCACCTCACCTACCGCTCGACCGACGGGCACACCTGGGACGCGCTCCTGGCCCGGCCGATGGGGCGGCCCACGCCGCGGGCGGAGGTGCTGGTCGTGATCGTCCACGGGTCGATGGGCAACTACATCGACGGGGTGCCGCGCCGCGCCGCGATCGAGCTGGCGCGCGCCGGCTTCGCCGCGCTGTCGGTCAACACCCGCATGGCCAACTTCGGCGTGGTCTACGGCGGCGGGCTGCTCGACCGGACGCCGGCCGACCTGGACGGCGCGCTGGCGCTCGCCGCCGACCTGGGCTTCGCGCGCGTCGCCATGCTCGGCTACGGCCAGGGGGCGACGATGGTCGCCCACCACCAGGCGCTGCGGCGGCCGGGCGCCGTCGAGGCCGTCTGCACCCTGGCCCACCCGGCGTCCCTGCCCGACGCGCTGCGGCGCCGGTGGGAGACGTTCGGCGCGCGCCCGTCGTACGACGCGATGCTCGCCGAGGCCCGCGCGCGGTTCGGCCCGGGCGGCGGCGGCGCCGACGAGATCGTGGTCGTGGCGCACGGGGCGGGCGGCACCCGGGGGCCCGCCGACCAGGAGGTCTGGAGCCGGCGGGCGTGGTGGACGTCGCGGGCGCCGGAGGCGACCCATGCGATCTCCCTGGAGCGCGTGCCGGAGATGACGGTGCCGCTGGCCCTGATCCAGCCCGGCAGCGACGCCCTGCTGGGGTACGGGGAGGCCCTGGTCGCGGTGGCGCGCGAGGCGGGCGTGCCCGTCCACGCGGTTCGCGTGCCCAGCTGCGACCACACGTTCTGGGGGATGATGCCGGCGGTCGCCCGGGAGGCCGCGTCCTGGCTGGACGACACCCTCGGGACGCGCCCGTCCGGCGTCCCGTCACGCCCGCCGCGGGCGGTGGCCGAGGTGGGGCCGGTGCGCCACCGCCTCGTCACGATCCCGGTGCCCGACGGGGGCCGGCACGACGCGCTGCTGCACGTCGACGCGGACGCGGCCGACCTGCGGGCGCAGCGGACCGGCAGACGGACGGCGATCATCCACGTGCACGGCAACCAGGGGAACTTCAGCGTCGGCGCGCTGCGGTTCCTCGGCGACCCGGTGGCCGCCGCGGGCATTCCGCTGCTGTCGCTGGAGACCCGCCTGAGCAACGTGTCGCAGCTGTTCGGCGGGGCCCTGTTCGAGGAGGCCCTCGCCGACATGGCGGCCGGCGTCGACTGGCTGGTGGGGCAGGGGTACGACGCCGTGGTGGTCAGCGGCTATTCGCTCGGCGCGGTGCTGGCGACGCGGTTCGCGCGGACGCTCGCGCCGCCGTTGCTGCGCGGGCACGTCGCGTTCGGCGACGCGTGGGCGCTGCCCGACTCGACCCGGCGGAGGATGGACGCGAACGGGGCGGTGCCCTCCTACGCGGAGCTCGCACGCGCGTGTGCGGCCGCCGTCGGCCGGGGCGACGACCCGGTCGTGGTCGCCCACCGCGCCTATGGCGCCGACGACGCCCCGCGGCACGCCGGGGTCTACACGGCGGCCACCTGGTGGCACTCACGCGGCCCGGAGGCCGTCGATGCCGAGACGCACCGCCACATCGGGGCCGTCGCGGCGCCGGTCCTGCTGGTGCAGGGCGACGCCGATGTCGTCGTGGAGCCGGAGGAGGCGGTGCGGCTGGCCGCCGTCGCCCGCGCCGCGGGCCACGCCGACGTGCGGGTCGCGCTCGTGCCGGGCGCCGGGCACTCCTTCGCCGGCCATGAGGACGAGGTGGTCGCCGCCGTCGTGGAGTGGCTCGCGCGGGTGGCCTGACCGGCGGATCGCTGGCTCGGGGCGCCCGACCCGTGAGAGGGTCGCCCGGGCGAAATCCGGATGAAGGGATCGACGATGGAGAGAGCATCTGCGCGGATCCGGCGGCGGAGCCGCGGGGCGATCGTTGCCGGTGTCGTGACGACGGCGGTGGCGGTGGGTCTGGTGGCCGCGCCGGCGGCGAGCGCCGCGACACCCGCCGTCTGGAAGAAATACTGCCGCAACCAGGGCGGCGTGGTCCAGGCCCGGACGCCCGCGTTCGGCACCAACTCCCCGCCGCTCATCACGCTCGCCGGCCCCACCGCCTTCTGCTTCTTCAGGTCGGGCACGGGCCTGACGGCGACGCAGATCATCGTCGACCTGCGCACGCTGACGACGACGAAGCCGACGCTGGCGGCCCTGGCGTACCTCACCAAGCCCCAGCCGGGCCGGTTCGACCCGGGCGCCAACCCCGCCTCGGTCTACTGCACCAAGCTCGGCGGCACCGACCTGTTCGGCGGCGTGAACGTCTCGGGCGGCGGCTGGATCCTGGGCCGCAACGCCAACTCGGCCATCGACGCCTGCACGTTCCCGGACGGCTCGATCATCGACTCGTTCGGCATCCTCTACCACTCCCAGGGCGACGTCCGGGGGGCGGACCTCACCAAGAAGTTCCGCTACCGGCCGGCCAACCCGCCGCAGCTCTTCGGCTGAGCCGGGCGCGTCCGGCGGGGGACGGCAGCCCCCCGCCGGACGCTCCGCGCCGCGCGCGTCAGGGGCCGCCCGCCTGGCAGGCCCCGCCGTCGCGCATCTGGGACACCCACTCGAACCCGGGCGCCGGCGACGGATTGGCGGCGCCGTTCGGGTTCCCGGTGGCGTTGCGGGCGCCCCATGCCATGAAGTACTCCGGCTGAAGGCCCAGCTGATCGTTGTCGGTGTCGTCGCCGAACAGGGTCTCCAGGATCGCGCTGGTCGGGAAGCTCTTGGGGTGCCCCTCGCTGGCGAGGTACGCCCAGCTGCTCGACACCTGGTACGGCGGGCCGCCCTGGTCCCCCGCCTGCTCGCTCGTGTAGTAGGTCAGCACCGCCTGGTCGAGCGCCGGCGTCCCGGGGACGCGCTGGTCGATGTCGCAGGTGAAGACCTGCGTCGTGACGGGCAGCATCGAGGTCCAGATGTAGCCGGCGATCGACGCCTGGAGCGACTCGGTGATCTGGTTGCCGGCGCTCGTGTCGAGCCCCCAGCCCGCCGGGCCGGTCGTCCCGATGCTCGCGGCCGCCGCGGTGAGGCGCCCCTCGTCGCTCACGAGCAGGTCGGCGACGTGCGAGAGCGAGCTGATCTGGGCGGTCCACGCCTTCTCCAGGTTCGAGCCGAAGGTGAAGATGTCGCCCTCGAACACCCGGGGGTCGAGCGCCTGCGCCCCGCCGGGCGTGGTCGTGACCGCCCGGTACACGTCCTCGGCGCCCTGACCGACCGACAGGGCGGCGCTGATCTGCCCGCCCACGACCGGCACGAAGCCGGTGAACCCGCGCGCGAGCGTGAGCGACGAGTCGAGCACGGTGAACCAGCTCGGGCTCCGCGCCGGCTGCGCGGGCGGCGCGGGGTAGGCCGACATCACGCCGTCGGCGATCGCGACGAACCCGAGGGTGCTGTCGCCGAAGGCCGAGGCGTAGATCCCGTCGAGGTCGTCGCTCCCGCCGCCGGTGAAGTAGGACCGCACCGTGGCGACGTCGTCCCACTCGTCCTGGAAGGTCTGCCGCACCTGGGCGAACGATCGCGCGCAGGGCGACTGGGTGCAGGCCGCGAGCCCGTTCAGCGCGGCGATCTTGTCGCCCCACCTGATGTCGTCGTCCGTCCAGTAGAGGGCGCGCACGTCGGCCGCCGTCGAGATGGACGAGAGGCCGACGCCGGTGGCGATGTACCGGACCGCCGCCTGCTGGCCCGCGGTGCCGAGGGTGGGGAAGGGCTGGGCGGGCTGGGCCAGGATCTGCTGGAGCTGCGGCTGCCAGACCGTGACGTCCTGGGTGGGGCCGGGCGTGCCGCTGGTGCCGCCCTGCCAGAGCCCCTGGTCGTTGCGGCGAAGCACCCCCGCGATGCGCGACGAGGGCGCGTCGGCGACGGCCTGGTTCACGTCCAGGCCCTGGTTCGGGCCCTGGAAGCCCAGGCCCGCGAGCCCCACGAGCGCGTACTCGCCGGGCACCGTGAACGCCGACTCGTTGCCGCCGAACTGGCCCACCGCCTGCAGGATGCCGCCGTCGGTCGCGATCGCCGCCCGCCCCGTGTGCTGGGTGTTGTTGATGCTCGAGAGGAACACCAGGCCGGGCACCGGGTCGGCCAGGATCGCGTTGAGCTGGGCGTTCAACGCGTCCAGGCAGGGCGAGGCGCCGAAGCAGTTCTGGTAGGTGAAGTTGCCGCGCGGACCCAGGGTGTCGGCGTCCAGCCACACCAGCTGCCAGCCGCCGTACGGGTTGGTCACCGGATCCGAGACGTAGGTCTGGCCGGCCACCGTCACCCGATTCTGGGTGTCGGTGCTGCCCGGGGCCTGCGTGTCGAAGGTGTTGAACGACGCCGGCCACGCGAACGAGTAGTTGGAGTGCAGGTCGGTGACGAAGCTGCCCGCGACACCGCCGGCCGGCAGGGTGCCCTGGCGGACGCCCCGGTTCTCGATCGCGGTGCCCGGTACCAGGCCGGGGATCCCGATCAGCGTGTACCCGCCGGCCTGGAGCGCGTCGATGGTGTCCTGGTCGCCGGATGCGCCGAAGGCGCGGAGCGCGTTCTGGAGGAACTGCACCTGCTGCGGGCTCATGGTGTCCGGGATCGGGCCGCCCGGACCGGCGACGAGCACCATCTGATCGTCGTTGATCTGCGCCGCGATGCCCTCGAAGAACTCGGGGGTCTGGTCGGTGAGCTCGAAGATCAGGGTCGCGTCGAGGGCCCTGGTCGGCGTGAGCGTGGAGCGGTCGAGGATCAGGACCTGCCCGAAGCCCGGCACGCCGGGGTAGAAGGTGGATCCGACCTGGATGCCCGGGTTCGACGGATCCACGATCGTCTGGATGGGCACCCCCTGCGGGCCCTGGGGCTGCTGCACCGAGAGCGTCACCGCGTCGCGGGCGGCGCCGGCCCGCGGGCCCGCGGACGCGTCGCCCACCTGGAGCGCCACCCGGTAGTGGCCGGGAGTGGCGCCCACGAGCCGTGGGGTCGCGCCGGCGGCGCCCACCAGCCGGCCGCGCGACCCCGGAGGCGTCGCGGTGATGCGCCACCGGTACCGCAGCGGGCCGGCCTGCCGCGGGCGGGACGCGGTCCCGTCGAGCCGGATCACGCTGCGCGGGTGCACGATCCGGTCGGCCCCGGCGTCGGCGAGCGGCGCCGTGCGACGGAGGGTCGTCCGCCGGCCGAGCACCTCGTACCGGCCGGTCTCGTCGAACGCGACGACGCGGAGGCGGTTGACGCCGAAGTGCGCGTGGTGGCGGGGCCGGACGTCGCCGCGCCAGAGGCGCCCGTCGGCGCTGGCGAATGCGTCGCGCACGTCCCGTCCGTCGAGGCGGGCCTGGAAGTCGGCGCCGGGGCGGAGCCGGAACGCGAAGCGCAGCGGCCCCGGCCCGCGGTCGGAGACCCGGGTCGCCAGGTCGGCGGGCCGCGTGGCCATGACGAAGTGGGTGACGGCGACCGCGTCCCGGCCGCCCGGCCGCCGCACCCGGATGGACAGGTGGTTGCGCCCGGGCCGCAGGTCGCGGGCGACGCGGAGCCGGCCGCGCCACACCCCCGGCCGCACCTGCGTGAACCGGTTCGTGACCGCCCGCGTGCCGCGTGGGCTGCGGATCACGGCACGGAAGCGCTTCACCGGGCCCGCCACCCGGACCCGCACGGTGACCGCGCGGCCCACCGTCACGGAGTCCTGGGCCGGCGCCGCCACCCGGACGGTCACGGCGGCGTCCGCCGAGTGGGCTCCGGCAAGCAGCATCAGGGCCGCCACGAGCGGCAGGGCGAGGGCGACCCGGACCATTGGCGGACGATCCTAGGTCCATATCCCCGCCGCGCGCCACCCCCTGCGCCCGCGGCTCATCCGGCGCCCGTGCGCCCCCGGTCCGCGGCCACGCGCTCGGGCGACCACCTCGACCACCCGTGGAAGCGCGAGAGTTCGCCCGCGTCCCACGCCTCCCGAAGGCCGGGCGCGCTCAGGTCCCAGTCGGGCCGGATCTCGCTGGACGCCGCCCGCAGGTCGCGCCACAGGTCGTACACCGACGGCCGCCCCCAGAACCAGTAGCCGTTGTAGACGCTGTGGATGCGCAGGCCGGGGGTGAGCACCAGCGTGTGCGGGATCATCGGGTCGCGCTCCGGGTCCGTGTACTCCTGGATGTCCAGGTCCTTCTGGACCGTCCGGCCCGGGTCCGAGAGGAACGGCCACTGGGCGCCCACCGAGAGGCGGAACTCCTGGAGGGCGTGGTGGTCGTCCGTCGCGATCGTGGCGATCCGGGTGTAGGCGACCGCGAACCGCGACTGGAACGACGCGAGCTCCAGGTGCTGCTGGTGCTCCTTCGGGCAGTAGTGGCCGCGCGCGAGTGTGAGGACCATCGGATCGTCGCCCTGGATCTCGGCGAGCGTGCGGACGGTGCCGGTGTGGTCGGGCAGCGCGTAGTCGGGGAAGACGCCGCCGGGGGTGATGTCGGATCGCATGGGTCGCCTCCGGGGATCGGGGTCACGCCTCGCGGTGGCCGCCCGTCGCCCACTCCTGGACGATGGACCCGTACTCGCCGGCCGCCTCCTCCCACACGAAGTGTCCGGCCTCCACCACCGCCAGGCGGCTGTGGGGCAGGCGTTCGTGGAGGAACTCGGCGTTCGCGAGCGGGACCACCCGGTCCCGCGCGCCGGCGACGATCTGGACGGGGGTCGCGATCTCCGGGAGTTGCGCCGCGAGCGCCGGGAGCTCGTCCGGGTAGGTGCGCGCGTAGCGCATCGACTCGACGAAGCGGTCGCCCTCGTAGGACGCCAGGTAGTCCTCCCGGATGTCGGCGGGCAGGTCGTAGCCGTCGATGGTGTCGAGGGCGGCGCCCACGATCGCCCGCGGGTCCATCGCCCGGTACGGCTCCAGGTCCGGGGCGGAGACCCACTCGGCGAGCGGGCCCGTGAGCCGGAGGGGCACGGCCGCGCCGCCGCCGCCCACGAGCACGCTCAGGAGCGGGTCCGGGCGGCGGGCGGCGGCGAACAGCCCGGCGGCGGTGCCGACGTCCGGCGCGACGAGGTGGACCTGCTCGCCGAACTCGCCGTCGCCGATGAGTCGCGCCAGGAACCCGCCCATGGCGTGCGGCGACAGGAGCTCGTCGCTGCGGTCGGATCCGCCGAAGCCCGGCAGGTCCATGGCGTGCACGCGGAACCGCTGCGCCAGCGTCGACCAGATCTGCGCGAACGCGTACATGCTCTCCGGCCAGGGGCACGTCATGAGGATCGACTGGGTCGCGTCGCCGCCGCCGCACTCGGCGCAGCGGATCCGGATCCCGTCGATCGTGCGGTAACCGATCTTCGTGGGCACCACGCCGGGATCGCCCGTCACCGGTTCCCGCGTCCCGGGCGGCGCGAACTGCGCGAACGCGGGTCCGAGGCCGAGGGTCCAGATCCACTCGTCCACGACCGCGCCCCCGTCAGCCGGCGGGGCGGGGGACGAACTGCTGGCCACCGTCGATGTCGTACGTCGCCCCGGTCAGGGCGGTGTTCGCCATCAGGTGCATGGCGAGGGCGCCCACGTCGTCCGGGCCCACCACGCGTCCGATCGGCAGCGTCGCCCGCAGCTGGTCGCGTCGCGCGTCCAGGCCGTCGCCCAGCAGCGCGGCCGACAGGGGCGTGTCGACGAAGCCTGCGGCGATGAGGTTCACCCGCACCGGGGCGATCTCGATCGCCATGTTCGCGATCAGTGCGGGCATCGCGGCGGTGATCGCCGACACCATCACCAGGCCCACGTCGGGACGGCGGCCGCCGGTGCCGCCGATGAACAGCAGCGTGCCCCCGGGCCGCACCCGGCCGGTGGCCAGGCGGCCCACGTGGACGGGCAGCAGCAGGTGGGCCTCGATGTCCTCGCGCACCTTGTCGAGGTCCATCTCCGCCATCGGCGCGTAGTAGGGGGAGCCGGCCGTGACCATCACGTGGTCGACCGGCGTGGCCAGGTCCTCGAAGAACCGCTCCAGCTCGGAGGAGTCCGTTGCGTCGAACGCCGCGGTGCTCCGCGCGCCGACCTCGTCGGCGGCACGCGCGAGGCGCTCGGGGTCGCGCCCGGTCAGCACCACCTCGGCGCCCTCCGCGCGCGCTCGGCGCGCCGTCCCCAGCCCGATGCCGGCGCTGCCGCCGATCACCACCACGGTCTGCCCGGCCAGTGCGCTCATCCCGCTCCCTCCCCGGCGATCGTCTTCCGCAGCGCCTTCAGCGCGAACGCGTGGATCTCGGAGAAGCTCGGGAAGGGCTGGATGGTGTCGGTCAGCACGTCCAACGGCACCTGCGCGCGGATCGCCAGCGTCGCCTGCTGCAGCCACTCGCCGGCCTCGGGGCCCAGCGCGTGGGCGCCGATCAGGCGCGCGCCGTCGCTGAGCAGCGTGAGGTAGCCGTTGGAGTCGGCGTAGGCGTGGGTGTACGTCGCCATCTTGGGGGTCTCCGACAGGGCCGCCGTGCCCTGGAACTCGGCCTCGCCGGCGCCGACCGCCGCGGCCTGGGGGTCGGTGTAGGTGACCCGTGGCACGGCGTCGTAGTTCGCCACCCGGGGCCGCCCGAGGATGTTCGCGGCCACCACATCGCCCTCATACTCGCCGACGTGCGTCAGCGGCCACACGCCGGTCACGTCGCCGATCGCCCACAGCCGGTCGCCGGCCCGGAGCCGCTCGTCGACCTGTACGCCGTGCGGGTCGGCGTCGATGCCGACGGTGTCCAGGCCGATCCCCTCCACCCGGGGGCGCCGCCCGGTGGCGACCAGCAGGCGGTCGCCGCGCAGCTCGCGCCCGTCGTCGAGCTCCAGCACGTAGTCGGCGCCCTCGCGGCGCGCGCCCGTCGCCGTCGCGCCGACGTGGATCTCGATGCCCTCGCCGCGCAGGGCCTCGGCCAGGGCGTCGCCGAGCGGCGCCGGATCGTGGGAGAGCAGGTGCGGGGCGCCCTCGACCACCGCCGCCTCGCCGCCGAGCCGACGCACCACCTGGGCCAGCTCCAGGCCGGCGGGCCCGCCGCCCAGGACGAGCATGCGCCGCGGCACCGCCGTCATGCTGGTCGCGTCGCGGGTGCCCCAGACGCCGTCGAGCTCGCGCAGCCCCGGGACGGGCGGGACGAAGGGGTCGGCGCCGCAGGCCAGCACCACGTGCTCCGCCGTGTGGGGGGTCCCGTCGACCTCCACGACGCCCGTCCCGGCCAGGCGTCCGCTGCCGCGGATCACGTCGATGCCGCGGTCGGTGAGCCAGCGCGCCGCGTTGGTGTCGTCCCACTCCGAGACCATGTAGTCCCGCCAGGCGAGGGCTCCGGCGACGTCCACCTCGGCCCGGGCGCCGACGTCCCGCGCGCCCTGCACCGCCTCGCCGGGGCGCAGCAGCGTCTTGGAGGGAATGCAGGCCCAGTAGGAGCACTCGCCCCCGACCCGCTCCCGCTCGACGACCGCGACGCGAAGGCCGCCCTCGGCGAGCGCGGCGGCGCAGTGCTCCCCGGGGGCGCCCCCGCCGAGCACGATCACGTCGTAGTCGGCGGTCACGTCGGGAGTTCCGTGCCGGCCTGCTCCGCCACCATGTACGCCGCGTACCACACCGGCCACTCGGCGTCGGCCTGACCCGTGCGCTTCTCGTGCTCCCCGTGGGCGGTCGCCGCGCGGGTCAGGGCGGCCTGCAGGTCGCCCGCCGACGCGTACGTCGTCTCGCCCTCGACCCTCCCGGGGAGGCGGTTCGTGACCTCCTGGAGGAGCCAGCCGTTGCCGTCGGGGTCGCTGAAGGTGGCGAACGTGCTGTAGCTGCCGCTGTCGGGGCCGGGGCCGGCGAGGCGGTCGCCGCCGTCGGTGCGGAACTGGGCGCCGGCGGCTCCCGGGTGGAACACCTCGCTGACGTCGGCGCCGTGGGCGATCAGGTCGTCGCGCGCCGCGTCGATGTCGGAGACGATCAGGTACAGCCCCCGGGCCGAGCCGGGCGGCGCCGGCGTCACGTTGGTGCCGAACTGGACGGAGCACCCCGAGCCGGGCGGCGTCAACTGGACGATGCGGAACCCGTTGTCGAACGGGAAGTCGGCGTCGAGCCGCCAGCCGAGCCCCGCATAGAACGCCTTCGCCCGGTCCACGTCCGCGACGGGCACCACCACGGCCTCCAGCTTCAGGTCGGGCACCTGCGCCTCCTGTTCGTCGTACGAGAGCCGTTTCGGTCAGGAGGCGATACGTATGCCTGCCGCGGTGGGAAACGCAAGAGGCGTGCGTGACACGCCGTCGAACGGGCACTTCCGAGCCATGACTCCGCAGCCCGAGCGGACGCCCGACGGGCGCTTCCTGCTGGTCGGCGGCCGCCGCTGGCGGGCGTCCGATCCCGCGATCCCCGATCCGCTCAGGGCGGAGCTCGTCGCCGCGCTCATGGACGCCCGGCGCGCGGTGCGGGCCGCCGGTGGCGGGGAGCCGGCCACCGCCGCGGCGCGCGAGCGGGTGCGGGACGCGAAGGTGGCGCTCGGCGAGCGCGGCGAGCGCGGGGAGCCGTGGTGGGAGCCGGCCTCCGAGGCGGGCAGGTCGGCGCGCCTGCGGGCGGCGATGCTCACGCTGCTCCGCGCCCGCGACCCGGCGAGGACGATCTGCCCGAGCGACGCGGCACGGGTGGCGGGCGGCGCTGCGTGGCGCGCCGCCATGCAGCCGGCCCGTGATGTCGCCGCCGATCTGGCCGACGCCGGGGTGCTCGAGGTGCGGCAGCGCGGCCGCCCCGTCGACATCCGGGGCGCGCGGGGACCGGTGCGCCTCGCGCGGGGGCCCGCGTGGCCCGGTGTGGCGTCGCCGCCGGGTCGCTAGGCGACCGCCTCGGCGAGGAGCTCCAGCCCGGGCTGCGTGACCCGGCTGAGGTCCTCGTAGATGGCGAAGTCGCGGCTGGTGATGTCCACGAAGTTGGGGGACGCCGCGACCCCGGCGAGCAGCTCGGAGGCGAGGTAGTCCTGCACCGCCTGCCGGTCGCGGAACAGGTAGACGCCCCCGTAGGTCCCCGATGCGTCGTCGTGGAGCCACAGCTTCGCGAGCAGTCCGGGCACCCGGGCGAACGCGGGCGCGAGCTCGGCGGCTCCGGCGCGGTATCCCTCCTCGCTCATGTCCGCCAGGTGGAAGTTGATGATCAGGACGTGCATGTGGTCCCTCCCTCTCGGGCGCGCGTCGCGCGCCCGGTCGTCGCCCGCGTGCACGCAGGCGAGCAGCCGGCCCAGGCGCTGGGCCTCCTCTGTCCAGCGAGCGTCCGGGCGTCGGCCGCGGGGCCCGTCGCCGCGTCGTCGCGGCGGGCCGGTCGGCGATGGTGCTCGTGTCGGCGGCACCGGGTCCACCCCGGTCGGACGGCCGGACCAGGCGACCATATGCCTCCCGCCGCGCGGCCGCCAGGCCCGGGGCCGGCTACACGAAGAGCAGGACGCCTCCGAGGACGACCATGCCGATCAGGAACACCACCGCAAGTACGATCGCGATGATCTTGATCGCCCCCCCGTGTCGTTCCTGGTCGAAGAGCATGCCGGGGCGGAACCGTACACGCCGGCTCCAGGCAACGCCGGGCGGACGTCTGGAGCCATTTTTCGCTGACGGAAGGCGTCGCGCGGATCTGTCGTGCGCGAATCACTCGCTGGTGAGAGTTCAGTGCGAAAGACGGCGTAGATTTGACGTGTGTCCGAAGCATCCGACGACTACGTGCAGCTCGCGGCACTGGGCGCCGAGATCCATGGGATCTTCGACCGCATCGCGAGGCAGACCGCGGGCCTGACGCTCGTGCAGTTCCGCGCCCTCGCAACCCTGGTTGCTGCGAGGCCCAACGCCTTGGAGCCGCACGAGGTTGCCCGGGCCGTGCATATCGCCTCGAACCACATGGCGAAGGTGATCGGCCAGCTCGAGGCCCTCGGCGTGGTGGAGCGCCGGATGCACGAGATCGATCGACGGCGGCGGCTCCTCACGCCAACCGAGGCTGGGGTCGCACTCGTCGAGGCCACGCTTCCGCAGATCGATGCGGTTCAGACACGGATGATGGGCGAGGCATTCACGCCCGCCGAACGCGCAGAGCTGCGCGAGATGGTCGTCCGGCTGCGACGGACGCTCTGGGAGCTCGTCGTTCCTGTCGACCAGCTTCGACCCGGCCCGTAGGGCGCCTCCGTCGGACGCCGCGCTGCGGCCCCGACCCGTATCCGGACGGAATGCAGGGCCCCCGCCGGCTTCCGACGCTCCATGTCTCAGGAGCTGTCCTGCAGACCCTCGACCAGCTCGCGGCACTGCGCGCGCATCTGAGCCATCTCGAGTGCGTGACCAGCAGCTCGTCCGAGAGCCGGTCGACGAGCGCGGAATGCTCCTCTCCCGGGCGCGAGAACTCGGACATCAGGTCGCGGGCGGCCACCGCTCGTCCGGACGGCTGGGGGGCAGCGGGGTGCCGCGCAGGCGCTGGCGGCCGGGATCGCTTGCCTCGAACGGCCGTATCGCGGGGGCCCGCCACGCCTCGTAGGCGACGCAGGCGGCGTCGGGATCAGTCTGGTGCGCTGCGATCGCCTGGGCCAGCGCCAGCGCGTCGGCCACGCCGATGCCGGCGCTGGCACCCGTCTCCGGGCCGAAGAAGTGCGCCGCGTCGCCGATCACCGCCATCCCGGGAGTCCACCATCGCGGACAGGACAGCAGCTCCGGCTCGGTGTAGAGCAGCTGATCGGTGGAGGTGAGCGCGCGCACACCGTCGGCCGAGGCGGGCAGGAGCCGACTCCACGACTCCGCGAACGCCTCGATACCAGGGGCGACCGCGGCCTCACGGCCGGTGCGGTCCATCGTGCGCCACCCGAAGGAACCCTCCGGCCAGCTGAGCATGCCGATGTGCGCCCCATCCGACAGGTACGCCATTGCGAACGAGTCAGGGGTTGGTACCGGGCTCATCCACTCGATCTTGCCCTCCTCCATGGGCGCGAACTCGGCGACCAGACCCGCCATCTCGCGCACCCGTGAGCGGATGCCGTCACACGCCACAACCAGATCGCACGGGATGATCCGCGATCCCTCGGGCCCCTCCACGGCGGCGGCGACGACTCGGCCATCGGGTCCGCGCTCGAGTCCCACGACCGAGTGCTCGTGCAGGACCGGCACGCCTTCTGCGACGGCCGACAGCACGCGGCCCACCTCGATCGCGGTGGCTGCAGAACCACCGTCGGGCGTCGCACCGATCGCTCGCCCGGCGGCGCGAATGCCCTCCAGGGCGCCGAGCTCCGCCATCGCGTCGTAGGCCTGGTGACCGAGCATGAAGCCCCGCTTGACGTAGACGCCGGCGGGCATCCGCTCCACCACCTGCGGCTCCAGGCCGCGCCGGCGCAGGAGCGCGGCCAGCGTCAGACCGACCAGGCCGCCACCGGCGATCACGATCCTCATGAGGGGAGGTTACCGCACGTTCACTCAATGGTCAGTGAATCGGGAGATACATTCGGCGAACGCCCGAAGGCTCTCGGCAACCGGCAGATCCAGCCGGCTGAAAGCCAGCCCGAGATCGGCCCACAGGTTCAGGCGCGGCGGTGCAGAGGCTGGGGTGGGGCGCGACCGGCCGGGTCCCGCGCGGCAATGCCGCTGACCTGGAGAGGAAAGGCCCCGGTGTGCGGGGCCTTTCTCGAAGCTCCTCGGGCAGGACTCGAACCTGCAACCCTCCGGTTAACAGCCGGATGCTCTACCATTGAGCTACCGAGGATCGCTCGCGGCCAGTGTATCGGACGGCTGCTGGAGCGACCTAAGCGGCATGACCGGGCGGTCGCAGGCGGTGGAGGTGGACGACCGGTCCGCTCTCGTCCTGGCGCGCCCCGTGGCGGACCTCGCGGGTGGTGAGCGACCAGCCCGCCGCGGTGAGGGCGTCCAGGAGCAGGTCCGCGTGCGGGCGGCGGGGGTCGGCGATCGTCAACTCGCCGTCCGGCGCCAGGATCCGGGGGGCGAGGGCCGCGAGGGCGGGTCCGTTGCGCTCCTCGTAGAGCACGTCCGCGCCCACCACGAGATCCGCCGGCGGCCGGGACAGCAGCGCGGGGGGCGGGGAGGACCAGTCCACCAGGAGCGTGCCGAGGGCCGCCCCCGCGGCGGCGGCGTTCCAGGCGGCGAAGCGGAGGGCCTCGCCGTACCAGTCCGTCGCGAGGACGTCCGCGCCGCCGAGGGCCGCGACCACGCTCGGCAGGCCCACCCCGCAGCCCAGCTCCACCACCCGCCGGCCGCGGAGGTCCCGCCCCGCCAGGTCGCCGGCCAGGACGTGCGCGCTCGGC
Organism: Miltoncostaeaceae bacterium; assembly: GCA_036826475.1. Classification (GTDB taxonomy): domain Bacteria; phylum Actinomycetota; class Thermoleophilia; order Miltoncostaeales; family Miltoncostaeaceae; genus Miltoncostaea. The sequence goes on along the minus strand of DAISWG010000032.1, from coordinate 23,900 downwards.
CACAGCTCCGCCCAATAGGGCAGCCGCTCGTCGACGGCGTAGGCATCCTCGTCGATGAGGTCCTCCGCCGAGCGGGGGCGGGCGACCGTCAGCCGCCGCCCGCCGACGAGCACCTCCTCGCGGACCACGTCGAATCCTCCGGGCGTCTCCACGGACCCGGAACCTACCCCGTGCGGGGGATTTCCGGCATCGGCCCCTTTCAATCGGCCCGGTCCGGGGCGTAGTGTCGCGCCCCATGGCCCTGTCGCCCGTGCCCGAGCCGCGGCCGCCGCTTCCGGCTGCCAGCGAAGACCCACTCCACCTGTCGCTCGCCGCGGCCATGGAACGGCGGAGCCTGTCCGTCTCCGCCGTCGGCAGCCTGCTGCGCGCCGAGGGCATCGCGATCAGCCGCACCCGGCTGCATCAGCTCTCGTCCGGCACCGGCGCGCCGCCCACCGCCGAGCAGCTCGAGCGGCTCGCGAGCGTCCTGGGCGTCAACCCCGGCTACTTCGCCGAGTACCGGCTGTGGCGGGCCCGCGCGCTGCTCGACCCCGGCGTCGTGGGCTTCGACCGGGCCATGGCGAACTTCGACCGGCTGCGCGGCCGTCGGAGCGTCCCGCTGGAGCGGGAGGCCGACGGGGACGAGGGCCCGCGCTATCCTGGGCGGGTCAGCAGTCGGTGAAGGAGCACGCATGAGCGAGTCCGAGGCCACGACCGCCGAGGCGGCCGGGGAGCAGGCCGCCGAGGAGACCCCTGCGGCTGAGGCCGAGGTCTCCGCGGAGGCCGCCGCGATCGAGGCGCCGGAGGACGAGCGCCCACCCGACCCCGCGGCGGGCGTCGACGTCGAGAACGACCCCGAGATCAAGGCCGCCGAGGAGGAGCTCCTCGAGGAGGCCATCCCCGTCCCGGTCGGTCCCGCGGCGGGCCGCCAGGCGAAGGTGTACCTGTGCGAGCGCGGCCACCGCACCGTCGCGGTCTGGAGCACGCCGACCGTCTGCAGGGCCCACCCGACGCGCCGCACCGAATGCGGCCGCCAGCTCTACCCGATCGGCGAGCTGCCGGAGCAGGTCCAGAAGGCGCTGAACCCGCTCAAGGCCTCCAAGAAGGCCTCCAAGAAGTAGCGCCCGCCGGGGCCCCGGCCCCTGCGGCGCCCGAGTGACGCGGAGGCGGGCTCAGCCCGCCTCCGCGACCTCCACCATCCGCTCCATCTCGCGGAACCCGGGCTCCCACACGTCGGGGTCGTCCAGATCCACCCCGAGGCCGGCCAGGAGCTCCGCCGGCGGCGCCGATCCCCCCGCCGCCAGGAACGCGAGGTAGCGGTCGCCGAACGCGGCGCCCTCCTCCCGGAACCTCGCGTACAGGGCGAGCGTCGTCAGGTGCGCAAACACATACGCGTAGGTGTAGAAGCGCGTGTGGATGAAGTGGGGGATGTACGACCACCCCAGGCGGTAGCCCTCCGGCAGGGCCAGGGCGTCGCCGTAGTACTTCAGGTTCTCCTCGAACCAGACGTCGGAGAGCCGCTCGGCGGTGAGGGTCGACCCCTCGGCCCGTAGGGCGTATGCGCGCTGCTCGTAGCGGGAGAGCACCGTCTGGCGGAACGCCGTCGCGAACGAGCCCTCCACGCGCTCCGACACCAGGGCCCGCCGCGTCGCCGGGTCGGTCTCGGTCTCCATTAGGTGGTCGAACGCGATCAGCTCCGCGAAGGTCGACGGCACCTCGGCCAGCGCGAGGCCGGTCCCGAACGACAGGGCCGTCTGCGCGCCCGCCGCCAGGGTGAAGTGCATGCCGTGACCCAGCTCGTGGGCCAGGGTCATCACGTCGTCCATCCGGTCCGTGAAGTTCATGAGGATGTACGGCGAGGCGTCCTGGGCGACCGGGGCGCAGAAGGCGCCGCCGCGCTTGCCCGAGCGGGGCTCCGCGTCGATGCGGTGCTCGGCGAAGAAGCCGCCGGCGATCTCCGCGACACGGGGCGAGAAGCGGCCGAACGACGCGTCGATGAGCCGCGTCGCCTCCGGGTACTCGACCGCCCGGGCCTCGCCGATCGGCGCGTACTGGTCGTGCAGCTCCAGCCGCTCCAGGCCGAGGATCCCCGCCTTCACCCGGAACCAGCGGTGGGCGAGGGGGTAGTGGCGCTCGACGGCGTCCATCATCCCCTCGACGACGCCGGCGGGCAGCTCGTTGCGCAGGTGCGTCGGGTCCATCGGGCCCTCGTAGCCGCGCAGCCGGTCCATCGCGAGCCGGTCGGCGACGAGGGTGTCGTAGACGTGGGCGAGCGTGTCGCGGTGCGGACCCAGTCCGTCGTACAGCGCCTCCAGCGCGTGCTTGCGGAGGTCGCGGTCGGGGTTGCGGACATGCGCGAGCAGGCGGTCGATGGTGTGGGGCTCCACGCCGTCGCCCTCGCCGGCGTCGAAGGGCACCTCGAGCGTCGAGGTGATCTGCCCGAACAGGGTGTGCCAGGCGCTCGCGGCCGCCGGGCCGCGCTCGGCCAGCATCCGCTCCTCCGGCTCCGACAGCGTGTGCGGCGCGAAGCGGCGCATCGCCACCAGGTAGTGGCGGTCGCGCGCCACCTCGGGCGCGTCGTACAGGGCGCGGGCGGCGTCGTCGTCGAGCGCGAGCCACTCCAGGTCGAAGAACCGCAGGGCGTTGCCCGCCTCGACGAGCCCCCGGTCGATCGCGGCCGACAGGTCCTTGTTCTCCTGGTCGGTCACGTCGACCGACTCGCGCAGGTGCGCATAGGAGCTGACGCGCGACAGATCGTTGTCGATGTCCGCGAGCTCGGCGAGGGCCTCGGCCAGGGCGGGGCCGTCCATGGCGGGCAGGGCGCCGCGATAGCGGGTCTCGAAGGCCCGGGAGCGCTCCAGCGCGGCGTCGAGGCGCGCACGGGCCTCGGCGGCGTCGGCGACGAGGGGGGAGAGGTCCCAGTGGATGCCGGCGGCGCGGCGCCCGGAGGGGGCGGGTGCGGTGTCTGTGGTCATGGGGCCACGCTAGCGGATGGCCCTCCGGAGCCGACCGGCAGGAGCCGCTCGATCGTGTCCGCCGGCAGCGGCGGGTCGCCGGTGTCGCCCGGCGTGAGGCCCTCGCCGGGACGGTGGAAGTCCGAGCCGCCGCACGGCACGAGGCCGAGCCGGCCGGCGAGCTCCGCGAGGCTGCGCCGCCGCTCCGGGGTGTGGTCGGGGCGGTGCACCTCGATGCCGGCGAGCCGCCAGCCGCGCAGCCGGCGCACGAAGTCGGCGAGGTCCCGATCGTCCATCCGCAGCGAGGCCGGATGCGCGAGGACCGCCGCGCCGCCGGAGTCGGTCACGAGCCGCACCGCCTCCCGTGGCTCGATGCCCTCGTGCGGCACGTACGCGGGGGCCCCGTCGGCGAGGAAGCGGTCGAACGCGTCCTGCCGGTCGCGGGCGTGCCCCGCGGCGACGAGGGCGTCGGCCACGTGCGGCCGGCCGATCGGGCCGCCGGCGTGCGCCGCCACGTCGGCCAGGCTCACCGGCACGCCCATCGCCACCAGGCGGCCCACGATCCGCGACGCGCGCGTCGCGCGGGCCTCGCGCAGCGCCGCGAGCCGCGACGCGATGGGCTCCGGCGCGGACTCCGGCAGGTAGCCGAGGAGGTGCATCGAGCCCGACGGGGCCCGCACCGACACCTCCACCCCGGGGATCACCCGGACGCGGAGCGCCGCGCCCGCGGCGAGCGCCTCGGGGACGCCGTCGAGGGTGTCGTGGTCGGTGACCGCCAGGACGCCCACCCCCGCCGCCGCCGCCAGCTCCACCAGCGCCGCGGGCGCCAGGGAGCCGTCGGAGGCGACGGTGTGGGCGTGGAGGTCGGCGGTGGCCGCTCCGGGCCTAGGCGGTGACGGCGTCGCCGGCGAGGCCGCGCGCCTCGAGCGCGGCGACGACCTGCGCGGCGCTCTCCTCGGGCGTCTGGCCCTCGGTCTGGACGTGGACGTCCGGGTTCTCCGGCGCCTCGTACGGGTCGCTCACGCCGGTGAACTCCTTGATCTCGCCGGAGAACGCCTTGGCGTAGAGGCCCTTCACGTCGCGGTTCGCGCACTCCTCGACGGAGGTGTCGACGAAGACCTCGACGAACGTCCCGTGCTCCTCCACCAGCGCGCGGGCGGTCGCGCGGGTCTCCGCGTACGGGGAGATGGCCGAGACGAGGGTGACCACGCCCGCCCGCGTGAAGCGGCTCGCGACCCACCCGATGCGCTCGATGTTGGTGTCGCGGTCCTCCTTCGAGAACCCGAGCCCCTTCGACAGGTGGGTCCGCACGACGTCGCCGTCGAGGTACTCGACGAGCGCTCCGCGCTTCTCGAGCTCGGGGCCGACGATCTCCGCGATGGTGCTCTTCCCGGTGCCCGACAGGCCCGTGAACCAGATGGTGTAGCCGGAACGATCGCTCACGCTGGTACCGCCCTCCCTCGGGGCGGTGCCCCGGTGGTTGTCAGTTCGGCCCGCCCTGGGCGGGGAGATGGAGTCCGCACTCGGTCTTCTCCGCGTCGGCCCAGCGGCCGGCGCGGGAGTCCTCGCCCGGGCGGATCGCGCGGGTGCACGGCGTGCACCCGATGCTGGGGAACCCACGGTCGTGCAGCGGGTTGTAGGGCACGTCGTGCGCGAACAGGTACCCCTTGACGTCCTCGTCGGTCCAGCCGGCCAGCGGCTGCACCTTGACGACCCCGCGGGGGTCGAGCTCCAGGACCTTCGCGTCGCGACGGGTGACGCTCTGGGCGCGGCGGATGCCGGTGATCCACGCGTCCATGCCGACGAGGGACCGCTCCAGCGGCTCCACCTTGCGCAGCGCGCAGCAGCGGTCCGGGTCGCGGCGCCACAGATCGGGGCCCTCGCTGGCGGCCTGCTCCTCCACGGTCTCGCGCGGGTCGATCCGCTCCAGGTCCAGGTCGTACCTGGCGACCAGGCGCTCGCGCGTCTCGTACGTCTCGGGGAAGAGGAGGCCCGTGTCGAGCTCCACCACCCGGATGTTCGCGCCGAGCTGGTGCAACATGTCGATGAGCACCGAGGACTGCATCTGCCACGAGCAGGTGAGCATGATGCGACCCTCGAACCGGTCGACGGCCCATGCGAGGAGGTCCTGCGAGGACCGGGTCTCGAACTCGTCCGCGAGTTGCTCGACGTCGGCGCGGGAGATGGGCAGGGTGTTCACCGGAAGCAGGCTACCAATCAATAAACCTGAATGCCTGGGATAAACGACGACAATAGCCGCAGGGTCTACTCCACCGATGGCGGCAGGGTCCCCGAGGCGCGGGAGCCGAGGGGCCGCAGTCGCTCCGGACCGTCGGCGGGAGGGGCGCCGCCGCGCGACGGGGTGGTGCGCGTCAGCCGCACCAGCTCCGGCCGGCGGGGCAAGACGGTGACCCTCGTCACGGGCGTGCCGCCCGCCGACCTGGCGGCCCTGGCGGGGGAGCTGAAGCGGCTCTGCGGCTCCGGCGGGGCCGTGAAGGACGGGGTGGTCGAGATCCAGGGGGACCACCGCGCGAAGGTCATCGCCCACCTGGAGGGGCGCTACCGGGTGAAGGCGGCCGGGGGCTAGCCGCCCGGGGGCGCGTCCCCCGGCCCGGCCTCGACCACCGCCAGCGCCCGGCCGAAGGCCCGCTCCACGGCGGGTGCCTCCAGGCCGGCCGACCAGATCGGGATCGCCGGGTCGCCTTCGGCGGTCACCTCGACGAGGATCGTGTCGCCCTCGAGCCCCACCCGCACGTCGCGGATCCCGCCCGCGCGCCCGCGCTCGAGCTGCTCGGCGATGCGCAGGCAGCATGCGAGCCGGTCGAGCCGCTCATCGTCCCCGTCGGCCAGCACGCCCTCCAGCGGCGCCGTCGAGGGCAGCGCCTTGCGGTGGGCCCGCGTGAGCAGCGCCACCAGCGCCAGCTCCGCGTGGTCGAAGCCCGGCAGCCCGGCGTTCAGGATCAGGTAGAAGCCGTGCTTGTGGTGGTCGTTGTAGTCGACCAGCACGCCCACGTCGTGGAGCATCCCGGCGGCCCACAGCAGCTCGCGCTCGCGGGGGTCGTCGCGCTGGAGGCCCAGCTCCACCAGCCCCGCGTAGACCAGGTGCGCCAGTCGGCAGACGTGCTCGGCGTGCGGCACGTCCGCGCGATACTCCTCCACAAGGTTCAGCACGCTGCTGCGGCGGACGTCGGGGATCAGCGGCGGATCGGCGGGGGCGAGCCAGCGCTCGTAGAAGATGCCCTCGCGCAGCCCCTGGGCGCAGATCTCGATCCGCTCGACGCCGACCGCCTCCATCACCGTGGAGATGACGGTGGCCCCGGCCAGGGTGATGTCGGCGCGGTCCGGCTTCAGCCCGGGCAGGCGGCTGCGCTCGGACGACGGCAGCTCCAGCATCGCCTCGATCAGCCGCTCCAGCCCGGCGCGCGGGAGCATGTACCCGTGCAGCTCGTCCAGGCCGTAGTCGGTGGCGCGCTGGTGCATCCGCGCGAGCGTCCGGATGGTGCCCCCGACGCCAACCATCCGGCCCCCGGCGCCCGCGAGCCACGGCACGCCGGCCATCTCCTTGTGGACCTTGCGGCGCAGCGGCTTCAGGTCGGAGCGCGACGCCCGCTCGCCCGGCAGGTAGCGCTCGGTCATGCGGACCGCGCCGAAGGGGCGCGAGATCGCCTGCTGCAGGGCGCGGCCGCGGACCTGGGTGACCTGCACCGAGCCGCCGCCCAGGTCCAGGACGTGGCCGTCGCCGAGGGTGGTCGAGTTCACCGCCCCGAGGTATCCGTACCAGGCCTCCTCCTCGGCGGAGAGCACCCGAACCTCCAGCGCGCCGTCGGCCGACAGGGCGCGCATCGCCGCCGCGCCGTTCGCGGCGTCGCGTGCGGCGCTCGTGGCCGCCACCACCACCTCGTCCACCTCCGACGCCTCGCAGAACGCCGCGTACAGGCGGGCGGTGTGCTCGGCGCGCTCCAGCGCATCGCGGCGCAGGCCCGCCTCGTCGGCGCCCTCCGACAGCCGCACCGCGTGGCGGATCTCGTCGACCAGGTGGAAGCCCCCGCCGGGGCGGTACCGGAACACCACGAGCCGGAACGTGTTCGACCCCATGTCGACCACCGCCAGGCGCCGTTCGGCCGCGGGGCCCCGCGGAGATAACCTAGACGGCATGAGCGCGACGCCCCTTCGACCACCTGCGGTGAGCGACGTGGGGGGAGGGGGCCCGTCGAGCCCGGAAGGGCGCGCATGGCCGGGGACGTTCGACGCGCCGGTCACCGTGGAGCGCGTGTGGACCGACTTCGTCGCCGGCCTGCCCGACCCGGCCGAGCGCCAGGCCCTGGCCCGCGCCCTCGCATTCGCCCGCGCCCGCCACGGCAGCCAGTTCCGCCGGGGCAGCGACACGCCCTACTGGGTCCACCTGGTGCGCGTCGCGATGGAGCTGGCCCGCTGGGGCGAGACCTCGCCGGTGCTCCTGCAGGCGGCGCTGCTGCACGACACGGTGGAGGACACGACGACCACGGTGGGCGAGATCCGCACCGGCTTCGGCCCCGAGGTGGCCGATCTGGTCGACTGGCTCACCGCCCCCGAGGACGCCGAGGCCCAGCGCGAGTACTACGCGCGGCTCCAGGCCGGCGCGCCCTTCGAGGCGCAGCTCCTGAAGCTGGCCGACCGGGTCGACAACCTGCGCAGCATCCAGGCGCTGGTGATGCGGACGGGCGAGCGCTACCGGCGCTGGGCGGGCGCCTACCTGCGCCGCACGGTCTGGCAGGTGCTGCCGCTCGCGGCGGGCGCGCCGTCGGTGGCGCGCGTGGCGCTCGTCACGGCGATGGCCGATCTGGCCCCCCTGGTCGACGAGGGCGGCTTCACCGAGCCCTAACGGCTGGACAACCCGCGTGAAACGACCGGCGGATTGGATGGGCCCCACATCGACCAGACCACAGGAGGTCACCGTGGAGTCCATGACCAACCTCGCCGAGCTCGTCCAGATCGACGCCCTGCTTTCACGTCTCGACCCCGCGCCCGCGACGTGCCAGGTCCCCGGCTGCCTGCACGTGCACGGGGCAGCGGATAGCCGGGAGGGCGTCACCGCGCTCGCGGCATAGCGCGTCCTCCTCCGCACGACCCGCCGGGGCGGCGCGGCACCTCGACCCGCCCGCCGCCCCGGCGCCGTCCGGACGTCGGTCAGCTCGCCTCCGGCGGCGGGATCAGGAGCACGGGACACGGGGCGTGGTCGACGAGGTGCTTGGCGAAGCTGCCCAGCAGCACCCGCTCGACGCGCCCGCTGTGGTGCGCGGCCACCAACACGTCGCAGCGCGACTCGCGGGCCCAGTCCACGGCGGCCTCGGCGGGGTGGCCCTCCAGCAGCACCACCTCGGCGTTCTCGCGGCCGTGGATCTGCTCCTCCAGCCACATCTCCGCCGCCTCGCGCTCCATCTCGACGTCGTGGACGGGGGCGCCCCCGAGGCTGGCGGCGAGCGACGTCAGGAACGCCGGCGACGGCAGCACGTGCACCACCGTGAGCCGCCCGCCCGCCAGGGTGCGGAGCGCGTCCGCGTGCGCCAGCGCCCGGTTGGCGGCGTGGCTGTCGTCGATGCAGCAGGCGACATGCGCGTAGGAGGGCTCGGCGGGCATCGCGGGTACCCTACCCGCCCTCCGGCGGCTCGGACCGTCGGATCTCGGCCAGATAGGGACGGGTGGCATCCACCCCGAGCGCCAGACGCCCCTCCGCCAGGTCGATGAGCGCCTCGCCGGCCAGCTCGCGGCGCCAGCCGCTGCCGAGGGCGGCCCCGTCGGTGTCGCCCCGCAGGGCCCCGAGCAGGAAGCCCGCGATCTCGTCGCGGGTCGCGAGCAGGCTCGGCGCCAGGTCGACGGCGGCGGCGCGCCCGGTCACCAGCACGGCGCCGAGGGGCGCGAGCACGTCCAGCCGGTGCTGGAGCTCGGCCGAGGGCGGTGGCGGGAGGGGCAGCGGCGGGGCCGCCTCCCCGGCGCGCAGGGCGGCGAGCATGCCCTCGGCATCGGCGCCGCGGATCCGGTCGGGCAGCCCGCGCTCGCCCTCCAGCGCGCGCCGGTCCTTCGGGCGGCGGCGGGCGATCTCGACCAGCGTGCGATCGGGGACGATCCACGCGGACGGCTTGTCGCGCCGCGCCGCCTCCCGCTCGCGCCACGCGGCCAGCGACTGGAGCACCGAGCGGTCGCGCGCGTTCAGGCGTCCGCCGCCCTTCACGCGGCGCCACGCCGTGTCGGGGTCGGGGATCAGGCGGGCGTCGGGCCCGTAGCGGCGCACGTGCTCCTCGGCGACCCACTCGGCGCGGCCGAGAACCTCGGCGCGCCCCTCCAGCTCGTCGGCGAGCCGGAGCAGGTGGGCGACGTCCGCGGCGCCGTACTCGAGCTGGGCGTCCGAGAGCGGCCGCCTGCTCCAGTCGGTGTAGCGCTCCCCCTTGTCGAGGGTGACGCCCAGCACCCGCTCCAGGAGCGTCGCCAGCCCCTGGCCGGCGCCGAGCCCCACGAAGCCCGCGACGATCTGGACGTCGAGCAGGTTCTGCGGCCGCGTTCCGAACGCCAGGCCCAGCAGCGTCAGGTCGGCCGACGGGGCGTGCATGACCGCCTCGACGTCGGGGTCGGCGACCAGGTCGGCGATCGGCCCGAGGGGCGCGCCCTCGATCGGGTCGACCAGGTGGATGCCCTTCGGGGTGGCGATCTGGGCGAGGCACGCGATGGGCGCGTAGGTCCGCTCCCACAGGAATTCGAGGTCGATGGCGGCGCGGCCCTCGGCGCGGGCCTCCGCCACCACGGCCTCCACGCCCGCGGCGTCCCGGATGGTCGTGAGCTCGGGCAACCCCGCTACCCTAGTGCGTCGTGCAAGCGATCCAGCTCCGCAAGGCCTTCGGGGCACGTGATGTCCTGAGCGACGTCTCCTTCCGCGTCGACCCCGGTGACCGCCTCGCGGTCGTCGGGCGCAACGGGGAGGGCAAGACGACCCTGCTCCGGATCCTCGCCGGCCGGCTCGAGGCGGACGGCGGCCAGGTGAGCCTCCCGCGCGGCGCGACGGTCGCCCTGCACGACCAGCGGCCGCCGCTCGGGTCGGACCTGACGCTCGAGCAGTACGTGGGGGAGGGGATGTCCGCCGCCCGCGCGGCCGAGGCCGACCTGGCCGCGCTGGAGGCGCGGATGGCGTCGGGCGACCACGGCGAGGAGGTGATGGCCGCCTACGAGGACGCCCAGGCGCGGCTGGAGCGCGCCGGCGGATACGCGTGGCGTGCGTGGATGGAGCGCGTGCTGCGCGGCCTCGGCATCGACGAGGGCCAGCTGCCGCGGCCCCTGCGCGGATTCTCGGGCGGCGAGCTCACGCGCGCGTCGCTCGCGCGGTCGCTGGTGTCGCGACCCGACGTGCTGCTGCTGGACGAGCCCACCAACCACCTCGACATCGAGGCGGTCGAGTGGCTCGAGCGCACCATCGTGGAGCTCGACGCCGCCGTGGTGCTCGTCTCCCACGACCGGTGGTTCCTCGAGTCGGTGGCGACGGCCGTGCTGGAGATCGACCGCGGCCGTTCGAAGCACTGGCCGATGGGCTACTCGGCCTTCCGCCGCGAGCGTGCGCTGGCGATCGACCGGCAGGGCGCCGAGGCCGAGCAGCAGGCCAAAGAGATCGCCCGCCTGGAGCGGTTCGTCACCCGGTGGCGGGCCGGCACCAAGTCGCGCCAGGCCGCGTCGCGGCAGAAGCAGCTCGACCGGATCGTCCGGGTGGACGCGCCCCGGCGCCAGTCGCACATGGCGTTCGGCTTCCCCAAGGCGGAGCGCAGCGGCCGCGTGGTGGTGGAGGTCGACGGCCTGGACGTCGAGGTCCCCGGCCGGCAGCTCATCAGCCGCGCCGGCTTCACGCTGGAGCGCGGGCAGCGCCTGGCCGTCGTCGCGCCCAACGGCGCCGGCAAGACGACGCTGCTGGAGACGCTCATCGGCGAGCGGCCGCCCGCCCGCGGCCGGGTGACCGTCGGACACCGGGTGAGCCCGGCGTACTTCTCCCAGCACGGCGAGGACCTGGACGACTCCCGGACCGTCGTCGAGACCGTGCTGGCGGGGAGCGACCTGACGCAGACGCAGGCCCGCACCCTGCTCGGCGGCTTCCTGTTCTCCGGGGAGGCGGCCGACGCGCGGGTGGAGCGCCTCTCCGGCGGCGAGCGCCGCCGGCTGTCGCTGGTGTCGCTGATCGCCAAGGGCGGCAACCTGCTGGTGCTCGACGAGCCCACGAACCACCTGGACACCGAGAGCCGGGAGGCGCTGGAGGAGGCGCTCGACGCGTACGACGGCACCGTGGTGCTGGTGTCGCACGACCGCGCCCTGATCGACACCATCGCGACGCACACCCTGGCGCTGGAGGACGGCGCCGCGGTGATGCGCGCCGGCGGCTACGCCGAGCTGCTGCGGGTCCGGGCCGAGGCGGAGGCGCGCGCCCAGGCACCCGCGCCGCCGGCCCCGCGCACCCGCCGGCCGGAGCCGCGCCGGGAGCGCGCGGAAACGCGGTCCGGGCGCCGCCGACCCCCGCGCAGGGGCGAGGTGCGGCGGCTGGAGGGCGAGATCGCGCGGGTCGAGGCCGGCATCGCCGAGGGGGAGGCGGCCCTCGCCGACCCGGCCGTCCTGGCCGACCGCGACGCCGTCGCCGCCCGGGGCGAGGAGCACCGCGGCCTGCAGGAGGAGCTCGCCTGGCTCATGCGGGAGTGGGAGCGGGCGGCGGAGGCGGCGGAGGTCTGACCGCCAGGGCGGTGACCGTCCCCGCCACGGCGCAGACCAGGGCGATCGACGCGCCCGTGAGCGCCAGGCTCAGGCCCACCTCCATGCGGAAGCCCTCGAAGATCACGGCCGTCGTGGTGGTGTAGGTCAGCGCGGCGGCGGCGAGGGCGCAGGCGCCCGCCGCGACGGCGAGCGCGGCGCGTGGCTCCCCCGCCCGCGCCACCGCGTACGCCAGGCCGCCGGCGCAGACCGTCGCCAGCGCGAGGGGGATCATCCACCCGCCCGCCCGCAGGTCGCGGTCCAGGCCGCCCAGCTCGACCGAGCCGAGCGACAACCAGGTGAGCGGGCCGGCGACCACCGCCAGCAGGCCGCCGAACCCGGCGCCGGCGGCCAGCAGCGCCAGGCCCGCCTCGCCGGGCGGGCCGGTGCGCCCGCGCGCCTCGCGGAGCACGCCGGCGATCGCGCAGCCCGCCGCGGCGACGCCGGCGAGGGCCAGCAGCGCCACGCCCGCCTCGCGGGTGATCCCGTCCTGCACGTGGACGACGGCCAGCAGCAGGGGCAGCCCCGCCACGAGGCCGCCGCCCACCGCGGCCGCCAGGGCCGCCACGAGGCGCGGCAACGGCCCGGCGCCGCGGGTCGCCGCGGCCAGCCAGGCGCCGCCGCCGGCCACCACGATCAGCGCCGCGCCGATCGCCTGCACGCGCAGGCCCGCCCAGCCGAGCGACCACACGCTGTCGGTGCCGTCCCCGTCGCCGATCACCGGCATCCAGGCGCCGGCGACGGCGAACAGCCCGAGGGCCACGGTCGCGATCGGGAGCAGCACCTCGGCGCGCGCGACCCGCGTCCCGGGGGGCGCCGGGGGCGCGGGCGGCGGCGGTGGCGGAGGGGGTGGGGGTGGCGGGGGCGGTGGGGGCGGCGGCGGCTCGCCCGGCGCGAGCACGGTCAGCTCGGTGTCGCCCAGGACCACCCGGTCGCCGGGGGCCAGGGTGGTGGGGCCGCTGATGCGCACGCCGTTCACGGCGGTGCCCGACGGCGAGCCGAGGTCGTCGACCAGGATCGCGCCGCCGGCCCGTCGCAGCACCGCGTGGCGGTGCGACACGAGCGGGTCGGTCAGCACGATGTCCATCACGGGGCCGCGGCCGATGGTGGCCTGGCCCCCGCGAAGCCCGAAGCGGGCCCCGCGGTCCTGGCCACCGGTCACGGCCACGACGTCGTCCGGGCCGCGGAGGCCCGGGGACGCGGTGGACATCTGGGCGCTTACTCGGTGGAGATGTTCGGGTCGGCCTGCTGGGTGACCGGCAGGATCGTGATGAAGTGCTCCGCCGGGTCGTCGAGCAGCGGGGCGAGCCCGTCCGCCGCCGCGGCCTGGCCGCCGGCGCGCAGCGCGTCGCGGTAGGCCCCCAGCAGCTCCTGGATCGTCGCCGCGTCCGACTCCTCGACCGGCTGGATGCTGACCTTCGCCGCCTTCGAGAGGCGACGGCGGACCGCCGACTCGTCGAGGTTCCAGTCCGGGTTCTGGCGGACGTACACGACGCCGCCGGTCATGCCGGAGCACAGCCACGGCCCCGGGTCGCCGAGCACGACGACGCGGCCGCCCGTCATGTACTCGAACGCGAAGCCCTTGCAGTTCGCGCGGGCGGCCAGCGTGCCGAGGCGGTCGTTCAGCGGCTCGGACGGCTCGCCGCCGAGCACCATGTCGGCCCCGGACATGCGGATGCCCGCCCGCGCGTCGGCGTCGCCCTGGATGAGGAACAGGCCGCGCTGGGCGCCGTAGGCGAAGCTCTTGCCGACGTGGCCGCCGACCCACTCGCCGGCGGCGTTCTGGGCCTTGAGCACCTGGATCTCGCCACCCAGGGCGCACTTGCCGACGCCGTCCTGCGCGCCGCCGAACACCCGGATGCGGACGCCCTCGAGCGTGAACGCGGCCAGCCCGCTCCCGGCGGCCGCCCCCTTCGTGAACGCGAGGTCGACCAGTGTCGGGCGGTGCCCGTCGCCGTTGCCGCTCCCGTTGGCGTGGCCGTTGGCGCCGCCGGCGCCGACGCCCTGCGCGTCGTCGGCGCCGTTGCCGGTCGCCGCGTCCGCGACGCTCTCGCCGTTGACCCAGGCGTTGTTCACGCCGGTGGTCGCGCGGGCGATGAGGCCGGCCAGGTCGGTGCCCAGGTTGCGGTCGGCGGCGGTGGTCGACTCCTCCTCCACCGCGAGGGCGGATCCCGCGGCGAGGCGCTCCGCGGCCACCTCCGGCGCCCGGTGGGGCGGCGGCGGGTGGAACGGCCGGAAGAAGCGGGGCGTCCCGGCCGGCGAGGTGATGACGCGCTCGGCGACCGGGGTGAGCAGGCTCGTGAGGTCCAGGCGGTCGTGGTGCGAGACCTGCACCAGGCGGTCGGCCTGGCCCACCAGCTCCTGCACCTCGCTGACGCCCATCTCGCCGGCAAGCTCCCGCAGCGCCGCGCCCATCTGGGTGAAGTAGCGGACGAGGGTGTCCACCGACGGGTCGAACACCCGCGGGACGAAGCGCTTGAGGCCGCGCTCGCGGGCCTCGTGCTCGTCCAGCTGCGTGGCGATGCCCACGTGGCAGGTGTCGAGCTGGCAGCCGCGGCAGATCGTGCAGCCGATGGCGACCATCGACGCGGTCCCGAAGCCGAGCCGGTTCGCGCCCATGCAGATGAGCTTCACGGCGTCGGCCGCGGACCGCAGCCCGCCGTCCGCCCAGATCTCCACCCGGTCGCGGATGCCCGCCTCGGTGAGGGCGTGGTGCGCGAGCACCGTCCCGATCTCGCAGGGCAGGCCCGCGCGCCGCAGGGCGTGCTGCCGGGCGGCGCCGGTGCCGCCGTCGTAGCCGGACATCGTGATGACGTCGGCGCCCGCCTTGGCGATGCCGATGGCGATGGTGCCGATGCCCGGCACCACCGGGACCTTCACGATGACCTTGGCGTGCGGGTTCGACGTCTTCAGCTCGTCGATGAGCTGCGCCAGGTCCTCGATCGAGTAGAGGTCGTGGTTGTTGGACGGGCTGATGAGGTCCGACCCGACCTGCGCGTTGCGTGCCGCGGCGATCGCCTGGGTCACCTTCGACCCCGGCAGGTGGCCGCCCTCGCCCGGCTTGGCGCCCTGCCCGATCTTGATCTCGACCCACTCGGACGAGTTGATCAGCAGCGACGAGACGCCGAAGCGGCCGGACGCGATCTGCTGGCCGCGGTGCTTCGGGTACTTGCCGTACATGTCGTGGATCTCGCCGCCCTCGCCGTTCATGCAGAGCATGTCGGCCTGGGCCGCGGCCTCGGCGTAGGCGCGGAACGCCGTCTCGCCCTGGGACCCGAAGCTCATGGAGCTGATCAGGAAGGGCAGCGTGTGCTCGCCGACGCGCGAGCTGACCCGGTCGGCGGGGATCCGCTCGGCCTCGGGTGCCAGCTGCGGCTGCACGGCGTGGCGGAGCGCCACGGGCTGCTCCACCTCGAGCTTGTCGAGCGCCTCCCGGTACTCGTCGTAGGTCCACTCGTCGTTCGCCACGCGGGCGAGCGCCTTCCAGACCTTCGGGTACATCCGCGGCAGCTTCACCTTGGACGGGCTCTCCTCGCCCGCCCGGATCTCGCGGCCCTGCGCGGCCAGCGCGTCGAGCGCCGCCAGGTCCAGGCCGCGGCCCTCCGATGCGCAGAAGCCCGGGATCGCCAGGATGTCGAGCACCTCCGGCGCGACGCCGATGGCGGACACCAGGCGGCCGTAGCCGCGCAGCTCGTGGATGCCGAGGGTGGAGAGGACCTTCTCCATGCCCTTCTGGAGCCCCTCGAGGACGTTGTTCGCGGCGTTCGACGGCTCGGGCGAGTCGTTCATCGCCCGTTCCATCATCGCGTAGGGACACAGGGCCTGGGCCCCGAATCCGAGCGCCACCATCACGTCGTGGACGTTGCGGATGCCGGCGGCCTGGAGCACCAGGCTGGCGTCGCGGCGCCACGAGGAGCCGTCGTCCTTGCGGGCCTCGCGGAGCGCCTTGTCGACCGCGGCGACGGCGAGATGGGGGTCGCACACCTTGTCGTCCGGGCCGGCCGCCATGTCGCTCAGGACGAGCAGCTCCGCGCCGGTCTGCACGGCGGCGACCGCGGCCTCCGCCAGGTGCGTCAGGTGGTCCGCGACACCCATGTCGCGGGGGAAGTGCAGGGGAAGGGTGGCCGCGCGCCAGTCCCAGGCGGCGAGCACGTCCTCCATGCACGCGACGCCCTGGCCCACCGCAACGCGCCGCATCTCCGGCAGCGACAGCGGCGTGGTCCCGGGCCGCATGCCGCCGAGGATGATCGGCATGCGCAGCTCGCAGCGCTGCGGCGGCTCGGGCTCGACGCCCTCGATGGGGGGACGGCGGCCGAGCACGACGCGCGTGGAGAAGTGCTCCACCTCGCGCTCGCGGTCGATCGCCGGGTTGGTGACGACGGCGACCGTCTCCTGGAGGTAGTCGGAGAGGGGCATCGGGACCGGGGTGAACGGGCCCAGGGGGCCGTCCCAGCCGAGCGAGCCGATCGGCTCGGCGCCGCGGTCGGCGTGGAACTGCAGCTGCTGGCGGTCGCTCTCGATCCATCCCGCCGACGCGAGCAGGGTCTCCAGCCCGAGCTCCGGCCCGGCCGGGTCGTCGTCGGGGACCTCCTCGACGGCGACGGGCTCCAGGCCGCCGGCCAGGCGGGCGCGGGTCTCGGCGCTCGGCAGGGCGCCGCGGCCCTTGGCCCGGGCGTACACCTCACGCTGGAGCTCCCAGTAGTCGAGCACCTGCGGCACGCCGTCGTCGCCGCTCACGAGCGCCACCTTCTCGCCGGGGGCGAGCGGGGCGGGGTCGCGGGTGAGCTCGGAGACCGGGATGATCCCGGGCTCGGACGAGACGACGTACATGTCGCCCGTCTCGATCCACCACAGCGGGCGCAGGCCCATCGCGTCGACCGCGAAGACCATCTCGTCCTTCGCCCGGCACGCGAGGGCCACCGGGCCCTGGGCGTACGGGCCGAGCGCCTCGCGGTAGTGGACGTAGAGGTCCTGGAGCTTCGCGGGCAGGCGGTGCACCTCGCCGAGGATCGGCGGCAGCGCGAACTCGACGGCCTCCAGCAGCGACAGGCCCTTCTCGAAGATCAGGCCCTCGAGCAGGCGGTTGAGGTCCTGGGAGTCGGAGCCGAGGCGCGAGATGGGCAGGCCCAGCTGCTCGCTCTGCTCGCGGAGCTGGGCGATCGTGTTGATCTCGCCGTTGTGACCGAGGATCGAGAACGGCTGCACCCGGCTGAACGTGGGGTACGTGTTCGTGGAGTACCGGTTGTGGGCGATGATCCGGGCCGAGGCGAAGTCCTCCTCCGCCATCTCCGGGTAGAAGCGCGGGATCACCTCGGGCTGGCCCTGGACCTTGTAGACGGCGTCGTTCGCGGAGAACGACGCCACGTGACAGGTCAGTTCGCGCTCGATGCGCACCATCGCCCGGTAGCAGTTCGTGGACGCCTCGGGACCCGGCGCGTCGGCCAGGCATGCGATCTGCCAGAAGATCGGCGGCGTCTCCGACGCGCGCGGCCCGAGCGCCGAGCGGTCGACCGTGCCCTCGCCGCTCCACAGCACGCGGAAGCCGTGGTCGCGCAGGATCTCCTCGATCCGCGGCACCTGGGTGGCGGCGTCCTCGGACGTGTCGAAGAAGATGTGCGCGACCGTGAAGGCCAGGTCGTCGGCCGCCGCCGGGTCGAGGCCCTCCGACGCGACGCGCCGGCGCCACTGCGGCCGGGGGAGATCGACGAGCAGCCCGCTCCCGTCACCCTCGCCGTCGACGCTCCCGGAGCGGTGGACCATCATCTGGAGCGACGTCAGGGCGATCTCCACCATGCGCCGGCTCGGTGCGCCGTCGCGCGTCGCGAAGGCGGCCAGCGCGCAGGCGTCGTGCTCGATCAGATCCGGGAGGCCGGCAGGCGGCTGGGTTGCGAACGGGGGCGGTACGGTCATGCGCGGGCCTCTCGGTCTGGGGTCCGGCTGGACACGCTGACGCCGGCCCACGACGGGGCCGGCTGCGAACAGCCAGTATTGCCATGGCGGGGGCGGTCGTCAACGCGCCGGCGCGGATCCCTCAAGTCCGGCGGGTGCAGGCCGATGCGCGGAGACATGACGGTGCGCACGCCCACCGATGACGAGCTGGCACTGGTGGCTGACGTGGCCGTCCGCGAGGGGTGGGCGGACCTGTCGGCGCCGCCCGCGTCGCACGGGGCCCGGACCCTCGGCGAGCAACTGGCGATCGCCCGGTTCGAGGCCTCCGTCCCCGCACGGGAGCGGTCGGTGCGGTTCCTGCGGCTGCGGGCGCGCCTGGCGATCGCCGCCCTCACGATCGGGGTGCTCGGCGTGTGCTGGTGGGTGAGCCCCGCCCGCACCGCCATCGGCCTGGTCGGCGCCGGGATCTTCGCCCTGGTCGCCATGCGGCGGTCGCGGCGCAGGTAGGGCCGCCAGGCGCGCCCCCGCCGCCTGATCTGACGGATCCCGGCGGCCGGGGCCTTCCCGGCCGGTGATCAGCGGCGTGCGGCGGGCCCCACGGCGACGTCGGCGCCCTCCAGCACGTCCGCGGCCACGCGCGACACGGCCTCCCGCCGGTCCCGGGCCTCGCGCCGCAGCGCGGTGAAGGCCGTGACGGCGGTGACCCCGTGCCGCTCCATCAGCGCGCCGACCCCCCGCTCGATCACGACGCGCCGGTCGAGCGCCCCCTGGAGCTGGGAAACCACCAGTTCGTCGCGCCGCGCCGCCACCGCCCGGCCGAGCAGGCCCTCCAGCACCAGGTTGAAGCTGGCGACCGCCGCCGCGTCGGTGTCGTCCCAGTCGTAGGGGCCGTCCCGGTACACGTTGAGCGAGCCCACCGGCTGGCCGCCGAGGAGGGTCGGGGTGCCCAGGACGCCGCCGATCGCGTGCCCCCGGATCCGCTCCGGCAGCCGCGTCCAGCGCGGGTCGGACATCACGTCGGGCGTGGCGACGGTCTCGCCGAGGACGAAGCAGTCGACGCAGGGCCCCTCGCCGAGGTCCTCCTGGGCCGACTCGAGGGCCCGGGCGGCGTCGTCGGTGGCGCCGACGTACCGCAGCTCGCCGTCGTCGCCCACCAGCATCAGCCCGCACCCGGTGACCGCGAACAGGGTCCGGACGGCGTCGATCACCGCCGCGAGCCCGTCCTCGAACGTCGGGTGGTCGCCGCGCCCGGTGAGGGCGTCGAGGCTCGACGCGAGCGCCTCCGGCGCGATGTGCCCGGCCGGCGCGGTCAACCGGGGTCCCGGTCGGCGCCGAGGCGGTCGGCGAGCCCGAGGATCTCGATGAGCCGCCGCGCGGGGCCGTCGCCCGCCACCACGCGCAGCCCGCGCCCGCCGGCGTCGGCCCGCTCGCGCGCCCGCAGCACCACCCGGATGCCCTCGCTGCCGATGAACTCGAGGCGGGAGAGGTCGATCGTCACATCGCCCGGGCCGGCCATGGCGTCGCGGATGGCCGCATCGGCCGCGCCGACGCCCGCCAGGTCCAGGTCGCCCACGAAGATCAGCCTGGGACCCTCCGGGCCGCGGGCCACGTCGATGCGCAGCCCCCCGTCCGGGGTCGCAGGGTCTCCCACCACATCAGCAGCCGCGACCAACGTCGCTCCTTCGCGTTGCCCGCGGGGTCACGGCGGACGGCTCATCGGGAATCGGCGGGGAGGGTGCCACGGCCGCGACCGCATGGCAACCCGTCGGCGCCCTCCCCGCTACGATCAGAGCGGATGGCGTCGCCCCCCGAGACCAGCGCCCCGGACGTGATGCGCTGCTACCGCCATCCGGACCGCGAGACGCTGCTGAGCTGCTCCAACTGCGAGCGGCCGATCTGCACGTCCTGCATGACGCAGGCGGCGGTCGGCGTCCGCTGCCCGGAGTGCGCGCGCGGCGACCGGTCGACGCGCGCCACGCCCACGCCCGCCGCGCGGGTGCGGGTCGCGCGGGCGCGGGGCGACCTGCCGATCGCCACCACGGTGCTGGTGGTGGTGAACATCCTCGTGTTCCTGGTGGAGATGGGCCAGGGCGTGACCGTCCGCGGCCTCGGCGACGCGCAGATCGTCCAGGACGGCGGCCTCTACGCCAACGCGGTCGCCGACGGCGAGTGGTACCGGATGGTGACCGCGGGCTTCCTCCACGCCGGCCTGATCCACATCGCCTTCAACATGTGGCTGCTGTGGGTGCTCGGCGGCGCGCTGGAGCGGTACGCGGGCGCCGCACGGATGCTGGTGATCTACTTCGCCGCGATCCTGTGGGGGTCGGCGGGCGCGCTGCTCGTGAACCCCGATGCGCTCACGATCGGCGCGTCGGGCGGCGTGTTCGGCCTGATGGCGGCCCTCTTCCTGCTGGAGCGCCAGCGCGGGGTGGCGCTGCTCGGGTCGAGCGTCGGCGCCCTGCTGCTGCTGAACCTGGTCATCACGTTCGCCCTGCCCGGCATTTCGGTGGGCGGGCACATCGGCGGCATCCTGGGCGGCGCGGCGGCCGGGTTCATCCTGTCCGACTTCGGCAAGGGCCACCTGGCGTACTCCCGGATGGGGGTGCAGGCGTGGGCCCTGTCGGGCGTCTTGCTGGTCGGCGCCGTCGTCGTCGGGGTGGCCGTCTCCTAGGCGGCGTCCGGCGCGGGCGGCACCGGGATGTCGAGCTCGCCGACCCGCTCCACGAAGGCCGCGACCAGGTCGATCGACGCCTGGATGTCGGCGGGGTGGCAGGCCTCGACGCTGGAGTGGACGTAGCGGGTCGGGATCGACACGCATGCCGCGATGGCGCCGTCGCCGGAGAGCTGGAGGCTGCCGGTGTCGGTGCCGCCGCGGCCGGCGACGTGGAACTGGTGCGAAATGCTGAGCTCCTGCGCCAGGGAGGTGAGGAGGTCGACGAGGGCGCGCGAGCCGATGGCGCTGGCGTCCATGATGCGGATCGCGGTGCCGCTCCCCAGCCTGGTGGTGGGGCCGTCCAGCTTGCCGCCGGGGCCGTCGTCGGCGGGGCAGGTGTCGATGGCCAGGGCGATCTGGGGCCGCACGCGGGACGCGGCCACGCGGGCGCCGCGCAGGCCGACCTCCTCCTGGACGGTCGCCGTCGCCACCAGCTCGGCGGGCGCGCGGCCGGCGGCCTTCACGGCCTCGATCATCACGAACACCCCGACCCGGTCGTCCAGGCTCTTGGCGGTCACCAGGTCGCCGAGCCTCGTGAGGAGGCGGATGCGCGTGGCGGTGTCGCCGGGGCGCACGAGCTCCTTGACCCGGTCCGCCGGGAGCCCGACGTCGATCGCCAGGTCAGTGACCTTCAGGTTCTTCCCGCGGTCGCCCGGCTCGATCAGGTGGACGGGGGTGGTGCCGACGACCCCCTCCACGTCCTCGCGCCCCCGCACCAGCACCCGCTGGTCCACCAGCGTCCGGGCATCCCACCCGCCGATCGGGATGACCCGCAGGAACCCGCGGTCGTCGACGTGCGTCACCATCAGCCCGATCTCGTCCATGTGGGCCGCCAGCATCACGCGCGGGCCCTCGCCGTCGCGGGTGGCGGTCAGGTTGCCGAGCGGGTCCACCTCCACCCGGTCGACGACGGGCGCGAGCTGCGCGCGGACGATCTCCCGGACGCGGTCCTCCTGGCCGGAGGTCCCGTGGGCTCCGGCGAGGGCGCTGAGCAGGTCGAGGTCCACGGCCGCGCAGCTTAGGGGTCTCGTGTGCCACGGTGGGGCGGTGCTGAACCTCGAGGGGATCACGGTGGCATTCGGCCCGCGCGTCGCGCTGGGCGGTGTGTCGCTGCTGGTGCCCGACGACGCCCGCATCGGCGTCGTCGGCCCGAACGGCATCGGCAAGTCGACGCTGCTGCGGGTGATGGCGGGCGCGCTCGCCCCCGACGAGGGGACGGTGCACCGGGCGCCGCCGACGCTGCGCGTGGGGCTGCTCGACCAGCGCGGCCGGCCGCCGGCGGACGAGACGGTGGGGGAGCACCTGGCCCGGCGCACGGGCGTGGCGGCGGCGGAGCGGCGGCTGGACGACCTGACCGCGCGGCTGGCGGACGACGTCGGGCTGGCCGGGGAGCACGCCGAGGCGCTGGAGGCGTTCCTCGCGCTCGGCGGCGATGACCTGGCCGCGCGGGCCGGCGCCGCGATGGCCGAGGTGGGCCTGCCCGCCGACCGCCTCGATGCGCCGATGCGGGCGCTGTCGGGCGGCCAGGCCGCCCGGGTGGGGCTGGCGGTGCTGCTGCTGGCGCGGCTGGACCTGCTGCTGCTGGACGAGCCGACGAACGACCTGGACCTGCCGGGGCTCGCCCTGCTGGAGCGGATCGTCGAGCGTCATCCCGGCGCGATCGTGACCGTCTCGCACGACCGGGCGTTCCTGGATCGCTGCGCCCACCGGATCGTGGAGATCACCGAGCCGGACCACGCGGCGGTCGAGTACGCGGGCGGCTGGAGCGAGTACGTGCAGCGGCGCCAGTTGGCGCGGGACCAGGCGTACGCCCGCCACGGCCGGTACGTCGCGGAGCGCGACCGCCTGGCCGATCGCGTGCGCCGCCAGCGCCAGTGGTCGGAGGAGGGCGTCCGGAACGCGAAGCGCAGACCGCGCGACAACGACCGGATCGGCCGCTCGATGAAGGTGGAGCGGTCCGAGCAGCAGGCGGCGAAGGTGCGGGCGACGGAGCGCGCCATCGACCGCCTGGAGGTGGTGGACAAGCCATGGGAGGGCTGGCGGCTGCAGTTCCGCCTGGCGGGCGGCGGGGGCGGCGAGGCGGTCGCCGACCTGGAGGGCGCCGTCGTCGCGCGCGGGGCGTTCCGGCTCGGTCCGGTCGACCTCCACGTGCGCCGCGGCGACCGGATCGTGGTGACCGGGCCGAACGGCGGCGGCAAGAGCACCCTGCTCGACGCCCTCCTCGGCCGCCTGCCGCTGCTGGAGGGGACCGGGCGGCTCGGTCCGTCGGTGGTGGTGGGGGAGATCGGCCAGGAGCGCACCGCGATGCTCGGCGCGCCGCGCCTCATCGACGCGTTCGCCGGCGAGGGCGGCAGCGGACTGACCGCGCAGGACGCCCGCTCCCTGCTCGCCAAGTTCGGCCTGGACGCCGACCGCGTCCAGCGTCCCGCCGCCGACCTCTCGCCGGGCGAGCGCACGCGCGCCCTCATGGCGGCCCTCGCCGCCCGCGAGGCGAGCCTGCTGGTGCTCGACGAGCCCACGAACCACCTGGATCTCCCCGCGATCGAGCAGCTGGAGGAGGCCCTGGAGGGCTACGCCGGGACCCTGCTCCTCGTCACCCACGACCGCCGCATGCTCGAGCGGGTGGCGGTCACCCGCCGCCTCCGGGTCTCGGACGGGACGGTCACCGAGGAGGCCTGATCAGCCGGTCCGGGCCGCCGCCCGGACGCCGTCGTCCCAGATCGCCTCGACGGCGGCGTCGGCGGCGGCCAGGGCGCGCTCCAGGGCGGCGGCCTCCTCCTCCAGCATGCGGACCCCGGCATCGTTGCCGCGCTCCGCTGCCGTGGCCCGCGACGACTGCGCGGTCACCAGGGCGTTGCGGACGTCCTGCCGCTGCGCCTCCACCGCCAGCAGGCGCAGCGCGCCCTCGCCCAGGCGGGGGTCGGCGGGCCGCGCCAGCCCCCGGGGGGGCTCGTCGCCCACGTCCCCGGGCGCGCGGGCCCCGCCCGGCGGGCGCCCGATCGTCCGCCGACCGGCGCGTCGGCGCCGGCCGCCGAGCCGCGGCCGCGCCCCATCGGCGAGCCGATCAACTGCCGGGCGGAGCTGCAGTGCTGGGGCGAACGACATCT
>DAISWG010000032.1:0-500 GCA_036826475.1 Miltoncostaeaceae bacterium | reverse complement strand
CCGGGGGCGCCGGGTCCGCGACGGCGGCGGCCCACGCCACCGCCGGTCCCCGATCGCCCTCCCGCAGGATCCCGATCGCCCGCCACGTGCTCGGGCCGAATCCGGGGAGCTGAAGCCGGTCGGGCTCCTCGGCGGCCAGCTCGCCGGCGAGCCGCAGGGCGTGGACCGCGTGGTGCACCTCGTCGGCCCGGGCGCGCCGCGCGGCGGCCGGGCCGGTGCCGGCGTCGGCCTCCGGCATGTCGCGGCGGGCGCGCTCCGCCGCCCCCCCGTCGAGCGCCGCCCCGGCAGCCGGGGCGTCCTCCAGCCACCCCGCGATGCGGTCGAGCGACAGCTCCCGCGCCCCGCCGCCCCCCCCGGCGGCCCCGGCCCCCACCCCGGCCCACCCGCCATCGAGCAGGAACCCGCGCGCCATCTCCGGCAGGGGCGCGAGGAGCGGCCCGGGGGCGCCCTGGCGCACGAGGTCGGCAAGCCACTCCACGGCGTCCTGCAGCGGCGAGCCC
>DAISWG010000031.1:0-41362 GCA_036826475.1 Miltoncostaeaceae bacterium | reverse complement strand
CCGCCGCTTCGGCGTCCGCCGCGTCGCGGGCACGGACGAGGCGGGCCGGGGGTGCCTCGCCGGTCCGCTCGTCGTCGCCGCGGTCTGCCTCGACCTCGACGGACTGACCGCCTCCGGACGTCGCGCGCTGCGCGACCTGGACGACTCCAAGCGGCTCGCCGCCGACGTCCGCGGCCGCGTCGCCGCGGCGGTGATGCGCCACGCGGAGCAGGTGGTGGTGCTGAGCGCCTCGCCCGCCACCATCGACCGCGACGGCCTGCACCGCACGAACCTGCGCCTCATGGCGCGGGCGCTCGCCGCCGTGTCGCCGTGCCCGGACGTCGCCCTCGTCGACGGCTTCCACCTGGGCCCGGCCGCCCCCGAGCATCGGCGGGTGGTGGGAGGCGACCGCATCAGCGCCGCGATCGCCGCCGCCTCCGTGATCGCGAAGACGGCGCGGGACCGCCTGATGGCCGGCCCGATGGCCGACGCCTATCCCGAGTGGGGGTTCGCCGACCACGTCGGCTACGCGACGCCCGAGCACCACGCCGCCCTCCGCGCCGGGGGGCTCTCCCCGCTGCACCGGCGCTCGTTCCAGTCGATGGCCTACCCGCCCGGGTCCCGGGACTCCGAGGCGCCCGCCGGTCACGGGTCGCCCGCCGCGCCGGGCTGATGCCGCACCCGCGCCCGGATCCGTCCCAGGCGCACCGTCAGCAGGTCGAGCCGCGGCTGGAGGTCCGCGAGGTCCGGGCGGCTCGCCACGAAGGCCTCCCCCGCCCGCCGCATCCGGACGCGTTGGGCCGACGTGACCGGCTCGACGAGGGCGGCGGCGTCGGAGCGCGCCTTCACCTCGCACAGCGCCAGGACGCCCCCGCGGGCGGCGACCAGGTCGATCTCGCCGCCCGCGCCCCGCCACCGGGTGGTCAGGACGGTCCAGCCGCGGCGGCGCAGATGGCGCGCCGCCGCCCGCTCGCCTCGCCGTCCTCCCACGCTCCCGATCGACATGACGGGATGGAACCGCGGGCGCCCCGCGCGGCGCTATGCGTTGGCGTGCCGGACGACGGACCGGGGTGTGACGACCCTCGTCACTCCCCCCAGCGGAAGCCGATCTCCGACGCCTGCACCGGCAGCGGCGTCCCGGGCAGGCCCTCCGGATCCGACGGGTCGTTGTAGCCCGCGGGCGCGATGTCGTTGCACGAGTGCGGGTGGAAGAGGGACGCCAGGTACTGCACCTGCCCGCGCCCCGGTCCCAGCTCGGTCTGCCCGCCGGAGTAGGCGCCCATCCCCTGCTCCCGGATGTGGTCGTACGCGGCGAACAGCCGGCTGAGCGGGCCGAACCGCGACGGCTTCATGTTCACCGTCCGCGGCGCCCAGTCGCGGCCGAGGATGTCGTCGACCGAGTGGATCGGCGCGTCCCACGTGACGCGGTCCTCATGGCCCGTCAGGGTCTCGCGCAGCCCGGGCGTCAGCCGGGGGTCCTCGATGAACGCGTGGGGGAAGGCCTCGATGACGCGCCGGTAGGTCTCGGGCGCCCGCGGCACGCTCATGGGGACGTCGTCGCCGTACTGGCCCTTCAGGTCGATGACGTCCACCACCCCCAGCGCGGCGAGCTGCGTGATGAGCTCCTCGGGCCAGTCGTCGGTGGGGTCGAGCTTGAACCGCAGCGACGGCTGGCGGCCCAGCATCTGCACCACGCGGCCCGCTCCCTCGGGGCCGTCGAGCCGCGTCGAGACGACGAACGTGAGCGGCGCGAGCGGCATGTCGAGCACATCGGCCAGGGAGGCGCGCGCCTGCCGCAACGCCAGGTCGAGGGCGGCGCTCTCGAAGGCCCACCGCCGGTACTCCCGGAACTGCTCCATGGTCGGCTCCCCGCCGTACCAGAGGTCGACGCCATCCAGGTGGCGGGAGAGCTCGTCGATGCTCCAGCCGCCCGTCAGCGGGAGCACCGGGCCGGCCTCGGCCTGCCGCTCATGGTCCTCCGGCATGTAGGAGACGTCCTCGCCGACCCCCTCCTCGCCGCCGCCGTGCAGGTGGATGACGGTGGTGACGCGCGGGAAGTCGAAGCCGATGTCGAGCGAGCGCCGCTCCAGCTCGTAGCCCTCGATCCGCACCGGGAGGCCCGCGATCCTGTCGTAGATCGCCATCAGGCCTCCTCGGGGTACGCGATGATCTCGGTCGCCAGGGCGCCGGGCCCCTCGATGTAGATGCTGCGCGTCGCGTCCCGGTGCGTCGCGATCTCGGCGCCGTGCCGGACGGCGAGCCGCTCGAGCTCCTCGGCGTCCACGCGGAACGCCAGGTGGCTGGGGTGCTGGTCGGGGAGGACGAACGCGAGCTTCGCCCCGCCCGACTCCACGAGCGCCCATGTGGCGTCCTGGTGGAGCACCCGGCTCCCCGGGACGGTCCTCACCTGCCACTCGACCGCCGCGGCGATGTCCGGGACCTGCTGGGCGACGTGATCGAACTCCACGGGGCTCCTCCTCGGGTCACGCCTAGCTTAGGCGGACGCGCGGAGGCCGTGTCCGTCCCGGCGCCGGGACGGCTACCGGCTGCCGGCGGCGAGCTCCGGCTCGGCGTCGCGCGACATCGCGGCCCCGTCGGCGGCCTGGGGCGCCTCCACCGCCGTCACCTGCTCCGGTGGGCGGGCGACGCGGCTGAGCGCGGCCCGCGCGACGCCGCCGATCGGGCCCCGCACCAGGACGAGCACCGTCACCAGCTCGAGCCGGTCGAGCCACATGCCGTTGATCGATCGGGCGCCCGTCGGCCATCAGCGCGAGCAGCTCGAAGGATCCGGTCGATCGTGGCGCGCTCGTCGCTGACGTCGAGCGTCCGCACGCCCTCGTGCTGCTCCCCAGGCGTGGCGGGCGTCGCGGGCGACCTCGACCTCACGGCCGCCGGCCGGGATGCGCAGCGCCTGGTGCACCGGCCCGTCGCGCGGAAGCTGCGGGAACGTGACGAAGACGTCGCCGCGTGGCCGGAGGAGCGACCCCATGAGGGCCGCCATCGCCGGCACCACGGCGCCGGCATCGACCAGGGGCGCCTCGCGGCCGGAGTCGTCGTGGGTCCAGAGCGTCAGGCACGGCAGCCGGAGCCGACCTCACGCCCGGACCCTCCACACGGGCGCACGCCATCCACCGCCCCTCCCTCCGCCTCGAACACGGCCAAGGCGGACCGCGCCGGGCGGCTCGAGGTTGCGCATCGCCGGGAGCAGGCCCTCCGGCTCGAGGAGGACGTCGGGCTCCCGGTGCGCCGTTGCGAGATCCGTACAGGCCTCGTCACCCGGCCCAGATCGCCGGGCGGCACGAACCGCAAATGGAGCCCTCATTCGCTTTCGGCGATCGACGGACGAGTAGGCGCCAGGGATGCGGTCGCGCAACCCCGCACGCCCGCAGGCTCGGGCCCGTGACGCTCCCGGCGCGTCTGGGCGCTGATCCGTGCGTGGGCCCCGGTGCACCGTGTCCTCGTGGTCGCCAGTCTCGTCAGCCCCGCCGTCCTCGGCCTGGACACGTCCACCGTCCAGGTGGAGGTCGACCTCCGCGCCGGCCTCCCGGCGTTCTCCGTCGTGGGGCTTCCCGACGCGGCCGTCCAGGAAGCGCGTGAGCGCGTGCGCTCGGGCATCGCCAACCAGGCCTTCGCGGTCC
Organism: Miltoncostaeaceae bacterium; assembly: GCA_036826475.1. Taxonomy (GTDB): domain Bacteria; phylum Actinomycetota; class Thermoleophilia; order Miltoncostaeales; family Miltoncostaeaceae; genus Miltoncostaea. The sequence continues at coordinate 37,745 of DAISWG010000031.1, read as the reverse complement.
CCGCACGGCGCATCGTGGCGAACCTCGCGCCCGCCGACCTCCGCAAGGCGGGGCCTCAGTACGACCTGCCGATCGCGCTCGCGGTCCTCGCTGCGTCGGGCCAGCTGCCCGCGGCGGCGCTCGACGGCGTCGGCGCGGTGGGGGAGCTCGCCCTCGACGGCTCGCTCCGGGCGGTCCCGGGCGCGCTCGCGATGGCGGAGCACGCCGCGCGTTGCGGCTGGCGGCGCCTGGTCGTGCCGCGGGCGAACGCCTCGGAGGCGGCGCTCGTCGCGGGTGTCGAGATCATCGGGCCCGCCACGCTGCGCGCGGCCGTCGGCCAGCTCACAGGCGTCGAGGAGGCCTCCGTGGTGGAGTTGGACGCCGCGGCCCTGCTCGCGCAGTCGAGCGCGGGGGAGGGGCCGGACATGGCGGAGGTCCGCGGCCAGGGCGCCGCCCGTCGCGCGCTCGAGGTGGCCGCAGCCGGCGGCCACTCGATGCTCATGATCGGGCCACCCGGGGCGGGGAAGACCCTGCTCGCGCGCCGGCTGCCGGGCATCCTGCCGCCGCTCGCGCTCGACGAGGCGATCGCCGTCACGCGCATCCATTCGGTCGCCGGGCTGCTCGACCCCGGCTGTCCTCTCGTCCTCTCGCGTCCCTTCCGGGCGCCGCACCACACGATCTCCGCGGCGGGGCTCGTGGGTGGCGGCCGCGTGCCGCGGCCGGGGGAGGTGAGTCTCTCCCACGCGGGTTCTCCAGATGTCACTGGAGCGACCGATGTAGCTGACAGACGAAGGGGGCGAGTGTGCCACACGGCGGTACCGCAGGAAAAGGCGGCCCTGGGAAGGTGAGCGGGCCCCTTCGGGTCGCGATCTACACCCGCCTCTCACAAGACCGCGACGGCACCAAGGCCGGCACCAAGCTGCAGGAGCGCGACTGCCGCGTGCGCGCCAAGGCCCTCGGTACGGAGCTCGGGCGCCGCGTCGCGGTGAGCGTCTACCGCGATCAGGACGTCTCCGCCTACCACAAGGGCCGGGTGCGCCCCGCCTTCGAGCAGATGTGCGAGGCGATCGGCGCCGGCGAGCTGGACATCGTGCTGGCCTGGAAGCTCGACCGGCTGCTTCGCCGGGTCCGCGAGGGGGCGGAGCTCCTCGAGATGTGCGAGGCCCACGGCACCCGGGTGATCAGCCTCACCGACAGCGTCGACACCGGCTCACGCTTCGGCAAGGTCATCTACCACCTGTTCGCGCTGCTCGGTGAGATCGAGTCGGCCGCGATGTCCGAGCGCCTTCGCCGCAACTCGCTGCGGCGCATCGAGGAGGGGCGCGCCCACGGTGGCGGCTCGCGGCCCTTCGGGCTGAACGCGACCCGCGATGGCCTGGATCGGCGCGAGGCACGGGCGATCCGCACCGCCGCCAAGGGGATCATCGAGAGGGGCACGCCCATCCGCGAGATCGCCCGCCGCTGGAACGCAGCCGGCCTTCTCACCTCGAACGGCAAGCTCTGGCAGCCCCAGCCCCTGCGGGCGATGCTGATGAACCCGCGCCTGACCGGCGTGCGCATGCACGGGCGGGTCCCGGCCGGCGATCCGACCGGGGCGCTGCCGGTGATCCTCGACCAGGACACCCACGAGCGCCTCGTGCTGCTGCTGTCTGATCCGGCGCGCCGAAAGAACGTCGGCGGGGCCAAGCACCACTACATCCTCGGCGGCCTGGTGGTCTGCGACAACTGCGACACCCGCATGGTCGGCCGTCCCAACGAGCGCCACGTGCCGCGCTATGTCTGCGACGCCACCCCGGGCCGCGGCAACACCAAGGGCTGCTACCACGCCATCCAGGCGATCCCCCTGGAGGAGATGGTCAAGGAGGCGGCCTTCCAGGTGATCAGCGGGCCGATGACCGCCGCCGCAGAGGCCGCGGCGGCCGCCGATCCCCACGAGGCCGATCTGCGGCGCAGGATCGACGCGCTCCTTGTCCAGGAGGAGACCCTGCTCGACCTGATGACCTCACCCGAGAACGCAGGCCGGCGCTTTCTCACCCAGGCCGACTTCCTGCGGCGCACCGGCACCTACGCGACCGAGCGTGAGGCCCTCGAGGCCGAGCTCGCCGGCCTTCGCGCGCGCCAGCTCAAGGCCCAGACCGGCTCCAAGCTGTCGCTCGATGAGCTGTGGACCAGCCGCGACCGCCAGTGGCGCCACGACACCCTCGAGACGATCCTCGGGCAGATCCGCATCAAGGGCGCGGTGCGCGGGCGCAACCGCTTCGACCCCGCGCGGGTCGTCTTCGGCCGCTGGAAGGGCTAGGCCGGCCGCTCCATCAGCCGCACCAGCTTCGCGATCACGGTGCGGTCGGTGACCTCCTCCGGCAGCCCCTGGGCCCGGCGTGAGTCGGCGACCATCTGTCGGATGAGCTCGCGGTCCTCCTCGCGGAGGCTGCTCGTGGAGCTGTTGCCCGTGCCCTTCGCCATCTCCGGTCGTCCTTGTCGGAGGGGGTGTAGGGCGCCAACGTGGCGCGCATTCGCGGCTCGGCAGGTCCATCATGCGCCGCCCTCCTTCGGCTCCGCCCAGCCCCGATCCAGGGGCGGGCGAGAGTGCGCGGTCGCCCGCGGGCCAGCACCTGCCCAGTGGCACTGGTCGTCTGGGAGTCCGAGACGAACGCTCCTCTCGTCCCGGTTCGCGCATCGTTGCGAGCGTGGGAGGCAAGGGGGGCCGGGGTGGCCCCGCCTACTCGCCCCGGCGGCGATCGCCGGTCCAAAGACGCATTCGGCTGGGACCGAAGACGGGGTCGCCTCAAGGTGGCACCCTCGGTCGCCGATGTTTCTGGCGCATAGAAGATGGACATATGGCTGCGCATCATGTTATATGCGCATGGTGGTGGGTCGGGATGAGGAGGACGTGATGAGCACAACGGACCAGGCGGTCGGAGCGGCCACCAGGCGCTTGCGCGAGCAGGCCGGGGAGACCCAGAGCGAGATCGCGGGACTGCTCGGCGTCGACCAGGCTGCCGTCAGCCGGCTCGAGAGCGGGCGGCGCTCGGTCACCGCACGCGAGCTGGTCCAGCTGAGCGAGCACTTTGGAGTGCCTGCCGCGGCGTTTCTCGAGCCGGTCGAGGAGGCCGTGCTGATGCGCCAGGGGGAGGCCGCCGACGAGGCGGTCTCTGAGGCAGCCGACCTCTTCAATCGGAGGATCGAGGCCTTCTTCGGTGCCCGCGTGTGGGCCCCGTGATCGCCGCGGAGGCGGCGGCGGTCGCCGACGACGCCCGCCGCCGCCTCGGTGTCGGCCACGAGTCGCCCGTGCCCGACATCCTGCGTCTGCTCGAGGACAACGGCGTTCGCGTCTTCGGAGAGCGGCTCGGCCTGGAGGGCCCGGACGGGGCTTACCGGCTGACGAAGGGCATCCCGTTCATCCTCCTGAACGTGTCAAAGCCAACCCAGCGGATGCGGTTCACGCTTGCCCACGAGTACGGACACCACCTGCTCAGCCACGGCACGCGTCCCCCTGAGACGGTTTCGACGACCTCCAAGGATCCACGTGAGCGCGAGGCCAACCGGTTTGCGGCCGGTTTCCTGATGCCGGGGCAGGGTGTCCACCTTTGGCTGGCCGGGGCTGGTATCGCCCCAGAGCATGTTGACCTCACCGCGTTGTGCCGGATGGCTGCCGCTTTCGGCGTCAGCGTCCCGGCCATGCGCTACCGGCTCGAGGAGCTCGGGATCCTGCGCCGGGGTACGGCGCAGCTGAAGGGGCTCGCCAAGGCCATCGAGGCCGGGGAGCACCGTGAGCTGATCTGGCGGGAGTCGATTCCCCAGGTTCGCGACAGCCTCGTGGACGCGCATCAGCGCGGCTACTGGGTCCCGCTCGAGTTCGGCCGCCGGCTCGCCCGGATGCTCGAAGGCGAAACCCTCGAGGAAGACCAAGTTGCACGGCACCTGCCGACTGGCATGACCCCGGACGACCTCAAGGTGTTTCTCGCCGAAGCCCTCGTCGAAGCTGGTGAGGCGAACGACTTGTGAGCCCCTCACAGCCGAGCGTGGCCGGCGGGATCTGGCTCCTGGCGGACACCTCGGTGATCCGGCACCTGTGCCGCTTCGGTGTAGCGGAGACCTTCCTCGATCACGTCGGCGCTGAGCAGGTGTTCGTCGTTCGCGACGTCGCCGATGAGCTCGAGCATGCCCGTAGCGCGGGCGCTGCGCCGGGGCTCGACGCGTTCATGCGGGAGCGCTCATGGCCGGCTGCCGACCAGGTGAGGGACCTCGATCCTGCGGTCACCGTCGAGGTCGTCGAGGCGCTTGCCTTCATCAACACCGCCGACATGCACCCGAAGGAGAACATCGGCGAGATCGCCACGGTCCTCTACGCCTCAAGGAGCGAGGACTGCTACCAGATCCTCGTCGACGACGGCGCCGGCAAGAAGCTCGCCGAGAGCCACCGCCTCGACTTCACCAACACCTGCATGATCGCCGAGGAGCTCGTCGAGCTCGGGCTGATCGACCCGGCGGTCGGCCAAAAGCTCTGGTGTGAGGCCAGCCGTGGCTCGGCCGAGGACTACACCGCGGCGATCCGGAAGCGCAGCCCCGAGATCGCCAAGGAGCTCGACATCCAGCGCGAGGCCAAGCAGGCGAAGCGGCGCGAGCGCGACCGCGCGCGCAAGGCCGAGCGTAAGGCCCAGAGCACCAAGGCCAAGAACAAGAAGCAACGCTAGACCGGCCCGATCCTCCTGCGCGGGCGATCGAGCGGCCACCGGGGCGGTCACCCCGCGCCGGTCCGCCTCTTTCGGCATCACCCCACCACGGCGCGAATCGTGTGGGTGACATCGGGCAGTCCCGCTACTCTGGGGTACACATGTTCGATCCCATCACAGCTCTCACCGTCGGCGAGGCGGCGCTCACCGTCGGCGAGGCGGTCCTGCCGCTCGTGCGCCGTCTCGGGCGGTCGGACGAAGCGACGCGGCTCTTCAAGCTCCTGGACGATGAGTTCGCCGGGCGCTCTGGATTCTCGATGGTGTTCTGGCGCCAGCTGTCAGACGACGCGCCCTTCATCTTGGCGCTGGCCCCGTGCCTGGCACACGGGGACGGATGCGATCAAGCGGCGCTCGCGAGAGCGATTGCTCCGCACGTGTGGGCAATGGACGGCGAGGGCTCGCCTGAGGAGACGGCTCAGGAAATCGCCGAGGCCATCGAGCGGCTCGCGCCGAGGGCCAAGATGGACGCCCGCTCGGCGATGCATCACGGGTTCGAGCGCCTCGAGGCGCGGGTCGCGCGCGGGCATGCGCCGATCCGTCTCTCGTGGGCCCCTCGGATGCTCACCGACCAGCTCATGGCTGTTGCCGAAGCGCACCCTGATGTCGCGCGCGGGCTCGGCGACGCACTCGGAGAGGACACCTCGCGGGCTGCGACCGCCGCGGCCCTTGTGAGGGCGCCCCAGCCGTGGCTGGACGACGCACCCGCGCAGGCCTGGCATATTCTGTCGAGTATCTGCGAGGCCTACGGCGACCACGGGCACGCCATTGAGGCGCTCGAACGCGCCGCCCGCCAGCCGGGCCCGCGGCCGGCCCGCCACCTTGCGCACGCCGCCATGATCGCCGCACGCAACGGCCGTGCCGACGAGGCGCGTCGTCTGCTCGACGATGCCCGCGCGCTCGACCCGAAAGATGTCGCCGTCTGCCTGGCCGAGGCCGACAGCGAGAGCGATGCGAGGGCGCGACTGGAGCTCCTTGGTCAGATCTCCCCGACCGAGCCCGGCGACCGGGCGCAAGCGGCCTGCCTGGCCGGCGAGGCTCACGCCCACATGCACGAGATCGACGAGGCCCTTGCCCGGATCGCCGACGCCCGGCGCCACGCCCCCGACTCGCCTCGGCCGAACGAGATCGAGGCGATGGCCCGCCTCATCTACGCCGCGGGCCGGTTTCAGGAGGTCGGTCCTCACCAGCCGCACCTCGCACGCGCCGCGCAACTTTTTGCCAGCCTCGCCATCGATATGGAGGCCTTCGGCAGGCTCGGGGACGGGGCCGTGCTGCGGGCGCGATCGGCGCAGTGTCATTTGCTGCTGGGCCAGCGCCCGGACGCGGCGCGGAGCCTCGCGGCAGTCCGTGCCGACCTTGTCGTCGGGGAGAACCCCGAGGCCGCGGTTGAGGTCGCCTCGACGCTGATCGATCTCGGCCGCTGCGACGATGCGGCGGAGCTCCTCAAGCACATTCGTGGCCGTGACCCGCAGGTCGAGTTGGTGCTCGCGGAGGCACGCGTCGGTTCGCGCAATGGAGCCCGTCGCCGCGCGGGGCTCGAGACGCTGGATCGCCTGCTGAGCGCCGATTCGGAGAAGATCAGGACTCAGGCGGCGTTCATGCGTCAGAGCCTCGCCGTCAAGACGCCCACTCGGTTCCCCGCCAGCGCGAAGGCGCGCGAGGTGCTCGCGGAGGTGGATCCGGCAACGGCCGCGTTGATGTGGGTGGACGCAGCCGAACTGGTGGATCGCAAGTCGATCGAGACGGTGCTCCTTCCCTTCAGCGGGGATGCGCGCGTACTGCACCGGCTTGCCGATGTCGCCGCGGCGGACGGCGACCACCTCCGGGCGTTGGAGCTCATCAACGCAGCGGCCGATCGGACCTCGCGCCCGGGCGTGCACTTGCGTCGTGCCCATCTCTTGATTCTGGCCGGGCGCGAGGACGAGGCCCTGCCCGGCCTTCGGGCCATGCAGGACAACGTCCAAGTCGTCACCGCGGCCCGGGTTGACGCGGTGAGACTGGAGTTGGAGGTCCAGGCGCGTCGGCGGGCCTGGCTGCAGTTCGAGCGGGTGACGCGGCGCTGGCTCGAGGTCGACCCCGCTTCGGTCGAGGCCGGCTGGCACTTGGTTCACGTACTCGCACGGCTCGGAAGATATGACGAGGCTCGCGCGCACCTCGACCGGCAGGCGCTCGACCCCGACATCCTCGAGCGGGCCGAGCTCGCCGCCGCCGTCCTCTACCGGACGATCACGACGGCCGATGACCTGGAGCAACTCGCTCTGCTCGCCGATCGGTTCGACGGCGAGAGCGAGGGCCTCGAGCTGACGCTGCTGTCTGCCGGCACCGCACTCGGTGAGGCGCCGCTTCCGTCCACCCTCAAGGAGAGGCTGCGAACCGGTTGGGAGCAGTTCGAGGCGAGATTCCCGGACTCGACGGCGCTCACCCGCGTGGAGATCGGAGAGGATCTCGAGGGTCTGAGCGCGTACATGCGCGAGCACCTGGCCGATGCGGTCGAATCGGAGCGAGAGCTCATGCGTCAGGTGGCCGACGGTGAGGTGCCGCTGGCGTTCGTCGCCGGTGCGCGAGGCACAGAGGCGACAACGGTGTGGGGGCGGGTGCGTCCCCTTCCGGTCGGCTTCGCGAACGAGACTCTCGAGGAGCTCGAGCTGGCTGACGCGGCCGCTGCGATCGGCGGTCCTGTGGTCTTCGACCCCGCGGCGCTCGTGGTTGCGGGAGGCCTCGGCCCATCACTTCGCGACGTGATCGTGGGCGCCCTCCCGGGCTCGGTGGTCCCGCAGGCCGTGCTCGATGATGCAGACAGCGCCGAGGCCGATCTCGTGATGGCCGCCGGGCAGAGCGAGCGAGGGTTCCTCGGCTGGGACCCGGACTCGTCGACGCCGGTCCTGACTGAGATGTCGCCACAGGAGGACGCGCGCGACCAGGCGCGTGCCCGGGGAGTGCTTGAGTTGGCCCAGCGGCTGAAGGTCGTGCCCGACACGGACCCGGCCCATCCTCACCCTCTTGACGAGGCCCTCGCCGAGCGCCAGTCGAGGCGCGGAAGCGCCTTCCTCACCTGGCCGGCCACGCATTCGGTCGCGGAGCGTCTTCGGATGCCTATCTTCTCGGACGACCGTGTCGTCCGCGTTCACGCGCGGCGGGCGGGCGTGAACGCCTTCGGGACCGTGGGCCTCCTTGACGCGCTCGTCGACCTCAGCATGATCTCAGCGGATCAGCGAGCGAGCGCCCGCGGACGCCTCTGGGCCTCCGGGGCCAACGGCCTCACTCCATCGGTGGCCGAGCTCGTCGAGGCGGGTCGACGGGCCGAGTGGGACCTGAGCGATGAGATCGGCGCCATGCTCCTGGATGCCACCTCGTGGCGATTCGCGCCTGCTGAGGCCAACAGGCGCGCCGTCGCCTTCCTGGCGGCGGTGCACTCTGAGTCCCCTGCCGAGCTTCCGCGGTGGGTGATGCGGATCTTGAGGGGCGCGCACATCGCCAACGACGGCAAGCTGTCAATGTCGGGGCACGCCGTAGCGATGATCATTTTCGCCTGGGAACCGGCGGACCATGGGCCGGCGCCGTTCTTGCAGGCCCTGATTCGTGCGCTTCGAAGAGCCGGCGCTGTGTTCGGCTTCGGTGACCCTCTGCCCGGTGCGATCAATCATCTCGAGCGTACACGCGGAGGTCCCGAGGCCGGGATCGTGTCGTTCTTCCTGTGGTCGCTGCTCGGTCAGGTCGAGGCGGGCGATGCCCTCCGGGCCATCTGCGGGCCGAAGATCTTCGGCCGGCACGGCTGACGCGGGGCGCTACTCCTCGCAGGCGATCCTGTCGCGGTCCACGTCCATGTGGTGGACATCGGTGCCGATGACGCGGAAGTTGCGGGCGCTGATCTGATTGCAGTCGAGGTCGGGCGGGGGCGACGGAATGCAGGCGCCAGCGTAGTTCGGGTCGCAGCCACCCGGCGGCGCCGGCGGGCCCCCGGGCGGGGCCGGGCCGGCAGAGGACGGGTCGGGCTTGGTCGTGTTGCCTCGACAGGGCGGCCCCCAGAGGCCTCGCTTGGCCTTGCGCGCCCGGTGCTCGGCGCGGAAGAACGGCACGGCGTAGCGAAAGCGCACCCCGCCGTAGACGTAGACCTTGGCGTGCCCGCTCGCCACCAGCGAGTAGTTGACCGAACCGCGCGCGCCCGAGCGGCCCGGCGCGTAGACGTAGGCCAGCAGGCGCGCGTAGCGGTCGCGCGTGTCCTGGGTGGGGTCGGTCACGAGGCGCACGCGCTGGCCGAGGGGCAGTAGGCGGGCGGTGCGCGCCGAGGCCGCAGGGCCGAAGCACTGGACCGGCGTCTGGGGCTTCTTGGTCTCCGGGGTGTCGATCCCGATCAGGCGCACCGGTGTCTCGAAGCCGCGCACCTCGACCTTGATCGTGTCGCCGTCCACGACGTCGCTCACCGTCCCGCGCAGAGTGAGCGCGCACGCTGGCCCGGCGGTCCCGAACATGACCAGCACGGCGACCATCCCCACCGCCGGGAGCCGCCCCCACGACAACCACAGCGCCGATCGGCGACCCCGGTTCACGGCGCCCCCGAGCGCTGTCGCAGCGTGGCCTCCATCGCGGCCACTTGGGACCGGAGGGCGGCGAGCTGGCGAAGCAGCTCCTCATCGTCGGCGTCCAGGTGCGCGCTCGCCTGTTCGATGTCCTTCTCGATCGCTGGGACGATGAACCGCTGGGCGATCGCGGCGGTGAAGAACCCGACGAAGCCGATCCCGACCGCCATCAGGCAGATCGCGATCACCCGGCCGGTGTCGGTGACCGGGTAGAGGTCGCCGTAGCCGACCGTGGTCGCGGTCGTGACCGCCCACCAGAACCCGTCCCAGGTCGAGACGGGCTCGGTGTGCTGGCCGTTCTCCGCCGCCCGGAAGGCGGCGCCGCCGACCAGCAGCGCGAGGCCCGCGACGATCGTGGCGTACTTGAGGCCGGTGACCGAGAAGGCCCTGCGCGTGATCCGCGCGCCGACCAGCAGCGGAAGCAGACGCGCCAGGCGCAGCAGCCGCAGCACCCGGATCCCCTGGAAGGCGGACGACAGGAACGGGGGTGTCAGGATGACGATCACGACCTCGAGCGGGTGCGCCGCGAGCCACGCCTTCTTGCTCGGGACAACCCAGAGCATCACCACGAGCTCGGCGGCGAAGGCCAGCCAGATGGCCCAGTTGGTGATGCTCGCGATGGTCGGCCAGGGCTGGGCGAGACCGGACTCCTCGATCACGATCGCCGGGATCACCAGCAGGGCGGCCACGAGCATCGGGATCTCGAAGCGCCGCTCGACGCGGGCGGCACGAAGCTCCGCCGCGGAGACCCGTGACGGCTCCGTCACCTCGGCCTCGAGTCGCGGCCCGTGGACGGGTTCAGCCCTCACACGCCACGCCGTCGCCGTCGCCGTCGAGCCCCGACGGATCACTGGGGTAGAGGTCGAGGTACTGCTGAGCAGTCGTCCCGTCGGACAACGGGAAGTCACCGCAGTTGTAGACGTCGCTGAAGGCCGGGGTCGCCCGACCGCCCCCGCCGCTCGGGGCCGGTGCAGGGGCCGGCGGCGACGGCCGCTGGACCCGCTCGCAGTCGGCGTTCGTGCGGTCCTTCAGATCCGCGATCACCGTGTCGGTGCCCGAGCCGCAGGAGACCGTGTCCTGCTTTGTGTCGCGCACGTTGATGCGGTCGTTGCCGGCGCGGGCGAAGACGATGTCGTTGCCCGCGCCGCCGACCACCAGGTCGTTGCCGTCGCCTGCGTCGAGGATGTCGTTAGCCGCGCCGCCCTTCAGGGTGTCGCGGCCGGCGCCGCCGAACAGGCGGTCCGGGCCGGCGCCGCCGACCAGCAAGTCGTCGCCGCGCTTTCCGAGGAGGCGATCGCCGCTCGCAAGGCCGCGGATGCGGTCGTTGCCGCCCTTGCCGTTGAGCTCGTCCGGGGCCGCGGTGCCCGTGATCGTGTCCGGGGCGTCGCTGCCGGCGAGCGATGCGGCGAGGCCCGCGACTGGCAGCGCGAGCAGCAGTGGCACGGCGACCAGCCAGACGAGTCTCCTCATGAGCGGCCTCTCCTTCCTTTCATGGACCGGAACCGTGCGGACCCTAGGCGAGCGCCACTCGCTCGTCACCTGTGCCCGTCGCCCGGCGGGATCGCCCATGCGGGTCGAGTTGGTCGTAGGCTCACGCGCGTCATGGGTTCCTTTACGACACGGGGCGGATCGGCATCGGTGCCCGAGGTCGAGCTGGTGGGCAGGCGAGCCGAGTTCCGGGAGGCTCTTCGTGAGGAGATCGAGGCTGCCTCCCGTGCCTCGTCCTCCTCGGCGGTCGGTCTGCGGGAGGGGCGTCGGATCGCCCAGATCGGTGCGATGCACCAGTACCTGTTCCAGGTCGAGTCGGCGCTCCAGCTACCGGACGACACGCCGGCTGACTTGATCGTCGGCGATCGCCGCTACGAGGCGATCGTGGTCTCGGTGAGCGGCCTGGCGGTGACCCTGAGCATCCCTCAGGACCTCGGGCAGTTCGTCCCGGTCGCACGGCTCCAGACCGACATGACCTTCTTGCTGCGCAAGCTGATCGACCGCATCGAGGCGATCGGCCACGGGGACAACGTTGCCGGCGACCGTCTGCTCGAAGGTCCGGCCGCCGGCACGCCGGCGACGCTGGCGCTGGATGGGCTGAACCCCCAGCAGCACGCCGCCCTCGAGGCCTCGCTCGGGCGCGATCTCACCTTCATCTGGGGACCGCCGGGGACGGGCAAGACCCACACGATCGGCGCGATCGGCACCGAACTCCATCGGTGCGGGCGCTCGCTGCTCCTCGTCTCGCACACCAACGTCGCCCTCGACCAGGCCCTCCTTCGGATCGGCGAGGCCCTCGAGCGCGAGCGGCCGGGGACTCTCGAGGAGGGCAAGGTCTTTCGCCTCGGCACCCCGCGTGACAAACGCCTGCAAGAGCAACCTGAGCTCCTTCTCGCCACCCATCGCACGCGACGCTCGGCCGAGCTGGAGGAGCGTCGCCTCACGCTTGAGGCAGAGAGCGAGGCGCTCTCGGGCCAGGTCCGCGAGCTCAGCCGGGAGGTCGACATTCGCGAGTGGGTACTCGGCTACGCGGCCGACCTGGCGCGCATCGGCGAGGAGGTCCGCCGCGTCGCGGCTCTCGGCGCCCGGGCGGCGGCCCTCGAGCGTGGGGCCGCGCGGATCGAGGCCGGCGCATCCCGGTGGACGGCCGCCCAGGCGGCTGCCCGTGATGGGGCGATCCAGGCTGGAGCGATCGCGGCCGCCCGCGATCGGGCGGCGCGCGCCGAGGAGCGGGCCCGCTTCTGCGAGGCCGCCGGGCGCATCGCGGTGCAGGTCTTCGCGGAGGCCAGGGCGGCCGCGGCCGCCGGCCGCAGTGCCTTGCCGGCGAAGAGCTGGCCGGCGCTCGCGGGCGAGGACACACCACTTGCGGCGCTCGCCGAGCAGGTCGCGCGGGCGCTCGATGTGCTGGTCGCCGCTGGCGCAGACCTCGCGCAGGCTGAGGCGGTGCTCCCGCAAGCCGAGCGTCTCGAGCCAGGCCGAGCCGAGCTCGAGCAGCTGCCGACATTGGCTCGCCAGCAGCAGATGCTTGCGGGGTTGCGCGCCGCCCAGGCGTCGTCCCAGGACGACTATGACCTCCGCGTCGAGGAACACCGCCAGGCGAGCGAGCTACTCGAGGTGGCGGCAAGCACCGGTGGTCTCATGCGTCGCGTCCGCGGTCTGCCCGACCCCGAGGAGCAGCGCGCCGTCACCGAGGAGCTCGCGGGGCGCCTCGCCGAGGCGGCCGCGGCGCTCGAGCGCGCCGATGGGGCGGTCACCGAGGCCGATGCCCTACGAGCCCGGATCGAGCGCCTTACGCAAGAGACGGCCGGCCACCCTGGGGTTCCGCGGGTCGGAATCTTGCGCGAGCGGATCGCCGCCCACCAGAGCCGCCGCGACGCCGCGCGAGCTGGCATCGAGCACCGTCTCGAGGCGCTTCGCGCGGCGACCCTCGAGCAGGTAGAGGGTGCCCGGCTCGGTGCGCGGCAGGCGACCGAGGAGCTGCAGCTCCATGAGCGCGCACTTGCTGGGTTCATGGCGCGCTACTGGGCCGCCCCCGAGGCGATCGCGGCCCGGGCCGCGGCGGCGCTTGCCGGGCTGGCGGGCGCACGCGATGAGGCCCGCGAGGCCGAGGCAGCAGTCCGGGAGGCAGAGGGAGCCCTTCGCCGGGAGCTCGAGCGCACCGTCGCGGCGCTCCGCGACTGGGGGCTGAGCGAGGTGCGGGCGCGGGAAGTGGGGACGCTGATGAGCGCGATCGCCCGCGCCTACGAGCAGGCGAAGGAGCGAACCGCCGCCCTGCGCCTGCCGCGCGCGCGGGCCCAGATCGAGCAGTGGAACCGGCGCATCGTCGCCATCGAGGGGGCACTGGAGCAGATCGCCCAGGCCCTCGGGCGGGTGGAGGCCGACCTGATCGCCGGGGCGACGATCGTCGCCGCGACGCTCACGAGCGCCTACCTGCGCGATGAGCTCCAGGCGCGCCGCTTCGACACGGTGCTCCTGGACGAGGCGTCGATGGCGCCGATTCCGGCGCTCTGGGTTGCCGCCGCACGGGCTGAGGCGAACGTCGTCGCCGTCGGGGACAACCGCCAGCTGTCTCCCATCTGTGTCGCCGAGAAGGAGACCGCCAAGCGGTGGCTCGGGCGCGACGTCTTCGACGCCTCGGCGGCGTTCGACGAAGAAGCAGACGGCGAGGGCCCGGTCGTCCAGTTGCTCGAGCAGCGGCGCATGCACCCGCAGATCAGCCGGATCCCGAACCGGCTCGTCTACAAGGGGCGGCTGGTCGACGGCCCGGACTTGACCGGCGACCGAGAGCTTGCCGACTTCTACATGTCGCCCTGGTCTCCGGATGCGCCGGTGACGCTTCTTGACACTGGCAGTCTCGACGCGTGGGTAACGAGCGTCGCCCGCGGGGCGGGCTCGAGCCGGCTGAACTTTCTCTCGGCGGCGGTTTGCGTCGATGTCGCCGAGGCGATGCTGCGCCCGGATCGGCCCGTCCTCCCTGACGGCGCGCCGGCCCGCATCCTGATCGTGACCCCCTACCGCGCGCAGGCGCGACTGCTGGCGCTGATGCTCCGCGAGAACGGGATCGAGCGCGAGGTGCGCGCGGGCACGGCGCACTCTTTCCAGGGAAGCGAGGCACCCGTCGTGCTGCTCGATCTGGTGAACGACGATCCGCACTGGCGGGTCGGCATGTTCATGGCGAGCGCCGACGAGGACATGCGCCGACTCTTCAACGTGGCGATCACCCGGGCCAAATGCCGCCTGGTGGTCGTGGGCGACTTCGACTACGTCGCCAAGCTCGGCAAGAAGGCCTTCGTCGCGCGTCTGCTCGCGGCGCTCGCCGGCGCCCCGCGCCTCGAGGCGCGCCTGGTGGTGCCGAGTGGTCTGGCCGCCCGCGCCGCCGCGGCGAAGGGCATCGCAGGGGATCACATGGAGGCGCCCTCGCAGCGCCTCGTGCTCACCCAGGACGACGTCTTCCGCCACCTGGCCGTCGATCTCGACGCGGCCGCCGAGCGGGTCGTCATCTACTCGCCCTTCATCACCCACAACCGCCTCGCCGAGCTCCAGCCCCACCTGAAAGCGATCGCCGAGCGAGGCGTGGCGCTCTGGGTGATCACCAAGCCCCTTGGTGAGCGCGCGAAGGGCGACCAGCCCGCCTACCGGGAGCTCGAGGAGACCCTGCGCCGCTGGGGTGCGCGCGTGGTCCACAAGGCGCGCATGCACGAGAAGCTGGTGATCGTCGATCGGAACGTGCTCTGGCAGGGGTCGCTCAATCCACTCAGCTACCGCGACACCCAGGAGCTGATGGAGCGCCGTGACTCTGCCGAGGTGGTGGCCGAGTACGAGCAGGTCCTGCGGCTCGATGACCTGGTCGGAACGATCGAGGCCGGTGACGCGGTCTGCCCCTGCTGCGGCGCGGATCTGCAGGCTGCCGAGGCGACCAACGAGCCCTTCTACTGGCAGTGCTCGCGTGATCGCGACTGCTACAGCCGAAGCGCCGGTGAGGACCCGCCGCGTGATGGCCGCATCGCCTGCTCGCGCTGCGGGGGACGCTACGAGCTCGGCACGCGCGGGACCCAGACCGTCTGGAAGTGTCAGAACGACGGCCGGCACTACCGGGCGCTGCGCAAGGGTGACCTGCGTCTCCCCAGAATGCGCGAGGGGATCCCGAAGGCCACGCTCGAGAGGCTGCTCACGCAAATGGAGATCGTGGATGCTGGGGCACCACAGCAACGGCTCCTGTGAACCTGGCTCACGCGCGGCTCCTCGGCGCCGATGCTGGTATCGGTGCCCGACCTCACTCCCAAGCAGGCCGCGGCGATCGCGGGCGTCGCGACGAACACGGTCCGCTCCTGGGCGCGCGCAGGGCGCCTGCCCTATCGGCTAACGGCCGGTGGGCATCGTCGTTTCGATGAGGCGACGATCCGCGAGTGGGCAGCGCTTCGCTCGGTTGGCGGGCCCGAGGAGCCGGATGACCCTCGGGTCGACGGATGGCGGCGCTCCGCGGAGGCGCTCCTGCGTGCCGCGATCGCCGACCTCGGGGCCGGCTCGCAGGGGGCGGCGCCATTCCGGGCGGCTCTCACCTCCTTCACCGGCAAGCCGCCCGCACCGGTCGTCCCGGCCCGGGGGCGTCGGGCGCAAGCTGGCTAGCATCTGAGCATGGCCGCCGACCCTGAGGCCTGTCGCGCTGCGCTCAGGGCCGAGGTGGCGCTCCTGGTCGCCGATCCGGTCGACACCGCGGCGCGCGCCGAGTTGCTGGCGGACATGGAGGCCTTGGCTCCTGAGCTGGCGGAGGGCTGAGCGTCTCGAGCACGCAGGATCTCCATGTCCACGGGCGACGCGACGACCCGGTAGGGGCGCCGGTGTTCAGGAGACGTGCGTGGCACGGATCTGAGCCACATGGCTCAGATCCGTGCCACGCGGCTGATGCCGCCGAAGGGGCCGATCCGTGCCAGGCCGGGAGCGGGCGGGTGTCCGCCCGCCCGGCGGTCCCGTCCGCTCCCGGTTCATGGCGGTGTCACCCGGTGGGCTGATCCGGGCTGATGACGTGCTCGGCGATCGACGCTTCGGTGTAGGGGTGCATCGGCCCGGGCGGCTCGGCCCGGCGGGCGTAGTGCTCGCGGTCGTCCTCGGCGCGCAGGACCAGCAGGACGTCGTCGACCGGCACCCCGTCGCGGTAGCAGTCGCCCGCGGTGATCGTGCGCGCGCTGCCCGGCCAGGTGAGCTTGTGAATCATGGCCAGCAGGTTGCGCCGCGAGAGGGTCACCATCACGAGGCCATCGTGGAGATCGAGGCGCGCCATCAGGATGTCCGCCGGCGCGCGCCGAACGCGGAGGCGATCGACCCGCATCTTCGCGGCCGGCTGACGGGTCGGCCGGCCAGCGCCGCCTCGATCACCTCGAGCGCCCGCGTCAGGGCGATCTCGGTCCCGGCGCCCGTCAGCGACACGTAGGCCACCCTGTGGGCGCCGAGGTCCTCGTCGCCGGTGTGGAGGATGATCAGCCCGCGCGCGACCTCTCCGATCGGGTCGGCCAGCCAGGGCAGACCGCGGCGTCCGCCGCGCACCAGCGCACGCGCCTCCGCCCGGCCCTGTCGTCCTCGCGAGCCGATCAGCGCCAGGATCCGGCGGGCCTGCTCCTCGCCGATCTCATGGGCGGCCTCGGTCAGCTCCGCCTTGTTCGCCCAGGTCAGCCACCAGGGGACCCGGAACCCCGGCCGCCCGCTCATGCGTCCACCCCGAGACCGGCGAAGCTCAGCTGGCCGGCCGGCTCGATCGCCCCGAAGACCTCGATCCGGGCGGCGTTGAGCGCATCCTCCATCGAGACGTGGGGCACGAGGCGCGCCGCCTCGTAGAAGCGCAGGTAGTGGTTGATCGTGGTCTGGACGTGGCGGTGGCCGAGGCGGGCCCGCACGTCGCCGAGCCCGAGTCCCTCGTGGAACCACAGCGAGGCGGCAGTGTGGCGGCCGTCGTAGGCGCGGAAGGTGATCCCGCCCTGCGAGCTGGCGACCCACAGGGCGTAGGTGAACCGACCGCGCGGGATGAAGCCGCCGCCCTCGTCGGCGAAGATCGGATCGTTCGCCCGGGCGCCCAGGGGGCGGATCGCCTCGAGGTCGTCGCGCAGGGCCTGGGGAATCGGCACGGTGCGCGTCAGCGAGCCGCGCTTGAGCGGGCGCGCCCGTCCGCCCCAGGCCTGGTTTCGGATCTCCAGGCCATCGGGCCCGAGCGCGCCCCAGCGAAGCCCGAGGGCCTCGCCCGGTCGCGGCCCGGCGTAGGAGGTGACGCTGACATAGACCGAAAGCGGCGTCGGCGCCGGGCGGCCCCAGCGAAGCTGCTCGGCGACAAGCTCGCGCGCGAGCCGGTGCCCGCGCCCACGCCCCCGGTGGTTACAGAGCCAGATCTGGTGGCGGGCCGACCACCAGATCGGCGCGCCCGGGTGATCGGGGCAGACCGGCCGAAGCGGGCCCATCAGGGCCGCACGGAAGCGCTCGATCTCGAGCGGGGTGAGGGCGGTGTAGAACTCGGAGCGCGGCGCTTCGGGGTCGTCGGGGTCGTGGTAGTCGGCGATCCGCTCGTCCATGAGCCGATCGATGCCCTCGGTCGGGTCGTGGCTGATCAGCCCGCGCCGGCGCGCCGTGGCGAAGACCGCCTTGATGTGGGCCATCAGCAGGTTGATCTGGTTCGGCGCCCGGCCCTCTGTCTGGAGCTCATCGCGCAGGCGCACCAGCAGCGCCGACGGGCCGGCTCCGAACTCCCACAGGCGGTAGCCCCCGAGCCGCTCGAGGAAGGGCCGCACCTGCTGCGCCCGCTTGGCCGCGGTCTGCTCGGTCCAATTGCGCGGCGGCACGAACGCCTCGGCGTAGTAGCGGGCGACGGCCCACTCCTTGGTCGGCTCCTCGAGCTCGCCGTAGAGCCGCCCGGCCCCGGCCCCGGGCGCGGGCGCCGGCGACTTGGGCGCGGGTACCGGGGCGGCGGACGCGCCGGCGCGCGCCGGCCGGCCGGAGATCTGCTGGCGCCGCGCCGGGGTGATGGGGCGCTCCCCGCCGAGCTCCCAGGCGAACCGAAGCAGTTCCTCGAGGCGCTCGAAGCGCAGCGACTCACAGCGCCCGTCGGGGTTTCGCTGGTTGAGCTCGAAGGCGCTGCTGCCGTCTCGGCGGCTGACCGGCTTGATCCAGGTGTGCTCGGGCACGACCCCGAGGGCCGGGTCGCCCCGGCGCGCTCGGCGGCCCATCAGCCCCGCTCCCCGCTGAACGGCGCCGCGGGCCGCGGCGGGCGGACGGGCGGCGGCGAGACGGGCGACGGCCGGCTGTGCGCGAGGCGGCGCACGAGCGCCTGCGCCTCGCGCTCGGCGGCGTGCACCAGGGGGAGGCCCAGATACGGGGGCGTCCCGGCGGACGGATACCATCGTTCAGACATCGCTCCTCCTTCGTGGTCCGCACCCGGTGGGTGCGGGCGTGATGGGGCGGTGAGCAGGCGCCGGCCGTAGCCACGGCCGGCGCCTGCGCCTTCGCTGTGGGGCGGCCGGCGCCCCTGGCGGCCCGCGCGCACGGGCGAGCCCGCTCACGCGCCTCGCCCTCCCTCGCGCAGGGCCAGGACGTCGGCCTGCCGGATGCGAAGCAGGCCCTTTCGGCCGATCCGCGCCGCCGGCAGCGCCCCGCGCGCGACCTCCCGGCGGATCGTCGAGGCCGAGACGCGAAGGAGCGCCGCCGCCTCGTCGGTGGTCAGCAGCCGGCCGGGATCGGTGTCCATCGGTCGGGTCATCGGATTGCGTCCTCCTCCTGTACCCGAACATGTGTTCGGGCGCGGCACGCTATCACGACTCCCGGACGCAAAATCCCTGCTTACGCGTACCTTCTGCTTTCGCCTGTCCCGGGCGCAGCCGGTGGGTCGGGGCGGGGTGGCGCGCCCCGCCAGCGCCCCGCTAGAAGCCCTCGATCGGGCGGTTCCAGAGGTGCCAGCGGCGCCAGCGGTGCGAAAAAGTGCTGCAAACGCGCCACTGGCCGCCCCCGCCGCAGGAGCACGCGGACGTAGGACGTTGGGCGTGTCCTGCAGGTCGGGGCGGCCAGATCGCCCTGACCACGGCGATCTCGCTCTCACACTGAGACGGTGAGAGGGGCCGCGCCCCGCCAGCGCCCCGCTCGGGAGCAGGTCGGCGCGAGCGCTCTCACTGACAGATGCGCGGTTGCTAGCGTCGCCGGCGCCGGGGTCGGCAGACGTCGGGCGCGTTCGCGGTGAGACCTCAGGTGACACGCGCGCTCCTCGCTCATCACGGCGTCCTGTTCCTCGACGAGGTCTGCGCGTTCGCCCCGTCCGTCCTGGACGCCCTGCGCCAGCCGCTCGAGGAGGGGCGCATCGACGTGACCCGCGCGATGGCCAGCGCCCGCTTCCCGGCGCGCCCGCTGCTCGTGTGCGCCGGCAACCCCTGCCCGTGCGGCTTCGACGGCGACCCCGTCCGCCGCTGCGTCTGCCCGCCCGGCCGCGCCGAGGCCTACCGCGCGCGGCTCTCGGGGCCGGTGGCCGACCGCATCGACCTGCACGTCCAGGTTCCCCGCCTCGACCGCGACGAGCTGATGGGGCGCTCCGAGGCGGAGCCGAGCGCCACGATCCGGGCGCGCGTGACGGCCGCCAGGTCGCGGGCGGTCGCACGGGGCCAGCTGCGGCCGAACGCCGAGCTCGGCCCGCGCGAGGCGCGCGCTGCCGCCGGTCTGGAGCCGGCGGCAGCCGCGCTCCTCGAACGGGCCGTGGACCGCCTCGGGCTCTCGGCGCGGGTCCACGACCGGCTCCTGCGGGTCGCACGGACGATCGCGGACCTCGCGGACGCCGACCGCGTCGCGGCCGAGCACCTCGCCGAGGCCATCGGCTACCGCGAGCCGCCGGCCGGGGGCCCGGTGCCGTGAGCGCCGCGCCGGAGTGGCCGGTCGGGCTGGCGCGCCTGGCGCAGGCGCTCGGCCGCGACCTGCAGCGGGCCTCCCGCGCCGTGGGCGGACCTGAGGCCCTTTGGGGCGCCGGCCGGGCGCGTCTCGGCGGCGCGCTGCGCCTCTCGGGGGCGGAGCTCGAGGAGGCGCTGCGGCTGCGCGCCGCGATCGACGTGCCCGCCGACGTCGCGCGCCTCGCCGACGCCGGCGTCACCGTCGTCGGGTTGCCCGACGTCCGGTACCCGGAGGGCCTCCGGCAGCTCCCGGACCCGCCGTTCTGCCTCTTCCTCCGGGGCGGCGGTGCCGACGCGGGGCTGGCGCGGCTCGCGGAGGGGCCGGCGGTCGGCGTCGTCGGGAGTCGCCGGGCGACGGCCGCGGGGACCGCGCTGGCACATCGCCTCGGCGCCGACCTGGCCCGGCGCGGCGCCGCCGTGGTCAGCGGCCTCGCCCACGGCATCGACGCCGCCGCGCACGAGGGCGCCCTGGCGGCCGGCGGCTGCACCGTGGCGGTGCTCGGCTGCGGCGTGGACGTCCCGTATCCCCGCCGCAATCGCGATCTCGCGCGGCGGGTGGCGGCGTCCGGTGCGCTGGTGTCGGAGTTCTGGCCCGGGACGCCTCCGGCGCCGTGGCGGTTCCCGGCGCGCAACCGGATCGTCGCCGGGCTGTCCGGTGGGGTCGCCGTCGTCGAGGCCGGCGTCCGCTCCGGTGCGCTGATCACCGCCGACTTCGCCCTCGAGCTCGGCCGGCCGGTGCTCGCGGTGCCCGGCTGGCCGGGGGCGCTGGCCTCCGAGGGATGCAACGGCCTCCTGCGCGCGGGCGCCGCCCTGCTGGAGACGGTCGATGACGTCGTCGCCGAACTCGCGGACGCGCCATGGCGGCCTGCGGGCGACCCGCAGGCCGAGGCCGTCCCCGACGGCCTTGCGGCGCAGGTCCACCGGTGCCTGGCGCACGAGCCGATGGACGCCGACGCCCTCGCCGAGACGCTCGGCGCCGACCCGGGTGAGGTTGCGGGAGCGCTGGCGCTCCTCGAGGTGGAGGGACTCGCGGTCCGCGGCGAGGGGCGCCGCTACTGGGCCACGCCCACGCGGGTCCGACGGGAGGGGTGCTAGGTCGTCGGCGCGGGATAGACCCAGAGGGCGCGGACGACCCCGTCCGGGGCCACCTCGGCGCGGAGGCGCGTGACCGGCCGCCGGTGGCGGTCGTCGCGTCCGGCGACCAGGCGCCAGAAGGCGCCCCCGCGCCGGGCGTGCGGGTAGAGCGACCTCAGGCGCGTGAGCGGCTCGCCGGGCGCCAGGCCCTTGGTGGTGCGCCAGCCGGCGCCGGTCAGGCGGATCCAGCGCACCGACGAGGTGGCGTCGCAGGGGCGGGTGCCGCCGCGCACGAGGGCCGCCGCCCCGATGGCGTCCCACCGCACCAGGCACACCCCGCGGCCGGGGGTCAGGGACGTGGGGGCGCCGAGGATCCGGGTGCCGTCGGCGAGGGGCTCCTTGCGGGTGCGCCACCCCGCCAGGCGGGCGGCGCCGTCCGGGGCGACCAGCAGCGACTGGACCGGGGCGACGCCGGCGGTGCGGGGGGCGGGCTCCGGGACGCCGGCCGACCTGAGCATGCCGCGCCACAGGGTCAGGACCTTCCGGGCGTAATCCGGACCGGTCGCCCAGTTGCCGTTGCCCATCGACTCCCACAACGCGGCCCGGCCGGCCGGCTGGACGCGGGCGAAGCGGGCGTCGGCGAGCGGGCGGGCCAGGGCCGCGGGGGTCGCGCCCGGCGCGCCGTACGCGTAGAGGTGCTGGATCTGGGCCCGGACGCCGAGGGCGGCGCTCGGGAAGGCCAGCCCCCGCGGGCAGTTGTCGCACGCTCCGAGGCCGGAGAAGTTGAGGTCGCCCGGCTTCACGATCCCCCCGTAGCGGAGGTAGCCGGTCTCCAGCATCGACTGGGCGAACGCGATGTCGCCGCGGACGCCCTGGGCGGCGCCCTCGTCGATGAAGAGCCGGGCGAGATCCGCGACCGCGACCGGGCTCGTCGAGGTCACGCCGGAGGCGGCGTACCAGGCGGACAGCTGATCCGCGGTCATCGCGGAGACGCCGAGGACCGGTGTGCCCGCCGCCGCCGCAGGCGACGACGGGGCGGTCGGCGACTGCGCGGCCGCGACCGGGGCCACGATGCCGACGGCCGCCAGCGCCGCGAGGGCGGCGCCGCGGCGGGGGAGGCGGCGGCTCAGCGGGTGGGCGCGCGCCGGCGGCTGCCGCCGCTCGGGTGGTCCGCGCCGTAGGCGCCGAGGATCTCCTCGGCGAGGTCCGCGACGGTGCGCCGCAGGGCGACCGGCTCGAAGAGCACCGCCTCGCCCTGGTACTTCAGGAGCTCCTTCACCAGCCACTCCTCGCTGGCGTACGGGATCTCCACCAGGACGGAGCCGTCGGCGAAACGCTCCCGCGAGCGGTGCTTCTCGAGCATCCACCGCGCCAGGCCGGGATCGCACCACACCGACGCGCTCTGGGCGACCGTCTCGCCCGGCTGCGGGTGCGCGCCCCATGGCAGGTACGGGCCGGACGCCTCGATCTCGGCGCGCCGGCTGAACCGCTCGTCCAGGAGGACGGCGCTGCGGATGCGGTCCAGGCGGAACGTCCGCTGGGCCTCCGCGCGGCGGCAGTAGGCCACCACGTACCAGGCGTCCTGGGCGTTCACCAGCAGGTGGGACTCGATCCGGCGCTTCGTGATCGCCCCGCGCGACTCCGTCCAGTAGTCGATCTCCAGGACGCGGTCCTCGCGGATCGCCTGGCTCACCGCCGCGGCGACGCCGGTGTCGGCCACCTGGGCGCGGCCCAGCTCGACGGTGGGCAGGCTGTCGGCGCCGATCGCCGCCTCCAGCTTCGCGCGGACGCTGCTGAGCGAGGTACCGGCCTCCACCGGGAGGCGGTCGCCGATGAAGTCGAGGGTCCACAGCAGCGCCTTCGCCTCCAGCGGCGACAGGCGGGCCGGCCGGGCGAAACGGTCGCCGTACGTCTCCTTCAGGACGGCGACGGTGTCGCCCTCCAACTGGGCGTACAGCGCGTAGCAGCCGCCGCCGAAGTTGATGAGGTTCAGCAGGCCGATGTCGTCCTCGAGCACCTTGCGGTCGAGGTTGAGGGCCTCGCGCAGCTCGGAGACCGGGATGTGGGCCTCCGGGGAGTCCCCGCACGCGGCGAGCAGGCGCGTCATGAGCGCCAGGAGGCGGGCGAAGCGCTCCGCCGGCACCACGCGCTCCGGCGTGCCCTGGGCGCTCGCCGACGGCGCCGACGGCGCGGCGGCGGCGGCGCCGCCCGCGGCGCCCGTCGCCGGGGTGCCGGGCTCGTCGTCGGCGCCGGCCGCGACGGGCGGTGCGTCGGTGGGCGGGGCGATCCGCCCCCCGCCGCCGACCTGGTGGCGGTCGGCGACCAGCTCCAGGGCGTTCACGAGTGCCTCGCCGAGTTCCGCGGGCTCCAGCACCCGGGCCTCGGCCCCGAGGCCCAGGATCCAGGCCACCAGCTCGTGCTGGTTGCCGTAGGTCGTGGTGTAGACGCCGGAGCCGTCGGCGTTGATCCGGGTGGTGCCGTGGGCGCCGAACATCTGGTCGACCCACCAGGCGATGGTGGGGGTGAGGGCGACCGTGGCCGTGCGCGCGTCGCCCTCGAGCTGCCACGGCGCGCGGTCGCGGTACCGCGACAGGTCGAAATCCTGGGGCGCCGGGAAGTCGTGCTCCGCGCGGGTCTTGAAGGTGATGCGCCCCTCGATGCGCGAGAGCCGGAAGATCCGGGTGTCCTCGCGCTCGTGGGAGAAGCCGACCACGTACCAGTTCCCCGCCGAGTAGAGCAGGGAGTAGGGGTCGACCTCACGCTCAGAGGTCTCGTCGCGGCCGATGGAGTAGTACGTGAAGCGGATCGTCTTTCGCCGGCTGATCGCCGACTCGATCTTGGTGAGGTGCGCCGCGACCTCCGGGCCGTAGTCGCCGCCGAGCAGGTTCACGGAGACGGTGCGGGCGGCGTGGTCGTCGAGCGGGCTCGGGCGGCCCAGGGTGAGGTGCTGCAGGGCCAGGCGGAGCGGCTCGGCGTAGGCGAACTGCCCCTCCAGCAGGTACAGGCAGGTCTGCAGGGCGGAGAGCTCCGCCGGGTCGAAGTCGAGCTCCGGCAGGTAGTAGTTCTCCGGCGGCAGCGCGTAGAGGTCGCCCTGGAACGGGTCGTCGCCGGGACGCTCCACCGCGAGCCGCAGGCCCATCGACTCGATCTCGGCCCGGTCGGCGTAGAAGCGGCGCAGGAAGGCCTGCTC
This sequence comes from Miltoncostaeaceae bacterium, assembly GCA_036826475.1. Classification (GTDB taxonomy): domain Bacteria; phylum Actinomycetota; class Thermoleophilia; order Miltoncostaeales; family Miltoncostaeaceae; genus Miltoncostaea. The sequence goes on along the minus strand of DAISWG010000031.1, from coordinate 13,801 downwards.
CGTCATGCCGCCGTACCCCTCCACCGCCTCGTGGATCTCGTCGGCGGTGACCGGCCGCTGCTGCGACATCAGGAAGGCCACCAGGGAGAGCTGGCGGACCAGCTTGTCGTCGTCTCTCATCGCCATGAACGGACCCCCGGAACCCCCTTCTGGAAGGGGTGGATGATAGCCCAGGCGCCTCCGCCGGGCCGTCGCGCGCGGGCCGGGAAGGGCGCACGGAGCGGGGAGCAGGGGCGGACCGTCACGGGCCCTCCCCGGCGGCGGGCGCGGGCTCGGCCCGGGCGGCCATGAGCTCCCGGTGGGCGGCCCCGGAGACCGCGAGCTCCAGCGGCACCAGCAGGGCCACCGGCACCAGCGCCCACGCCATCCCGGGGGCGAGCACCGCGGCGGTGCCGAGGCCGCCGGCCATGCCGGCGAGGATCACCCCGAGCTCGTTGCGGGTGACCGAGCCGGCGTCGTCCGGGTCGACCCGTGCGTGCAGCGCCAGCGCCACCGCCGCGCCGACGGCCATCACCGCGAACGCCCCGGCCACCAGCGCCGTCAGGAGCATCGCGGCGGCCAGCGCGATCGCCGCCCAGAGCACACCGTAGCGCCGCCCGGCGGCGCCCAGCATCACGATGGTCGTGGTCTTGGGCGGGCGGGCGAGGCTGTCGGGGACCCGGTCGAGGTAGTGATGCATCATCAGCATCGCCACGCACGTCGCGGCATGGGCGATGCCGGCCAGGGCGACGCCGCCGGTCAGCGTCCCGGTCTGCAGCACGTACGCGCCGGAGACGCACGCCCACGCGCACCCGAAGGCGATCGCCTCGCCCGTGAACGGCCGGTACGCCGCCCGCACCGGCGGCAGCGTGTAGAGGATCGCCCCCAGGATCCCGAGGCCGCCGTAGAGGGCCAGCACCCAGCCCCACGTCAGCGCCGCCGCCACGCCCAGCGCCGCGGCCGCCAGGGTCGCCGCCACCCCGATCGCGACGAGCGCCCGCGGTCCCAGCAGCCCCGACGCGATGACCTTGCTGCCCCCGCTGATCACGCGGGGCGAGGGGTCGCGGTCGGTGCCGGAGCGCCAGTCGGTCACCTCGTTGACGCAGTGGGCCACCAGCCCCTGCACCAGCACGCCCATCAGCACCGCCACCAGATAGCCCGGGACGGAGATCCCGCCGTCGTCGGCCCACGCCATGGCCGTGCCGAGCGTGATCGCGGTGTACGACCACAGGAGCACCGGGATCACGCGGATCTCGAGCCAGAACCCGAGGAGCGCACGGCGGACGGTCATGGTCCACCCTACCCCGATGCGGGGCCGCGGCGCGCCCCGGCCGGGCCCTCCTCCGGGGCGCTGCTACGCTGCGCGCCGATGCCGGTCTTCCAGCACGTCCACCAGCTGCCCACCGAGGACGAGCTCGCGCAGCTCGTGGGCGCGGCGACCCCGCACTTCGCGTTCCAGATCCGGGATCGCATCGCCCGGTACGCCGCCTCACTGCCGCCGGACCATCCGCGCCAGGCGGAGTTCCAGGCGCAGCTCGCGCGGCTCGATCAGCTGGGCTACGGCGGCGAGTCCGGCGGAGTCACCCGGCCGGATCTGCCCCCGCGGGAGCCGCTGGCGCGGCTCCACCCCGAGGGCTGACCACCAGGGCCTGCCGCAGCACCACGCTGAAGATGCGGAGGATGCGCGCGGTCGCGCCCCACACGTCCTCGCCGCCCAGCGGGTAGCGCAGCGCCAGCGGCGCCGGGTCGGCCGGGAGCACGGCGTCGGCACGGAGCACCTCGGCCACCGGCACGTGGAACGCCCGGGCCACCTCCGCGTCGCTCGGGACGGGCTCCCAGCGGCCCTCCAACAGCGCCACGAACGGCCGGATGATGAAGTTGGAGGCCATCGTGTGGACGTCGTCGAGCTCGCCGACAACGCGCAGGGCCGCGCGGGGCAGCCCGACCTCCTCCTCGGTCTCCCGCAGCGCCGCGGCCTCCGGCGAGGGGTCGCCCGGATCCACGACGCCGCCCGGCAGGGAGATCTGGCCGGGGTGGGTGGGCATGTCGTCGCTGCGCTTCGTGAGCAGCAGGCTCGCCTGGCCGGCGCGGTCGGCCAGCACGATCAGCACCGCCGCGCGCCGCCCCGGCCCCGGCAGCGACGCGGGCTCGCGGTCGCGGAGGACGTGCGCCAGCGCGTCGGCCAGCGCCGCCGCCCGCGGCACGCGCGGCGACGGGGGCGTGGGGGCGGCCGGGGACACGAAGCACGAGTGTGGCACAGTCCACCCATGGCCCCGATCGACCACGACGCCGCGGTGCGCGACCTCGTGGAGCGCCTCGGCGCGGCCCGCGACGCGGCGGGCGCGCTGGCCGGCGCGCCCCCGCCCGGCGCCCCCGCCGCCCAGCCCGCCGCCGGCCCCCGCGCCTACGTCGCGGCGTTCCCCGGCCCCGCCTTCCTGTGCCTCGACGAGCGGCTGGCCCCGGAGGCCGACGCCCGCCGCGCGCACGAGACCGCCTCCGCCACCCTGCTCTGGGAGTACGTCGAGGCGATGGTCGACCCGGATGCGCTCCGGGACCTGGCGGGCGCCATCGGTCGCCTGCTGGCCCTGGGCGGGGACCCCCCCGAGGTGACCGGGCCGCTCGAGTCCGTCGCCGCCCGGGCCCTGGAGCTGGCCGCGTGGCGCGACGACCCGCTGCGCGCCGTCGCCTCGGTGCCCGACATCGACGAGGGCGCGGCCGTCCAGGACCGCCTGTGCGGCGCCTACGCCCGCTTCGTGCGCGCCTCCGACCCCCTCGTGGCGGTGCAGCACACGCTGCCCGAGGCGCTGATCGCGGCACTGCGCGACGTCGAGGAGGCCGCAGCCCGCGCCGGCGCCGCCGAGCGCCTGGCCGACCGCCTGGCCGCCGCGATGCCCGAATGCGAGGACGGCGCCGGGCAGATGCTGGCGGCGTCCGTGCGCGGCGCGTGAGCCTCCACGGCACCGAGGTGGCGTTCCGCCTGGGCCCCGGCACCGGCGACGAGGCGCGCGCCATCGCGCGGGGGCTGGCATCGGCGGCCGACGGCTGCCGGCGCCACGTGCTGTTCCTGGACGAGGAGGCCGGGGAGTACGGATGCCTGGCCGAGTGGGCAGACGCCGCGGACGCCGCCGGCTACGCCGACCGCCCCGCCACCCGCGCCGTGCTGGCCGGCCTGGAGGCGCGGATCGGGAAGCCCCCGCGGGTGCGGGTGTACGCGATGGAGGAGGACACCCCGCTGTAGGGGCCTATACTCGGCGGCGATGGAGCCCAGGACGCTCGTCGTGATGGAGGGCGACCAGACGGGGCAGGAGCTCCTGGAGGAGGCCCTCCGGGTCCTCGACCCCGCCGTGACCGGCTTCCCGATCGTCCTGGAGCGACACGACCTGTCGCTCGAGAACCGCCGCCGCACCAGGAACGGGTGCGTGTTCGAGGCGGCCGAGGCGACGGTGCGCCACGGTTTCGGGCTGAAGGCGGCCACGGTCACGCCGGAGGGGGCGGAGGACGTCGGCAGCCCCAACGCGCTGCTGCGCGAGGCCATCGGCGGCAAGGTCATCATCCGCACCGGCCGGCGCCTGTCCGGCGTGCGGCCGATCGGCGGCATCCACGCGCCCATCTCGATCGTGCGGATGGCGGTCGACGACGCCTACAACGCCCGGGAGTACCGCGAGCAGGAGGGCGACGACGAGATCGCGTGGCGCGTCGAGCGCATCTCGCGCCGCACCTGCCGCGCCGTCGCCGAGTTCAGCTTCCAGCAGGCGCGCCGGATGCGCGCCACCGTGTTCGGCGGTCCCAAGTGGACGGTCTCGCCCGTGTACGAGGGGATGCTGAAGGAGGAGCTCGACGCGGCCGCCGAGCGCCACCCGGACGTCCGCTACCGGCCGATCCTGATCGACGCGCTCTACGCGGCGCTGGTGAGCCACGGCGGCGAGGCGCTGGTGGTGCCGGCGCTGAACCGCGACGGCGACTGCCTGTCGGACATGGTGCTGCAGCTCTTCGGCTCGATCGCCGGCGCCGAGTCGCAGCTGCTGGCGTTCGACGAGGAGTTCCGGGCGTCCGCCGTCATGGCCGAGGCGCCCCACGGCACGGCGCCCACCCTCCAGGGCAAGAACGTGGCGAACCCGCTGGCGATGATCCTGGCCGGCGCGTCGGTGCTGCCGTACATGGGCGACACGGTCGCCGCGACGGCGTCGCGGGCGATCTACGAGGGTGCCCTGGAGGCGATCTCCGACGACGTGCGCACCGCCGACCTCGGCGGCCAGGTGGGCACCGACGAGTTCACCGACGAGGTCATCAAGCGCGTCCGCACCAAGCTGGACGTGTGGTCCGCGCTGGGGGAGAGCACCCTCCGCTACTGATCGACACCCGCCGGCCGTACCGCGCGAAGCGCGGTCGTAGCGCCCGGGTGAGAGGTGCTGCCTGCCGGCGTGTCATTGCCGTCCCCGGGACTTGACGACCATGAGGACCGCGATCAGCACCACGAGCACGACCACGCCGACGATGCCGATCACGTCGACGGGGTTCAGGCCGCGTCCTCGTCGTCGGTCGTGGGGCCCTCCGCCAGGAAGCCCAGCAGGTCCTCGACCGTGAAGCGGCCGCTCTGCATGGACGCCACCAGGCCGTAGACCGTGGCGGTGTGCGGGCGGTTCATGACGTACTCGCGCATCGCCTCGTTGGCGTCGGTCTCGATCGCGGCCGCCCGCTCCAGGCCGCGCTCGGTCACGGCGATCCCGTCGGGCCGGGCCTCGGCCATGTGGAGGTCGATGAGCCGCGCGCAGAGGTTGGTGAGCTCCTCCGGCTCGGCGCCGAGGCGCCCGGCGAGGGCGGTCACCGCGTGGGGCCCCGCGTCGGCCACGAGCTCGCGGAGGATCAGGTACGAGCCCGCCGACAACCCGGAGTCCTGGACGGTCTGGTCCAGCACGCCCGCCAGCTCGGCGAGGAGCTGGAGGTCCTCCTCATCGCGGAGCATCAGCCACCCCCCGCGACCCTACGGGCCGTCGCGGTGCGGCGGGGCCGGCCGCGTCAGCGTGCGCGTCGCCCCGCCCCAGGTGCGGCCGGTGATGCCGCGGTCGTCGAGGATCCGGAGCGCCGAGCGCACGACTCCGGCGCCGGCGCCGTGGCCGTGGGTGTTGGCGACGGTGATCGCGAAGTCGTGGTCCCCCGGGCCGTACGCGGGCCGCGCGTTGGCGCGGGCCAGCGACACCCGGGCGTCGGCGAGCCGCCGGGCGTCGTCCAGGGTGACGTAGACCTCGAAGAAGGCCCAGTCGGACGGCTGCTCGCCGAGCATGTCGTCGAACGCCTGGGTGTGGTTCATGCCGCGCCCTCCAGTCGCCGTGCCTCGAGCCGCTCCACCACGGCCCCCTCGCCCAGGTCGCGGGCCACGATCTCGGCGACGTCCCCGACGCCGACGGGCGCGTACCACGCCCCGGTCGGGTAGCAGCACACCACGGGGCCCCGGCCGCAGAGCGGGCCGATGCAGCCCGTCTGGCTCTGCACCACCTCGTCCTCCTCCAGCCCCCGGGCGTGCCGCTGCGCCGCCATCTCCGTGTAGACGTCGAGCGCGCCGCGGGACGTGCAGTCCGGTCCCCGGCAGACGAGCACGTGCGCCCGCGTCACCCCGTGACCCCGGCCGCCGCGAGCGCCGCCTCGACGTCCGACTCGGCACGGGCGAACGCCTCGTCGCCGAGCGCCGGCACCGCCCCCTGCGGCGGCCCGATGTCCTCGGGCAGCTCCACCCAGCTCACGCATCCGCCGTGCTCGGGCAGCACGTGCAGCACCTGGGGGTCGGGGAGCACCGACACGCGCAGCACGGCCGCCCACAGCGGGTGCCTGCGGCGCCACTTCAGGCGTTCCTCGGCGTAGGTGGGCTCGAGCACGTGCAGATGGTCGATCGCGGCGAGCGCGTCGGGGTCGGCGATCGGGTGCGACGACACCAGCTCCGCGTGCACGGCCAGCGGCAGCTCCGCCGGATCCTCGCGCCGGCCCAGGGGGTCGGCGAAGCGGTCGCGCGCCGCGGGCTTCACCAGCTCGGGCCGCTGGTGCAGATAGGTGGGGAAGAGGTAGAAGCGCGGGTGGGGCAGGTCGAAGCGCTTCTCCCCGATCCCGCCCTTGCGCACGATCAGCACCTGGTCGCCCGCGGCGAGCGCGGCGATGGTGACGGCCCACTCCTTCAAGGCGTGCTGCGGCACGTGCCCAACCCTAGCGCGCCGCCCCGGAGGTTCGTCTGGGTTTCCCGAGCGAATCGCCCGCGAGGCAAGGACGCAGATCCTCGGTCAGGGTGGTTCCCTGGCCGAGGTCGAGAACGCAGCCTCGCGACGCGATGCAGCCGGGAGACACCACGCTGCCTCCGGGGAGGTGCGCTGGCGCGGGACGGTTGCCCGATCATGGTGACGGGAGGCCCTGGTAAGTTGTCGTTCATGACCGATGCGATCCTCGCCCGGGCCGCCGACGGCGGCCGCATCACTCCCGAGGAGGCCATCGCCCTCTTCCGGGACGCGCCACTCGAGGAGCTCGGCGCCGCGGCCGACGCCGTCGTCCGGCGCCGCTACGGCGACGCGATCACCTACAACGTCAACGCGCACCTCAACCCGACCAACATCTGCGTCGTCGGGTGCGGGTTCTGCGCGTTCGCGGTGTGGACCGAGAAGGACGAGCGGGCCTACGCGTACAGCGTCGAGCAGCTCGTGGACCGCGCCGTCCAGCTCGCCGAGCTCGGCATCACCGAGCTGCACATCGTCGGCGGCATGACGAAGGAGTACGACCTCCCGTACTACGAGGAGCTCTTCAGCGAGCTCAAGGCCACGCTGCCGCACGTCTCGCTGACGGCGCTCACCGCGGTCGAGGTCGATTTCATCGCCCGGATCTCCAAGGTCGACCACGCCGAGGCGCTCCGGCGCCTGCGCGCCGCGGGCCACGACACCATGCCCGGCGGCGGGGCCGAGGTGTTCAGCCCCCGCGTCCGGAAGATCATCGCCGACCGCAAGGTGCCGGCCGAGACGTGGCTCGCCGTCCACCGCGAGGCGCACGCGCAGGGCCTGCGCACCAACGCGACCCTCCTGTTCGGGCACTTCGAGACGCCCGAGGAGCAGGTCGACCACATGGCCCGGCTCCGTGACCTGCAGGACGACACCGGCGGCTTCCAGGCCTTCATCCCGCTGCCGTTCCTGCCGGGCAACACCGACTTCGCGTACCTCCCCGGCCCCTCGCGGGAGGAGAAGCTGCGGACCATCGCGGTCGCGCGGCTGATGCTCGACAACTTCGCGCACATCAAGGGCCACTGGGTGATGCTGGGCGAGGAGATCACCAGCGAGGCGCTCTCCTACGGCCTCGACGACCTGTCGGGCACGCTCACCGAGGAGCGCATCGCGCACGCGACCACCGTCCAGACGCCGCTGGGGCTCTCACAGGAGCGCATGGAGGGCCTGATCCACGCGGGCGGCAAGGTCCCCGCGGAGCGGAACACGCTCTACGGCGGGGTCAGCCGCGACGGGCTCGCCACCTCCGCCTAGCCTCCGTCAGCCGAGCGGCCGGCGGCGGAAGCCGGCGACGCACGCCAGGGCGAGGAGGGCGCACCAGAACAGCGTCCACAGGACGCTGTCCCACCCGGAGGTGGGGATGAGCACGGTGTTGCCGTTGATCTCCACCCGGGGGGCGGCGGCGCCCGCGGCGTCGCGGAGCTGGAGCTCCGCCAGCATCGGCGAGGTGATGGTCCGCGGCGCGACGTAGTAGAGGAGGTTCACGCCGGCGTCGGCGGTGCCGATGAGCGCCTGGTCGGCGGCGGCCTTCAGGTTCACGGCGGCCTGGGCGGTCACGTAGAGCGCCACGCCGAACGCGCCCGCCGCCAGCGGCCCCACCACCGAGCTCGCGGCCGAGCACGCCAGCAGCGTCAGCAGCAGCCCCTCCGCCACGGCGAGGGCGTGCACCGCCATCGGGCCGTCCAGGCCGAGGCCCAGGGCGGCGCTGCCGATCTGCAGCACGACGCCCCACGCCACCAGCGCGACCGCCAGCACCGCGACGCGCGCGCCCACCGCCCCGGCGACGACCTCGCCGCGCGACGCCCCGGCCCCGGCCATCATCCCCAGGGCCCCGGTGTCGGCGTCGGTGTTCAGCGCCGCGCTGCCCAGCGCGACGGCCAGGGCCAGGCCCCCCAGCAGCAGCAGCGCCGCCGCCGCGCGGCGGAACTCGTCCTCGCGCGCCAGCCCGTGCGATCCGATGGCCACCAGGGCGCACACCACCGCGATGGCGACGCCGGCGGCCAGCGCCACCTGCACCCAGCGGCGCCGCGAGAGGCGCAGCAGGACGGCGGTGCCGACGACGGCGGCCCGCCTCACTCCGGCACCCCGTCGCGCAGGGTGATGCGCCGCCCCAGCAGCGGGGCGAGGCCCGCCGGGCGCCGCGCCGCCACCACCACGGCGGCGCCGCGCTCGCGGGCGGCCTGGATCGCGGCGATCGTCTCCCGCAGCACCCACGGGTCGTCCAGCAGCACCAGCTCGGGGTCGCCGGCGACGGCGACGGCCAGGCTCAGGCGGCGCCAGCCCTCGGCGTCGAGGCGGCTGGTGCGCCATCGCGCGACGTACGACAGGCCGGCCGCGTCGAGCGCCGAGGCGGCCTCGGCGGAACCGCCGCCGCGCAGGGACGCCACGAGGCGCGCGGTCTCGCCGACGCGCAGGCCCGCCGCGAAGCCGGCGCCCTGCGGGCCGTAGCCCGCACGGCCGAGCATCAGCGGGCCGCCGGGGGCCCCGCCGAGCACCTCCAGCCGCCCGCGGTGGGCGACCAGGCCGAGGATGCCCCGCAGCAGGCTGGTCTTGCCGGCGCCCGCCGGCCCCGACACCATGAGGCCCTCCCCGGGGCGGAGGGTGAACGAGACGTCCCGGACCGCCGGCTCGGGACCCCCGTGATAGCGGACGTCGACGCCCTCCGCCGCGATCGCGGCGACGGCCGTCTCCGGATGGGCGACGCTCACCCGGAGCGGATCACCCCCAGCACCTCGTCGCGCCGCCGCTCCATGTCCTCCCGCGAGACCAGCGACTCGAGGTTGAGGCGCACCAGCGGCTCGGTGTTGGACGACCGCACGTTGAAGTGCCAGTCGTCGTAGTCCACCGAGAGCCCGTCGATCTCGGCCTGGCGGCCGTCGGCGAACCGCTCGCGCAGCTCCTGGAGCACCGCCTCCGGGTCGGACACGGTCGAGTTGATCTCACCGGAGATGTGGTACTTCGCGCGGAACCCGGCGATGAGCTCCGACAACGGCCGGCCGCTCGTGGCGACCATCTCCATCACCAGGAGCGCCGGCACCAGCCCGGTGTCGGCGAAGGAGAAGTCCCGGAAGTAGTAGTGGCCGCTGACCTCGCCGGCGAACACCGCGTCGACCTCGCGCATCCGGCGCTTGATGAACGCGTGGCCCACCCGGAACATGTCCGGCGTCCCGCCCGCCTCGGTGATGGCGTCGGGCACCGCGCGGGATGCGCGCAGGTCGTAGACGACGGTGGACGGCCCGCTGCGGCCCAGGATGTGGCGCGCGAGGAGGGCGGTCAGGAAGTCGCCGTCCACGAACTCGCCGGCGTCGTCGATGAAGAAGCAGCGGTCGGCGTCGCCGTCGAAGGCGATGCCCAGGTCGGCGCCGTGCTCCCGCACCTTGGACATGATGAACTCGCGGTTCTCCGGGAGTAGCGGGTTGGGCTCGTGGTTCGGGAATCGGCCGTCGAGCTCCAGGAAGTACGGGACGGCCTCGATGTCGAGCCGCTCCAGGACGGGCGGCAGGTAGAGCCCCGACATGCCGTTGGCCGAGTCGGTCACCACCGTCAGGCCGGTGATGGCGGCGACGTCGACGAACGACAGGCACTTCTCCACGAACCGCTCGAGCAGGTCCGTCTCCCGCGAGCGCGTCCCCCGCGGCCCGCTGCGCGGCGCCCCCGCCATGGCGATGCGGCCGACCTCGCCGATGCCGGTGTCGCCCGAGAGCGGCAGCGCGCCGGCGGTGACCATCTTGGCCCCGGTGTACTGGGGAGGGTTGTGGCTGGCGGTGATGCAGGCACCCGCGTCGTAGCCGCCGTCGGCGACCGCGAAGTAGAGCATCTCCGTGGCGCAGAGCCCCAGCTCGGCGACGTCGGCGCCCGCATCCAGCGCGCCCTCCACGAAGGCGTCCGCCATGCCGGGGGACGACAGGCGCGTGTCGTGGCCGACCGCGACCCGCCTGGCGCCGGTGACGTCGATGAACGCCGCGCCGACCCTGCGGGCCCCCTCCTCGTCGAGCTCCTCCGGGTGGAGCCCGCGGACGTCGTAGGCCTTGAAGACGGCGGGGTCGATCGTCACGCGCCGAACCCCGTCCGCAGGAGGGCATAGGTCTCATCGAGGTGCTGCGGCATGACGCGCACGTCTCCCATCACCGGCATGAAGTTGGTGTCGCCCACCCAGCGCGGGACGAGGTGCATGTGGACGTGGTCGGCGATCCCCGCGCCGGCGGCCCGGCCCTGGTTGATGCCGACGTTGAACCCCTGGGGGCGCATCCGCTCCTGCACGACCGCCTGAGACCGCTGGGCGAGGGTCATGAGCTCGGTCAGCGTGGCCTCGTCGAGGTCCGCCAGCGAGTCCACGTGCGCGTAGGGGACCATCATCAGGTGCCCGTTGTTGTACGGGTACAGGTTCATGATCACGAACGCGCGCGCGCCACGGTACAGGATGTAGGTGCGCTCGTCGTCCTGTCGCGCGGGCAGGTCGCAGAACACGCACGAGGGGCCGTCGTGGCCGCCGGTCTGCTCGGCGGAGATGTAGGCCATCCGCCACGGCGACCACATGATGTCGGGCCCCTGCCGGCCGGTGCCGCCGGGGTCTACCGGCATGCCGCTACAGCCATCGCTTGTGGCGGAACCAGGCGAAGAGGGCGACCGCGATGACCGCCATGATCATGATCGGGAAGAGGAACGAGAAGACTCCGCTGCGGGCGAAGGGCAGCGTGTCGGTGTTCATCCCGTAGATGCCGGTGATAAGGGTCAGCGGCAGCATCACGGCCGACAGGATCGTGAGCACGCGGATGATGTCGTTCAGCTTGTGGGTGATCACCGACTCGTTGGTGGCCTCGAGCGCCTCGGCCACCTCCTTGTAGTTCTCCAGGAGGTCCCAGATGCGCTCGCTCTTGTCGACGATGTCGTCGAAGTAGAGCTCGAGGTCCTGGGGGGCGTAGCGCTGGACGTTGCGCTCCAGCAGCCGGAGCGTGGGCCGCTGGGGCTTCACGATCTTCCGGTAGTTGATGATCTCCTGCTTGATGTTCGAGATGTCGCGGACCAGGTCGTCGCTCTCGCCCTCGAACAGCTCGTCCTCGATCGAGTCGAGCTTGAACCCGATCTTGTCGAGGATCGGGAAGCAGTAGTCGTACATCGTGTCGACGATCTCGTAGAAGAGGTAGCCGGAGCCCTTGCTCATGTGCTGCTCCTGGGCGGCCTCGACGCGCTCGCAGCGCGACCACAGGCCCGAGAGCGGCTTGAGCGGCTCGTTCGGCAGCGTGATCACCAGGTCCTCGGCCACGAATACGTTGAGCTCGGCCGCCTGGAGCCGTCCCGTTCCCTTGTCGAAGCGCGGGAAGTGCAGGACGATGAACAGGTAGTCCGGGTATTCGTCGATCTTGGCCCGCTGCCGGCGCCGCGAGAGCACGTCCTCGAGGTCCAGCGGGTGGAACTCGTAGTGCTCGGCGAGCCAGGCCGTCTCGATCTCGGTCGGCGCCTCGATGTTCAGCCAGGTGAGGCCGTAGGCCTCGATGCGCTGGACATCGGGCCGTGCGCGCTCGGCTTCAGCGTGCGCGGGCCCCTGCCCGCGCCCCTGGCCTCGGCGGATCTTCGGAAGGTTCGCCATCGTCCGCTCGGGTGGTGAGGGGCAGGTCGGGCCGGATCGCGCTCATCAGGAGGATTCTGGCACACGGGCGGCGATCGGGCGTGCCGTCCTCCCGGCGGACGGTCTCAGGGGCCGGGCCGGGCCCGCGTGTCGGGGATCACGACATCGGCGATGACGCGCCGCACGCGCGCGGTCAGGGTGCGCAGGTGGAGGCGCTCCGCCGGGTCCAGGGCCTCGCCCAGGATGCGCTCCTCCAGCGCGGCCATGTGCGCCGCGAGCCCGCGCACGCCCTCCAGCCCCTGCGGCGTGGCCCGCACCAGCCGGCGGCGACGGTCGCTGGGGTGCGGGCCGCGCTCCAGGAGCCCGCGCTCCTCCAGCGAGTCGAGCAGCATCGTGATGTGGTTCGACCCGAGGTGGAGCATCCGCGCCAGCTCCAGCGGCTCGAGCGCCTCGGGCTCGGCCGCGGCGAGCGCGTCGAGCACCCGGAACTGGGCCAGCGTGACGTTCCCCTGGCGGCGCGCGAGGCGGTCGAACAGCGTTTCGAGTTCGGACCCGAGGGCGATCACCTCTCCCGAGGCGCGGTCGCCGGGATCCGGGACGGGTCGCATGGATGTGCCCACCGCGCCCAAGTGTACGATGCTCAGCAATTACTCAACGTTGAGCGAAAACCCTGGAGGCGCCCGTGCGTTCCGCCCGCTACCACGGCCTGCGCGACGTCCGCGTGGAGACCATCCCCGAGCCCACCATCCTGAAGGGCAGCGACGCGCTTGTGCGCGTCACGAAGGCCGGCATCTGCGGCTCGGACCTGCATTTCTTCAACAACGGCCCCGACCTCGGGATGGAGGCCGGCACACGCCTGGGCCACGAGTTCGTCGGGATCGTGGAGGCCGTCGGCGGCGACGTCCGGGGCCTGGCGGTGGGCGACCGGGTGGTCGCGCCGTTCGTGTTCTCCGACGGCAGCTGCTTCTTCTGCGACCACGGCATCCACAGCTCGTGCACCAGCGGCGGGATCTTCGGGAGCCCGTTCTGGGGCGAGCACGCGGGTGGCGAGGTGGAGGGCGGCCAGTCGGAGTACGTGAGAGTCCCGGAGGCCGACGGCACGCTCGTCGTCATCCCCGAGGCGCTCGCGTCCGACGAGCACGACCTGGCGGTGCTGCCGCTGGGCGACGTGTTCGCCACGGGCTACCACGGCGCCGTCCAGACCGGGGTGAAGCCCGGCGACACGGTCGTGGTGATCGGCGACGGCGCCGTCGGCCTGTGCGCCGTCCAGGCGGCCGCGCTGAAGGGCGCCGCGGCGGTGGTGCTGCTGGGGCACCACCAGGACCGCGTCGCGATCGGCATGGCGAACGGCGCCACCCACACCGCGGAGGGCGGCGAGGAGGCCACGGCGGTGGTGCGGGAGCTGTCGGACGGCCGCGGGGCCGACGCCGTGATCGACTCGATCTCGGGCGACGCGTCGATCAAGCAGGCCGTCGGGCTGGTGCGCGACGGCGGCGCGGTGTCGATGCTGGGGATGTCGCACTACTTCCAGCCGGTCGAGCAGCCCATCTCCGGGGTGTTCATGCGCAACGTGAGCCTGCACCCGGGCGTGTGCCCGTCGCGGGCCTACATCCCCGAGCTGCTGCCCGCCGTGCAGGACGGCACCATCAACCCGGGGGTCGTCTTCACCCACGACCTGCCGCTCGAGGACGCCGCGAAGGGCTTCGAGATCATGGACTCGCGGGCGGAGGGGTCCATCAAGGTGGCCCTCACCCCGTAGGGGCGGGGCGGGACCGCCGGGTCCACGGACCCGGCGGTCCCGGGCGCCCGGAGCGGGACGGGATCGGACCCCTCGACGAGGAGGGCCGACCGGGGTGCCGCATCGGAATGTGCGCGGGGCGCCTCGGCGCCGCCGCGGGGGCCTATTCGATCAGGCCGTTCCGGTAGGCATAGCGGGTCGCCTCGGTGCGGTTCCCGACGCCGAGCTTGCGGTAGATGTTCGACAGGTGGAACTTCACCGTCTGCTCGG
>DAISWG010000030.1:35405-41929 GCA_036826475.1 Miltoncostaeaceae bacterium | reverse complement strand
CCGGCCTCGACCTTGCCCACCAGGTCGGCGCCGACGTCGGCGCCCTTGGTGAAGATGCCGCCGCCCAGACGGGCGAAGACGCTGATGAGGCTGGAGCCGAAGGCGAGGCCGACGAGCGGCGGGACGTCGTCGACGCCCTCGCCCAGGATCAGGAAGTAGGCCGAGACGGCGAGCAGGCCCAGGCCGACGACGAGCAGGCCGGTGACGGCGCCGCCCTTGAACGCCACGCTGAGGGCCTGCGGGAGGCCCTTCTTCGCCGCCTCCGCGGTGCGCACGTTCGTGCGTACGGAGACGTTCATGCCGATGAAGCCGGCTGCGGCGGAGGCGACGGCGCCGATGAGGAAGCCGAATGCCGCCTTCCAGCCGAGCAGGGACGAGTCGACCGCCCCGCCGAGCAGGCCGATCACGACGAAGAGCACCGCCGCGACGCCTGCGATGATCGTGTACTGCCGCTTCAGGTAGGCCTGTGCACCCTCCTGGACCGCCGCGGCGATCGTGCGCATCCGCTCGTCGCCCGCGGGGAGCTTGAGCAGGTAGAAGGTGAGGCCGATGCCGTAGGCCACGGCGACGAGGCCGAGCACCAACGCGAGCCATGTTGTGTTGTCCGACAGGAAGTCGGCCAAATCGTTCCCTCCGAGATCGGGTTCAGACGAGCGCGCCGTTCTTCGCCCGATCCGAAGGGCCGTGCGCTCCGCGTCCACACCGGCACATGCGGCATCCCGAGCCGCGTCCGCCGACGCGGCTTTCTACCACACGGGGCCGGACGTCGGCGGCCTGCGACCGCCCTGCCGGAGCGTCAGCGGGGCGGACGCGGGGTGCCGGGCGGCACCCACAGGCGCGACGCCGCGTCCGGCGGCTCGGGCGGCGGGGGGTCGCCGTCGCCCGGCTCGTCCTGCGCGGGGGCCTCCGACGCCCGCGCGTACGCCATCTGGAGCACGGCCAGCGGCTCCTTGAAGGGGTGCACCTGGGCGGCGCCCAGCTCGCGCTCGGCCACCCCGAGCAGGGCGCGCAGCGCCTCGATCGCCTGCCGCGCCTGGACCAGGTCGCGCGGCTCGTCGCCGGCGGGCCCCATGCCCAGCCGGATGCCGGCCATGTCGATGAACGTGGCCATGGACTGGAGCAGCACGTCGCGCACCGGGGTGCGCGCCAGGCGCTCCGCGAACGCGGCGGCCAGCTCCTCCGGCGTGGGGGGCGTCTGCCCCGTTCCCCCGCCGTCCGTCGTCACGCCGCCGCCGCCCAGATCCGCAGCGCCTCCTCGGCGGACCGGCGCGTGCGCTCCACCACCTCGGCGTGCATCGCGCGGACGTCGCCGAGCGCGGCGAGGCGCGCGACCTGCCGCATCGCGCCGTTGCCGTCGGCGAGCATCCGGGGGACGTGCGCCAGGAACGGCTCGAGCCCCAGGTCGCGGCGCGCGGGGGCCGACCACTCCAGCAGTTCCTCGATGGCCCGGACGGTGGGCCGCACGACCCCGGTGTCCAGGTCGATCAGGCCGCCCGTCAGGCCGTGACGCTCGGCGCGCCACACGTTCTCCTCGATGAGGCCCCGCGCGTGGACCGGCACGGGGCGGCCGGCGTCGAGGTCGGCGGCGAACGCCGCGATGCAGGACATCGCCAGCGCCGCGACCGCGAACGCCTCGGCCATCTCGGTCTGCCCGTCGCAGATCCGCACCTCGACGGTGCCGAAGTTGTGGTGGGGCCGGACGCTCCACCAGATCTGCGTGCTCTCCACGATGGAATCGGTGTCCTCGAGCAGCCGCACGAAGCGGGCGTAGTCGTCCCAGTCCCGGTAGGCGTCGGGGATCCCGCAGCGCGGGAAGCTCCTGGTGAACACCTGGATCCGGGTGGAGTGGAGGCGGGTCACCCGCTCGGCGAACACCGCCGAGTTGGCCGACAGGGCCAGCAGCTCCGGCAGCACGCTGCGCATCGCGGTCGAGACCGCGACGGCGCGGTCGGCGCCGCGCACGCCCACGTGGAGGTGCAGCGACCAGGTGTTGTTGGTCCAGGCGATGTAGCCGAGCTCGCCCTCCACCCGCCGGTAGTGCGGCGTGTCGATGATCCGCTGGTCCTGCCACGGGCTGAACGGGTGGACGCCGGAGATGCCGATGGCGATCCCCAGGCGCTCGGCCAGCGCGATGGTGGCCAGCCGCCCCTCCACCAGCTCGCGGGCGGCCTCGCCGAACGCGACGTGGCGGCCGGTGCGGAACTCGACCTCGCTGGCGATCAGCTCCCCGGCCAGGCGCCCGCGGAGCGGCTCGGGCGCGGCCTCCACCAGGTCCTCGAAGCGGTTGGTCAGCGCGAGGGTCGCCGGGTCGAGGAGCTGGTACTCCTCCTCGATGCCGACCGTGAGGTCGGTCGACTCCTCGAAGCGCTCGCGTGCGCCGGCCAGGATGCCGGACGGGGCGTCTCCATCGACCATCCGGCGGCGAGTCTAGCAACGACCCGCCCGGCGGCCCCCCGGTGCCGTGCGCCCGCCGGCGGCGCTATTCGGGCTCGGCGCCCACGTGGACCGCGCCCCGCCCCGACGCCTTGGCGGCGTACATCGCCTCGTCGGCGCGCGCGAGCACCGACGCCGGGTCGTCGTCGGCCTCGATCCGGGCCAGCCCGACGCTGGCGCTGACCGGGGCCGCGCCGCCGGCGACCTCCTCCACCGCGCCCACCAGCATGTGGGCGATCGCCGCCCCCGCCTCCTCGTCGGCGCCCACCAGGATCGCGGCGAACTCGTCGCCGCCGAGGCGGCCGAGGGTGTCGCTGCGGCGCAGCCGGGCGGCCAGCGCCCGGCCGACGGCCCGCAGCAGCTCGTCGCCCGCGACGTGGCCGTCGCGGTCGTTGACGTCCTTGAAGCGGTCGAGGTCGATCATGGCGAGCATCGCCGGCTCGCCGTTGCGGGCGACCCGCCCGATCTGGCGGCGCAGCTCCTCGTGGAAGCGCCGGCGGTTGTACAGGCCGGTCAGGTGATCGTGCTCGGCCTGCTCCCGCAGGCGCCGCTCCAGCTCGTGCCGCTCGGAGATGTCCTGGATCTGGGAGATGAAGTGGAGCGGCACGCCGTCGGCGTCGCTCACCAGCGACACGGCCAGGAGCGCCGAGATCACGCGGCCGTCCGCGCGCACGTAGCGCTTCTCCATCGTGTAGTCCGCCCGGTCGCCCCGGAGGATCTCCTCGATGAGCGCCAGGTCCGCGTCCAGGTCCTCGGCGTGGGTGATGTCCTGGAACGTCATGCCCAGCAGCTCGTCCTCGGCGTAGGCCACCAGGTCGCACAGCGCCCGGTTGACGCGCAGGAAGCGCCCGTCGACGCCCACCAGGGCCATGCCGATCGGCGCGTGCGCGAACGCGCTGGTGAACTGCTCGGTCGCACGCCGCAGCGCCTCGTCGGCGGCGCGCCGGCGGCGCATGTCGCGGGTGGTGCTCAGCAGGGCCTCGGGCGCGCCGTCGATCCCGCGCACCAGGGCGATCGTGCCGCGCACGGGCACCCATGCGCCGTCGGGCGCGCGCATCCGGAACTCGGCGGTCGCGGCGTCCCGCCCGTCCAGCAGCTCCAGGCGCAGGCGCCGGCGGGCGCCCACGTCGTCGGGGTGCATGAAGTCGAACGCGGACCGCCCGACCATCTCCTCGGGCCGCCACCCGTAGACCCGCTCGCACGCGGGCGACACGTAGGTGTAGCGGTTCTCCATGTCCATCCGGGCGACGACGTCGCCCGACTGCTCCGCGAGCATCCGGAACTCGTCCCGGCTGCGGCGCAGCTCCGCCGCGGCCTCGTGCTCCGGGGTGACGTCGACGAGCGCGGTCACCACGCCGCAGATCCCGCCGCCGGGGTCGTGGAGGGGCACGGCCTCGGCCGCGACCCACACCAGGACGCCGTCGACGCGGCGCACGCCCATCGTGACCTCGCCCTGACCCCGGCCGGTGCGCAGGGCCCGCCCGGCCGGCTGCTCGGCGGACGCCAGGACGGTCCCCTCGGGGGTGATCGCGCGCCAGCCCGGCGCTCCCGCCGTCGCGCCGGCCAGGCCGGCGGGGTCGAGCGCGAGCAGGTCCACCGCGCGACGGTTGGCGGCGATCAGGCGGCCGTCCCCGTCGTGCACGAGGACCGCCTCCCGCAGCCGCTCGCCCGCGGCACGGCACCGGGCGTCGGCGCGGGTGCACAGGTCGGCGAGCGCGGCCCGTGCGACCGGGTCCGCCTGCACCGCCGCCCCGCCGGCGCCGGCGACCCCGGCGTGCTCGACGAGACGGGCCAGCCCCCAGTCGGCGACGGCCCCCCGCGGAGCGGGCCCGCCGCCCCCCGCGGGCGGCATCAGCTCAGATAGAAGTAGAGGGCGTACAGCAGCTCGACCGCCGGGCTCGAGGTGTGCACGGTCACGTCGGAGGGGACCGTCAACAGCGCATCGGAGTAGTTGAAGATGATCTTGACCCCGGCGGCGACCAGATCATCGGCGACCTCCTGGGCCGCGCCCGCGGGGACGGCCAGCACGCCCACCATGACCCCGTCGCCCGCGACCACGTCCTGCAGCTCGCGGTAGTGGCGGACCGTGGTGTCGCCCACCTGCGTGCCCACCCGGTTGGGGTCGACGTCGAAGATGGCGGAGATGCGGAAACCGTGATCGGCGAACACCCCGGAGCTGGCGATCGCCTGGCCCAGGTTCCCGGCGCCGAACAGCGCGATGTTGTGCTGTCCGGAGGTCCGCAGGATCTTGCGGATCTGCTCGATCAGCGAGTCGATGTCGTACCCCACTCCGCGCTTGCCGAACTTCCCGAACCCGGAGAGATCCCGGCGGATCTGGGTCGGGTTCACGTTCGTGTACTCGGAGATGGCCTGCGACGAGATGCTGTTCTTGCCCATCTTCTTCGCCTGCGTGAGCACCTGCAGGTAGCGCGACAGGCGCGCGGCGACCCCGAGGGTCAGTCGATCAGTGGCCATCGGTCCGGGACCCTCTCACCAAGTTTGTGACACCTTGAACAAGTATCCGCCCCGGGAGACCGGTCCGCAAGTGCTGTCTGCCACGAAATCCGCGTCGCGCGGGCGCCGGATCCGCCGGCGGGCGCGGGGTCAGTCGCGGATGGTGAGCGGGTCGCTCAGCACGCTGAGCCGGCGGCCGTCCGGGCCCGTGGCCTCGGCGCGCACCCGGTAGGAGCCGGCCGGCACGTCGAGCCCGTCGGCCAGCCGCGGGGCGATCAGGAAGCGGTAGGTCCCGGCCGGCAGCGCCGCCCCGGCCTTCGCCCCGCTCACGGGCATGGGGGCGCCGCCGTCCCGCGGGAGCAGGCTCAGCCGCAGCCCGTGCAGGCGGACGCTCCGCAGCCGCCCGTCGGACCGGCGCAGCAGGCCCGCCCGCACCCGCACCTCGGCCACCCCGCCCTCGGTCCCCACCCGGAGGTCGCCGAGCGCGTCGTCCGGGGTCCGCGCGGGCCGCGACGGCAGCACGGGCGCGCCGCCCCGCTCCTCGCCGGCCCGGTCGCGCACCACCAGGCGTCCGGCACGGGCGGGCAGGGACAGCCGCAGCCGGGCGCGCCCCGACGCGGGGACCGTCGCGGCGCCCACCCGCCGCTCCCCCGCCGCGGTCCGCAGCCACAGGCTATAGGCGCCGGGCGCGCCCTCGAGGTCCGTCAGGGTCACGCTGGCGCGCGCGCCGCCCCCGGCGACCGGGGCCGCGGCCACGATGGCCGGCTCGATGCGCAGCGCCTGGGGCGACGGCGCGGCCAGCAGGCCCGCGCCCTGGCGCGTGGCGGCGACCCCGGACAGGGGGCGCGCCGACTGGATCAGCAGGGAGCGGACCGCGGCGGGCCCCAGCTCCGGCCGGTCGACCCGCAGCCGCAGCGCCGTCGCCGCGACCGCCGCCGCGGCCGCGCTGGTGCCGGTGAGCGGGGAGGCCTGGGGGCTCCCGTCCACCGCCCGCCCGGGCCACGCCGCCTCGCGGTCCACGGACGGCGCCACCAGGTCGGGCTTCTGGCGTCCGTCGGCCGTGGGCCCCCACGACGAGAACGAGGCCACCCCGACCGGGGCGGCCGCGAGCGGGTCGGCGGTGAGGCCCACGCGCAGGTCGGGCCGCGTGTCGGCCAGGCGCAGGAGCGCCCCGCCCTGCCGCGAGCCGAGCCCCACCACGGGGATCGGCAGGCCCATGTCGCCGGGCACCGCCGGGAACGCCGCGTCGCCGTCCTCGTCCCAGACCAGGAGCGCCCTGGCGCCGGCCGCGGCGGCGCGGCGGGCGGTCTCGGCCAGCGGGGCGTCGCCACGCGCCACGAGCACCAGCGCGCCCAGGGCGCGACTGCCGCCCGCGGAGGTGCGGAAGTCCTCGTCGCGTCCGCCCTCCGCCAGGCCGGCGTCGTCGCGGAGGGCGACGAGCGGGAACTCGCCGGCGGGCGGCGGCGCGCCCATGAGCGGCAGGTTCCCCAGGCGGGCCGACGCGGGGCCCAGGCGGGCGTCGAGGTGCGCGGTGCGCGGGCCGGTGCCGGCCGAGGCGCCGCCGGCCGCCAGGACCGTCGGCCCCGCCGCCGGCCCGCCGACGGCGCCGGGGCGGGCGAACGTGGGCCCGTCGTTGC
>DAISWG010000030.1:0-35395 GCA_036826475.1 Miltoncostaeaceae bacterium | reverse complement strand
GATCCGCGCGATCGCGCCGTCGAACGCCCCCGCCACGCCCAGCAGGATCACGTCGGCGCGATCGCGCGGATCGCCGTCGCCATCGGGGTCGACCGCCCGCTCCAGGGCGGCCAGCACGCGGTCGGTGCGGGCGAGCGCCTGCACCCGGCCCGCGGCCGGCTCTCCGGTGACCACGCGGTACGCCAGGAGCCGCGGGACGGCGTCGGGCGCCAGCCCCCGGAGGGCGGGGTCGCGGAGCACGAGGCTCGCCATCTGGGTGCCGTGCGCCTCCAGGGCGGGGTCGCCGGCGCCGGGCGCCGGATCGGCGTCGCCATCGACCAGGTCGGCCCCGCCGATGATCGGGAACGTGGGCCCGATCCCGCCGCCGAGCCACGGATGCGACGCGTCCACGCCGGCGTCGATCAGCGCGATGTGGGCGGGCCCGGCGGGAGGACCCGCGACCGCGGGGGCGCCGGGCGCGCCCGGCGGGGCGGGCGCCGGCGTCGATGGCGCGGCCTGCGCCGGCGACAGGTAGCCCACCGGCACCACCGCGGCGACCTCGGACAGGGCGGCGAGCGCCTCCACGCGGGCGGCGGGGACGCTCACCGCGACGGCGTCGAGCAGCACCCGGTAGCGGAAGGTGATCGTCGCCCCCAGATCGGCGAGGACCGGCGCCAGGGCGTCCTGCCGCGCGGTGACGGCGGCCGCGGCGGCGGCGCGGTCGGCCGGGTCGGCGGCGGCGGCCGGCAGGTCGCGCAGCACGAGGATGACGGCGCGGGTGTCGCCGGGGGCGGGCAGGGCCGGCGCGCGGCTGGCGCCGAGGACGTCGCTCCAGGCCAGCGCGGCGTCGAGCGCCGCGTCGCGGGCGGCGACCGGGTCGGGGGAGCCCACCGGCGCCGGGGCGGTGGAGGTGCCCTGGGCGCCCACCACGGCGGGCGCCGCGAGGGCGGCCGCGCCGGCGAGGGCCACCGCCGCCCGCCGGACCGGCCTCACGCCGCGATCCCCCCGGGCGGCGCCGTCGCCACGGCGTCGAGACCGAGGTAGTCCGGCCAGGGCACGGCGTCCGTGAACTGGGCGGCCGCCCCGATCATGGCCGCGTTGTCCGTGCAGAGGCGGCGGTCCGGGACGGCGAAGCGCAGGCCGTGGCGCTCGGCGCCCTGCGCGACGAGCTCGCGCAGGCGGCCGTTCGCGGCGACCCCGCCGCCGAGCGCGACGGCCGGCACGCCCTCGTCGACCGCGGCCGCGACCAGCCGGTCGGCCAGCGGCCGCAGCACCGCCTCCTGGTACGAGGCGGCCAGGTCGGCGAGCTCGGGCCCCTCGGGCGGCGTCTCGCGCTCGCGCACCGCGTACAGCAGGGCGGTCTTCACGCCCGCGTACGAGAAGTCCCGGGTGCCGGCGCCCCGCAGCCCGACCGGGAACTCGTGGGCGGTCCGCGACCCGGTCGACGCGAGCTTCTCGAGCGCCGGCCCGCCGGGGTAGCCGAGGCCGAGGAGCCGCGCGCCCTTGTCGATGGCCTCCCCCGCCGCGTCGTCGATGGTCTGGCCGAGGATCCGCGGATGGCGCAGGTCGGTCACCAGGTCGAGCCGGGTGTGGCCGCCGGACGCCACCAGGCTCACGAACGGCGGGTCCAGGCGCACGGGGGCGAGCCAGCTGGCGGCGATGTGGCCGTGGAGGTGGTCGACCATGATCAGTGGCTTTCCCGCCGCGTACGCGATCGCCTTCGCGGTCGCCACGCCGATCAGGAGCGCCCCGATCAGCCCGGGCCGCTGCGTCACGGCGACGGCCTCGACGTCGCCGAGGGCCAGCCCGGCCTGTGCGAGCGCCTCGTCGACCACGCCGTTCACCGTGCCCAGGTGGTGCCGGGCGGCGACCTCCGGGACGACGCCCCCGTAGGGCGCGTGCAGCTCGGCCTGCGACGCCACGACGTTCGACAGGATGTCGCGCCCCGCGACGACGGCGGCGGCCGTCTCGTCGCACGATGTCTCGACCGCCAGGACGGCGCCGGTCGCGCCCGCGCCGCTCACGCGGCCTGCCCCGGAGCCCCGCTGCGCCACATGATCATCGCGTCCTCGCCGTTGTCCGAGTAGTACCCGGGGCGGATGCCGTGGTCCAGGAAGCCCTTGCGCCGGTAGAGGTGGATCGCCCGGGCGTTCGAGACGCGGACCTCGAGCGTGAAGCCGAGGTGCGGCTTGGAGCCCGCGCGCTCGAACAGCTCGTCGAGCAGCAGGCCGCCGATCCCCTGGTCGCGGTGCGCCTCGCGCACCACGACGTTCAGGATGTGCCAGACGTCCGCGTAGCGGGACACCATCATGTAGCCCAGGACGTCGCCGGCGCGGTGCGCCACCAGGTCGATGGTTCCGGGCCGGCCCAGCTCCGACATGAACATCGCGCGCGTCCACGGCGTCGCGGAGCTGGAGGCCTCGATGGCCACCACCTGCGGCACGTCGGACGTCTTCATCGGCCGGATCCGGGTGACCGGCTCCGCCGGCGCACGGCGCCCGCGGGCCATCAGCGCGACACCGCCGGCGTCGCGGCCGGCACTCAGCCCACCTCCGCCGCGGAGGCGGCGGCCCGGCGGTTGACCTCGGCGTCGGGCAGGCGGGCGTAGACCGGCCTGGCGGGGAGGCCCGCGCCGGCGCGGACGCGGGCGACCAGCGCGGCGGCCGACACCCGCGCCGCGCGCGCGGTGGGCGGCAGCAGCGTGCGGCCGGGGCCGTCCAGGGCGCCGCCCGCGGCGGGGACCCCGTCGCCGCCGATCCAGGCCGGCTCCCCGAGGCCGTCGAGCAGGGCGGCCAGGGCGGCCGGCGCGACGGCCTGCGGCGCGGCGAGCTCCTGCAGGCCGTCCCCGCCGGCGCGGTAGACCGCGGCGAAGAGCTCGCGGCGGCGGGCGTCGAGCACCGGCACCACCACGGCGCCGGACGGGGCGGCCTCCGCCACGCCGAGGGCCAGGGCCTCGAGCGACGAGGCGCCGGTCACGGGGATCCCCAGCGCCTGGCCCAGCCCCAGGGCGGTCGCCAGGCCGATCCGCAGGCCGGTGAAGCCGCCGGGGCCGACGCCCACCACGATGCCGTCCAGGTCGGCGGTCGTCGCCCCCACCGAGGCGAGGAGCCCGTGGACCGCTTCCAGCACGCGTCGCCCGGCACCCGGCTCGGGTGCCAGCCAGAGCTCGGCGACCGGCCCGTCGTCATTGACGAGCGCGAGGGCCGGGCTCGCGGTTGAGGTGTCGAGCGCGAAGGTCGGCAATCCGCTGGCCGAGGCTGGCGCGGAGGTCCGCGTCCCTCGTCGTCAACAGTACCAGCCGGCGGTCCCCGCCCTCGTGCCGCAGTTCCAGCTCCAGCCGGGGCTCCGGCAGGGCGGCCAGGATCGCGTCGGGCCACTCCACGAAGCCGACGGCGTCGGCGCCGACGGCGTCGCGCAGCAGCTCCGCCTCCTCGTCGTCGGGGCCGCCGAGGCGGTAGGCGTCGACGTGCGCGACCTCCACCCGGCCCGAGTAGCGCTGGGCGACGGTGAAGGTGGGGCTGGTGACCGGGCCCTCGACGCCCAGCGCGCGGGCGACGGCGCGCACCAGCGTGGTCTTCCCCGCCCCGAGCTCGCCGCGCAGGAGCACGAGGTCGCCGGGGCGCAGGAGCTCCGCCAGGGCGGCGCCGAGCTCGCCCGTCGCCTCGGGCCCCCCGCTCTCGAAGGTGAGCGCCTCCGCCGTCAGAAGAGGCCGAGCTGCTCGGCCGGCGTCGGCTCCGTCGCGGCGGCGACGGAGGCGGGTGGCCCGGGCGGCGTCGCGGGGTCCGGCGCGGGCGCGGCCTCCGGGCCCGGCGCGGGCGGCGGGCCGTCCGCCGCACGATCGGGCGTCCCGCCCCGCAGCAGACCCGGGATGCGGGCGAAGTCCTCCTCAAGCGTGGAGAGCATGGCGCGGGTGTAGAGCGCCGCCGCCGGGTGGAAGAGCGGGTAGAGCAGCAGCCGGTGGCCGGCGACCTCGATCGGCAGCTCGTGGCCGTGCACGCGGGAGATCCCGTCGGGCCGTCCGGAGAGCAGCTTGGTGGCGAAGTTGCCCAGGGTGCAGACCATCCGGGGCCGGATCAGGGCGATCTGGCGGAACAGATGGGGCTCGCAGTCGCGGATCTCCGCCGGGGCGGGGTCGCGGTTGCCCGGGGGCCGGCACTTCAGGACGTTCGCGATGAAGACGTCCTGCCGCCGCAGGCCGATGCCCTCGAGCAGCGTCGTCAGCAGCTTCCCCGACTGGCCCACGAACGGGATGCCCTGCCGGTCCTCGTGGTAGCCGGGGGCCTCGCCCACGAACATCAGGTCCGCGTCGGGGGCGCCGTCGCCCACCACGACCTGGGTGCGGGTCGCGCTGAGCGCGCAGCGGGTGCACACGGCGACCTCGTCGCGGTGGTACGCCTCGAGCGCGGCCACGCGGTCGGCGGCTTCGGGCATGTGGGCAGGCTACCCGCCGGATCGGCCGGAACCACACCCGGCGCGTCCGCCGGGCCGGCGGTATGATTCCCGCGCCGCTCACGCACAGCCCGGCATCCCGCGCCGCGGGAGTTGGAGCAGAGGCGTCGGACGGAGGCGAGCCGCGGTCGCGGCGTGCCGTCGTCCGGGACCGCGCGGGGCGGCTCCCGCATGTCCGCATCCCGAGCCGAACCCCTCCCGACACCCCAGATCCCGGTCGTCCGCACGGTCGACGAGCTGCGTCGCGCGGTCGCCGCGCTGCGGGCCGGGGGCCGTCGGATCGCGGTGGTGCCCACGATGGGCGCCTTCCACGACGGCCACCTGGACCTGATGGACCGGGCTGCCGCCGACGGGTACGCGGTGGTGGTCACGCTCTTCGTGAACCCCACCCAGTTCGCCGCCCACGAGGACCTCTCGACGTACCCGCGGCAGGAGGCCCGCGACGTCGCCCTGGCGGCCGGACGCGGCGTGGCTCTGGTCTTCGCCCCCGCCGCGGACGCGATGTACCCGGACGGCCACGGCACCGCCATCACGGTCTCTGGCCCCAGCGCCGGCCTGGAGGGCGCGGCGCGCCCCGACCACTTCGGCGGCGTCGCCACGATCGTGGCCAAGCTGCTGCTCGCGGTCCGTCCCGACCGCGCCGTGTTCGGCCAGAAGGACGCCCAGCAGGTGGCCGTCGTGCGACGGATGCTGGCCGACCTGCACCTCGACGACATCGAGCTGGTGGTGGCGCCCACGCACCGCGAGCCCGACGGGCTGGCGATGAGCAGCCGCAACGCCTACCTCGGTCCGGAGGACCGGGAGGCGGCGACGGCGCTCAGCCGCGGCCTCAGGGCCGCCGAGGCGCTCGCGCGGACGGGCGAGCGCGACGCCGCCCGCGTCGCGGCGGCCGCCCGCGAGGTGATCGACGCGGAGCCGCGCTGCGCCCTCGAGTACGCCGCCGTCGTCCACCCCGACACGTTCGAGCCCCTCGCGACGCTCGAGGGTCCCGCCCTGCTCGCCGTGGCCGCGCGCGTGGGCCCGGCCCGGCTCATCGACAACGTCCTGCTCCCCACCAGTCCCCGGAGGCCCGTCACCGTGCCGCTTCGCACCCGAACGATGATGAAGAGCAAGATCCACCGCGCCACCGTGACCGACGCCGACCTGAACTACGTCGGGAGCATCACGGTCGACACCGACCTGCTGGAGGCGGCGGACATCCTCCCCTACGAGCAGGTCGTGGTCCTGAACATCAACACCGGCGCCCGCTTCGAGACCTATGCGATCGAAGGCCCGGCCGGGCGGGGCGACATCTGCCTCAACGGGGCCGCCGCACGGCTCGCGCAGCCCGGCGACCTCGTGATCGTGCTCACCTACGCGCAGTTCGACGCGGCCGAGCTCGAGGGCTTCGAGCCGATCGTGGTGCACGTCGATTCGCAGAACAAGCAGGTGGACGTGTCCCCCGCCTTCGAGGGCGTCCCCGCGATGTGGGAAGGGCGGTAGCCATGGGCGTGCGCCTGTCGGCCGGTGACATCCGGGCCCGCAAAGGCGGGATGCGCCTGGCGATGCTGACGGCCTACGACTACCCGACCGCGATGGCCCTGGAGGCCGCGGGGGTGGACGTCCTGCTGGTGGGCGACAGCCTCGGCGAGGTGGAGCTCGGGTTCCCGACCACGCGGGACGTGACGCTGGCGATGATGGCGCACCACGTGCGGGCCGTGCGCAACGGCGCGCCCGGGACGCACGTGTGCGGCGACATGCCGGCGGACACGTACCGGACGCCGGACGAGGCGGTGCGGAGCGCGCGGGTGCTGGTGGCGGCCGGCGCCGACTCGGTGAAGCTCGAGGGCGGCCTGACCCCGCGGGTGGCGGCGATCATCGCGGACGGGATCCCGGTGATCGGCCATGTGGGCCTGCTCCCGCAGACGGCGGAGGTCTACCGGCGCGAGGGCAGGACCCCCGAGGAGGCCGACCGCATCGCGGCCGAGGCGCGGGCGCTCGACGCGGCGGGCTGCTGCGCGATCGTGATCGAGGCGGTCCCGGCGGAGCTGGCGGAGCGGATCACCCGTGAGGTGGGGGCCCCGACGATCGGCATCGCGGCGGGGACCGAGACCGACGGGCAGGTGCTCGTCTCGACGGACCTGATCGGGCAGTTGCCGAGCGTCCCGCGGTTCGTGAAGCCGCGGGCGGACGTGTACGGCGCGGTCGTGGGGGCCGCGGCGGCGTACGTCGAGGAGGTGCGCGGCGTCGCCGCCCCGGTCCACGCGGCGGCCGCCGGGGCCGGCGGCGGCATCTACCGGGCCGGGTGAGCCGGCCGATGTCGGAGGAGGAGCGCACCGCGTTCCTCCTCCAGGGCACGCGAACGGGCAAGCTGGCGACCGTCCGGCGGGACGGTCGCCCGCACGTCCAGCCGGTGTGGTTCGTCCTCGACGACGACGGCACCGTGGTGTTCATGACGGGGTCGCGGACGGTGAAGGGGCGCAACCTGCGCCGCGACGGGCGGGCGTCGATGGTGGTCGACGACGAGGCGCCGCCGTTCGCGTACGTCCGCGTCGACGGCACCGTCACGATCGGCGAGGACCCCGGCGAGATGCTCGCCTGGAGCACCCGCATCGCGTTCCGCTACATGGGGCCGGAGCTCGCGGAGGCCTATGGCCGCCGCAACGCCGTGCCCGGCGAGCTGCTGGTGCGGCTGCGGCCGGAGCACGTGGTCACCGAGGCGGGCGTCGCCGACTGACGCGCGCCGGCCCGGGGCATCCACCGCGTCGTCGCGGGGGAGAGCGCCTAGGGACTGAAGATCAGCACCAGGAACACCAGGAACACCACCACGTGCACGGCCCCCTCCAGCACGGTGGTGCGGGATCCCGAGAAGGTCACCATGCTGAGCACGAGGGTCAGGGCCAGCAGGACGATGCCGGTGCCGTCCAGGCCGAGGACGACGTCCTCGCCCGTGACCAGGCCGATCGTGAGGACCGCCGGGACCGTCAGGCCGACGGTCGACAGGCCGGCCCCCAGGCACAGGTTCACCGTCCGCTGGAGCTCGTTGCGGTACGCCGCCTTCAGGGCCGACACCCCCTCCGGCGTGAAGATGATCATCGCGATGAGGAGGCCCCCGAGGGCGAGGGGGGCGTCCGCCCCCACCAGGCCGCGGTCCAGGATCACCCCGAGCGTCTTCGACAGCAGCACGATCGGGAGCACCGTCGCGATCAGCAGGATCGTGTCCCGCTTCACCATCGCCCGCCACTCCGGGTCGTGGGGCATCCCGGCGTGCGGCAGGTCCTCGGTGCGCTCGCCGGGCTCCACGAAGAACCCCCGGTGGCGTCCCGTCTGGACGGCCAGGAAGATCCCGTAGAGGGCCAGGGTGCACAGGGCGAAGGCGATCGCCTGCCCCGTTGAGAGGGTGCCGGCGTCGGTCGTCGTGGTGAAGCTCGGCAGCACCAGCGCGATCACGGCGAGCGGGATGATCACGATCAGGTACGCGAGCGCGCCGGGCAGGTTGTAGGACTGCTCGTGGTGGCGCAGGCCGCCCACCAGCAGCGCCAGGCCGACCACCCCGTTCAGCACGATCATCACCACCGCGAACATCGTGTCGCGGCCGACGGCCGGGTTCGCGCCGCCCCCGAGCATCACGGCGCTGATCAGCCCCACCTCGATGGTGACGATCGAGATGGTGAGGACCAGGGTGCCGAGCGGCTCGCCGAGGGCCTCGGCCAGATGCTCGGCGTGCTCGATCACCCCGAACGCGCACCAGAACATCAGGCCGATGACCCAGACGAAGGTGACGCCGGCGAGCCAGTCGGGGCCGGGGTCCCACGAGAGACCCCGGCCCAGGCCCAGCGCCGCCACGGCCGTGCCCCACGCGAGGCCCAGCCGGAGCGGGATCTGCCGGTCGCGGAGGATGCGCGTTACGCGCGGCCCCCCGCCGCGATCTTCCGGAGGTTCAGGGCCTTCGCCAGGACCTCCTCGTCCACCCCGTGCTCACGGGCGACGTCGCGGAGGCCGCGGCCGGTGGCCGTCGCCTCCTTCACGATCGCCGCGCCCTTGTCGTAGCCGATGATCGGGTTGAGGGCGGTCGCGACCTGCAGGTTGCTCTCGGCCAGCTCCTCCAGTCGCGGCAGGTTCGGCTCGATGCCGGCGATGCACTTGTCCGCGAACAGGCGGGAGGTCGTCGTGAGCAGATGGATCGACCCCAGCAGGTTCCGGGCCAGGAGCGGGATGCGCACGTTGAGCTCGAAGTTCCCCTGCATCCCGCCGATCGTGATGGCCGTGTCGTTGCCGATCACCTGGGCCGCGACCTGGAGCACCACCTCCGGGATGACCGGGTTGACCTTCCCCGGCATGATCGACGAGCCCTTCTGGAGCTCCGGCAGGAACACCTCGGCGAGGCCGGCGCGGGGGCCGCTGCCGAGGATGGCGATGTCGTTCGCGATCTTCGTGAGCGACACCGCGACCACCTTCAGCGCCCCGGACGCCTCCACCAGCCCGTCCCGGGCGCCCTGCGCCTCGAACGGGTCGGCCGGCCCGGAGATCGGCAGCCCCGTGTCGGCCGCCAGGCGCTCCCGCACCTTGGCCGCGAAGTCGGGGTGGGTGTTGAGGCCCGTCCCGGCGGCGGTCCCGCCGAGGGGGATCTGGCCGAGGCGCGTCGTGGCGTCGGCCACCCGGTCGCGGCCCTGGCGGATCTGGGCGGCGTAGCCGGCGAACTCCTGGCCGAGCGTGACGGGCACCGCGTCCATCAGGTGGGTGCGGCCCGTCTTCACGAGGTCCTTCCACTCCTCGGCCTTCGCGCCGAGGGTCGCCGCCAGGTGGTCGAGGGCCGGCAGCAGGTTGTCGACCGTCTCCTGGAGCGCCGCGCAGTGCACCGCCGACGGGAACACGTCGTTCGAGCTCTGGCCGTAGTTGACGTGGTCGTTCGCGTGGGCGTCGTCCCCGGCCAGGTGCGCGATCACCTCGTTGGCGTTCATGTTCGACGACGTGCCCGAGCCGGTCTGGAACACGTCCACCGGGAACTGGTCGTCGTGCTCGCCCGCCGCCACCGCGTCGGCCGCGACGCCGATGCGCTCCGCGACGTCCGCGTCGAGCAGCCCCAGCTCGGCGTTCACCCGCGCCGCGGCCCCCTTGATCCGGCCCAGCCAGCGCACCACCGGAACCGGCACGCGCTCGCCCGACACCGGGAAGTTCTCGACCGCCTTGCGGGTCTCCCCGCCCCAGAGCTCCTCCGCCACCTCTACCCCCTGAATCGGAATTCGGTCCAGCAGGTGATCCTACCGGGGGGCGGGCTCCCGGATGCCGCCGAGCGCGCGCAGGATCTCCATCGCCGCCCTCGTCCCGAGCTCCAGGTGCTCGTGCCGCAGGTGCTCGTCGGGGGCGTGGATGCGGTCGGTCGGCAACCCGAAGCCGGTCAGGACGGTCGGTATCCCCCGCCCCACCAGCACCGCCACGACCGGCAGCGTGCCGCCGATGCGCACCGGGACCGGCGTCCACCCCGTCGCGCGCGCGATCCCGTCGGCGGCGGCGGCCAGCACCGGGTCGGCGGCGTCCAGCGACGCCGGCCACGCCACGCCCCGGTCCTCGATCGTCAGCTCCGCCCCCGGCGGAGAGGCCGCCCGCAGCAGCCCGTCGAGCGTCGCGGCCAGCGCATCGGCGTCCTGTCCCGGGGCCAGGCGCAGCGACAGCATCGCCGACGCCTCGGTGGGCACGATCGTCTTCACGGCGTGCGGCTCGCCGGCCAGCACGCCGTGGACGTCGAGGGACGGCGACGCGAGGGTGCGCATGTAGAAACCCTCGGCCGCCCCGGGGTCGGCGGGGCGCAGGCCCGCCGTCGCGAGGGCCTCGGCGCCGGACGGCAGCAGCTCCCAGGCCGTCACCTCCTCGGCGCCCGCCGGCGCCACGCCGGCGTACAGGGCGTCGGGCAGCCGCCCGTCGCGCGGGGTGACCGCCGCCAGGACCGCCATCAGCGCGTGCACCGCGTTGAGCGCCGCGCCGCCGGTGAGGCCGCTGTGCCCGTCGGTCGTGCCGGTGCGCACCCGGATGCGGCGGAACACCATCCCGCGGACGCCGGTGCAGATGGTCGGCCGGCCCGGGCCGATCATGTGGCTGTCGAAGATGACGGCGCCGATCGCGGGGCCCGGGTCGGCGGCGAGGTGCTCGAGCGCCGAGGTGCCGCCGCTCTCCTCCTCCCCCTCGACCACGAACGCGGCCCGCACGGGCAGCTCCCCCGCGGCGGCGAGCCGCTGCACCGCCGCGACGAGCATGAACAGGTTGCCCTTGTCGTCGCTCGCGCCCCGGGCGTAGAGGTTGCCGTCCCGGATCTCCGGCGCGAACGCCGGCGACGTCCACAGGTCGGGGTCGCCGGGCGGCTGCACGTCGTAGTGGCCGTAGAGCAGCACCCGCGGCGCGTCCGGGAACCCCGGGCTGGCGGGGACCTCGCCGAGCACGAGGGGGTGGCGCGGTGTCGCGCGCACCTCCGCCTCGCCCCCGGCGCGGCGGATCTCGTCGGCGATCATCGCGGCGGCGGTGGCCATGTCCGGCGCGTGCTCGGGCATCGCGCTGATGCTCGGAACCCGCAGCAGCGCCTCCAGCCGCCGGAACTCGTCGTCGGTCACCCGGGCGACCCGGATTCGGCGAGGGCGGCGGCGGCCTCCGCGCGGCTCGCGACGCCGAGCCTGCGCAACACGGCGGCGACGTGGTGGTCGACCGTCCGCTCGGAGATGACGAGCCGCTGGGCGATCTGCCCGTTGGTGAGGCCCTCCGCCACGAGCGCCAGCACCTCGCGCTGGCGGTCGGTAAGCCCGTGCGGTCCGGCGGGCGCGTCGCCGCGCGGCGGCCGCGGCACCGACGGGACGCCCCGCTCGCGCAGCCGCGCACGCAGCATCGCCGCCCGGCGTGCGGCGCCCAGCCGGTCGAACGTCGCCAGCGCCTCCAGCAGGTCGCCCTCGTCGTCGGAGCCGCTCAGCACCTCGGCCGCCTCGTACACGGCGCCCAGCGACGCGAACGCCCGGGCCGCGGCGCGGGGCTGCCCGGCCATCGCCAGCCGGTACGGCTCCTCCGACGCGCCGGCGCCCTCCGGGTCGCCACCCGCCCGCCACGCCCAGAAGCGGGCTTCGGAGGCGGTCCGCTCGTGCGCGGGGAGCGACGTCCGGCCGGCGGCCTCGATCGCGGCGCCGGCGTGCCGGCGCACCGCGGCGGCGTCGCCCGCCAGCCACGCCGCCTCGGCCAGCGCGCAGGCGCTCGGCACCAGCCGCTGCGCCTCGTCGGCCACCGTCGCGCGGCGCCACGTCTCCTCGAGCAGCTCCTCGCCGCCCTCCTCGCCCCGCCGCACCATCATCCGGCCCAGCGCGACCATCCCCGGGTGGGCGCTGATGGTGGCGTGGAGCGCGTCGATCGCCATGACCGCCCGCCCGTCCTCCTCGGCCCCCGTCCAGTCGCCGGTGTCGAGCCGGCC
Source organism: Miltoncostaeaceae bacterium (assembly GCA_036826475.1). GTDB lineage: Bacteria > Actinomycetota > Thermoleophilia > Miltoncostaeales > Miltoncostaeaceae > Miltoncostaea. Next base: position 23,547 of record DAISWG010000030.1, on the reverse strand, counting down.
CCACGCGCGCATCCCGAGAAGGTACTGGTCGTAGAAGCGCAGGTCGTTGGCCCGGGCGAACGCGAGCCCCCGCTCGATGGTGCGGAAGGCCAGGTCGTACTCGCGCCGCAGCAGCCTCCCCCAGCCGAGGTTCACCAGGCCCCGCGCGGCGTGGTCGTGCTCGCCGTCCTCGGTGGCGATCGCGATGGCCTCCTCCAGCATGTCGATGCCCTCGTCGGCATCGTCGGCGGCGAGCGCCGTGCCCACGTTGTTGAGCGCGTGGGCCAGGGTGGCGCGATCGCCGAGCTCGCGGGCCATCTCGATGGCGCGGCTCCCCCACCGCACCGTCTCCGGCGTCCGCCACGCCAGCATCTTCAGCTGCGACAGCGTGCTGTAGGCCATCGCGAGCCCGGTGCTCGGGCCCATGGGCTCCAGCAGCGCAACGGCGCGGTTGGCGGCCGCCTCGGACTCCTCCCGCCGGCCCGCCCACCACAGCAGGCGCGAGAGCCACCGCTCGTCCTCGCCGGCGGCGGCGATCTGGCCGAGGGACGTCCGGATCGCCAGGGCCTCGCGCCGCGTGGACAGCGCCTCGTCCGGACCGCCCGACAGGTACGCCTGCTCCGACAGCCCCTCGAGCAGCTCCGCCCGCTGCTCCGACGGCGCGGCGCCCACCGCCTCGAGCGCCGCGCGCAGGTGGTCGGCCGCCTGGGCGTGGGCGCCGGCCATCGCCGCCGCGCGCGCGGCGGTGGGCGCCGCCGCCAGCACCGCGTCCACGTCGCCGGCCCGGCGGGCGTGGTGCACGACGCGGGCCGGGTCGACGCCCTCGCGGCCGGCGACGACCGCGAGGACCCGCGCGTCGAGCTCGCGCCGCCGCATCGGCGAGAGCTCGCCCTCGACGCTCACGCGGGCGATCTCGTGGCGGAACCGCAGGCTGTCGCCGTCGAGCTCCAGCATCCCGGCGCCGACGCACTCGTCCATCGGACCCGCGGGCGAGCCCTCCAGCACCGCGTCGACCAGCCACGTCTCGGCGCGTCCGGGGACCACGCCGACGATCTCGAGCACCTCCCGGGCCTCGGGCGAGAGCCTGCGGGCGCGCGCCAGCACCGCGTCGCGCACCGAGCCCGGGATCTCCCCGGGGGCCGCGGCCAGTACCTCGGTCACGTAGAAGGGGTTGCCGCCGGTCGTGTGGTGCAGGGCCCCGGCGGGGCGCCCGGCGCGACGGGCCAGCTCGGCGACCGAGCGGGCGTTCAGCGGACGCAGGTCGATGCGCCGGACCACCGCCGACGGCAGCTCGCCGAGCGTGCCGCGCAGCCGGTCGCCCGCGGCATCGGGTCGGAGGGTCAGGACCAGCGTCGCGGTGGTCCCCCCGATACGCCGCCCCAGCAGGGCGAGCAGGTCGAGGGTGCCCTCGTCCGCCCAGTGGAGGTCCTCGATCACCAGGACCCGGGGTGGGCGCTCCGCGATCTCGTCGAGCAGGGCGGCGACGAGGTCCTCCCGGCCCCCGTCGCCGCGCAGGGCGTCGGCCAGCCGCCCACCGGCCTGGCGGGCGATGTCGTGGAACGGCCCGAGGGCCCGCGGCGTCAGCAGCGGGTCGCACGCCCCGTTCAGGAACCGGCGGTCGGCGCCGTGGACCACCGGGACCGCGGCCACCAGCGACGACTTCCCGATGCCGGCCTCACCCGCCACGAGCACGACGCGGCCGCTGCCGGCCGTGGCGTCGTCCAGCGCCGCGCCGACGGCCGCGAGGGCCTCGTCGCGCTCCAGCAGGTCCATGCGCCGATCCTACGCCCGGTCCCGGGCGACGCCCGGGGCGCCGGCTACGGCTCGCGCAGCTCCCCCGGGACGATCGGGGTCGTTGTGCGCGTCCCCCCGCGGACCCCCCCGGGGGCCACCTCCGAGCCGATCCGCGCGGCGGTCATGAGGCGCTGGAGGTCGCCGACGTCGGTCACGTCGACCCCGTCGACCGAGACGATCAGGTCCTCGGCGCGCAGGCCGGCGCGGTCGGCGGGGCTCCCGGGCACGACCTCCACCACCTCGATCGCCCGGTCCCGGCCGAGCTCGGCGACCACGCGGGGCGACAGCGGCCGGGGGCCGCCGGCGATCCCGACGTAGGCGCGCCGCACGCGTCCCTCGCCCATGAGCGCGGCGATGATCCCGCGGGTGGTGGCGTTGATGGGGACCGCCAGGCCCAGGCCGACGCCGGCGACCGCCGTGTTCACGCCCACCAGCCGCGACCGGCTGTCGGCGAGGGCGCCACCGGAGTTGCCGGGGTTGAGCGCCGCGTCGGTCTGGATGACGTCCTCCACCACCCTGCGGGCCCGTGGGCCCCCGACCGGCAGGGCGCGCCCGAGCGCCGACACCACGCCGGCGGTCACCGAGCCGGCGAAGCCGAGCGGGTTGCCGATCGCGACGACCAGCTGGCCCACCTCCAGGCGGTCGGCGTCGCCGAGCTCCGCGGGCGGCAGGTCGCCCGCCTCGGCCCGCAGGACGGCGAGGTCGGAGAGCGGGTCGGCGCCGGCCACGGCGAGGGCCGTCTCGCGGCCGTCGACCAGGCGCGCGCGCAGGTCGCCGTCGTGGCCGTCGACCACGTGCGCCGAGGTCAGCACGACGCCGTCGCTCGTGATGACCACGCCGCTGCCGGCGCCCTGGGCGCCGCGGCGGCCGACGCGGATGCTGACGACCGACGGGCCGAGCGTGCGGGCGACGGCCGTGACGATGCGCGAGTAGGCGTCGAGCGCCTCGTCGTCGCCGGGCGCGTCGCGGACGTCGGAGATGAGCCGGATCGCCACCGGCCGACCGTAGCGCGCGGCCGCCGCGGGCCGCCCGCTCCTAGCCTGCGGCGATCATCGCGACGCCGGCCAGGGCGAAGCCGGCGCCCACCGCCTGGAGTCGTCCGAGCCGCTCGTGCAGCAGGACGGCGGCAAGGGCGACGGTCGTGACGGGGTAGAGCGAGCCGAGCACCGCGACCACGCTCGTCAGTCCCCGCTGGCTGCCGGCCGCGAACATGAGGTTGGCGGAGGCGTCGAGCACGCCGGCGAGGGCGACGATCAGCAGCAGCCGGCCCCGGATCGCGACGCTCGCCCCCACCACCGCGCACACCGCCAGCGCGACCGGCACCGACGCGCCGCGGGCGGTGATGAGCGACCACAGCGCGCTCTCGCCGTCGGCGGCCTCGGCCAGCAGGGAGAAGAAGCCGCCGAACCCGAGCGCCGCCACCACGGCCAGCCCGGTCCCGGCGCGCGAGGCGGGTCCCGGGGCGCGGGCGACGAGGGCCGCGCCGGCGAGGGCGATCAGCATGCCCGACAGCACCACGGCCGCCGGGGCGTCGCCGGCGAGCAGGTCGACGGCGACGGGCACCACCGCGCCGAGCGCGCTGATCGGCGCGATCACGCTCATGCTCCCCACCGACAGCGCGCGGTAGAAGGCCATGAGCCCGACCACCCCGGCCACGCCGGCCGCCGCGCCCAGCAGGGCCTTGTCGGGCGGCGGGAGGTCGGGGCGGATCACCGCGGCGGCGAGGAGCGCCACGACCAGCCCCGCGGCCTGCGACAGGGCCACGACCGCGAACGGGGCCGCCCGGCGGCTCGCGACGCCGCCCAGGAAGTCGGCCACGCCCCACGAGAGGCCCGACGCCAGGCCCAGCACCACCGCGCCCATCGCCGGTGCCTCGGCCGCTACCCGCGGTCGTGCGGCTGCGTCAGGTCGAGCTCGGGGCCCTTGGGCACGATCCCCGTCGGGTTGATGGAGTCGTGCGTCACGTAGTAGTGGCGCTTGATGTGGTCGAAGTCGACCGTGTCCGCGACGCCCGGCCACTGGTACAGCTCGCGCAGGTACGGCCACAGGGCGGCGTGGTCGGCGATGCGCCGCAGGTTGCACTTGAAGTGGCCGACGTACACGGAATCGAAGCGGATGAGCGTGGTGAACAGGCGCCAGTCGGCCAGCGTGATGCGGTCGCCGGCCAGGTAGCGGCGCTCCAGCAGCAGCCGGTCGAGCTCCTCCAACCGGTCGAACAGGGCGTCGAAGGCCTCCTCGTAGGCCTCCTGGGTGGTGGCGAACCCGGCCCGGTACACGCCGTTGTTGACGTCGCGGTAGACGCGGTCGTTGATCGCGTCGACCTCGGCCCGCAGATCTGCCGGATCGAGGTCGAGCGACGCGTCGCCCCACGCGTCCCACGCCGAGTTGAGCATGCGGATGACGTCGGCCGACTCGTTGTTGACGATCCGCCCCGTCTCCCGGTCCCAAAGCACCGGGACGGTCACGCGCCCGGCGAAGTCGGGGTCGGTGGCGTGGTAGGCCTCGGCGAGGAACGCGAAGCCGTTGACCGGGTCGGGCGAGAAGCCGCGGCCCTCGCCGAAGCGCCAGCCGCGCTCGTCGCGGATGGGGTCGACCACCGACATCGTGATCACGTCCTCCAGGGCCTTCAGGCGGCGGACGATGATGGCCCGGTGCGCCCACGGGCACGCCTTCGAGACGTACAGGTGGTAGCGGCCCGGTTCCGCCGGGAAGCCGGAGGAGCCGTCGGCGGTGACCCAGTCCCGGAACCGGCTGACCTGGCGGACGAACCGCCCGTCGTCGCCGGTCTCGCCGGCGAACTGGGCCCGTGCGCGCGCGTCCGGCGCCCGCGTCACGCCCCGGCCGCCGCGGCCAGGGCGGGCGCGGGCGCGGCGAGCAGCACGGGCCGCAGGTACTCCCCGGTGTGGGACCCGGGCGTCGCGGCGATCTCCTCCGGCGTGCCCGACGCGATGAGGCGCCCGCCGCCGGAGCCGCCCTCGGGGCCCAGGTCGATGACGTGGTCGGCGCTCTTGATGACGTCCAGGTTGTGCTCGATCACGACCACCGTGTTTCCCTGATCCACCAGTCGCTGTAACACCTCGAGCAGCTTCTCGATGTCGGCGAAGTGCAGCCCGGTGGTCGGCTCGTCCAGGACGTAGAGGGTGCGTCCCGTCGCCACCTTCGACAGCTCGGTGGCCAGCTTCACCCGCTGGGCCTCGCCGCCGGAGAGGGTGGTGGCGGGCTGCCCGAGCCGCACGTAGTCGAGTCCCACGTTGTGCAGCGTCTGCAGGCGGCGATGGATCTTCGGCACCGCCGCGAAGGCGTCGACGGCCTCCTCGACGCTGAGCTCCAGGACCTCGTGGATGGTGCGGCCGCCGTAGCGGACCTCCAGCGTCTCGCGGTTGTACCGCTTGCCGCCGCACACCTCGCAGGGGACGTAGACGTCGGGCAGGAAGTGCATCTCGATGGTGATGGTGCCGTCGCCCTTGCACGCCTCGCAGCGGCCGCCCCGGACGTTGAAGCTGAACCGGCCCGGCGAGTAGCCGCGGGCGCGGGCGTCCTGCGTCATGGAGAAGAGCTGGCGGATGTGGTCGAACAGCCCCGTGTAGGTGGCCGGGTTGCTGCGCGGCGTCCGGCCGATGGGCGACTGGTCGATGTCGATGACCTTGTCGATGTGCTCGAGGCCGTCGATGCGGTCGTGGGCGCCGGGCCGCGTGGGCTTGCGCCCCAGCCGGCCGCCGAGCGCCTTCAGGAGCACCTCGTTGACCAGGGTGCTCTTCCCCGACCCCGACACCCCCGTCACGCAGGTGAGCGCCCCCACCGGGAAGCCGACGTCGATGCCGGTCAGGTTGTGCTCGCGCGCGCCCTTCACCGTGATCCAGCCGCGGGCGGGGCGGCGCTCCCGCGGCACCGGGATGCCGCGACGCCCGGACAGGTACGCGCCGGTGACCGAGGACGGCTCCGCCTCGATGTCGTCGACCGACCCCTGGGCGACGACCCGCCCTCCGTGGTGCCCCGCGCCGGGGCCCATGTCGATGACGTGGCCGGCCGCCCGCATCATGTCCTCGTCGTGCTCGACCACCAGCACCGTGTTGCCCTGGTCGCGGAGGCGCTCGAGCGTCCCGATGAGCTTGCGGTTGTCGCGCTGGTGCAGGCCGATGGAGGGCTCGTCCAGGATGTAGAGCACGCCCACCAGGCCGGACCCGATCTGGGTGGCCAGCCGGATGCGCTGCGCCTCGCCGCCGGACAGGGTGCCGGCGGCCCGCGCCAGGGTGAGGTAGCCGACGCCGACGTCGTCGAGGAACCGGAGGCGCTCCTGGATCTCCTGGATGACGCGTGCCCCGATGAACGCCTGGGTATCGCTCAGCTCCAGCCCCGCGAAGAAGGAGAGCGCGTCCTCCACCGACAGGAGGCAGACGTCGTGGATGTTGCGGCCGGCGACGGTGACGGCCAGCGCCTCGGGCTTGAGGCGGGCGCCGCCGCACGCCGGGCAGGGGCGCAGCGACATGAACTGCTCCACCGAGTCGCGCACCGCCTGGGACATGGAGGTGGCGTGCTGGCGGCGCAGCTGGGGCAGGACGCCCTCGAACCAGCCCCAGCTGCCGCCGCTCTTGCGGCGCTTGCCCAGGTACACCCGCTCGCGGCGGCGCGGCCCCTCCAGCAGGAGCGTGCGCTGCCGCTCCGGCAGCTTCCGCCAGGGCCGGTCCAGGTCGATGCCGTGCTGGTCGGCGATCACGCCGAGGAGCAGGTCGTAGTAGTCGGTGGTGCGGTCGGTCCACGGCAGGATCGCCCCGTCGCGCAGCGTCCGGTCCGGCGCCACCACCAGGTCCGGGTCGACCTCCAGGGTGAATCCGAGGCCGGTGCACTGCGGGCACGCGCCGTGCGGCGAGTTGAACGAGAACGTGCGCGGCGCCAGCTCCGGCAGCGACGCCCCGTGCTCGGGGCACGCGAACTTCTCGGAGTAGATCCAGGTGCGCGGCGTGCCGCCGTCGCGGGGCGCCTCCTCGATGCGCACCAGCCCGTCGGACAGCGTCGTCGCCGTCTCCAGGCTGTCGGTGAGCCGGCGGCGCAGGTCGTCGCGCATGACGAGCCGGTCGACCACCACCTCGATCGTGTGGGCGAACTTCTTGTCGAGCGCCGGGACGTCGTCGATGGCGTACGGCTCGCCGTCGACCATCACCCGCGAGAAGCCCTCGGCGCGGACGTGGTCGATCACGTCGCGGTGCTCGCCCTTGCGGCCGCGGACGAGGGGGGCCAGCACCAGGAAGCGGGTGCCCTCCTCCAGCGCCAGGATGTGGTCGGCGATCTGCTCGACGCTCTGCCCGGTGATCGGGCGGCCGCAGACCGGGCAGTGCGGCTCGCCGACGCGGGCGAACAGCAGGCGCAGGTAGTCGTAGATCTCGGTGACGGTCGCGACCGTGGAGCGCGGGTTGCGGCTCGTCGTCTTCTGGTCGATCGAGATCGCGGGCGACAGCCCCTCGATGTGGTCGACGTCGGGCTTGTCCATCTGCCCGAGGAACTGCCGCGCGTAGGCGGACAGGCTCTCGACGTAGCGCCGCTGCCCCTCCGCGTAGAGCGTGTCGAACGCCAGGCTCGACTTGCCGCTGCCGGACAGCCCGGTGATGACGATGAGGTCGTCGCGGGGGATGTCGACCGACACGTCCCGCAGGTTGTGCTCGCGGGCGCCCACCACGCGGATGGCGTTCGCGGGCACGGGTCGGCGGGACGGCATCGGCTGAGTGTAGTCCGGGGTCCGGCGCCCGCGCCGCCGCCCCCGCACCGGGTGGCCCGCCACACGACGTCCCGGTGCGATCGTTGGCCGCAGGGACATACGGACCCGATCGGTGGGCCCCTACCGTGACGGCGGTGATATCACCCGTTCCTGCCGCGCACGTCCCCGTCGCTCAGACCGGTGGCGGCGCCGCCGATAGCGATGACCGAGTGATCAGCCCGGCATCACCGCGGCGATCCTCCTCGTCGGAGACCGACCCAAGGACCCCGGTGCCCGCACCCCGCACGCGTTCCCGCGCCCCGTTCCCACGAGCCGCCGCACGCGCCCTGTGCGCGCTCCTCGTCCTGCTCGCCTGCCTCGCCCTCGCGGGCGGCGTGGTGGCCGCCGAGGAGTCGACGCCGGTGCCGGCCAACGTCGTCGAGCCCCTCGGCGCCGTCGACCCGCCTGCGGTGGTCCCGTACAAGCAGCTGATCGGCGCCGCGGACGCCCGGAACCTGAACGCGGCGGTGGTCGACACCTCCAGCTACTGGGTGGCGGCGACCGACCGCAACGGCCACCTCATCGCGGCCCAGATCCCGCGCCCCAAGGCCGGACGCGACTTCGGCGGGTCGCCCGTGAGCCCCGCCGCGGAGTCGCCCGCCGGGGGCATCCCCGGGGCATTCGACCTTGCCGCCGGCCTGCGGGCCGACGGCGTCACGGTGCTGAGCCCCGCGGCGCCCGCCGCATCGTCGGGCTCGGCGATGGGCGGGTTCATGCGCTTCCTCATCATCCCGCTGTCGGTCGCCGTCCTCGCGGTGCTGGTCCTCGGCTCGATCGCCCTGATCCGCCGCACGCAGGGCGGACGGGGGTCGGGCGGCCGCGCGGGCGCCGCGAACCACGGGAAGATCCGCAAGAACGCCCAGGTGGAGCCGCCGTCGGTGCGGTTCGGCGACGTCGCCGGCTGCGACGAGGCCGTCGACGAGCTGCGCGAGGTCGTGGTGTTCCTGAACGAGCCCGAGCGGTTCCGCCGGGTCGGCGCCCGCATGCCGCGCGGCGTGATCCTGCACGGTCCCCCCGGGACCGGGAAGACGCTGCTGGCCAAGGCGGTCGCGGGCGAGTCGGGCGTCCCCTTCTTCGCCCTGTCCGGATCCGACTTCGTGGACACCTTCGTCGGCGTCGGCGCCTCCCGCGTCCGCGATCTCTTCGCCCAGGCGCGCAAGTGCGAGAAGGGCGCCATCATCTTCTTCGACGAGATCGACGCGATCGGCCGCCAGCGCGGCGGCGGGATGAGCGGCGCCGACTCCGAGCGCGAGGGCACCCTCAACCAGCTGCTGGTGGAGCTCGACGGCTTCGGCGCCCGTGACAAGGTGGTGGTGATCGCCGCCACGAACCGCCTGGACATGCTCGACCAGGCGCTGCTGCGCCCCGGACGGTTCGACCGCCGGGTGCAGGTCGGCCTGCCGGCCGAGGCGGGCCGCCTCGCCATCCTGGAGCTGCACTCGAAGGGCATGCCGATCGAGGACCGCGACGCCCTGGCGGCGCTGGCCCGCGTGACCGCCGGCTTCGCGGGCGCCGACCTGTCGAACATGGTGAACGAGGCGGCGATCATGGCCGCCCGCGGCGGCCGCCGGTCGATCCTGGCGTCGGACCTGGACGAGGGCCTGCTGCGCTCCGTCGCCGGCCCGCAGCGCGCCGACCGCCGCATCGCCGACGGCGAGCTGGAGGTCATCGCCTGGCACGAGGCCGGTCACGCCCTGGCCGCCGAGCTGTGCCCCACCCACACGAAGGCGCAGCGGGTCACGATCCTCGCCCGCGGCGACGCCGGCGGCCTGGCCCTGTACGGCAACCAGGACCGCGCGCTCACCTCCCAGCAGCACATGCACGAGCGCATGGTGGTGGCGATGGCCGGCCGGGCGGCGGAGCAGATCCGCTTCGGGATCATCTCCTCCGGGGCCGCGAACGACCTGGAGCAGGTGAACGCCATGGCCCGCGACGCCGTCGAGAAGCTCGGCTTCTCGGCGAAGGTCGGCCAGATCATCACGTCCTCCGGGGCGGGCCAGGTGCCGCTGTCCGGCGAGACCCGCCGCGCGATCGACGAGGAGATCGGACGGATGGTCGACGCCGCCTACGCGGACGCCGTCGCCCTGCTCTCCGACCACCGCGACGAGCTCGACGCCCTGGGCGGGGCGCTGCTGGAGCGGGAGCAGGTCGACCGCGGTGAGATCGAGGACCTGCTGAGCTCCGTCCAGGGTGGCGGCCGCCGCCTGCCCACCCGGGCGGACGCCCTCCCGACGAGCCGCGAGCCGGTGGCGGTGGAGATGCCGGTGCCGGTCCTCCCCGCACCCGAGCCCGTCGCCGTGTCCGAGGAGCCCGGGACCGCCCCGCCGGACGCCGGCGAGCGCCGCCGGCGCCTCCCGGCCGTCCACGTCCCACGCGGGCGCCGGGTGCGCACCGGCATCGAGGCGGCCGCGGCCACGGTCTACGCCGTCGCCCTCCCCCGCCTCGGCCGGCGCCGCCGCAAGGGCCCGGGGATCGCCTAGCGCGAGCCGCCGTCCCCGGGTCGCGTCCGGCACGGGCGCCCCGGCGGACGGCCCCGGAGGGCGGATGGGCTCCCACGGGGGCGCGGCGCCGGTACGATCGGCGGCGTGATCGACCTCACGCCCGACGAGCTGCTCAGCACGACCCGGAGCGTCCGCAAGCGGCTGGACCTGACCCGCCCCGTCGAGCGGCACCTCATCGAGGAGTGCCTCTCCCTCGCCCAGCAGGCGCCCAGCGGGGGGAACCGGCAGGGCGCCCGCTTCGTCGTGGTGACCGACCCGGCCACGCGGCGCGCGCTCGCGGACATCTACCGCAAGGGGTGGGAGCAGTACCTCTCCCAGGGCATCCTCGGCGCGCCGCCCGCGCCCAGCGACGACCCCGCGGTGCGGAAGCGTCAGCGGCGGATCGGGTCGTCGGCGAAGTACCTGGCCGAGCACCTCCACGAGGTCCCCGTCCACGTCGTCCCCTGCCACCCCGGCCGCACCGAGGGCAAGCCGCAGATCGTGCAGGGGTCCGCGTGGGGCTCGGTGCTCCCCGCGGTGTGGAGCTTCATGCTCGCCGCCCGGGCCCGCGGGCTCGGCAGCACGTGGACCACCATCCACCTGTTCCACGAGCGGGAGGCGGCCGACGTGCTCGGCATCCCCTACGACGAGTGGTCGCAGGTCGCGCTCATCCCCCTCGCCCACGCCATCGGCACCGACTTCCGCGCCGGCCCGCGCGTGCCGCTGGAGGAGTTCACCCACTGGGAGCACTGGTAGCGCCGTGATCCGGCGCGGGGCGGCGGTGGCGGCCCCGGAGCGCGCCGTTCAGCGGGGCGGCGGCCCCCCGTCGGCCCCCCACTTGCGCATGAGCCGCTCGTGGCGTGCCCGGCGCTCCTCGTCCTCGCACCACGGCCGGTCCCCGTCGCGCTGCGCCGCCGGCCACCCCTCGCCCCAGAACGCGCTGGGGACCGGCAGCCCCTGCATCGCCACGAACAGGTCGTCCTCCTCCAGTCCCGGCGCCGCGAGCGACCGGAAGACCGGCGCCTCATCGTCGCCGCGGGCGCTCACCGCCGCCGCTTCCCCGCCGCGCGCCGCGCCGACCGCCGAGGGACCGGCGCCGTCCCGCGCCGCGGCCCGCCGCCCCCGTCGGCGGCGCCGTCGCCGTCCTCCGCCTGCGACCGCTCCGCCTGCTCGCGGCGCAGGTCCCCGATCTCGTCGCGGAGCCGGGCGGCGAGCTCGAAGCGCAGGTCCTCGGCCGCCGCGAACATCTCCTGCTCGCGCTCGATGATCATCCGCTCCAGCTCGTCGCCGTCGACGTCCGCCAGCGCGTCGACCTCGCCCCGCCGCTTCGTGCGCGGCGCCGCGGCCTCCTCGTTGAGGCCGAGCAGCTCGACGATGTCGGACACGCCCTTGCGGATCGAGGCCGGGACGATCCCGTGCTCCTCGTTGTACGCCACCTGGATCGCGCGGCGGCGGTCGGTCTCGCCGATCGCGGTGCGCATGGCCTCGGTCTCGTTGTCGGCGTACATCACCACGTGGCCGTTCACGTTCCGGGCGGCGCGCCCGATCGTCTGGATGAGCGACGTCGTGCCGCGGAGGAACCCCTCCTTGTCGGCGTCCAGGATCGCGACGAGGGTGACCTCGGGGAGGTCGAGCCCCTCGCGGAGCAGGTTGACGCCCACGAGCACGTCGAACTCGCCGAGCCGCAGCGCCCGCACGATGCGGATGCGCTCCAGGGTGTCGATCTCGGAGTGGAGGTAGCGCGCCCGCACGCCCGCCTCGACCAGGTACTCGGTGAGGTCCTCCGCCATCTTCTTGGTGAGCGTCGTGACCAGGGCGCGCTCGTCCCGGTCGACCCGCCCCTGGATCTCGCCCAGGAGGTCGTCGATCTGGTGGTGGGTCGGGCGGACGTCGACCTGGGGGTCGACCAGCCCGGTGGGCCGGATGATCTGCTCCACCACGTTCTCGGACTGCCGCCGCTCGAACTCCCCCGGCGTCGCGGAGACGAAGACCGTCTGATGCACCCGCTCCAGGAACTCGGGGAGCTGGAGCGGCCGGTTGTCGAGCGCCGAGGGGAGCCGGAACCCCGCGTCGATCAGGGCGAGCTTCCGCGAGCGGTCGCCCTCGTACATGCCGCGCAGCTGGCCCATGGTGTTGTGCGACTCGTCGATGAAGCAGATGAAGTCGTCGGGGAAGAAGTCGAGCAGCGTGTGGGGCGGCTCGCCGGGGGCGCGGCCGTCGAGGATGCGCGAGTAGTTCTCGATGCCCGAGCAGAAGCCCAGCTCGCGCATCATCTCCATGTCGTACTCCGTGCGCTGGCGCAGGCGATGCGCCTCCACCAGCTTCCCGGCGGTCTCGAACTCGGCGACCTGGTGCTCCAGCTCGGCCCGGATCTCGAGCAGGGCGCGGTTGATGGTCTCGGGCGGCGTGATGTAGTGCGTCGCCGGATAGATCGCCATGTGCTTCAGGTCGTTCAGGACCTCGCCGGTGAGCGGGTCGAACTCGGTGATGCTCTCCACCTCGTCGCCGAACATGGAGATGCGGTACGCGGTCTCCGAGTCGGCCGGCTGGATCTCGAGGGTGTCGCCGCGCACCCGGAACCGGCCGCGCTCCAGCACCGTGTCGTTGCGCTGGTACAGGCTCTGGACCAGGTGGGCGAAGATCCTCTCCCGGGGGTGCTCCTCGCCGACGGCGAGCACCAGCACGCGGTCGCGGTAGATCTCCGCGGAGCCCAGGCCGTAGATGCAGCTGACCGAGGCGACGATGACCACGTCGCGCCGGGCCAGCAGCGCGGCGGTGGCGGCGTGCCGCAGGCGGTCGATCTCGTCGTTGATCGACGAGTCCTTCTCGATGTACGTGTCCGTGGCCGCGATGTAGGCCTCGGGCTGGTAGTAGTCGTAGTAGGAGACGAAGTACTCGACCGCCGCCCCCGGCAGCAGCTCGCGGAACTCGTTGCAGAGCTGCGCCGCCAGCGTCTTGTTGTGGGCGATGACCAGGGCCGGCCGCCCCGTCCCGGCGATGACCCGGGCCATGGTGAACGTCTTCCCGGAGCCGGTGACGCCGAGCAGCGTCTGGAAGCGGTCGCCGCGTCCCAGGCCGGCCGTGAGCTCCGCGATGGCCTTGGGCTGGTCGCCCGTGGGGGCGTAGTCGGAGGAGACCTCGAAGACCGTCGTCGCCATTCGTGGAGGGTACCGCGCGCACCGGTCGCGACGACCGCCGCGGCGTCCCCCCGGCTCAGCCCCGGGCGCTCAGGGGCGCGGCTCGCCGATGGCGCACGCGTCGTACTCCCCCGCCCCGTCGAGGTCGTCGAGGTCCTCGGCCAGCTCGGCGGCCGAGCGCGCGAACGCCGGGCCGCCGTAGGTCTCGTAGAGGTGGCGGACGATGCGCCGGGAATCGACGATCACCCGGTCGCCGTCGACGAGGACCGGCACGCGCCGCTGGCCGCTCACGGCGGCCACGGCGTCGCGCTCGTCGCGGGGGTACGGCACCTCGATCAGCTCGACCTCGACCCCGACGTTCTCGACCCCTTGGCGCGCCGCGGCGCACCAGGGACACTTCCAGCGGTGGTAGAGCTCCACCCGTCACGCTCCCTCGAGGCTGAATATGCCGAGTAGTAATATAACGGGCAGGAATTCGGCGTCAACGCGCGCCGCCCTGCCCGTGACCACGTACGCCGTGCTCGGCCAACTCGCGGGCGGCCCCAGCTCCGGCTACGAGATCAAGGCGCGTCTCGAGGCGGGCGCCGCCCAGTTCTGGCACGCGTCGTACTCCCAGATCTATTCCGAGCTGCGCCGGCTCGCGGAGCTCGGCCTGGCCGGCGAGGAGCACGTGCGCCAGGACGCCCGGCCGAACAAGCGGGTCTACACCATCACCCCCGCCGGGCGGCGTGCGCTCCGGGCGTGGCTCGAGGAGCCCTGGGGGCTGGCGACGCTCCGCGACGAGTCGCTCGTCAAGCTCACGCTCGCCGAGGGGCTGCCCGACGCGGAGGTCGCCGCGCGGCTGCGCGGGCTGAAGGCGGCCCACGAGCGGCGCTGCGCCGAGTTCGAGGAGGAGATCGCGGGGCTGTCGCCGACCGCCGATCGCTATCTCGTCCTGGCCCTCCGCAAGGGCGTGCACGCCCAGCGCGCCTTCGCGCGCTGGTGCCAGGAGGCCATCGACGCCCTCGACGCGGACGGCTGACGGGCACGACCGCCGCGGGGCGGCCCCGCCCTGGACCGAGGGCCGAGCCGGACGGCACGTTTTTCGGCGCGGGGGCCAAGGAGCGGCCCCGGGGTCCCGGCCTACAGTTCCCCCAGTCGATGCGACGGTGACTCGGGAGGACATCGGAAGCATCGGCAGCCAGGCCCCGCGACCGGGACGCGGGGCTTCGCACCTCAGCCGGTGGCGCCGACTCAGGCGCCACCGGCTGCCCCCAATTGCGGGGCGGTGCGATGCCGGGGGCCACTAGGCTGGCGGGCGTCCCCTGACGCCGGAGGCCGCAATGCCCGTCGAGCTGATCCACACGATGGTCCGCATCCTGGACGAGGACCGGTCCCTCGCCTTCTACAACGCGCTGGGCTTCGAGGAGCGCGGTCGCAAGCGGGTGGGCGGCGACACGGCCACGATCATCTTCATGGGCCTCCCCGGGGACGGCGACCGGCTGGAGCTGACCCTCAACGACGGGCGCACCGAGCCGTACGAGCTCGGCGAGGCGTACGGGCACATCGCGCTGACCACCGAGGACCTCGACGCCGAGCTCGCCGCCCTGGCCGAGCTCGGCATCCAGCCGGACAAGCCGCCCTACGAGGCGTACCCCGGCGGGTCGCGGATCACGTTCGTCACCGACCCGGACGGTTACCGGATCGAGCTCATCGAGCGGCGGTAGCGCCGCGATCGGGGCGCGGCCCCGCCGGGGTCAGGGACCCGGCGGCGGCCCCAGCCGGTCGCCGTAGGCCCGCCGGTAGATCGGTACGGCCGCCTCGACGCGCCGCACGAAGCTGCGGGTCTCCGGGAAGGGGATGTCGTCGGGGATGTCGAGCGTGCGGCCGCCGGCGGCCGCCTGGTCGATCCACCGCGCGACGTTGGTCTCGCCCGCGTTGTAGGCGGCGAGGGCCACGTCGAGCGAGCCGTGACGGTCGAGCAGGTAGCGCAGATAGCGCGTCCCGTAGGCGATGTTCACCTCCGGCGCCTCGAGGTTCCCCGGGGGCGGGCTCGGCCGCCGCGGGAGGGTCGTGACGAAGCGCGCCGTCTCGGGGAGCATCTGCATCAGGCCGACCGCCCCCTGCTGCGACCGCGAGTCGGGGGCGAAGCCGCTCTCGGTGTCGATCACCGCCGCCACGAGCGCCGGGTCGAGCGCGTTGCGTGCCGCCTCGGTGCGGATCGGCTCCTCGTAGCGCAGGGGATACCAGAGGCGGGCGTACCACGCCGGCATCGTCTGGTGCACCTCGTACCAGGCCACCCCGAACGCGGCGACGACCACGAGGAAGGCCAGCAGGACGACCCCGCGGCGGCGGCGGCGCGGGCGGGCGCGCGTGGGCGCCGGGCGGGCGGACGCCGCCCTCCGGGACGCGCGCTCAGTGACGGACGGGCGGGCCATGCGGAGATGGCCCAGCGTACTCGGCGTAGCGGTCGGCAACCCACCCGCGCAGGGCGTCGCGGTCGCCGTCGTTCACGTAATGGGCGTCGGCGCGGGCGAGCTTGTCCGCCTCCGGCATCTGATGCGCCGCCCGGGCCGCGAAGTCCTGGCCGCGGGCCTCCACCCGCGCGCGGCGCACGTCGTCGGAGGCCGTGACCACCAGGACGGCGTCGAACAGGTCCGCCAGGCCCACCTCGTAGAGCAGCGGCACCTCGCACACCAGCAGCGGCGGGGGCGGCTCGGCGCCGGCCTGGGCGGCGATCCACTCCTCGCGCGCCTGGCCGACGAGGGGATGGACGATGGCCTCGAGGGCCGCGAGGCCGCCCTCCTCGGCGAACGCGCGCGGCCCGAGCAGGGCGCGGTCGACCGATCCGTCGGCGCCGACCACCGCGTCGCCGAAGCGGGCGCGCACGCGCTCGACCACCTCGGGCCGCGCATAGGCGGCGTGCACGGCGTCGTCGCTGGAGAGGGTCGCCGCCCCCAGCTCCGCGAAGGCGCGCAGCGCCTCGGACTTGCCCGACCCGATCCCGCCGGTCAGGCCCAGCACGGGGGGCGCCGGCGGGCGCCCCCCGGCCACCTCAGGCCTCGGGCTCGTCGTCCCCCGCCGCGGCCGGCGCGGCCTCCGCCTCGATCTCCGCGTCGGCCTCGGCCTCGACCTCGGCCTCGACGGCCGGCTCGGCCTCCGCCTCGGCCTCGGCAACCGGCTCGGCCTCCACCTCGGCGGCCGGCTCGGCATCGACCTCGGCAGCCGGCTCGGCCTCCACCTCGGCGGCCGGCTCGGCTTCGACCTCGGCCTCGGCGGCCTGCGCCTCGGCGTCCGCCTCGTCCTCGACCGTGGCCGGCTCGGCCACGGCGATCGCGTCGGCGTCGGGATCGATCTCGGCGACGGGGTCCGGGTCGCCGTCGGCGGACACGCTCACCGGCGACTCGTCGTCGGCGACCACCGCGTTGCGGATCTCGTCCGGGAGGTGGTGCTGGATCTCGTCGCCGTCGGCCACCCGCTTCAGGCTCAGCGAGAGGCGGCGCCGGTCGGCGTCGATCTCGATCACCCGGACGGCCAGGACGTCGCCCTGGTTGACGACCTCGCGCGGGTTCTCGACGTGGTGCGCGGCGAGCTCGGAGATGTGGACCAGGCCCTCCACCCCCGAGTGGATCTCGACGAAGGCGCCGAACGTGACGACCTTGGTCACGCGCCCCTCGACGACGTCGCCCACCTGGTAGCTCTCGATGACGCTCTGCCACGGGTCGGCCTGGGTCTGCTTGAGGCCCAGGGAGATCCGCTGGCGGTCGCGGTCGATGTCGAGCACCTTCACGTTGACCTTCTCGCCGATGGCGAGGATCTCCGACGGGTGGTTGACGTGGCTCCACGACAGCTCGGAGATGTGGATCAGGCCGTCGATGCCATCCAGGTCCACGAACGCGCCGAACTCGACGATGTTGGAGATGACGCCCTCCACCACCTGGCCGGGCTGGAGGTCGTCCAGGATCTTCTGGCGCACCTCGCGCCGCTCGTCCTCCAGGACGGCGCGCCGGGAGAGCACCACGTTGTTCCGGTTCCGGTTGAGCTCGATGACCTTGCACTCGAGCTTGCGGCCCAGGAACTCGTCGAGGTCCTGGACGCGACGGATGTCCACCAGGGAGGCGGGCAGGAAGCCGCGGACCCCGAGGTCGAGGATGAGCCCGCCCTTGACCACCTCGATGACCGTGCCCTCGACGTGCTCGCCCGCGGCCGCGGCGGCCTCGATGCGCTTCCACGCCTTCTCGAAGCGCGCGCGCTTCTTGGACAGGATCAGGCGGCCGTCCTGGTCCTCCTTCTGCATGACCAGGGCGTCGACCCACTCGCCGAGGGAGACCTCCTCCTCGGGCTTGACGCTCTTGCGGATCGACAGCTCGGGCAGCGGGATGACGCCCTCGCTCTTGTACCCGATGTCGACCAGCACCTCGTCCTTGTCGACCCTGACCACCCTCCCGGTGACGACGTCCCCCTCCGAGAAGAGCGGCAGGGTGAGGTCGTAGTTCGGCACCATCTCGCCGTCGACCTCGACGTATTCGGGGCCGTCGAGCGCGCGGACCGGGCTGTCGAGGTCGAGTGCCTCGGTCTCGGGGGTGTCGAGCGCGGTGTCCTCCACCTCGGGGGTCACGAGCTCGGGCTGGTCAGTGGTCATGGGAATGGGGTCGTCCTCGTTGCGGATAAGGATTCCGGGCACGGAACGTGGATCCGTCCGTCGCGGAAGGTGGTCGAGTATAGACCCGCGGACTCCGCGTGGCGAGCACCGCCGCGCGGCCCTCGCGGCGATCAGACGGCCGCGACCACCTCGGCGATCTCCGGTCCCCCGAGCCGCCCCGCGCGGGCGCTCCGCAGCCGCCCGTCGGCGCCGATCGCGAGGGCCGCCGGGACGCTCCGCACCGGCAGGGCGGCAGCCCTCGGGTGCTCGGCCAGGTTCACGCGCACCACCTGCCTGCCGGCGGCCGCGCGCTCCACCTCGCGGGCGACCGGCTCGCAGCGGGCGCACCCCGGCGCCGTCAGCACCACCAGCCATGGGCCGCTGCCGGGCAGCCCGAGGTCGGCCCGCAGATCCCCCTCCCCCCCGCCCCGCCGCGCGAGCAGCAGGCGGTAGGCCTCGCAGCCGACGCAGACGCCCGTGACCGCCGAGATCAGGGCGACGGCGGCCACCAGGCCGGCCACGATCCAGCCGAGCAGGTCCTGCCCGCCCAGCACGAGCGCCAGCGCGACCGCGAGGAACACCGCCGCGAGCGCCTGGGAGAAGCGGACCGGCGCCGCGGGCTCCAGGTCGCGGGCGGGCGGCGCGATGCGGCGGAACAGCCACGCGACCGGCGACCAGCGCGGCCCCAGCAGCGACAGCAGCACCAGCGCGAGGGCCACGGCGAGCACGGCCGCCTGGTCGAAGATCGCCGCCTCCAGGGCCAGGGCGCCCGTGATCGCCTGGGCGAAGCGCGGCTGGAGCGGGTGGACGGCCGGCAAAGTCGGCATTCCCGTCAGGATAGCGGAGTTTCCGGCTTCCCCGGCTCGACCAACCCGCGCTCGAACGCCAGCACCACGGCCCCCACGCGGTCGCGGACGCCCAGCTTGCCCAGGACGCGGCCGACGTGCGTCTTGACGGTCGCCTCGCTCAGGTGCAGCCGGGCCGCGATCTCGGCGTTCGACAGCCCGCGCGCGATGAGGACCGCCACCTCGGCCTCGCGCTCGGTCAGCTCCGCGAAGGGCGCGCCCGGACGCTCACCCGGGGGCGGCCGGCGCACGAACCGCTCGACCAGGCGGCGGGTGACGGCGGGCGCCAGCAGCGCCTCGCCGGCGGCGACGGTGCGCACGGCCTCCGCCAGCCGGGCGGGGGACGCGTCCTTCAGCAGGAACCCGCCGGCCCCGGCGCGGAGCGCCTCGTACACGTAGTCGTCGAGGTCGAACGTGGTGAGCACCAGCACCGACGACGCAAGCCCGTGCTCCGCGAGCCGGCGGGTGGCCTCGATGCCGTCGACCACCGGCATCCGGATGTCCATCACCACCACGTCGGGACGCTCGCGGAGGGCGAGCTCGACGGCCTCGCCGCCGTCGGCGGCCTCGCCCACCACCGCGATGTCGTCCTCCGCCCCCAGCATCGCGGCGAGGCCGCCGCGGATGAGCGCGTGGTCGTCGGCCAGGACGATCCGGATCACGCGGGCTCCTGGAGCGGCAGCCGCGCGCGCACCGCGAAGCCGCCGTCGTCGCCGCTGCCGGCGTCGAGCGAGCCCCCGTAGAGGCGCACCCGCTCGCGCATCCCCACCAGGCCATGGCCGCCGCCCGGGCCCTCGCCCGGCTGGGTGGGCGCCGCGTTGACGACCTCCACCTCGAGCGACCCGCCGGCCCGCCGCACGTGCACCCGGGTGGGGGCGCCGCCCGCGTGGCGGCGGACGTTGGTGAGCGCCTCCTGGACGATCCGGTACGCCGCCAGGTCGATGCCGGCCGGCAGGCCCTCCACGTCGCCCTCGCGGGTCAGCTCCACGGGGACGCCGGTGGCGCGCACCTCGTCGACCAGCCGCTCCAGCCCGGCGAGGGTGGGCTGGGGCGTGTAGGACGCCTCGTCCTCGCGCAGGACGTCCAGCAGGCGGCGCATCTCGGTGAGCGTCTCGGCGGCGGTGCGGCGGACCGCCCCGATGTGCTCCCGCGCCCGGGCGGGGTCGCGGTCGACGTACGCCTCGGCCGCGCCGGCCTGCACCGCGATGATCGACACGGAGTGCGCCACCACGTCGTGGAGCTCGCGGGCGATGCGGGTGCGCTCCCCCGCGACGGCCTCGCGGGCGCGCTCGCCGCTCTCGGCGCGGGCGGCGGCGGCCTGCTGGGAGCGCGTGCGCACCACCCGGCCCGCCACCCAGGCCGCGGCCACGAAGAAGGTCAGGATCGCGACGTCCCCGGGGGTCGTGCCGCCGCTCCAGTAGTCGGAGCGCAGCGTGGTCAGCATCGCCGCGACGGGCAGCGCCACCGGCGGCAGCGCCAGGGCGAGCGGCCGGACGTGGCACGCCACCGAGAACGTCGCGATGAGCATCGCGGGGAACGGCATGACCCCGTAGTCGGGGGTGTCCGCCGTGGCGGCCCGCAGCACCAGCACCGCGCAGATGAGCGCCAGCACGGGGATCGGGAACCGGCGCCGCCACAGCAGCGGCACCGAGTAGAGCAGCGCCGCCAGGATCCGGACGGGCAGGCTCCCCGGCCCGTCCACCGCGACCGCCTCGATCAACGCCCACAGGGCGATGGCCCCGGCGATGGCCAGGTCGACCGGCTGCGGCACGCGAAGGGCGCGCTGGATGCGTGCGACCGTCTCCACGCGGCGCATCGTAGGAGGACGCCGGGCGCGGCCGCGTCATCCCGTGGTCGCATCCACGTCAGCCCGTGGTCGCACGCGGTCGCGCCGCGCCGGGGCGCCCGGTCGCGACCGCCGGGCGACGCGGCGCGGGGGGTGCCCCGGCGAGCCTTCACCACGACGACGGCACGGGCCGTCGCGGACCGGAGGAGCCCCGACCATGTTCGACGTCCTGTCCCGCCTGTTCCCCGACCGGCTCGCCGGCCGGATCGCCGTCCTGGCCGGCGCCGTGATGGCCGGCACGGGGGCGCTCTACGCGACGCGCCCCGACATCCAGCCGGATCGGGTCGAGACGACCGTGGAGCACACGATCCTGGTGCTGCTGGCGAGCATCCTGGTCCTGACGATCCCCGCGACGGTCGCCCTGGGCCGCCGCGCCGGCTCGCTGCTGGGACGCCGGGCCGCGACGGCCGCCGTGATCGGCCAGGCGGCCCTGGCGGCCACCTGCACCGCATCGAACGTCAACGGCGGAGACCCCGCCTGGTTCGTCGTGGCGGCCCCCCTGTCCAACCTCCTGTGGGCGGGTGGCTGGATCGGCCTGGCGGTCGCCCTCTGGCGCTCCGGCGCCGTCGCCCGCGGGTTCGCCGCCGGCCTGCCGCTCTGCTGGGTCGCCCTGCTGCCGCTCTCCTCCCTCGGCGGCGCCCTGCTGGCGGGCGGCTTCTGGCTCACGCTGGGCACGCTGATGGCGGCCGGCACCCTCCGCCGCAGCCAGGCGCACGACGCCCGTGCGGCCGCAGCCGCGGCCGCCTAGGGCCGGGACCCCCGGTCAGTCGGGGGTGGCAGCCGACGGCTGCCGCCCCAGGCCGGTCAGGACGTCCCGGAAGTCGTCGAGCACGGCGGGGTCCTCGATGGTGGCGGGCATCCGCCACTCCTCCCCGTCCGCCATCGCGCGGATGGTCCCGCGCAGCACCTTGCCGGACCGGGTCTTCGGCAGGGCGCGCACCACGCGCGCCTGCTTGAACGACGCGACCGGTCCGACCTCGTCGCGGATGCGGGCGACGAGCTCGGCGGCCACGTCGTCCTCGGGCCGGTCCACCCCGGACTTCAGCACCACGAAGCCCACGGGCACCTGGCCCTTCACCGGGTCGGCGACGCCCACCACCGCGCCCTCCGCCACGTCGGGGTGGCCGGCGAGGACCTCCTCCATCGCCCCGGTCGACAGCCGGTGGCCGGCCGTGTTGATGACGTCGTCGGTGCGGCTCATCACGAACAGGTAGCCGTCGGCGTCGATGTAGCCCGCGTCGGCGGTCAGGTACCAGCCCGGATACCGGGCCAGGTACGTCTCGATCCAGCGGTCGGCGGCGTTCCAGAGCGTGGGGGTGCAGCCGGGGGGCAGCGGCAGGCGGATGCAGATCGCGCCGATCCGGCCGGGCGCCACGTCGGCGCCGGCCTCGTCGAGCACGTGGACGTCGAACCCGGGGACCGCGCGCGACGGCGATCCGGGCTTCACCGGCAGCACCTCGATGCCCATGGGGTTCGACGCGATCGGCCAGCCGGTCTCGGTCTGCCACCAGTTGTCGATCACGGGGGTCCCGAGCAGCCCGCCCGCCCATTCGAGCGTGTCCGGGTCGCAGCGCTCGCCGGCCAGGAACAGGGTGCGCAGGCGCGACAGGTCGTGGCCCGCCGCCATCGTGGCGCCCGGGTCGTCGCGCTTGATGGCGCGGATGGCCGTGGGCGCCGTGAACATCACGTCGACGCCGTGGTCGGCGCAGACCCGCCAGAACGCCCCGGCGTCGGGGGTCCCCACCGGCTTGCCCTCGTACATCACCGTCGTGCAGCCCTGGAGCAGCGGTCCGTAGACGATGTAGGAGTGGCCGACGACCCATCCGATGTCGGACGCCGCCCAGTACACCTCGCCGGGATGGGCGTCGAAGACGTTGCCCATCGACCACGTGAGCGCGACGGCGTGACCGCCGTTGTCGCGCACGATCCCCTTCGGCTGCCCGGTGGTTCCGGACGTGTAGAGGATGTAGAGCGGGTCGGTGGCCTCCACCGTGACGGGGTCGGCGGGCTCGGCGCCCTCCAGCGCCTGCTCCCACGTGAGGTCGCGTCCCGGCGTGAGCGCCGCCTCGCACTGGGGGCGCTGGAGCACCACCACGCGCTCGGGCCGGTGCGTGGCCATCCCGAGCGCCCGCTCGACGATCGGCATGTACTCGACCACCCGGTTCGGCTCGACACCGCACGACCCGGCGACGAGGACCCGCGGGCGGCAGTCGTCGATGCGCGAGCACAGCTCGTGGGCCGCGAACCCGCCGAACACCACCGAGTGCACCGCGCCCAGGCGGGCGCAGGCGAGCATGGCGACGACCGCCTCGGGGACCATCGGCATGTAGATGACGACCCGGTCGCCGCGCTCGACGCCCAGGCGCCGCAGCGCCCCGGCGAACAGGGCGACCTCGTCGCGCAGCCCCGCGTAGGTGCGCGTCGTGACGCGCCCGGTGACCGCGCTGTCGTGGATGAGCGCCGCCTGGTCGCCGCGCCCGTCGCGGACGTGACGGTCCAGGGCGTTGTGGCAGGTGTTGAGGCGGCCGCCCGCGTACCAGCGGTGGATCGGCGCCTCCGACGAGTCGAGGATCCGGTCGGGCGGACGCTCCCATTCGACGAGCGCGGCCTGCTCGGCCCAGAACCCCTCCGGGTCCTGCTGCCAGCGGCGGTACGTGTCCTCGTAGGCCCCCATGGCGCACCTCCCGGGGCGAGCCTACTGCGGGGCGGCCTCCGCACGCTCGCCCACCGTCCGGAAGGCACGGTTGAGCTCGGCGAGGCGCTGCGGCGCGCCGTCGCCATCCTCGCGCAGGCAGATCTCGCGGAGGGCCCCGAACGCCGCCCGGACCACCTCGGGTCGCGCCGAGGGGTGGACCTCCAGCACCCGGTACGCCTCGGCCTCGGTCACTTGGCCTCCAGCCAGGTGTCGCCGATCCCGACGTCCACGGCCAGCGGCGGGTCCATTCTGGGGCCAGCCCCCTCCCCCCGGGCCCCCCCACACCGGGGGCGCAAGGATGCCCCCCCCGCGGGCCCAGCGAGACCGGCGGGCGCGCCAGCCCCCCCCCCGCCGCGTGCACGGCGTGCGGCAGCGCCAGCAGTTCCACCCACGCCAGCACG
>DAISWG010000029.1:28190-44123 GCA_036826475.1 Miltoncostaeaceae bacterium | reverse complement strand
GGGGGTTCGGGCCGGGCGGCATCGCCGTCTCGCTGCGGGCGGTGGCGCTGCTCTGGCAGGCGCTGCCCGCCGTGGCCGGGTGGCGTACGGCCGCCGACTCGCGCGCCCAGGACGAGCGCTTCTGGTACCCGGTCATCTCGTGGCTGGAGCAGCACCCGGACACCAACCACCGCGTGCAGGTGGTCGCCACCGCCGACAACTGGGAGGCCTACTACCTGGCCCGCCGGGGCGTGCCGCTCGCGCGCGGGTGGTTCCGCCAGGACGACTTCCCCGCCAACCAGGCGCTCTACGAGGACCTGACACCGGGCCGCTACGTGACGTGGCTCCACCGCACCGGCGTCCGCTGGGTGTTCCTGCCCGACGACCCGCTCGACTACAGCGCCCGCCGCGAGGCCGACCTGCTGCGCTCGGGCGAGTCCGGCCTCGAGCGGGTGGCGCAGATCGGCGGCTGGACGGTGTTCGAGGTGCCCCGTGCGGTGCCGATCGCGACGCCCGCCGACGGCATCTCCGTGCTCGCGCTGACCTCGACCAACATCACGCTGGACGTGAAGGAACCCGGGACGTACCGCCTGCGGCTGCGCTACACGCCGTACTGGCAGGTGGAGCGCGGCACCGCATGCGCGGAGCCGCGCGATCCGTTCGGCACCGATCTGCGGGTGGACCGGCCCGGGGTGGTGCGCCTGGGCTTCGACGTGCGCCTCGGCACGTTCGTGGGCGCGGTGTTCGGCAGCCAGGGCGGCTGCGCCACCTCACCGGGCGTGATCGCCGCCGCGACCCGCTGACCGCGAGAGGCGTCTAGGGGGGCCCGATCCGGGGCGCCCACTGGGGGCCGCCGAGGCTCCAGTCGAGCGCCGCGTGGAAGTCGTTGATGAGCAGGGCCCAGATGTACCAGCCGATGATCGACGCCACCCCGAAGAAGGCGCTGGCCCGGTAGACCGTGAGCATCACGGAGTCGCTGGCCTTGGTGCGCAGCCAGAGCCAGAACGTGTCGCGCGGGACGATCTCGGTGTGGAAGTGGTGGGCCGTGAACATGCGCCAGTTGAACGAGAGCCACACCGCCCACAGGATGTCCCACACCCCGCCGAGCGACGTGTAGTAGGCGATCGCGTCCTCCTTCCTCCCCGCCTGGCCCACGTATTGCCAGACGTCGAAGTGGAGGTGCCACTCGGTGAACGGGAAGAACAGCATCACCCCGACCGAGTCGAGCGTGTCCGAGAACACGTGGGCCCATGCGCCCAGCACGAACGAGAACGCCCAGATCCAGTTGCGGCTGAGCGCCAGGATCACGGCGCCCACCAGCAGCCCGAACGCGAGCGAGTGGGTGAAGCCGACGCCGGGGAACCCGCGGTGCAGCGCCACCGGGTCGTCGACGAGCTTCTCGTGACCGGACCAGCCCAGGCCGTACACGGCCCACTTCGTCGCGATGTCGGGGGAGTAGGAGCCGAACAGGCACAGCGGCAGGCTCACCACGCCGCCGAGCTTGGCGCGGAAGAGGTAGGGCTCGAGGTCGTGTGCCGCCCAGCTCACCGGCCGTCCCGCGGGGGCAGCGGCGGGACGGGCCGCGGGAAGAGGCGCCCGGCGATCCAGGTCACCACGAGCAGGTACGGGATGGACTCCCAGAAGCCGAGCAGGAAGAACGGCTGGTGGAATGCGCCGAGCAGGGCGTAGGCCAGGACGGCGACGGTCCAGAAGGCCACGGCCAGGCGGGGACGCACGACGGCAGTGGCGGACGGGCCGCGCGGCGGCGGCGTGGGGTGCTCGGGCACGCCGGGACTGTTCACGCTTGCGCCGCGGTTCGCAAGGGACGACGCTCCCGCGGGTGCCGCCCGAGACGATCCGGATCCTCACGTGGAATCTGTTCCACGGCCGCGACGGCCTGCCCGGGCTGGGGCCCACCCGCCGCTCCACGTGGCTCCGGCGTCCCGAGGAGGACGGCGTGCACGTGCACCTCAACCGCAAGCTCACGGGCCACATGGCGGCGCGCATCCGCGCCTGGGCGCCGGACGTCTGCGCCCTGCAGGAGGTGTCGCGCCGCGGGGTGCGCGAGGTCGCGCGGCTGACGGGGATGGCGGCGGTGTGGGCCGCCACGGGTCCGCTCATCGGGCCGGCGTGGCTGCGGGACGCCCTGGCGGAGCGCAACCCGGACCTCTGGCGCACCCACGAGAGCAACGTCAACGCGCTGCTGGTGGCGCCGCGGCTGACCCTGGTCCCGGGCACCCGCCGGGCCGTCCGGCTCAACCCGCCCCGCACGATCCTGCGCGACGCCCGCGAGCTCCGGCTGACCCGCGGCGAGCTCGCCCGCTGGATCCCCGAGCCGCGCCGGGTGGTGCTGGCCCGGGTGCGGCTGCCGGGCGGCGGCGAGCTGGTGGCCGGAAGCGTCCACTGCCACAACGCCCGCCACCCCGACGTGACGGGCCGCGAGATCGGCCGGGCGGCGGCGGCCGTGCTGGCCGCCGCGGGCGGCGGTCCCGCCCTGATGGCGGGCGACCTGAACGCCCCGCCGTCGCACCCGGCGCTGGCGGCCCTCGCGGCCGGGGGGTGGGAGGGCGCCGCCCCGGACGGCGGGATCGGGATCGACCGCATCGTCCACCACGGCCTCGAGACGGTGGAGGCCCCCCACCGCCTGGACGCCGGCGCGCGGGAGGTGGGGGTCGCGTGGGGCGGTCGCGCGCGGCGGCTGCGGCTGTCGGATCACGACCCCGTGGTGGCGGTGCTCAGGGCGATCTGATCTCGAGCTGCGCCACCAGCAGCACGATGAGCAGCACCGCGGCGGCGACGGCGGCGCGGGGGCGCCCGGGCCGCTCGTGGACCCAGTCGGCCAGCGGCCACACCAGCGGGAACGCGAGCAGGCCGAGGCGGGCGAACGACTGGATCGTGCCGCTCGACAGCGGGATCGCCAGCACGGCCGCCGAGTACGCCACCCACGGGGAGCGCAGGCCACCCTCGCGCCGCCAGAGGCGCACCAGCAGCCAGGCGTACAGCACCAGGAACGCCAGGTCGCGCGCCGTCGCCGTCCACGCGGCGGTGAAGTGGCCGTCGCGCACCAGGTCCCAGCCGGCCGCGACCTCGCGGGGCATGTCGGTCACGAGGCCGATCCCGAGCTGCCCGCGGTCCCACGCCCGCTGGGCCTCGAACGGCAGCAGCGCCGACCCCCGGGCCGCCGCCATCCAGCCGAGGAACGCCCCCACCGCGAGGACGCTCGGGGCCGCGGCCAGCGCGATCCGCCGCCAGCGGCCCGGAGCGGGCTCGCGCACGGCCAGCAACACCAGCAGCAGCACCACGATCCCCCCGGTGGGCCGGCTGAGCGCGGCGACCGCTGCGAGGAGGCCCGCCAGCGCCCACCGGTCGCGGACGGCCGCGAGGGCGGCGCCGATCGCCCCCGCCAGCGCCAGGCCCTCGGTGTACGCCAGCGAGCAGTAGAGGGCGGCCGGCAGCAGCGCCAGCGTCCAGACCGCGTGATCGGCCGCGACGCCGCCCTCGCGGCCGCGCGTGAGCCCCCACATCGCCCACAAAGCCCCCAGGAACGCGAGGTTGGCGACGACCACCGCCGCGACGAGGGGGTTCACGGCGATGCCGGCCGCGGCCGCCATGATCCCGGGCATCAGGGGGAAGAAGGCGAGGTTGGTGTACACCTCGCCGACCTGCCCCATGTCGTGCGCGTAGCCGTGGCGGGCGACGTCCAGGTACCAGGTGGTGTCCCCCCCGCCGAGCAGCGACAGCCAGTCGGGCACGTACGGGTCGACGCCGCGCGCCGGGATCCCGAGCAGGACGCTGAAGACGATCGCGGCGCCGATCACCAGCGCCCGCGAGGCCAGCCACGCCCTCAGCGGCGCCCTCACCGGCGCCGGCCGGACAGCATCATGCCGAGGCCCACCAGCAGCACGGCGCCCGCCACGATCGGCGTGACCACGGCGGCGGCCTCCAGGTCGATCGCGGCGGGCACCCGCTCCGGCCCGCCGGGCGGCCCCACCGACAGGTCCAGCCGGGGGTCGGCCGCCGCCCACAGCGACAGGGCCAGCGCGACCGCGCCGCAGGCCGCCGCCAGGGCCCCGGCCACCCGGGCGGTGGCGGCGGCGCCACCGGGGCGGACCGACAGCTGGAGCGCCCCCGCCAGCACCACCCCCGCGCCGAGGACCGGCAGCAGCCACAGCTGCCCGGCACCCGCGAAGCCGCTCGCGTGGGTCGGCGCGCCCACCGGCGGGGCGGTGTACCAGCCGAAGGCGGGGAGGGCCGCCATCGCCGCGCCCAGCCCCAGCAGCAGCGCCCCGGCCGCCCGGCGGCCCGTCACGGGCCCACCCGCCGGAACACCGACACGCCGTCCTCGTGGAACACGCGGCGGACGTCCGGGCGGGCCTCCAGGGCCGCGAGCCGCGCCGCGTGCGCGCGTGGCAGCAGCCGGTCGGCCAGGTACGGCCGCTTGGCGTCGACGATGATCCAGCGGGCGTCGCCGATCACGGGGAAGGTGTACACGCGCTCGCGCTCCGAGAGGTGGGACCCGAAGAGGTTGCCCGCCGAGACGGGGACGCCGCCGGGGATCAGCGCCGTCGCCCGCGCCATGACGCGCGCGTGGTCGCTCACCCGGTACTGCTCGGTGCGGGCGTCCGACCCGACGGCGGGGATCGCCCCCCACCACGGGAGCGGGCCCAGGTAGACCCCCGACAGCGCGACCGTCCCCACCCACACGGCGGCCACCGCGCCCGTCCGCCGGAGCGCCGGCGCCAGGAACGCCGGCGGGCGGCGGCGCAGGGTGGCCAGGCCGAGGATGGAGGCGGCCACCAGGAACGGCACGATCACCGCCACGTACTGGAACTGGATGGAGTACTGGGGGAAGTACTCGGCCAGCACGTTGATGAGCACCTCCGGCAACGCCCCCGCCGCCAGCAGGGGGGCCAGGAGCGGCAGGAACAGCAGGGGGATGAGCAGCGCGCCGAGGTAGCTGACGCGGTCGTAGCCGGCGATCCACTGCACCGCCTCCCAGGGCGAGCCGATGTCGTAGCGGCTCGAGAACTCCGTCCCGCGGCCCTCGTTGAAGTGGGGGATCACCACCTTCATCGCGAACGCCACCCACGCGACCGACACCGCCGCGAGCACCGGCCCGTACCGGCGACCGGTGCCGCGCACGAACATCCAGACGCCGAGGACGGCGAGCGCCAGGCCCACCTCCTCCTTGGTGAGCAGGGTCAGCGCGGCGAGCACCGTCAGGGTCACGTGGCGACGTTCCTCCGCCGCCCAGATGCACCACAGCAGCAGCGGGGCCGCGAGCGTGACCGGGTGGAACTCGGCCACCGTCGTCCACATGAGGGGCGGGTAGAGCAGGTAGACCGCGGCGCCCGCGACCGCCAGGCGGTCGTCGCCCAGCCAGCGGCGGCCGAGCAGGAACGCCGGGATCGCGCCCGTCGAAACGATGACGGCCTGCGACACCAGCAGCGCCTCGGGCAGGTGCCCGGTCCAGGTGAGCGGGGTGAACAGGACCAAGATCGGGTCGACGTGTGCGCCGAGCCGGGTGAACTGGCGGCCGAGCTGGTCGGTGGTCTCGAGCGGCCGCCCCTGCGCGGTGCTCCACACCGCCTGCACCATGTTCCCCACGTCGAAGCGGCCGGTCCAGAACGCGCGCTGGCGCTGCACCGAGAGGTAGCCCAGGAGCCCCGCGTACACCGCCATCATCGCCGCGACGGCGACCGCCGGGCGGCTCAGCCTCACCGGTTGCGGCCCACGACGGCCAGCACCGCGATCACCGCCAGCTCGACGACGGTCAGCAGCACGCGGGTGCCGACCGAGAGCGCCACCGCCACGCCGGTGGGCAGGTTCTGCGCCAGCGCCAGCGCGAACGCCCCCTCGCGGACGCCGAGGCCCGACGGGAAGATGAAGGCCACCATCGACACGGCGAACGAGAGCAGGAACGCCAGCCCGATCTCCGCGACACCGCCGCTCTGAGGGCCGGCGGCGGCGCGCACGGCGAGCCAGACCCCCACGCCGAGGACGCCCGCCACGAACGTGTACCAGCCGAGCAGCGCGAGCAGGCGGCCCATCGGGATGAGGCGCGGCAGCGGGTCGCGCCCCGCCTTGGCCAGCGCCCACGCGGTCAGCGGCCCGAAGACGCGCGGGTGCAGGAACACCAGGCCGAGCGGCAGCAGGGCCAGGAACCAGAGGCGGGCGTCGCGGTCGGTGCCCGCGTACAGCCCCACGTAGAGGACGGAGGCGGCGGCGGCCACGCCGAGCGTCAGCACCTGCTCGTAGGTGGTCGCCCCCAGCGTCACCCGCCGCGGCACGCCGCGCTCGTACGCCAGCACCACGCGCCCCACCACCATCAGGACGTTGCCGGGGACGTAGCGGCCGAGCAGCGACGTGGCCCAGATCGACAGGGTCACCCGCCGGGGCGGCCCCGGATGGTGCATGTCGTCCTGGATCGCGGTGTAGCCGAGTCCCGAGAGCACGTAGAAGGCGGCCAGCACGAGGCATGAGAGGGTGAGCAGCCCCGGGTCGAGGTCCCACTGGTACTCCGAGACGGCCTTCCAGCCGTCCACCAGCGCCCACGCCAGGAACCCGAGGATGAGCAGGCCGGCCGCGAGGCCGCCCCAGCGGCGCAGGGGGCTCGCGGGGGCGGGGGCCGGGGCGGCGACCTCAGGCGGAGTCGGCACGCCGGTGCGCGACGGCCAGCAGGCCGTGGTACCCGGGTCGGCGGCCGACGAAGGCCGAGTCGATCTCGAGCGCGGCGCGGACCACCCGGGCGGCGAGCTTCGGCGGCGCCCCCAGGTTGGCCGAGCCACCGCCCGCCGCGACCCGACGGCGCAGCGCGCGCCGGTACACCTGCCGGTGGTAGAGCCCGGTCAGCGGGAAGCCCCAGCCCTCGGCGCGGGCGTCCGGGAACCCGGCGGCGCGCATGCGGTCCTCGAGCATCCCCACCGTGTACCGCCGCCGGTGGCCCGCCCACTGGTCGGTCCAGTCGTAGCGGTAGGGGTTGGCCGGGACGGTCACGATCAGCAGCCCTCCGGGCCGGAGCACCCGCGCCAGCTCCGCCAGGGCCCCAGCGTCGTCGTCCAGGTGCTCCAGCACCTCGGCGCAGACGGCGGCGTCGAACGCCGCGTCCGGCAGGTCCAGATGCTGCAGGTCGCCGGTCGCGACGGGGTTGCCGTCCAGGGCGCCGCGCGCCGCCAGCGCCGCGCGCGTCCAGTCGCAGAACTTGGCGCTGGCGTCGACCGACGTGACCGACAGCCCCGCATCGACCATCTTGAGGGTGAGGCTCCCGGCCCCCGAGCCGGCGTTCAGCACGACCGGGCCGGGCAGGGCCGGCAGCAGGCGCCGCAGCACCAGGGCCTCGCGGAAGTCGTGGCGGGGCCCGAAGGCCTCGGGGGCGTCGCCCCAGTCGTGGGTGGTGACGGTGGATGCGCTCACGGGCGCAAGACTAGGGGGACGAGCGCGTCACGCAGCGCCAGGGCGGCGGCGGGGGGGGAGCCGTGGCCGCGCCAGCGCTCGTGCCCGGCGGCGGCGATCCGCTCGCGCAGGCCCGCGTCAGCGGCGAGCCGCCGCAGCGCGTCGGCCAGGGCCGGCGCGTCGCCGGGCGGCACCAGCAGGGCGCTGTCGCCGTCGGCGAGCTGCTCGCGCACGGCGGGCGTGTCGGCCGTGACCACCGGCCGGCGCGCGGCCATCGCCTGCCACACCTTGTTGGGCACCACCCGCGCCGCCTTGTCGCTGGTGCCGAAGACGCCGAGGGCGATCGCGGCGGCGCCCAGCTCGTCGCCCAGACGCGCGTACGGCACCCAGCGCTCCCAGGTGAGCCCGGGCGGCCGGTCGCGGCGCAGCTCCTCCTCCAGCCACGGGCCCAGCTGGCCGTCGCCGATCACCCGCACCGGCGGGACCCCGGGCGCGCGGGCCGCCTCCAGGACGGTGGCGATGCCGTGCAACG
The DNA here is from genome assembly GCA_036826475.1 of Miltoncostaeaceae bacterium. Lineage (GTDB taxonomy): Bacteria > Actinomycetota > Thermoleophilia > Miltoncostaeales > Miltoncostaeaceae > Miltoncostaea. Next base: position 36,220 of record DAISWG010000029.1, on the reverse strand, counting down.
GCGCGAGCTTGCCGTAGAACAGCGCGGCGGGCGGGCCCCCCGGCGCGGGCCGCGGCGCGAACGGCTCCGGCTCGGCGCCCACCGGGACCACCGCGACCCGGCTCCGCGGCACGCCGAACCGGTCGCCGAGCCAGTCGGCACCGGCGGCGGTGTCGGCGAGCACCAGGTCGGCGGCCGCGAGCGTCACGCGGTCCGCCCCGGCCAGCGCCGCGGCGGCGGCCCGGCCCGCCAGGGCGCGATCGCCGGCGAGCGTGTCCCACAGCGAGATCATCATGTCCACCACCAGCGGCACCCGCAGCGCCTTCGCGACGGCCCAGGCGGGCACGGCGTCGGGCTGGGCGGGGTAGCCGGCCACCACGGCGTCCACGTCCCGGTCGTGCGCCACCTCGCGGCCCAGCCCCGCCCAGGCCGCGGCGAAGCGGCCGCCCGCCCGCAGCAGCGGCCCGGGGCGCAGGAAGGCGCCGGCCTTGTGGCGCTGGTCCTCCCAGACCGGCCGGTGGTGCTCCACCACCTCGACGCCGAGCTCCCGCAGCCCCGCGATGAGGACGCGCGCACGGGGGTAGTCGCGCTCGTACGTCCCCAGCCACATCACCCGCATGGGCGCCTCCCGGGCGGCGTCAGCGGAGGACGCGCTCGACCCGCGATCTGGCCTCGTCGTCCTGCGGCCGCAGGTGGTAACGCTGGATCATCTCGCTCACCAGCCCGATCGAGAACAGCTGGACGCCCACCACGATCAGCAGGACGCCGAGCAGCAGCAGCGGGCGCGTTCCGATGCTCTCGCCCAGGATCCGCAGCACCGTGAGGTAGGCGCAGATGACGGTGCCGACGGCGATGAACAGCACCCCGAGGCCGCCGAACAGGTGCATCGGCCGCTGGCGGAACCGGCCGATGAACAGGATCGTCATGAGGTCGAGGAACCCACGCAGGTACCGCTCGAAGCCGTACTTGCTGCGTCCGAACCGGCGCGGGCGGTGGTTGACGGCGAGCTCGGTCACGCGGAAGCCCTCGTCGGCGGCGAGCACCGGGATGTAGCGGTACTGGTCGCCGGTGAGGGTGAGGGAGCGGACCACCTCCGCCCGGTACGCCTTGAACCCGCAGTTCAGGTCGTGGAGGCCGATGCCGGACATCTTGGCGGTCACGCCGTTGAAGACCTTGGACGCCGCGCGCTTGCTCCACGGGTCCTGACGGTCGCGCTTCCAGCCGCTCACCAGATCGGCGCCCGCCTCGAGCTCCGCCAGCAGGCGCGGGATCTCCGACGGGTCGTCCTGGAGGTCGCCGTCGATCGTGACGATGGCGTCGCCGCGGGCCTCGCGGAAGCCGGCCATGAGGGCGGCCGCCTTGCCGAAGTTGCGGCGCAGCCGGACGACCCCCACCTCCGGCTCCGACGTGGCCAGGTCGGTGAGGATCTCGGAGGTGCCATCGGTCGATCCGTCGTCGACGAAGAGGATCTCGACGCGACGTCCCAGCGTCCGGAGCACCGCCAGGAGCTCCTCCGTGAGCGGGCGCACCGATTCGCGCTCGTTGTAGACGGGGACGACGACCGAGACGAAGGCGAGACGCGCGGCCACCGCGGCGGATGTTACTCGCGGGCGGCCCGGGCGCGGGGAAGCCGGGCGGGCGGGCGGGGCCGCGCCGGGCGGCGGGGGCGGCGGCGGGCGCGCGTCCCGCCGACGCCGCCCTTCGCGGCGCGGGCCCAGGTCAGGGCGATGATCGACCAGAGCGCCGCGCCGAACAGGACCGCCACCAGCGGCCCCGTGCCGCCGCGCGAGCCGTTGGCGACGGTGTCGATGAGGTACCAGACCGCGAAGAGCGGGTTGGAGTTGAGGACGCTCGCGGTCGTGACGGCGAGCGCCAGGACCGGCAGCAGCGCCAGCGCGGCCAGGGCGGGCAGGTGCCGGGGGCGGTCGGCGTCGGGCGCAGGCAGGGCGGCGTGCGCCGCCGGCACCGCCAGCGCCAAGGCGAACGGGCTCAGGATCCACAGCGCGATGAGCAGGGCCGAGATCACCGCGAGCGCCGCCGCGCTCTCCGCGGCCGCCGGCGCGCCGATCCGCCGGGCGCGGCGGCGGGTCCCCACCCAGGCGAGCGCCCCCGCGCCGGCCGCGATCGCGATCGCCAGACCGGCGAGCGCGCCGAAGCGCGCCTCCGCCGGCAACGGCGGGGCGCCGGCGGCGGCGCCGGGCAGCAGGCCGGCGAGCGCGAGCAGGTGGGCCACGAACACGGCCACGCCGATCGGGACGGCCCGGACGCCGACGGCGCGCAGGCCGTCGCCCAGCGGGACCCCCTGACGGCGCCGGCGGGCGACGATGTCGAGCGTCGCGACGAGCACCGGGAGCGCCAGCAGCAGGAGCGCCAGCCGCGCGACGGTGGGGCGCAGGAACTTGCCCGCGAACGCGAGGGTCCCGTCGGCCGCCGGGACGGACGTCGCGCCGTCGAGGGCGCCCAGCAGGTTGTTGGCGGCGTTCGCCACCAGGGCCATGCGCTCCTCGGTGGGCTCGCGCCCCGGCCGCAGGGGCGACTCGCCGCGGTTGGAGAGGGTCACGGCCGGGATGCCGTCGGCGATGGTGGCGCCCTGGTCGCCGAAGGTCTGCGGCACCGCCAGGCGCATGAGCTGCTCGGTGAGCGACGGCATGCCGTCGGTCCGGCCGCCGGCGCGCTCGATGGCCGAGTCGGCGATGCTCCCCAGCCCGAGGGCCTGGCGGTCGGTGCGGCCCGCGGTCCAGACGTGGATGCGGTCGCCGTTGGCCTCGCCCGGCGCGTCCAGCACGACCGCCGCGGTGATCGGGAAGGCGGAGAAGCGCTCCAGGAACCAGCGCACCCCCGCGTTGCCCACCGTGCTGCCGTCCGTGGACACGAAGAGGTGCGGACGTGTGTGGCGGGTGGTGGCCGACGCGTTGGCCAGCCGCAGCAGCACCGCGGTCGCGCTGGCGCCGGCGCGCACGCCCGCGGGGGTGTCGCGCGGCGCGATCACCACGATGCCGCCGCGCGGGCGCCCGGCGGCGCCCGGCACCGCCAGGTACACGTTGCGCAGCTGCACCGGCTCGCCGTCGTCGCGGGCCTCCAGCTCCTGCACCTGCACCCGCGTGTCGCCCGGGACCTGGGCCAGCTGGTCCTGCACCCACCGCGCCGCGGCCTGGTCGGGGCCGGAGCCCGCGGCGCGCTCGGGCGCGATGCCTGCCAGCTCGCCCGCCAGGACGAGCGTCCCCTGGCCGTCGATCGCCGACGGGAGCGCGGCGTCGGGACCCGGGTCAGGGGTCTGCAGGGTCAGCAGCGCGACGACGAGGGCGACGCCCGCGACCAACCAGCAGGTGCGATAGAGGCGGACGTTCAGCACGGTGGGCGACCGCCGGTGGGGGCCGGCGACGGGGCGTAGAGTGTAGCTTCGGAGGTCCCGCCGTGAGCCGTCGCCCCGCCCCGCTCATCCTCGTGTCGAACCGGGGGCCCGTGACCTTCGGCCACGGCCCGGACGGCGAGCTGCGACAGGAACGCGGCGGAGGCGGCCTGGTGACCGCCCTGCTGGGGCTGGTGGAGCACACCCCGGCGCTGTGGGTGTCGGCCGCGATCAGCGACGGCGACGAGGCGATGGCCGCCACGCACGATGGCGGCAGCTTCCCGATCGAGGACTTCGGGCTCGACACGCGCCTGCGGTTCGTGCCGATCGACCACGACACCTACAACTCCTACTACAACGTCGTGGCCAACCCGATGCTCTGGTTCATCCAGCACTACCTCTGGGACCTGAGCAACGCCCCGGACGTGCGCCGCGAGGAGCTCGACGCGTGGGAGCACGGCTACCTCGCGGCCAACGAGGCCTTCGGGCGGGCGGTGATCGAGGAGCTCGACCAGGACCCGAGCCGGGTGGTGATGCTCCACGACTACCACCTGTACACCGCCCCCGCCGCGATCCGCCAGGCCCACCCGGACGCGTTCCTGCACCACTTCGTCCACATCCCGTGGAGCCAGCCGGACTACTGGCGGATCCTGCCGCCGCACATCCGCGAGGGGATCCTGAAGGGCCTGCTGGCCAACGACATCGTCGCGTTCCACACCCGCGCCTACTCGCGCAACTTCCTGCTCTGCTGCGAGGACCTCCTGGACCTGGAGGTCGACTACGAGCGGCGCCAGGTGCGCTGGCAGGGCCGGGACGTGTGGGTGCGCTCGTACCCGATCTCGGTGAACGCGCCGATGTTCGAGGAGCTGGCCCGGACGCCGGGGGTGGCCGAGGAGGAGGGGCCGATCCTGCGGCGGCGGCGCGCCCACCTGGTGGTCCGCGTCGACCGCACCGACCTGTCGAAGAACACGCTCCGCGGATTCAAGGCGTTCGACGTGTTCCTGGACCGGCACCCCGAGTTCCACGAGGACATCACCTTCTTCGCGATGCTCCAGCCGTCGCGGCAGGACGTGGACGAGTACGTCGAGTACGTGGCCAAGATCCGCGACGTGGTGAGCCACATCAACACGAAGCACGGCACGACCGACTGGATGCCGATCGACCTGCGCTTCGAGAGCAACATCCACCGCGCCGTCGCCGCCTACAAGCATTACGACGTGCTGATCGTGAACCCGATCTTCGACGGGATGAACCTCATCGCGAAGGAGGCGCCGCTCGTGAACGAGCGCGACGGCGTGATGATCCTGTCCGAGAACGCCGGCGCCCACGAGGAGCTCGGGCACTTCGCGATCACGATCAACCCGTTCGACGTCGAGGCCCAGGCCGAGGCGCTGCACCAGGCGCTGGTGATGCCGGCCGACGAGCGGGCCATCCGCATCCAGGAGATCAAGCGGATCGTGCGGGAGAACGACGTCGGCAAGTGGCTCGCCGCCCAGCAGGCGGACATCGCGCGCAAGCGCACCGCCGACCGGCGGCGGCGCAGGGGCGCGGCGTGAGCGAGGCCCCGCGGCTCACCCACCTCGACGCCCGCGGCGAGGCGCGGATGGTCGGCGTGGGCCACAAGCCGCCCGTCCTGCGCCGGGCGGTGGCGGAGGCCGTCGTGCGGATGCGCCCCGAGAGCGCCCGCGCGATGAGCGACGGGACGCTGCCGAAGGGCGACGCCGCCGCCGTGGCTCGGGTGGCGGGGATCATGGCCGCCAAGCGGACCCCCGAGCTGGTGGCCCTGTGCCATCCGCTGCCGATCGACCGGGCGGGCGTCGATGTGACCGTCGACGCCGAGGCGGGCGCCGTGACGATCACCGCGTCGGTCGAGACGACCGCCCGCACCGGCGTGGAGATGGAGGCCCTCACCGCGGCGAGCGTCGCGGCGCTGAACGTGTACGACCTGGTGAAGGGGATCGACGCGGGCATCGTCATCGAGCGGGTCCGGCTGCTGGAGAAGACGAAGGCCGAGCCGTGAGCGACGGGCCCGCGCTGCGGGTCGCGGTGGTGACGGTCTCCGACCGCGCGTTCCGCGGCGAGCGGGACGACCGCTCCGGCCCGGCCCTGGCCGAGGCGGCGGAGGCGGACGGCGCCGCAGTGGTGCGCCGCGAGGTGGTCCCCGACGAGCCGGAGGCGCTCTCGGCGCTCCTCGCCGCGATGTGCGACGCGCCCGACGCGCCCGACGTGGTCGTGACCACGGGGGGGACGGGGCTCGGACCGCGCGACCGCACCCCGGAGGCCACGGTCGCCGTCTGCGAACGCCTGGTGCCCGGCATCCCCGAGGCGCTGCGCGCCGATTCGCTCCGCGTGACGCCCCACGGGATGCTGTCGCGGGGGGTCGCGGGCGTCCGGGGGCGCACGCTGGTGGTGAACCTGCCGGGGTCGACCGGCGGCGCCCGCGACGGGTGGGCGGTGGTGGCCCCCATCGCCACGCACGCCGCCGCGCAGCTCCGCGGCGGGGACCACCCCGCGCCCTGACAGCGCCGTCACGGGGTGGCGGCGGCGTTTGACAGTCGTCAGAACCTGCTCATACCGTCCGGCGGTGGTCACCCGACCCGGCATCCGCGTCGCCCTGGCGGCACTCGCCGCCCTCGCGGCCACCGCCGCCGCGGCCCACCCGCCCGCGGCGGCCGGGGCGTCACCGGCGTGGGTGCCCGGCGAGGTCCTGGTGGGGGCCGCGCCCGGCGCCGGCGTCGGCGGCCAGCAGGTGGGGACCCCGGCCGCCGGGATCCGCCTGGTGCCGACGGGCCGCGCCGAGACCGTCCCCGAGGCGGTCGCCCGCCTGCGCGCCACGCCGGGGGTGCGGTGGGCGGAGCCGAACCGCATCGTGTCGTCCACCGCCGTCCCCGGCGACCCCTTCGCCGGCGAGGAGTACTGGTTGCACAACGCCGGCCAGGTCAACGGCGGCCGCGTCGTCGGCCTCCCGGACGCCGACGCCGACGTCCCCGAGGCGTGGGCGATCACCCGCGGCAGCCCCGCGGTGACCGTCGCCGTGGTCGACGGGGGCATCGCGTACGACAACCCGGACCTCGCGTCCGCGGTCTGGACCAACCCGGGCGAGACCGGCGGCGGCCGCGAGTCGAACGGCGCGGACGACGACGGCAACGGCCTGATCGACGACTGGCGCGGCTGGGACTGGCGCGACGGGGACAACGACCCGCGCGACCTCGGGCTCTTCCCGCACGGCACCGCCGTCTCCGGGATCATCGGGGCGCGCGCCGACGACGGATACGGGATCGCGGGGGTGGCCCCCCTCACCCGGATCATGCCCTTGCGGGTCAACTCGCCGAGCGGGTCGGCAACCATCTCCGACGTGGTCGCCGCCTTCGGCTACGCCCAGCGGATGGGGGCGCGGGTGGTCAACGCCAGCTTCGGCGGCCCCACCCCCTCGAGCGCCGAGCAGGCCGCGATCGCCGCGGCGCCCGGCGTGCTGTTCGTGACGTCGGCCGGCAACGACGGCCGCGACCTGGACGCCGGGACCCCCAACTACCCCTGCGCGTTCGACCTGCCGAACGTGATCTGCGTCGCGGCGACCGACGAGCGCGACGGCCTCGCCGGCTTCTCCAACCACGGCGCCCGGACGGTCGACCTCGCCGCGCCCGGCGTCGGCATGCTGACCACCGCGCCGCCGTGGGCCGAGCTCGCCGCCGACGACTTCGAGACGCCGCTGGCGGGGCGGTGGACGACCGGCGGGACCGGCGGGACCTGGCAGCGCACCACCGAGCGGGCCGCGAGCGGCGCCTGGAGCATCGCCGACTCGCCGGGCGGCCCCTACGGCGACGACGTGAGCCACTGGATCCAGTGGGCCGCCCCCGTCGACCTCTCGGACCGCGTCGGATGCCGCATCGACATCCAGTACCGCAGCCAGACGGTCAGCCCCGACGGGCTGTACTTCGAGACGTCCGCCAACGGCGGCTCCTCGTGGACCCAGCAGGACACGCTGACCGGCGACACCGACGGCTTCATCTCGGGCGACGGCGACCTCACGCCCGCGCAGGGGCGCCCGTCGGTCCTGTTTCGCCTGCGGATGAGCTCGAACGGGTCGGTCACGGGAGACGGCTTCGCCGTCGACGACCTGGCCCTGCACTGCATCGGCGGCGCCCCCGACGGCCGCGATCTGATCTACGCGAGCGGCACCTCCTTCGCGGCGCCGGTGGTCTCAGGGATCGCGGCGCTGCTGCTCGCGCAGCGGCCCTCCCTGGACGTCGCCGGCCTGCGCGCCGCGATCCTGGCCGGGGTCGACCCCCTGCCGTCGCTGTCGGGGCGGGTGGCCACCGGCGGGCGCGCGAGCGCCCGTCGGGCACTCGAGGCCATCGGGGCGGCGCCGGAGGCCCGGGCGGCGGAGGCCCCGGCCGACCCCGGGCGGGTGACGCGCCTGTCGGTCCGCCGCTCCCGCGCCGGCACGGTGACGGTCACCGCCGCCCTCGCGGGTCAGGCCACCGGCGCCACCGGGCTGGTGTTCCGGCGCGCGACGCTCGTGCGGCGGATCGCGACGGCCCGGACCGGGACCGTCACGCTAGGGCTCGGCCGGCTGGCGCCGGGCGTCTACCGGGTGACCCTGGCGCCGCAGGACGCGGCCACAACGGCGGCGCAGGGCACCCGCACGGCCACGTTCACCGTCCCGGCCCGGCGGGCGGCGCACCGCAAGAGGCCCGACGAG
>DAISWG010000029.1:10894-28180 GCA_036826475.1 Miltoncostaeaceae bacterium | reverse complement strand
CCCCCCCCCCCCCCCCCCCCCCCGCCCCCCCCCCCCCCCCCCCCCCCCCCCGGCCCCCGCCGCGGGCGCCGGGGGGGCCGGGGGGGGGGGGGGGGGCCTCTCCCGCCTGCTCGCGATCCGGCCGGCCGGGCGCACCACGGTGGAGGCGCGCCTCGGCGACCTGGCCGCGGCGGCGATGGCGGCCGGCGAGGCCACGCTGAGCCCGGGCGGCGCGGCGGCGGCCGCCCTCCCGGCGCCGCGGCGGACCGCGTTGCGCGCGCTCCACGTGCGCGGGCGGGGGGACCGCGTCGCGGCGCTGCGCGCGGCGCTCGCGGCCCAGGCCGCCAACGAGGCCGACGCCGTGGCGCTGGCCCGGGTGCTCGGCGTGGCGGCGGCGCGGGTGCGGGCGGCGGGGGAGGCCGGCGACCTGGTGGGCGTCGCCCAGGGCCTGCGCGACGCCGGGCTGGTGGCGCCGTCGCTCGGGGACGCCGTCGCCCGGCGGCCGAAGCTGCGGCGGTCGGTCGCCCGTGCGGCGGCGCGGTCCGGCACCCGCGTTCCGGCCGTGCTCACCAGTCGCTCGGCCGATCACCGTGACCTGCGGCTGGCGGCGGGACTGCGGAGGTTCGCGACACTGGGCTGAGGCGGTAGGTTGGCCGCCATGGCGCAGCGGAGGCCCCTCGAGCTGTCGGCCATGGGCGCGGTGCGCCCGCCCGCCGACACCGCCGTGGCGGCCGCGCAGCGGCGGGAGCGCCAGGGCTTCGACGCCGTCTGGTGGGCCGATCACTTCCTCCACTGGTTCCCCCTGTCCATCTGGACGCCGGAGTTGGTGCCGCAGGCCGCGGCCGGCCAGGCGAGCCCGCACGTGTGGTTCGACCCGGTGCCGGTGGTCGCCGCGGCCGCGGGCGCGACCCGCGAGGTGCGCCTCGGCATCGGGGTGACGGACATGGTGCGCCGCCACCCGGCGTCGCTCGCGCAGACGGCCCTGACCCTCGACCACGTCACGGGCGGGCGGTTCGTGCTGGGCGTGGGGACGGGCGAGTCGCTCAACCTCACGCCGTTCGGCCTCCGCAACGACCGGCCGCTGTCGCGGCTGGACGAGGGCATGCACATCCTGCGCCTGCTGATGGCCGGCACCGGGGAGATCGACTTCGCCGGCGACCACTTCCGCCTGGAGGGCGCGTCGCTCGGGCTGGGGCCGTTCGGGGACGCGCCGCCGCCGGTGTGGGTGGCCGCCCACCGGCCGCGCGGCCTGGAGCTGGTGGGGCGCCGGGCCGACGGGTGGCTGCCGTTCGCGACCGACCCCGCCGCGTACGCCGGCATGCTCGCCGCCGTGCGCGCCGCGACCGTCGCCGCCGGTCGTCCCGAGGACGCCGTGGTGGCCGGGCTCTACGCGCGGGTGGTGATCGCCGAGACGCGGGAGGCGGCCCTCGAGGCCATCGACGGCTCGCTGCTGATGCGCTTCATCGCGCTGACGCGGCCCTCCGAGGCCTACGAGGCCCACGGCGTGGAGCATCCGCTCGGGGCCGGCGAGTTCGGGCTGACCACCTTCCTGCCGACCCGCTACAACCGCGAGGCGGCCCTCGCGCTCGCGGCGGCGGTGCCGCGGGAGGTGCTGCGCGAGACCGTGATCCACGGCACCCCCGACGACGTGGCCGCCCAGCTCGCCGCGTTCGTGGAGGCCGGCGCCGACCACGTGCAGCTCACCAACATGACGCCGCTCGCGCAGCCCGCCCTGGCCGCCGCGAGCGAGGCGCTGCTGGCCGATGCGGTGGTGGCCCTGCGGACCGGGGGCGCGTCGCCCGCGTGAGCGCCCGCCGTGCCGCCGCCATGGGCGTCGCCGCCACGGGCGCCGCCGCCCTCGCGCTCGTGGCCGCGCCCGCCGCCCTCGGCGCGTCCCGCACCGTCACCGTCGAGGGGTGGTGGCCGCGCGCGATGGCGTTCAGCGACCGCGCGCTGGTGTGGACCGAGGCGGCGCCGGTGCGGGTGGACCCGCGGCGCATCCCCGGGTCTCCGCCGGGTGCCGTCGCCTTCACGTACTACCGGGCCGAGGCGTTCCGGGCTCCCCTCGACCGCGCGGGCCGCCGCTTCGCGACCACCCCCGAGACGCTCATCTCCATCCGGACGAGCATCGCCGCGATGACGCCGGGCGCCCTGGCGCCGATGCCGGCGGCGGGACTGGTCGCCGCGCCGTGGTCGTCGCGCTTCGCGCCGCCGGTGGTTGCCTGCTGCACGAGCGACGGCGACGAGATCGAGATCGACAGCGACGGCCGCCCCGACGCCCTGCCGGCCGTCGCGGCCGCATGGGACGGCACCGCGGTCCGCTGGGTGCAGCTGCGGCCCGACGGCACGCAGGTGCTGCGCCGCCAGGGCTCGGACGCCCCCGTCGGCGCCTCCGGGCCCCCCCGCCGGGGGCTGGTGGCCCTCGCGCCCGACCGGCGCTCGTGGGTCGACCCGGCCGCGCCCACGACGCTGCTGATCCAGGACGACCGCATCGCCGGCACGACCCCCCGCGCCGTGCCCCTGCCCGGGCCGGCGGTGGGCGTCTGGGCGGCGGCGGGACTCACCGCCGTCGCGGTCCGGACCGGGTCGCGGGTGGCGGTCGTGCGCGTCGATGCGGGGGGCGCCCAGCGGGTGTGGGCGGGCGGACGCGTCCCCCGGGTCGCGGTGGGCGGCGGATCGGTGGCGCTCGCCGACGGCCGGACCGTCTACGCCGCCCGGCGCGGCGCCCTCCGCCGCGTGACCACCGCCCGGCGCCAGGTGGACGCCGTCGCGATCGACGGGCGGCGGCTGGCGTGGGCCGAGCGCGGAACGCGGCGCGGCGCGCGGGTGGCGGTGCTGCGGCTGGCGGCGATCCGGTGAGGCGCCTCGCGCTCGTCGTCGCGCTCCTCGCGGGCCTCCTCGCGTCCGGGGCCGCGTCCGCCGCCCCGATCGCCTCGGTGCAGGACGACAACCTGGTGAACGTCCGCGGCGCCGCGCTGGCCGAGCGCCTCGACGCCCTGGCCGCGACGGGCGTGAAGGTGACGCGCGTCGACGTGCTGTGGAGCGAGGTGGCGCCGCGGCGCCCCGCCGACGCCAGGAACCCCGCCGACCCGGCGTACGACTGGAGCCGCTACGACGAGATCGCCCGGGGCCTCCAGGCCCGCGGCATCACGGCGATCCTCGACTTCTACCGGACCCCGCCGTGGGCCTCGCGGAGCGGGCGGCCCGAGTCGGCGCCCCGCGCCGCCGACGGCGCGCGCTTCGCCGGCGCGATCGCCCGCCGCTACTCGGGGTCGTTCCCCGACCCCCTCGGCGGCGTGCTGCCCCGCATCAGCCGCATCGAGGTGTGGAACGAGCCGAACCTGCCCGGATTCTGGATGCCGCAATGCCGCCGCGGGGCGGGCGGGCGGGCCCGCCTGGTGTCGCCCGGCGCGTACGCGGCGCTGCTCGCCGCGAGCTACCGCGAGATCCACGCGGCCAACGCGACCGCCCAGGTGATCGGCGGCGTCGCCGGGCCCGCGGGGCGCAGCCCCACGGCGTGCCCGAAGGACGGCCGCGCCGCCGTCGGCAGCCTCGACTGGGCCCGCCTGATCGCCGACGAGGGCCCGCCGATCGACGCGTGGAGCATGCACATCTACCCCATCGGAGGCCCGCTCCAGGCGTTCTTCGTCCCCTCCTGGAGTACCCTGCCCCGCGTCGCGCAGCAGGTGGATAGGCTCCGCGCGGGGGCACCGATCCACGTCACCGAGACGGGGTACCACACGTCCTACAACCGCTTCCACCAGTACTTCGTGAGCGAGGCCCAGCAGGCGGCGTGGGTCGATGAGACCATGACCGCCGCCGCGGCCCAGTCCCGGGTGGGGGTGGTCACCTGGTTCAACTTCCAGGACAACCCGCGCTGGACCGCCGGCCTCCTGCGGCTCGACGGATCGCGCAAGCCGTCCTACGACCGGTTCGCCGCCGCGGCGGCCGCGTACGGCCCGCCGGCGGGGTGGGCGCCGTGACCGGGGACCGCCTCGACGAGGTCCAGGCCTACTACGACAACCTCGCCGACCGGCTGGTCGCCGTGGAGAGCCGCAACTGGCACCTCCAGAGCCGCATGGCGCTCAACCTGGAGACCATCGACCGCTACGTGATCCCGTCCCCATCGGCGGAGGAGACAGCGGGACCGGAGCCGATCGGGAATGGGTCGCCGCGGGTGCTCGACGTGGGCTGCGGCACCGGCTTCCTGCTGGAGCAGCTCGCGGGCCGCGGCTACCGCGGCGTGGGCGTCGACCTGTCGCCGGAGTCGGTGGAGCACGCCAACCGGCGCCTCGCCGAGATCGGCGCGGCCGACCGCCTGACCGCCGTGGTCGGCAGCGCGTACGAGCCGCCGGAGGGGCCGTTCGACCTGATCGCCCTGACCGACGTGCTCGAGCACCTCGAGGACCCGCGCCGGTGCCTCGCCGCCCTGCGCGCCCAGCTCGCGCCGGACGGTCTGCTGGTGATCTCGACGCCCAACCGGCGCAGCCTCCCGGGCGCCCGCCGGTGGCTGTCCGAGCACGGCGTCCCCGGCATCCGCCTGAACCTGGCGCCGATCGACCGGTGGCAGACCTGGACGGACCTCGAGGGCCACGCGGCGTCGGCCGGGCTGGTCCCCGTGTCGCGGCGCGGCATCTTCTTCCGCCCGGGCGGGCGGGTCGGGTCGCAGATCGGGCGCCTCTACCGGTACGCGCCGGTGCGGCGCGCCGAGGTCCGCCTGTCCCGCACCCCCGCCGGCAGGTTCGGCTTCTACATCTGCCTGGGGTTCCGGGCGATCTGACGTGAGCCCCGCCCCCCCGGGCGACGGCAGGGACCGCATGCGCCGCGGCGCGGTCGCGGCCGCCATGCTCGCCCTCTTCGTGATCGCGCTCGGGATCTTCCTGCTCCCGTTCGCGTTCCCGACCCCGCCGCCGATCGTCACCCGCTTCCAGGCGACCCAGCTCTACAGCCCCAACGGCGACGGCCGCCGCGACGTCGCGCGCGTGAACATCCGCCTCCACGAGCCGAGCAACGTGACGGTGGAGATCCAGAAGGACGGCACGCCCGTCGTGACCCTGGTCGACGACGAGCGCTGGCCGAAGGGCTTCAGGAGCACCGAGTTCTTCGGGCGGGATCGCCTCGGTCGGCTGCTCCCGGACGGCACGTACGCCATCAAGCTGATCGCCCGCAACGGGGACAAGAAGTTCGAGAAGTCGCGGAAGATCGTGCTCGACACGACCGCGCCGCGGATCGGGAAGCTGGCCGTGACGTCCGCGACCCTCTCCGACCCCGGCCGCGGCGAGTGCCGGGTGGCGCTCACCGCCGCCGACCCCGGGTCGGCGGTGCTCCAGGCGCGCCCCGCCGGCGGTGGCGAGGCCGTCCGCCGCCTGGGCGCCCGGCCCGTCCGGGCCGACGGGACGGTGCGCTGGCTCTGGGACGGGACGAACGCCGACGGCCGCGACGTGCCGCCCGGCCTCTACGTGATCGACGCGTCGCTGTCGGACGCCGCGCGCAACCGCGACGAGCAGGTCGCCACCTGCTGGGTGGGCCGCATGGCCGGGTCGGCGGTGCCGGCCGACCCGCGGCCCCGGGACCGCGTGCGCGTGCGCCTGCGCGCCACCGACGGGGCCCGGATCGCGCCCTCCACGCCCGTCGCGCTGACGCTCCGCCGCCGCACCGGCACGCCGGGCACGAACCTGGGCGACCCGCTCGGCGACCAAGTGGGGGGCGGCGCGAAGGGCCCCGCCGGGACGGTCTCGGTGCGGATCCCGCCGGGGATCAACCCCGACGTGCTCTGGCTGGTGGCGAGGACCCTCGACGGCGACCGCGAAGCCCTGATCGCGCTGGGCGGATGAACGAGACCGCCCGCAACGTCGCCGCGATCGCGGCCGCCGTCGGCGTCGCCGGCCTGCTGCTGCCCGTCGCCGCCCTCCGCGCCGAGTACCAGCGCGCCGCCTCCGCGGCGCTGCTGCTCGGGGCCTGGGGCTGGCTGCTCGCGGGCCTGGTCCCCAGCGGCGACGCGAAGGACGCCGCCGGCCGCTTCGACTCGCCGGTCCGCATCGTGGCGCTGATGGTCGCGGCGGCCGCCGCGATCCTGCTGGCCGCCTGGCTGGTCCGCACCATCATCCGCACCCCCACCGTCTGGTTCGTCCTGCTGGGCGTCGCGCTGCCGATCCGCACGCCGGTCACGATCGGCAGCCAGGAGGCGAACCTGCTGGTGCCGCTCTACGCCGTGATCCTCCTCGGGCTGATCGCCTGGGTGTGGGGCAGGGTGCGGGGCCACGTCGACGCCCCCGCCCTGGAGGGGCCGTGGGTGCTGACGGTCCCGCTGGCGGCGTTCACCGCCTACGTCCTGGTCTCGACCCTGTGGAGCGCCGACAGCTCCGAGGCCGCGATCAAGGCGTCGTGCTTCTTCATCCCGTTCGTCCTGCTGTACGCCGTGGTGGTGGCGTGGTGGAGCCGGGCCCGCGCGCTCGCGGCCCTGGCCGTGACGACCGTGGCCGGCGGCGTGATCGCGGCGCTCGTCGCGCTGTACCAGTACGCCACGAGCGACATCTGGTGGAACGCGACCCTCCAGCAGGCCAACGTCTACAGCCGCTTCTTCCGGGTCAACGGGATCTTCTTCGACCCCAACATCCTCGGCCGCTACCTGGCGATCGGGATCCTGGTGTGCCTGGCCCTGGCATGGGTGCGGCGCGCGCGCATCGAGCTGATCGTCCTCACCACCGCGGTGGTGCTCATGACCGCCGGCCTCGCCGTCACGTTCTCGCGCTCGAGCGCCCTGATGCTGATGCTCGGGGTCGCCCTGCTCGCGGGCGGGGCGATCGGCGCGGGGCGGGCGGCCCTGACCGGGCGGGCGCTGCTGCTCGTGGCGGGCGGCCTGGCCGCCGCGACCAGCAGCAACGTGCGGCACGCGCTCACCGACCAGAACCGCCTGGAGCGCGTGAGCGAGGGGCGCTTCGACCTGATGAAGGGCGGCCTGGAGATCTGGCGCGACGACCCGGTCGTGGGCGCCGGGCTCGGCGGATTCGAGCGGCGCTTCGAGGAGACGCTGACGCCCACCGAGCAGCGGCGGGTGCGCGTGGTCATCTCCCACAACAGCCCGATCACCGTCCTCAGCGAGGAGGGGGTGGTGGGCTTCGCGCTGTTCGCGTTGCTGCTGGTCGGCGCCGGATGGGCCACCGTGCGGGGCTCGAAGGGGCAGGGCGACATCGGCTGGGCGCGGTGGACGATCGGCGCGATCCTGGCGGGCATCGCCGTGCACAGCCTGCTCTACGCCGCCCTCTTCGAGGATCCGTTCCTGTGGGCCGGCCTCGGCGCCGCCGTCGCGCTCGCGGCCCTCGCGCCGGCACCGCACGCGCCGCCGCCGCGGGAGCCGGCGGCCGAGGAGGCGACCGCGACCCTGTGAGGGTCCTCTGCCTCACGAACATGTGGCCCGGGACGGCCGACCCGGACTACGGCGCGTTCGTGGCGGACATGTGCGCCGCGCTGACCCGGCGCGGCCTGGAGGTGGACCCGGTGGTGATCGACCGCCGGGCCCACGGCGTGGCGCGGACCCCGGCCAAGTACGCGTCGCTGACCGCCCGCGCGGTCCGACGCGCCCGCGGCGCGGACGTGATCTACGCCCACTACCTGTTCCCCACGGGCGCGGCCGCCGACCTGGCCGCCCGGGCGGCGGGCATCCCGTTCGTGCTGACCGCCCACGGGCAGGACGTGCGCAACCTGGCCCGGGCGTCGGTGCGCCGGGCCACCGCGGGGCCGCTGCGCCGCGCGTCCGCGGTCATCGCCGTGAGCCGCCACCTGGCCGGGGAGCTCCGCGGGACGGGCCTCGCCATGCCCGAGCTGGACGTGGTCGACATGGGCGTCGATCTGGAGCGCTTCGCCCCCGGCGACCGCGGCGCGGCGCGGGCGCGCCTGGGCCTGCCGCCCGGCGGCCCCCTGGTGGTCGCCGTCGGCGGGCTGACGGAGCGCAAGAACCCGCTCGGGCTGCTGCAGGCCTTCGCGCGGGTGCGGGCCGCGCGCCCGGACGCGATGCTGGCGTTCGTCGGGGACGGCCCCCTCGCCGGCGCGGTGGACGCCGGGGTGCGGCGCCTGGCGCTGGGGGCCGCCGTGCTGCGCCCCGGAGCGCTGCCGCATGCGCGGGTGGCCGACTGGGTCACCGCCGCCGACGCCCTCGCCATCGTGAGCCGGGTGGAGCCCCTGGGCGTGGCCGCGCTGGAGGCCCTCGCCGCCGGCCGGCCGGTCATCGCGACGGCCGTCGGCGGCACGCGCGAGGTGGTCCCCGATCCGGAGGCCGGACGCGTGGTGGACCCCACCGACCCCTGGGCGATCGCCGCCGCGATCCTGGACGTGCTGGCCGACCCGCCGGCCCCCGGGGACTGCCGCCGCGCGGCGGAGCCCCACGGCATCGACGCCCAGGCGGCGCGGGTCGAGGCGATCCTGCGCCGCGCCGCCGCCGCCTGAGCCGCCGCCCGCGCTACGCTGCGCGGCCGATGGCGACGACCCCAGCCCCTCCGCAGGCCGCGGGCCGCGAGGCCGCGCCGCGCCCGCCCGCCGCCGCGGCCCTCGTCGCGGCCGCCGCCGGCGTGCTGCTGGCCGGCGCGATCGCCGTGTGGCAGCCGGTCGTGGGCATCGGCCTGGCGATCCTGGTGCTGATCGGCGTGCTGCTGCGCGACGTCCCCGTCCGCCGCCTCGCGCCCGTCCTGGTGATCCTGGCCGCGCTGGCGGCCGTCGGCGGCCCCAACCTGGCCGCCCCCGCGGCGCCGGGCGTGTTCCTCTTCCGGATCCTCATCGTCGCGCTCGGGATCGGCGTCGTCGGCTACCTGCTGATGGACGGGGGCCTCGCGCTCCCCGCCGCCCTGCCACGGCCCGCCGGGCTGCTCGGCGTGTGGATCCTGTGGTCGGCGCTGTCGATCCTCTGGTCGGAGGACATGCTCGCCGCGGTCCGCTGGACGAGCTTCCTGGCGATGATGTCCGGCCTCGCGGTGGGCATCGCGCTGATCTGCCGCGACCGGCGCAGGGCGCAGATCCTGCTGTGGTCGCTGATGGGCGCCTTCGCGCTGGCGTGCCTGGTGGCGGTGGCGGAGGTGCTGACCGGCATGCACCTGCCCACGTTCCGGGCCGGGGTGGAGAACCGTGGCGGCCTGATCGGCGTGGGCTCGCTGTTCGGCAACCAGAACAACTTCGCGATGTTCCTGAGCATCGCGCTGCCCTACTTCGCCGCGCTGCCGGTGGTCTATCGCGACGTGCGCCTGCGGTTCATCGGCCTCGGGGGGAGCGCGGTGGCCCTGATCTTCATGCTCCTGACGGGCAGCAAGTCGGGGCTCATCTCCGCGGGACTCATCCTGATCGGGCTGCTGCTGCTGGTCGGCACCGACCGCAACTCGCGCGGGCGGCTGCTGGTGGCCGGCGGCATCGCGGCGCTCGCCGTGATCCTGGTGGTGCCGATGCTGTCGGGCGGCGGGGTCGTCAAGCTCGACGAGCGGACGGTGACGAAGCTCGACATCGGGCTGCTGAACAGCCAGCGCGAGGCGGGCACCGGGTCGGGTGCCGTCCGCGACGCGCTGCTCAACGACGGCCTCGCGATCGTGGGCGAGACCAACGGCCTGGGCGTGGGCGCCGGCAATGCCGAGACGCGCGTGCGGGCGCTCGCCGACTTCCCCGGCGTCGCCAACCTCCACAACTGGTGGCTGGAGGTGCTGGTGGACGGCGGCGTCGTGGGCCTCGCCCTCTACCTGGCCTTCTTCTGGACGCTGCTGCGCGGCCAGGCCCGCGCCGCCCGCCGCAGCGCCGACCCGCTGGTGCGCTACATGTCGCTGGCCGGTGCCCTGTCCCTGGTCGGCTGGATCACCGGGAGCCTCGGGCCATCGACCGCGATCCACTTCGCGCCCATGTGGATCATGTTCGGCCTGGGGATGGGCGCGCTGGTGCTGGCGCGCCGGGCGGGCGACCTGCCGCGGGGGGTGACGCCGTCCGCATCCTGATGCTGAGCCACATGTACCCCAGCCCGGTGAACTGGACGGGCGGGATCTTCGTGCACGAGCAGGTGAAGGCGCTCGTGGCGCTCGGCCACGACGTGCGCGTCGTGTCGCCCAAGGGGTGGGCGCCCCCGCTGGTGCCCCGGTGGCGGGGGTTCCGCGAGGTGAAGGGCGTCGACATCGTCGAGGGCGTCCCCGTGCTCTACCCCCGCAAGCTCACGCTCCCCGGGGGGCGCCTGGGGCACCGCAACTGCGACGCGATGCTGCGGTCGATCGCCCGGCCGCTCCGCGGCATCCACGGGCGCTGGCCGTTCGACGTGGTCCACGCCCACATGCTGGTGCCGGACGGCTGGGCCGCGTCGTGGATGGGCGCGAGCCTCGGCGTGCCGGTGGTCGCGACCGCGCACCGCGCCGACGTGCTCGACGTCCCGGCGCAGGGCCCCCGCAGCCGGCAGCGGGTGGAGGAGGCCGTCTCGGCCATCGACCAGGTCTGCGCGGTCAGCCGGGCGATCGCCGACGCCGCCGAGGGGCTCGCCGTGCCGCGGCGCCCGGTGGAGGTGGTGCCGAACGGCGCCGACACCGCCGTCTTCATGCCCCGCGAGGCCGCGGAGGCCCGGCGCCGTTTGGGCGTGCCCGACGACGGCCCGGTGGTCTCCTACGTGGGCAAGCTCGTCCCCCGCAAGGGCGTCGACCACCTGGTCGAGGCCATGGGGATCCTGGCCCGGCGGCCCGGCGGGGCGCCGCGGCTGGTGGCGGCCGGGATCGGCGAGCTGCGGGAGGGCCTCGAGCGGCGCGCCGCGGAGCTGGGCGTGGCCGACCGGATCCACTGGCTCGGCAAGCTCCCCCACGACGAGGTGGGCTGGGCGATGTCGTCGGGGGACGTGTTCGTGCTGCCGTCGCTCAGCGAGGGCCTGCCGACCGTGGTGTGCGAGGCGATGAACTGCGGCCTGGCGGTGGTCGCGACGGCGGTCGACGGTACGCCGGAGGCCGTCCGCGACGGCGAGACGGGCCTGCTCGTGCCCCCGCGGGACCCGGCCGCCCTGGCGGAGGCGCTGGGCCGCCTGCTGGACGACGCGCAGCTGCGCGGCCGCATGGGCGACGCCGCCCTGCGGATCGGCCGCGAGGAGTACACCTGGGACGCCAACGCGCGCCGCATGACCTCGATCTACGAGGGGCTGCGCTGAGCGCACCCGTCGCCGTGGTGCTCCAGGCGTCGGGGCCGAACGCGCTGGGGATCGTCCGCAGCCTCGGCCGGGCCGGCGTGCGCGTGATCGCCTGCGACCACGACCCGCAGGCCCTCGGGCTCCTGTCGCGCCACGCCACGCCGGCCCACACGGCCGACCCGCTCACGGAGCCGGACCGGTTCGTCGACGACCTGCTCGCCCTCGGGCGCGGCGAGGCGGGCGGCGTCCTGTTCCCGACCCACGACGAGGCGATCGCCGCGATCGGTCCCCGCGAGGCGGAGGTGGACGCCGTGTTCGCCCGGCCGTGGAGCCCCTGGGAGCGCATGCGGCGGCTCATCGACAAGGGCCACCAGCACGCCGTCGCGCGGGAGATCGGATTCCCCGTCCCCGCGACGGTCGAGCCCGAGGACGAGGGCGACATCGTCGCCGCGGCGGCGCAGCTGCGGTTCCCCGTGGTGCTGAAGCCGCGCTACGCGCCCGAGTTCCGGCGCCGCTTCCGCGTCCAGGTGCTGGAGGCCGGCGACGCCGAGGAGCTGCGGCGGCAGTGGTCCCTCGCCGCGGAGTACCGCCCGCAGGTGTCGGAGGTCATCCCCGGCGGCGACGACCGCCTGTGGACCCTCGGCTCGTACCGCGACACGCGGGGGCGCAGGCTCGCGTCGTTCACGGGCCGCAAGCTGCGCCAGTGGCCGCCGCGGTTCGGCACCGCCCGGGCCGCGGAGGCCCGCTGGGACCCCGACTACGCGGACCGCTGCCACGCGCTGCTGGACGCCCTCGGCTTCCACGGCATCTCCCAGGTCGAGACGAAGCGCGACCCGCGCGACGGGCGCGACTACCTGATCGAGGTGAACCCCCGGTCGTGGCTGTGGGTGGGGCTCGCGACCGCCGCCGGGGTGAACCTGCCGTACGTCGCGTGGCGTGACATGGCCGGGCTGCCCGCGGCGCTGCCGCCCGGGCACCGCAGCGGACTGCGCTGGATCCTCGCCACCAAGCACCTGGGCGGCAGCCCGCGGGAGATCCGCCGCGGGGAGTGGACCTGGCGGGAGTTCGCCGGGACGGTCCGTCCGCCCTGGGTCGACGGCGTCCTCGACCCCCGCGACCCGCGCCCGGCGATGGCGCTCTACGGCCGCAACCTGCGACGGATCCGGCGGCGGCCCGGTGGCTGAGCTCACCGTCCGCATCGAGGGCGCGCGCCCGGCGTTCGCGCCGCGGGCGCGGTGGGTGCTCGGGATCCTGGCGGAGGCCCTCGGCCGCGATGTGCGCTGGACGGACGGCCCCGCCGACCTCGTCTACGCGCCGGATCCGCCCCCCGGCGGCGTCTGGATCCCCGCCGACCCTGTCGCGCAGGCCTTCTTCGAGGGCAGCGAGCCGTTCCCGGGGCCCGCCGTCCACCGCGCCGCCGGCCTGACGCTGCTGTTCCCGCCCGCGCACCCGGACCGGCCGGTGCCGGGCGACGTGGTGGCGTCGGCCTTCTACCTCCTGGCCCGCTGGGACGAGCTGCACGTGAGCGCGCGCGACGCCTTCGACCGGCTGCCGCTGGCCGACAGCGCGTTCGGCCGCATCGCCGGGCTCGACCTGGAGGACCCCGCCGTCGAGGGCCACATCGCCCTGCTCCGGCGCCTGCTCGGGATCCCCGCCCCGGAGGGGTGGTCGGTGGCGCTGACCCACGACATCGACCGCATCCGGCGGCGCACGGCGAAGGGCCTGGCGTCGACCGCCCGGCGGCGGGGCCCGCGGGCGGCCGCGGCGCTGGCCATGGGGCCGGATCCCTGGGACAACGTGCCCGACGTCCTCGAGTCGGAGTGGCTGCGCGGCGTGCGCTCCACCGTGTTCCTGATCGGGCGCAACGCCCACCGGCTCGACGGCACCCCGCGCCGCGCCTACGAGCGCGAGCGCGCCGCCATGGCCGCCGCGGTGCGGGCCGCGGGGGGCGAGGTGGGTCTGCACGGCTCGTTCGCCTCGTCGGAGGACGGCGCCGCCCTGGCCGCCGAGCTCGCCGGGCTGCGCGCCGAGACCGGCCTCCCCGTCGCCGGCGTGCGGTTCCACTACCTGCGCTTCCGCTACCACGAGACGGTCCGGTGGCTGGAGGCCGCCGGCGCCCGCTACGACTCCAGCCTGGCGTTCAGCGAGGCCCCCGGTTTCGCCGCGGGGATCGCCCGCCCGTTCCGGCCCTGGATCGTGGGCGAGGAGCGCCCCGCCGAGCTGGTCCTGCTGCCGCTGGCGGTGATGGACACGACGCTCCACTCGCGCCTCGGCCTGGACGCGGAGGCGGCGGGCGAGCGGGCGTTGCGCGTGCTCGACCGCGTCCGCGACGCCGGCGGCCGCGCCGCCCTGTTGTGGCACAACACGTACCTCGCCGACGACCGCGCGCCCGGCTACGGCGCGCTGTGGGGCGACCTGCTGGACGCCCTCGCCGACCGCGGCGCCCGCCTGGGCCCCGCAGGGCAGGCCGAGGCGCCCGGTGAGGGCGGCGACCTGCGCGGGCGGCGGGTGGTCCACGTGACCAGCGTCCACCGCCCCCGCGACGTGCGCATCTTCCACAAGGAGGCACGCGCGGCGGCGGCGGCGGGGGCGACCGCATGGGTTGCCGCGCCGCGCGAGCCGGTGCGCCGGGCCGCCCGCCTCGCCGCGGGCTGGCGGCTGGCGCGCGCCGCCCGTGCGCGGGACGCCGACCTCTACCACGTCCACGACCCCGAGCTGCTGCCCGCCGCCCTCTGGCTGGCCCGCTCGGGCCGCCCCGTGGTGTACGACGTCCACGAGTACCTGGGGCAGACGACCCGGACGAAGCGGTGGCTTCCGGGGCCGCTGCGGCTGCCGCTGGCCCTGGCGGTGGAGCGCCTGGAGCGCGCCGCCACCCGTCGCCTGGACGGCGTGGTGACCGCCAACGAGGACCTGGCCGCCCGCTTCGCCGCCGCCGGGGCGCACGCCGTGAGCGTGACCAACTCCCCGTGGTCGGACGCCTTCCCCGCGCCGGCACCGCTCCCCGCGGATCCGGTCGCGCTCTACGTCGGCGGGCTCGGCCCGCTGCGCGGACTGGACCTCATGAAAGCCGCGTTCCCGCAGGTCACCGTCCCCGGGGCCCGCCTGGTGCTCGCCGGCCCGGGGGACCCCGGGGCCCTGCCGGACGGGGCCTCCGCGCTGGGGAGGGTCGACCACGCCGAGGTCCCCGGCCTGCTGGCCGCCGCGCGAGTGGCGTGGATCCCGCTGCAGCGCCACGGCAACTACGATCGGGCGGTGCCGACCAAGCTGGTGGAGGCGATGGCCGCCGGGCGCCCCGTGGTGGCCGGCGACCTCGGCCGGATGGGCGCCATCGTGCGCGCGACGGGGTGCGGGATCGTCGTGCCCCCGGACGACGCCGCCGCCCACGCCGCCGCGCTCGACCGCCTGCTCGGCCCGGGGGACGAGGCCGCCGAGATGGGCGCCGCGGGGCGCGCCGCGTTCCTGGACGGCCTGGGCTTCGAGCCCCAGGCGCGGGCGCTGACCTCCCTCTACGCGGAGCTCCTCGCGCGGTGAGGGTCCTGTACGTCTCGCAGTACTTCGTCAACGCCGACCAGCCCGGCGGCGTGCGCCACTGGCAGCACACCCGGGCCCTCGCCCGGGCGGGCCACGACGTGACCGTCGTGACCTCCTACGTGCAGCACAAGGAGCGCAGCATCCCCGAGCGCTACCGGGGGCGGAGGATGGTCCACGACGTCGAGGACGGCATCGACGTGTGGCGCACCTACTCGACCCCCGGCTACGGCAGCGACCTGCGCTCGCGGATCAGCAACTACGGCACGTTCGCCTGGTGGTCGGCGATCGCCGGGATGCGGTCGCCCCGGCCCGACGTGGTGGTGGCCTCGTCGCCGTCGCTGCCGTCGGCGGCCGCGGCGGCCACCCTGGCCCGCGCGCGGCGCGCCCGGTTCGTGCTGGAGGTCCGCGACCTGTTCCCGGACTCGGCGATCGCGATGGGCCTGCTGACCGACCCGCGCATCATCGCCGTGTCGCGCCGCCTGGAGCGCCACTGCTACGCCCGCGCCGACCGGATCGTGGCGCTCACCGAGGGGATCCGGGACGGGATCCTGGACCAGGGCGTCCCCGCCGGGAAGGTCGAGCTCATCACCAACGGCGTCGACCTGGAGATCGGCGCCGACGCCGCGCCGGTCCGCCACGCCGCGGTGCCGGACGACGCGTTCGTGGCCATGTACGTCGGCGCCCACGGGACCTACAGCTCCCTGGAGACGGTGCTGGACGCGGCCGGCCACCTGCGCGACGACCCGGGGACGCGGGTCGTCCTGGTGGGCGGCGGCGACCGCAAGCCGGCACTGGTGGAGGAGGCGGCGCGGCGGGGCCTGGCCAACGTCACGTTCGTGGACCCCGTCCCGAAGCGCGAGGTGCCGTCGTGGCTGGCGCGCGCCGACGCGTGCATCCTGCCGTACCAGGACAACCCCCTGTTCGCGGGGGCGCTCCCCAATAAGGCCTTCGACTACCTCGGCGCGGCCCGTCCGATCATCGCGTCGGCGCCCGCGGGCGAGCTGACCCGCATGGTCGCGGCGGCCGGCTGCGGGGTCGCGGTGCCGCCCGAGGACGGCGCGGCCCTGGCCGCCGCCATCCGGGCCCTGGCCGCCGACCGCGAGGGCGCGCGGCGGATGGGCGAGCGGGGCCGGGCCCACGCCCTGGAGTACTACGACCGGGCCCGCCTGGCCGCCCGGTTCGTCGCGGTGGTGGAGTCCGTTGCGCGCTGACGTCGTCCAGCCCGTCGGCGGCCGGGCGAAGCGGATCGTGGACCTGCTGGTCGCCGTGCCCCTGCTGGTGCTCCTGGCGCCCGTCATCGCGGTCATCGCCCTGCTGGTGCGGCGCGACTCGCCCGGCCCCGCCATCTTCCGGCAGGCCCGGATCGGATTCGCGGGCCGGCCGTTCACCCTCCTGAAGTTCCGCACCATGGTGGTGGGGGCCGAGGGCATGGGCGCCGGGCTGGCGGTGCTGGCCGGCGACGAGCGCATCACCCCCCTCGGCCACACCCTGCGGCGCCTGTCCCTGGACGAGCTCCCCCAGCTGTGGAACATCGTGCGCGGCGACATGAGCCTGGTGGGCCCCCGGCCCACCGTCGCGTCCCAGGTGGAGCGCTACACCCCCCACCAGCGCCGCCGCCTGCTCGCGCGCCCCGGCCTGACCGGGCTGGCGCAGGTGAGCGGCCGCAACGCCATCCCCTGGTCCGAGCGGATCGAGATCGACGTGCGGTACGTCGAGCGCTGGACGATGCGGCGCGATCTGGCGATCATGCTGCGGACGGCCCTGGTCGTGCTGCGGCGCGAGGGGACCTACAAGGGCCCGCGCGGCGGGTTCGACCTCCCCGGACCCGGAGCGGCCGATGGCTGACGTGAACGTGCTGCTGACCTGCGCCGGCCAGCGCGTCGACATCGTGCAGGCGTTCCGCGCCGCCCTGGCGGCCGGTCCGCACGCCGGGCGCGTGCTGGTGAGCGACCTCGACCCGCTGTCGCCGTCGCTGTTCCACGCCGATGGCGTGGTGGCGCTGCCGGCGGTCGACGACCCGGGCTACGGGGCGGCGGTCGCCGAGGTCTGCCGCACGGAGGGCGTCAAGGCCGTGCTGCCGCTCACCGACCTCGACCCGGTGGTGCTCGCCCAGGCCGCCCCCGCCATCCGCGAGGCCGGCGCCGTCGCGTTCCTGCCGTCCCCCGAGGTCGCCCTCGGCTGCCAGGACAAGTGGGCGTGCCACGTGATGCTCACCGAGCGGGGGCTCCCGTCGCCGCCCACGTGGCTGCCGGACGAGGTGGACCCGGCCGAGCTGCCCTACCCCGTGCTGCTGAAGCCCCGCCTGGGCTTCGCCGCCCGCAACATCTTCCGCTGCAACTCCCCCGGGGATCTGGCCTTCTTCCGGTCCTACAGCCCGGCCGTGAGCGTCGTCCAGCAGCTGCTGCCGGGCCTCGAGTTCAGCATCGACTGCTTCGGCGACCTCGACGGGCGGGCGCTCGGCGCCGTGCCCCGGGCGATGATCCAGAGCAAGGGCGGCGAGCAGATCAAGGGCGAGACGCTCGACGACCCGCAGCTCGTGGAGCTCGGCGCCGCGACGGTCGAGGCCCTGGGCCTCGCCGGCCCCAGCACGGTGCAGTGCTTCCGCGAGGACGGCCGGATCCTGGGGATCACCGACATCAACACGCGCTTCGGCGGGG
>DAISWG010000029.1:0-10884 GCA_036826475.1 Miltoncostaeaceae bacterium | reverse complement strand
CCTTCCCGCTGCCGCAGGCCGCCGGCGCGGGCTACGTCGCGATGATCATCGCGATCGCGGCCGGCGAGCGGCCCGCTCCGCGGGTCGGCGGGCACCGACCGGGCGTCGTCATGACCCGCCACCTGGGGCAGACGCTCCTCCTCCGCGAACCGACGGGTCTCGCTCCGCTCGACGGCGTGCTCTAGGGTCCGCCGTCGTGGATCGTGAGATCACCCTCCGCGACTACGGTCGCGTGCTGTGGAGCGGCCGCTGGCTCATCCTCGCGACGACCGTCGCCGCGGCGGTCGTCGGGCTGCTCCTCACGTTCGTCACCTCCACCACCTACACCGGCACGGCGAAGGTGTTCCTGGGCCAGGCGACGACCGTGTCCGGGGCGCCGTTCTCGACCCCCGCGACCAACCCGGCGACCGCCGCGACGGTCCTGAGCGGCGACAATCTGGTGACCCGGGTGGCCCGCGAGATCGGGGTATCGCCGAGCCGCGTCCGCAACGGCGTCACCCTGACCGCGCCGCGCGCGCCCGGCGGCGCCCAGGGCAACCAGCCCACCGTCATGACGATCACCTTCAAGGACGGCAGCCGCACGGTCGCGCGCGAGGGCGCCAACGCCTACGCCCGGGCGATCGACGCCGCCGCCCTCCAGAACTTCTCGTCGGTCTTCCAGACGTACGCCACCGGCGAGGCCCGCGCCCAGGCCGACGTGACCCGTCTCCAGGCCCAGATCGACGGCTACCAGCGGGACCTGCGGAACGCCGACGCGCAGACCCGGACGCTGCTCCAGTCGCTGCTGTTCTCGGCCACCACGCAGCTCTCGATCGCCCAGACCACGCTCACCGACCAGCAGCTCAACCGGGCGAAGGCCGAGGCCAACGAGAAGCCCTACATCGTGTCGCTGTCGGAGAGCCCCAGCAGCTCCAGCAGCGCCCCGAACCGGCTGCGGACGGTGGTGCTCGCGGCGATCATCGGCCTGCTGGTCGGCATCATCGTCACGTTCGTCTGGCGCGGGAGCCCCGCCGGCCGTGCGGGGCGCGAGTAGGCCCACCGCCGCCGTCGCGGCGGGCCTCGGGTGCGGGGGAGGCGGCGAGGGGGCGCCCACCGACGCCGCGCCGCCGGCGCCGGCCGAGACGATCACGGTCTCCGTCCGCGACGGCGACACCGGCGCCCCCGTCGCCGGCGCCCGGGTGATCGCCTTCCGGGGCCGCACCCCCATCGCCCGCGCCGTCGCCGACGACGCGGGGCGGGCCGCGCTGCCGTGGAACACCCGCTACGCCGAGGCCCGCGCGTCCGGCCTGACGCCGGGCCGCACCAAGGTGGGGACGGGCGCGACGGTGGTGGAGATGTACGACCCCGCCCGCCAGAGCCCCGAGTACGGCGGCGGGCCCGCCCGCGCCCGCACCGTCTCCGCCGTCGACGTGGGGCCGCCGGACGGCAGGCCGCGGTGGCGCTTCACCAGCCGCACCCTGCTGGAGTTCCCGCCCGCCGTGGCGGACGGCCTGGTGGTGGTGGGGACTAACTCGGGCCGCGTCTACGCGATGGACGGCGACACCGGCGCGCTCCGCTGGGCCCGTCGCCTGCGGGGCGAGATCGCGTCGTCGCCCGCGATCGACGGCGAGCGGGTGATCGTGAGCTCCATGGGCGGCCTGCTCCGCGCGTACGGCGTGAACGGGGGCACCGTCCGCTGGACGTACGACACCGGCAGCCCCATCGAGAGCTCGCCGCTGGTCGTCGGCGGAATCGTCTACGTCGGCGCCTGGAACGGTGGCCTGTACGCGGTCGACGCCCGCACCGGCGCGCTCCGCTGGCGGTTCCAGGCGGGCGCCGACATCAAGGGGAGCGCCGCCCTGGCCGGCGGCCGCATCGTGTTCGGCGACTACGGGGGCCGCGTCTACGCGGTCGACCCGCGCAACGGCGCCCTGCGCTGGAGCTCGGCCGCGGGCCAGCGGTTCTACGGCGGCCCCGGCGTGAGCGGGGACACCGTCGTGATCGGCGACGTGGGCGGGTCGGTGGTCGCCCTCGACGCCGCCACCGGGGCGGTCCGCTGGCGGCACGCCGCGGGCGGCTACGTCTACTCCTCGCCCGCCATCGCCGGCGGCACCGTGTTCATCGGCTCGTACGCCGGCCGCTTCGAGGCCCTCGACCTGGCCACCGGGGCCCTGCGCTGGTCGTTCGCGGCGGGGGAGCGGATCTCCGGCTCGGCCACCGTCGTGGGCGACGTCGTCTACACCGCCGTGCTCGCCCGCCCGGGCGCCCCGCGCCGCACGTACGGCCTGGACGTCGGCACCGGGGCGGTCCGCTTCCGCGCCGACGAGGGCCGTTACTCGCCGGTGGTGGCCGCGGGCGTGACCCTCTACCTGGTGGGCACCCGCACGATCGAGGCGTACCGCGACCGCGCGCCGTAAGGGGATCCTGATCGGCGCCGCCGGCGTCGTGGTGGCCGCCCTCGTCGCCGTCGGCGTGCTCGGCTACGGCGTCACCCACGGCTGGTTCGACTCCGGCAGCGTCGAGGGCACCACGTCCGGCTTCGAGCCCCAGGAGGCCCCCACCGGCTCCCAGACCGCCGGCGCATGGCCCGAGTGGGGGTTCGACGCGGAGCGCACCCGCGCCAACCCGGCGCTCGACATCGCCCCGCCGTTCCGTCGCGTGTGGTCGTTCGACGCCGGCTCGCTGGTGGAGTTCCCACCCGTGATCGCCGGCGGGCGCGCGATCGTGGGCACCAATTACGGCCTGGCGTACGCGCTCGACGTCGACACCGGGAAGGTGCTCTGGGAGACGCACACCCGCGGGCGGGTGGCGTCGTCGCCGGCGATCGACGGGACCCGGGTCCTCTTCACCACCAAGCGCGGCGACGTCCTCGCGCTCGACACCCGGACCGGCGAGGAGCTGTGGCGTCGCAAGGTCGGCTCGGCCATCGAGTCGTCGCCCCTCGTGGTGGGGTCGTCGTTCTTCATCGGCACGCTCTCCCGGCGGGTGATGAAGCTCAGCACCCGCACGGGCGGGGTCCGGTGGAGCGTCCCGGCGCCCGGCGGGATCAAGGCGAGCCTCGCCCTCTCGGGCCGCAACGTGATCATCGGCGACTACTCCGGCCACGTCGCGGCGTTCCGGCGCTCGGACGGAAGGGAGGTGTGGCGCCGCACGAGCCCGGGGGAGCGGTTCCGGGGCGCCGGGCGGTTCTACGCCGGCCCCGCCGTGGCGTACGGCCGTGTCTTCATCGGCAACGTGAACGGGCGCGTGCTGGCGCTCGACGCCGACACGGGCGAGGTCGCATGGGTGCGCGTGCTCGACGACTTCGTCTACTCCAGCGCCGCCGTCGCCGACCGCACCGTTTTCCTCGGCAGCTACGACCAGCGCTTCTACGCCCTGGACGCCGTGACGGGCAACGTGCGGTGGAGCGTCGACGCCGGCGAGCGGATCTCCGGATCGCCGTCCGTGGTCGGCGGGCTCGTCTGGTTCTCGACGCTCGCGCGCCGGCCCTCCGACGGCCGCACCCTGGCGGTCGATGTCCGCACCGGGGCGCGTCGGTTCGCGTTCCCTGACGGTCGCTACAGCCCGGTCGTGGCGGTCGATGACCGCCTCGTGCTGACGGGGGTCCGCACGCTCTACGGGTTCGCCCCGCGGTGAGCGCCGGACGGCTTGCCCGCGCGGCCGCGATCGTCGCGCTGTTCGGGCTGGTCTCGCGCCTGCTCGGGTTCGCGCGCGAGATCGTCCTGGCCGCCGCCTACGGCGCGACCGGGCTCACCGACGCCTACGTCAACTCGCTGCTGATCGTGAACTCGGTCGCGGCGGTGCTGCTCTACACGCTGGTCACGCTGATCATCCCGACGTTCCAGCGCGAGCGGGCCGACCACGGCACCGACAGCGCGTGGCGCCTTGTGGTGGCGCTGGCGGTGTGGGTGGGTGGCCTGCTGATCGTGCTCTCCGCCGTCGTGGCGATCTGGCCGCAGGCGCCGACCGCCCTGTTCAACCTCGACCCGGCGCGGGCCGCCGCCACCGAGGAGCTCATCCGCATCATGGCGCCGGCCCTCGCCCTGCAGGGGTTCTCGGCGATCTTCACCGCGATGCTGCAGATCCACGGGCGCTTCGCCGGCCCCGCGGCGGTGGGCGTCGCGTTCAACGCCGGCATCATCATCGGCGTCGTGATCGGGCAGGGCAGCATCGGCATCCGGGCCGCCGCCTGGGGCGTCGTGCTGGGCGCCACCCTGCAGGTGCTGCTCCAGCTGCCGCAGTTCTGGCGCCTGCTGCGCGAGGCGCGCGCCCGGCCGGCGGCGATGCACCCCCGCCTCGCGGCGGTGGGGCTGCTGGCCCTGCCGGTCGTCGGCGCGTCGGTGCTCCAGCAGATCAACTCGTTCACCGACAAGCTCTTCGCCTCGACCCTCGAACCGGGTCGGGTCTCGGCGCTCAGCTTCGCCAACGCCCTGGGCCAGGCGCCGCGGGTGGCGATCCTCCTCCCCCTGCTGACGCCGCTGTTCCCGCTGATCGCCCGCCTGGTCTCCGAGGGCCGCGAGGGCGACGCCCTGCGCGCGTTCCGCCGGGTCGCCGGGCTCCTGGGCCTGATGGCGATCCCCCTCATGCTGCTCATGGCGCTGTACGCCAACGAGATCGCCCAGCTGGCGTTCCAGCGGGGGAAATGCGGAGCCAGCTGCGTCGAGCAGATCGATCCGCCGCTGGTGTGGTACGCCCTCGCCCTGTGGCCGGCGTTCGGGTCGCTGCTCCTCAACCGGACGCTGTCGGCCGCCAACAAGCAGCGCGACATCCTCTGGACGACGGTCGCCACCGTCGCCATCACGATCATCCTCGACGTCATCCTGCTGGGGCCGATGGAGCAGGCCGGGCTGGCGCTGGCCGCGACGATCGGCGTCTACGCCAACGCGCTGATGCTGCTGGCGCGCATGCGCCACCACTTCCCGGCCGTGCCGATGCGCGCGATGGCCGCGCGCCAGGTGCGGGTGTGGGGGGCCGCGATCGGCGCGGCCGGCGTCGCCGTGCTCCTGAACCTGGCCTTCCCCACCGACGACATGGGCTCCATCGAGATGCTCCCGGCCCTCATCGGGAAGCTGGCGGTCGCGACCCTCGTCTACGTGGTGCTCGCCAGCCGCCTGGCGCGGGCAGAGCTGGCGGACGCCGCCGGGCAGGTCCGCTCGCTGATCGGGCGCCGACCCGCGACCGGGTAGGCTCGCGGGCATGCCCACCTCCCTTGTGACCGGCGGCGCCGGATTCCTCGGCTCCCATCTGTGCGACCGGCTCCTCGCCGAGGGCCATCGCGTGATCTGCGTCGACAACCTGGACACCGGCAGCCTCGAGAACATCGAGCACATCCGCGACCCGGCGTTCCTGTTCATGCAGCACGACATGATCGGCCACCTGGACGCGCCCGAGCCGGTGGACCTCGTGTTCCACCTCGCGTCGCCGGCGAGCCCGATCGACTATCTGCGGCTGCCCCTGCACACGCTGAAGGTGGGCTCGTACGGCACCCACAACGCGCTGGGGCTGGCGAAGCGGCACCGCGCCCGGTTCCTGCTGGCGTCCACCAGCGAGGTCTACGGCGACCCGCAGGTCCACCCCCAGCACGAAGGGTACTGGGGGCACGTCAACCCGATCGGCCCGCGGGGCGTGTACGACGAGGCCAAGCGGTACGCCGAGGCGTTGACGATGGCCTACCACCGCCAGCAGGGCGTCGACACCCACATCGTCCGCATCTTCAACACCTACGGCCCGCGGATGCGCCCGCACGACGGGCGGGCGATCCCGACCTTCCTGCGCCAGGCGCTGGAGCACAAGCCGCTGACGGTGTTCGGGGAGGGTCAGCAGACCCGGTCGTTCTGCTACGTCTCGGACCTGGTCGAGGGCTTCCTGCGGCTGATCGCGTCGGACCGCCACGAGCCGGTGAACATCGGCAACCCGGGCGAGTTCACCATCCTGGAGCTCGCCGAGGTGATCATCCGGGTCACCGGGAGCCGGTCGGAGATCGTGTACGAGGCGCTGCCGCAGGACGATCCCACGGTGCGGCGGCCCGACATCAGCGTGGCGCGGGAGCTCCTCGGATGGGAGCCGACGATCGGGCTGGAGGACGGCTTGCGCCTGACCCTCGCCGGGATGGGCCAGGAGGTCCCGCTCGCAGGCTGACCCCGCCGCCCCGGCGGTCCTCGCGCGGGGGCTCGTGAAGCGCTACGGCGACTTCACCGCCGTCGACGGCATCGACGTCGACGTGGCACCGGGCGAGTGCTTCGGGTTCCTGGGCCCCAACGGGGCCGGCAAGAGCACCACGATGCGGATGCTCTCCTGCCTCTCGCCCCGCGACGGCGGCGACCTGCTGGTGCTCGGCATCGATCCGGACGCGCGCCCGCGCGACCTGAAGCGGATGCTCGGCGTCGTCGCCCAGGAGACCACGCTCGACCTGGAGCTCACCGTCCGCGAGAACCTGCTGGTCTTCGCGCGCTACTTCGCGATCGCCCGCGACGAGGCCGCCGCCAGGGCCGACGAGTTGCTCGACCTCATGGCCCTCGGCGACCGGGCCGACGACGCGGTCGACCGCCTCTCCGGCGGCATGCGGCGACGCCTGCAGATCGCACGCGCCCTGATCAACCGGCCGCGGCTGGTGCTGCTGGACGAGCCCACCACGGGGCTCGACCCGCAGGCCCGGCATGCGGTGTGGGAGCGGCTGCGGCTGCTGCGCAGCGGCGGGGCCACCCTGGTGCTCACGACCCACTACATGGACGAGGCCGCCCAGCTCTGCGACCGGCTCGTGGTCATGGACCACGGCCGGATCGTCCGGACGGGGTCGCCCGCGGGCCTCGTCGAGGCGGAGGTCGGCCGCCAGGTGCTGGAGCTGCGGATCGCACCCGGGGACGCCGGGCGGGCCCTCGCGGCCGTGGCCGGCGCGGCCCGCGGGCACGAGCGCGACGGCGACCTGCTGATTGTCTTCGGCGACGACGCCGAGGACCTGCACGCGCGGATCCGGGCGGCGGGCGTCCCGGCCGAGCTGCGCGCCGCGCGGCCGGCGGGGCTGGAGGACGTGTTCCTGCGCCTCACCGGACGCCACCTGCGCGATTAGGGCGAGGTGCCGGACCCCAGGGCCGTGTCCTCGACGTCGTCCTCGGCGGAGGCCCAGGCCTCACGCGCCCAGAGCGGCGGTCCGCCGAAGCGCTTCGCCAGCAGCACGCCGACGGCGTAGAGGCCGATCTGCGGGATCATCAGCAGCAGCATCGAGAACGGGTCGCCCCCCGGCAGGACCGCCGCGATGGCCGCGATCACGACGATCGCGATCCGCCACTGGCGCACGTAGAAGTCGGCGGTCGTCACACCGATCCTCGCGAGCGCGACCATGGCCACCGGCACCTCGAACATGATCCCCGAGCCGAGCATCAGGGTCGTGGCGAAGCTGAAGTACTCGCCGGCGCGCACCTGCGTCTGGAAGGCGTCGCCGCCGAAGTCGAGCAGGAAGGTGAGGGCGACCGGAAGGACCACGAAGAAGCCGAAGGCCACCCCGGCCAGGAACAGCGACGACACCCCGGCCACGATCAGCAGCATCCGCCGGCGGGACTGGTCCTGCACCGCCGGGATGACGAACGCGTACACCTGGTAGAGCCACACCGGGAGCGACAACAGGATCGCCGCCCAGAAGCAGACCTTCAGCGTGACGAAGAAGGGCTCCGTCGGCGACAGGGTGATGAGGCCGCTGTCCTGGAACTTCTGCGGCAGCGGCTGCTCGAGCAGGTTGATGAGCTGCTCGTGGAAGGCGTAGCAGAGGGCGAAGGCGACCACGAGCGTGATGCCCGAGACGATGAGCCGGTTGCGGAGCTCGTCGAGGTGGTCGACGACGCTGAGGCGCTCTTCCCGCCCCGCGCGGCGCAGGCGGCGGTCACCGAGGATCGGCACGCGGGAGGGCGGCGGCTACGCGCCGGTGCGGTCGTCCGCGCGCGGAGGTGCGTCGCCGGGGACCACGACGCCGTCGAGGACGTCGTCGTCGGGGCGGGACATGGTCGCGGTCGCCGCCGCCGGCGACGGGGCCGGCGGCGCGGGCGGGGCCGGCTCCTCGGCGCGCGGGGCGGGTGCGCGACGGGGCTCCTCGTCGTCGAGCATGGCGCCCTTGAACTCGCGGATCCCGCGCCCGATCGACTTACCCATTTCCGGCAGCCGCTTGGGACCGAAGACGAGCAGCGCGATGACCAGGACGATCAGGATCTGGATCGGGGAGATGTCGAACACGGCGACCTCGGCGGCGGGATGGGCCCACAGGTTAGCCCCGGCCGGCCGGTGCGGCCAGACGAGGTGGCGGCCCTGCTAGCGTCGGGGCGGATGCGCGACCCCTCCGTCGACGCCGTGGTCCGCCAGATGCGCGACGCGATCATGGACAACGACATCAAGCTGCTCCAGGCCGTGAACGCCCGGCTCGAGCTGGTGGCGCGCCTGCGCGCGTACAAGACCGCCCAGGGGATGGAGTTCGTCGACCCCGCCCGCGAGGAGTGGATGCACCGGTACCTGACCGGCGCCAACCGCGGCCCCCTCAGCGACGAGGGCCTCCACGAGATCTACGGCCATGTCCTGGAGCTCACCAAGCGCGAGACCGAGGGCTGACCCCTCCGGCCCCGCCCCGGCTCACCCGTCCGTCAGGAAGTCGTCCGGAGAGACCTGCTCGAGGAACTCCTTGAACTTCTCGACGACCTCGTCGGTGTCCTCGATCTCGTGCTCGAACTCGATGCCGCTCTCCTCGATGACCTTGTCGGCCGCGAAGATCGGGGCGTTGCTGCGCACGGCGAGCGCGAGGGCGTCGCTCGGGCGGGAGTCGATCTCGATCTCGGCGGCCGCGGCACGGAGCGTGATCAGCGCGTAGAAGGTGTTCTCGCGCAGCTCGGTGACCGTGATCTTGGCGATCTCGGCGCTCAGCTCGGACACCACGTCGGTGAGCAGGTCGTGCGTCATGGGCCGGGGGGTCTCGGCGCCCTGGAGCTTCATGAGGATCGCGGCCGCCTCCGCGTGGCCGATCCAGATCGGGAGGAACTTGTTGCCCGAGACGGTCTTGAGGAGCACGATCGGCTGCTTGCCGACCATGTCGAAACTGACCCCGTAGATGACCATCTCCTGCACCGCGGACCTCCGATCCGGCGCCGGTCGGGCGGGCGCGGGTCCATCATACTCCGGGGCCCCCGACCGGCCCGGGGGGCGCGTCAGGCCCCACTTGTTGCCCGCTCCGTGGGGTTGATACCCTCCCCCGACCCAGGGGGCGAGGGCGATTAGCTCAGTCGGTTAGAGCGCATCTCTGATAAGGATGAGGTCCCTGGTTCGAATCCAGGATCGCCCACTGCAGGTCATGAGAGTGGCCCCGTTCGGGGCCGTGGAGGGTCGGCGGTGACGACGGGGCCGGGCACAGCGCA
This sequence comes from Miltoncostaeaceae bacterium, assembly GCA_036826475.1. Lineage (GTDB taxonomy): Bacteria > Actinomycetota > Thermoleophilia > Miltoncostaeales > Miltoncostaeaceae > Miltoncostaea. Next base: position 1,519 of record DAISWG010000029.1, on the reverse strand, counting down.
GACCGACGGCCGGCGGATCAGCTGCCTCGTCGCCGACGACCACGCCATCGTGCGCGAGGGCCTCCGGCGTGTTCTCTCCCAGGCGTCCGACATGCTCGTCGTGGGCGAGGCGCCCTCCGGCGAGGCCGCCCTGGAGCTGGTCGCGAAGCGCCGCCCCGAGGTGGTGCTGATGGACGCACGCATGCCCGGCATGGGCGGGGTGGCCACCGCCGGGCGCATCGCCCAGGACCACCCGGACGTGCGGGTGGTGATGTTCACCGCCCACTCCGAGCAGGATCTGCTGTGGGAGGCCCTCGACGCGGGCGCCCAGGGATTCGTGCTGAAGGACTCCGAGAGCGGCGTGGTGGTCTCGGCCATCCGCCAGGTGGTCGCCGGCGACCCGTACATCGACGAGCGGCTGCGCCCCGACTTCCTGCGCCAGTTCGCCCGGCCACGGCCGGGCGGCGTGCTGAGCGCCCGCGAGCGCGAGATCCTGCAGATGCTGGCCGACGGGAACTCGAACCGCGAGGTCTCCGAGCGCCTGGTGGTCAGCGTCGAGACCGTCAAGACGCACGTGAAGCACATCCTCGCGAAGCTCGAGGCCGAGCACCGCACCCAGGCCGTCGCCATCGGGATCCGGCAGGCGCTGATCCGGTGAGCCGGATCCGGTGACCCGCGACCCGCGGGACGCGATCGCCGGGATCGCGTCGCTCGTGGGCGCGGCGGGGGCGGGCGGCGGGATCGGCGCGACGCTCGACGAGGCGCTGGAGATGCTCGTCGCCGCGACCGGCTGCCACGCCGCGGCGTACTTCGCGGGCCGCCCGGAGGAGCCGGCGGGGATGGTCCTGCGGGCGCGCCGCGGCGAGACCGCGGCGATCGCGGGGATCGCCAGCGCCATCCGCGCCGCCAGCGCACCGCTGGCCGCGACCGCGCTGCGGCTTGGGGAGGTGGTCGGCGGGCCCGGGGCCGCGGGTGCCCTCGAGGCGCTCGGGCTGCCCGGCGGGGTGCTGGTCCCCGCCGTCATCGACGGTCACACCGAGGGCGCGCTGGCCCTGGTGCCCCCCGACGGGGCGGTGCCCGACGGCCGCGACATCGCGGCGGGGCGCGCCGCGGCGGCCCTGATCGCCCTGGGCATGCGGACGGACACCCTCGTCCGGGGGCTCGGCGACCGGGCGCGGGAGCTCGACCGCCAGTCCCGGCGGCTGGGCGCCCTGACGCGGGTGGCGGAGCGGCTGGCGGCGGCGCCGACGGCCGCGGAGGCCCGTGGCGTCACGGTGTCGGAGGCCCGCGCGCTGACCGGGGCCGAGGCCGCCGCGCTGTTGACGCCCGGTCCCGGGGGCTCGGTCGAGGAGATCGCCCGCGACGGGGATGCGCCCGTACCGGCCGATCCCGCCGACGTCGCGGCCGCGGCCGCGGGGGGCGGGGCGCGGCTCACGGGGCGCGTCGCCCTGGCACCGATCGCCGATCCCCCGGGCGTGCTCGCGGTGACCCGGGTCTCCCCGCCGCTCGACGCCGGGGCCCTCGAACGGCTCCAGGGGCT
>DAISWG010000028.1:0-44687 GCA_036826475.1 Miltoncostaeaceae bacterium | reverse complement strand
GGGGGAGGCGGCGGCCGGGGGCGGGGACGCCGACGGGGGGCTGGCGGGCATGGTCGCCGGACGGGTGGCGCAGCTGCGGGCCGTCGCGGCGCGGGTGGCCGCCCGGGGCGGCTTCGCGGCTCCGGCCGACGACGCGGCGCCCGCCGACCTGGTGGAGGCGGCGGTGCGCCTGCGCGAGGCGGCGCTCACGGCCGCGGCCCGCCACGACGCGGGCGCGGCCGCCGCCGAGGCCCGGGCGGACGCGGCGCGGGCGGCCCTGGCCGCCGCGGGCGCCCATCTGGGCGTGGAGGACGGGGCCCGGGTGGACGGTGCCGTCCGCCGCCTCGCCGGCGCGCGGGATGCGGCGCGCGCGCGGCTGCTGGCCGTGGAGGAGGCCGCGGCGGAGGCCCGCCGCCTGCGCGCCGACGCCGCCGCGGCACGGGCGCGGGCCCGGGTGCACGCCCAGGTGGCGAACGACCTGCGGGCCAACATGTTCCCCCGCTTCCTCCTCAACCGGTACCAGGAGCGGCTGGCCGCGGGCGCGTCGATCCGGCTCCAGGAGCTCACGGGCGACGCGTACCGCTTCGCGGGCGCCGGCCAGGACGCCCTGGCGGTGGTGGACATGCGGCGCGGCGAGCGGCTGCGGAAGGCGTCGACCCTCTCGGGCGGGGAGCGGTTCCTGGCGAGCCTGGCCCTGGCCCTCGGCCTGTCGGACATCGCGGCCGAGTCGGGCGGGCGCCTCGACTGCCTGTTCCTGGACGAGGGCTTCTCGACCCTCGACGCCGACGCGCTGGAGCAGGCCCTGACCGGCATCGAGCGGCTCGCGGGCGACGGCCGCCTGGTGGCGGTGATCACGCACCTGCCGGGGGTGGCCGACCGCCTGGGCGCGGCGATCCACGTGGAGAAGGACGTCGCCGGCGTCAGCCGCGTCCGCGCCGACGGCGACGGCGACGCGGTGCCGTCCGCCGCGGCGGCGATGATGCGCGCATGACGACCGCCGGACCCGCAGCCGAACCACCCGCCGAGGGCGCCGCCACCGGCTGGGTCCGCGGGTTCCGCTGGGCGGTCCTGGTCGCCGCCGCGCTGGTCGTGGTCGGCGTCTTCGTGCAGGTCTACCTGATCGCCGCCTACATCTTCGGCGCCGGCACCGACGCCCTCGACGCCCACAAGGACATGGGCGGGATCGTCCACATCCTCGAGGTGCTGGCCTTCCTGTTCTCGCTCGGCGGCTACTGGCGGCGGTGGGTGGACGTGGGTTGGGCGTTCGCCCTCGGGGCGCTCGGGACCGTCCAGCTCGGCTTCGCCGACGGCGACGACTGGGTCGGCGGCCTGCACGGCCTCTTCGCGCTGGTGGTCTTCATGATCGCCGCGATCGTGGTCCACCGGGCGATGCGCAGCCTGGGCATCGGCCGCGCCGGCCGCATGCCCGGGGCCTACCACTAGCCCGGGGCATGCGCCGGGGCGGCCCGGCGCTCAGCCCGCGACCCCGTGCGCCAGCCCGGCGTGCTGGCTCATCTCGTGCAGCGACTGCTGGTCCTCGTGCAGGACGGGCTTGAGGTCGAACACCACCTGCCGGACCGTCCCCGTGAACGCGTACGGCGCCCGGTCCTCGTAGTCGAGGTCGACGACGAGGCCGTTGTCGCGGCTCACGTCCATGCCGCCGTAGCTCGAGAAGGCGACCGGCACGGTGTGCGCGATCCTGCCCTCGCCCACCGGCCGGTCATCGACGAGCAGCGTCACGTGCCCCCCGGTCCCCGGGGTCGGCTCGTCGGCCTCGAACAGCATCCGCACCGCGATCCGGCCGGACGGCAGGGGCTCGGCCGAGGTCTGCCGGTACGACTCCACGCCGAGGAACGAGTAGGTGTGGTTGAGCCGGCCGTCGCCGTCGACCCACAGCGCGAAGCCGCCGATGAAGTCGGCGTTCGCGACGATGACGCCCTCGGCGCCGCCCGCGGGGACGTCCAGGTCGGCCTCGATCGCGTACGAGCGCCCGAAGATGCGCGGCACCATGCCGCGCTGCACGTTCTGCACGTCGCCGGCGAACGCGAAGCGGGTGACCGTGGGGAGCGGCGGGAGGATGCCGTAGAAGACCGACAGGCACCCGAGCAGCGGGAGCGCGCGGTTGCGCTCCGCCTCCTGCCACCAGCGCTCCTTCAGCTCGGCCAGCCGCGCGGGGTGCTCGGCGGCGAGGTCCCGCGCCTGCGTGAAGTCGTCGGCCAGGTTGTAGAGCTCCCACGGCTCGTCGTCGGGGTTCCACCCCGATCCCGGCCCGAACCGGCGCAGCGTCTCGGGCGACAGGTCCCAGGGCGCCTTGTCGAGCCGGGTGCCCGCCCACCAGCCGTCCTGGTAGATCGCTCGCGCGCCGATCACCTCGAAGTACTGGGTGGTGTGCCGCTCCGGCGCCGCCGCGTCGTCGAAGGTGTAGAGGAAGCTGGTGCCGTCCATCGGCTCCTGGGCGATCCCGTCGACCGTCGCCGGCTCGGGGATGCCCACGGCCTCCAGCACCGTCGGGCCGATGTCGATGCAGTGCGTGAACTGCGACCGGATCTCCGGCGACGGGTCGATCCGCGAGGGCCACGCGACGACCATCGGGTTGCGGGTGCCGCCCAGGTGGCTGGCCATCTGCTTGCCCCACTGGAAGGGCGTGTTGCAGGCGTGCGCCCACGCGGCGGCGCAGTGCGGGGCCGTGTGGGGCCCGCCGAGGGCCTCGATGCCCCCGTAGCGGTCGATGATCTCGAGCTGGTGGGCGGGATCGAGCACCACCCCGTTGAGGAACGTCATCTCGTTGAACGACCCCGTGGTGGTCCCCTCCAGGCTCGCCCCGTTGTCGCCCCAGACGTAGATGACCAGCGTGTCCTCCATGTCGCCCATCGCGTCGACGGCGTCGAGCAGCCGCCCGACGTTCCAGTCGGCGTTCTCCTGGAAGCCCGCGTACACCTCCATCTGCCGGGCGTAGAGCCGCTTGGCGTCGTCGTCGAGCGAATCCCAGGCCGGGAACAGGTCGGGGCGGGCCGTCAGCTCGGCGTCCTCCGGGATCACGCCGAGGGCCTTCTGGCGGGCGAACGTCCGCTCGCGCAGCGCGTCCCAGCCATCGTCGAACCGTCCCGCGTACCGGTCGGCCCACTCCGCCGGGACGTGGTGCGGCGCGTGGGCGCAGCCGGTCGAGTAGAACATCATCCAGGGCTTGGCGGCGTCCTGCGCGCGGACGGCGTGCAGCCATTCCACGGCCTTGTCGGTGAGGTCGTCCGGGAAGTAGTAGTCGGCCCCGTCCGGTCCCTCCGGCACGCCGAGCGTGTCGTTGCCCTGCGTGATGATCGGGTCGTACTGGCCGGCGGCGCCGCTGAGGAAGCCCCAGTAGTGGTCGAAGCCCCACGCCTGCGGCCAGTTGTCGAACGGCCCCGCGGCCCCCTGGACGTGGTCGGGCGTGAGGTGCCACTTGCCGAACCCGCCGGTCACGTAGCCGTTCTCGCGGAGCACCCGCGGGAACGGGGTGCAGCTCTTGGGCCGCACGCCGGTGTAGCCGGGGAACGGGCCCGGGAACTCGACGATCGACCCCATCCCGACGCGATGTGAGTTGCGGCCCGTCAGCAGCGACGCGCGGGTGGGCGAGCACAGCGCGGTCACGTGGAAGCGGTTGTAGGTGACGCCCATCCGCTGCACGCGGGTGAGGTTGGGGGTGCTGATGGGCCCCCCGAAGGTGTCGGGGGAGCCGAAGCCGGCGTCGTCGATCAGCACCACCAGCACGTTGGGCGCCCCCTCGGGCGCCTTCGGGCCCGCGACGATCGACCAGTCGGGCACCGACTCGTCCATCGTGCGGCCGGCCGTCCCGCCGAAGCTGCGGTCGGGGATGGGGAGCACGGTGCGGTCGGGCACGAACTTGCCCATCGCCTCGGCCAGCGACTCCTTCATCGCCGCGATGCCCGACTTCTCGCTCTGCACCACCGACAGGAGCTGGGCGCCGGCCAGCGCCTGCTGCACGGCCAGGCGCTGCTCGTCGTCGAAGACGGCGATGATCCCGGCGCTGCCGGGCGGCAGGTTCTCGCCGATCCTGTCGTGCAGCTCCGTCTCGAGGCGGTGGTCGACGAATCGTCCCACCACGCCGCCGGCGGCGGCGCCGACGGCGACGGACGCCAGCAGCGGCGGGGCGAGCAGGCCGACGGCCACACCCACGCCGCCGCCCCAGCCCAGGCCCTTGCGGCCGCGGTCGTCGCCGGTCTGGACCACGCTGACGCTGCCGTCGTCGGCGCGGCTCACCAGGATCGCGCCGTCGATCGCCACGGACTTGCCCTTCACCAGCGCGGCGAGCCGGTCGAAGTCCTCGCTCGCCGCGTCGATCGCCTGGTAGCCCGCGACCAGGACGTCCGTCGGTCCCTCAGCCATCGCTCCCCCCCGGGGCGTGCCGGCGGCGCCGGGCGCGCCGGACCACAACGAGGGGGCAGCGTCCCCGCACCCCGCCGGACCGGGCATCCGCGCCGATGCGGACGCCGTTGCGGCGGACTACGGAGACACGCCACCCGCCCGGCTCGTAGGCTCACACCGGTCTGCGGCGCCGGTGACAGGGCGGTGGAGATGGATGAGAACGCCGCGGGCCTCGCCGTCCTGCTGGTGGTGGTCGTGGTCTACTCGGCCGCCGCGCGGCGCCTCGACCGCCTGTCGGTCACGTCGGCGATCGTCTTCACGGCCGCCGGGCTCGCCCTGGGGACGGAGGGCCTCGACATCCTCCCCCTGTCCCTCTCCCTCGACGCCGAGACCACGAAGCTGCTGGCCGAGTCGGCGCTCGTGGTGCTGCTGTTCGCCGACGCGTCGACGGTCGACGCGCGCGCGGCGGGTGGCGACGCGGCGCTCGTCGGCCGCCTGCTGGGCATCGGGCTGCCGCTGGCCGTCGGGATCGGCGCCCTGCTGGCCGCCCCGCTCCTGCCGGAGCTGAGCTGGGCCGCCTGCGCGCTCCTCGCGGCCATGCTGGCGCCCACGGACGCCGCCCTGGGGCTGTCGATGTTCCGGAACCGCGCCGTGCCCGCGCGGGTGCGGCGCGTGCTGAACGTGGAGAGCGGGCTCAACGACGGCGTCGCCACCCCCGTCGTGTTCTTCGCCATCGCCGTCGTCGTGGACGAGGCGAGCGCGACCTCCACGGCCGACGCCGCGTCGGCCATCGCCGAGGCCGCACGGGACCTGGCGCTCGGCGTGGGGGTCGGCGCCGCCGTCGGCGCCGCCGGCGGCCTGCTGCTCCTGAGGGCGCGGGCCCGGGGCTGGACCACCCCGGAGTCCGAGGAGATCGGCATCCTCGCGCTCGCCGCGCTCACCTACACCGCCGCCCTCGCGGCCGGGGCCAACGGCTTCGTCGCGGCCTTCGCCGGGGGCCTCGCCCTGGGCGCGGTCACGCGGCGGGCGCTGCGCGAGCGGACCGGCGTGACCGACGACGTCGGCCAGGTGCTGGCCCTGCTGGTGTGGACGCTGTTCGGGTCGCTGCTCGTCGGACCCGTGCTCGCCGACGGCATCGACTGGGCGGCGATCGCCTACGCCGTCCTGAGCCTGACCGTCGTCCGCATGGTGGCCGTCGCGCTCGCGCTGGCCGGGACGGGGTTCCGGTGGCAGACGGTCGCGCTCATGGGCTGGTTCGGCCCGCGCGGGCTGGCCTCGGGCGTGTTCCTGCTGATCGTCGTGATCGAGCTCGAGGGCATCGCGCCGGACGTGGCCGAGACCATCGCGGTGACGGGGACGTGGACGATCCTGCTGAGCGTCCTGCTCCACGGCCTCACCGCCGGGCCGCTCGGCCGGGCCTACGGGCGGCGGGCGGCCGCCTTCGCCGGCCCCGCACCGGAGCGCGAGGCGGGCCCCGAGCCCCGGACCCGCCGCCGTCACATGGCGACGTGATCCGCGGGGGTCCGGCCGGCGGTCAGAGGTGGAGCAGGAGCACGATGCCCGCGGGCACGACGATCGCGGCCACCGCGAAGAACGCGAGCGCCAGGATCGCGACCGTGTAGCACCGGTCCTCCGGGGGCTCGCCCGCCGAGCCGATCGTCCGGTAGAGGTTCGCAAGGGGGCGCGACAGCGTCAGCCGCAGCCTCAGCCGGGAGACGGACGCGGCCAGCAGGACCGTTCCCGCGATGCCGACGAGCAGCGCCACGACGAGCACCCCGAGGAGCACGCTCAGCAGGATGCTCCCGAGCGCCGGCTCCACGGCGCGCTGCGCCACGCTGAGCAGGCCCGAGAGGAATGCGCCGCTCAGCAGGAACACGGGCAGCGTGAGGCGGCTCGGGCGCAGCTCGTCCCGGAGCAGCGCCATCTGCATGCGGGCGCGGCGCAGCAGGCGGTGCTCGGGGCTGTTCCACACCGCGCCGGCCTCGCGGAACTCGTAGAGCCTGAGGACGCTCCCGTGCACCGCGTTGACCTGGCCGTCGACGATCCATCCGGAGACCGCCCCCACCAGCGGCGCCAGGACGGCGCGGAACGGGCGGGCCCGGCGCCCCAGCGTGGGTGAGCGCCTGCCGTGCACCGCGATCGCTTCGAGCGCCCGCATGAAGGTCCGGTGCGCCACGGGGAAGCCGTCCGGGTCGGCGAGGGGCCGGTCCTTGGTGGCGATGCTGCGGAGGATCTCCCGCTCGGCCTCGCCGAGAAGCTCCTCGGCGTCGGGGACCAATCCGAGCGACTCGAGGCGGTCCTCGAGGCGCTCGAACTCGTCGTCGTCCCAGTCCTCGTCGGCCATGCCGCCCCTCCCCCCATCCGGCGCGCGGCGGCGTGAGCGTACCCCGCGCCGATCCGGCCGAGGGGCCGCGGCGGCGGTCAGGCGGTGGCCCCGGGCCGCCTCCGGGCCTCGAGCCGCCGCAGCAGCCACCAGCCGACCAGCGGGTAGACGCTGGTGATCGCGAAGGCCGTCGTCCACGAGAGCAGCCCCGCCAGCGCGCCGAACAGGGGGCTGGCCACGGCGACGGCCACCGCCAGGACCGTGTTCTGGAGCCCCAGCGCGGTGCCGACGCGGGTGGGGCCGGTCATCTCCGCCACCGCCGCGAACGACACCCCGTTGCCCGCCATCGAGAGCACCGCGGCCACGGCGAGGCCGGCCGCCGCCACCGCGTCCGGGCCCCCGAGCAGCAGCGTCGCGACCGCCAGGGCGACGGCGGTCCACAGCGCGATGAGGCGCAGGGGGCGCAGGCGGCTGCCCGACCGGTCGCTCCACACCCCCGCCGCCACGCGGGCGACCGCCCCGCCGAGCTGCACGGCGGCCAGGGCGAGCGCGGCCGCCGTCACCGACCATCCGCGCTCCTCGTGCAGGTAGAGGGCGATGAAGCTCAGCAGCGAGATCTGGGCCAGCACCACCGAGGCGCTGCCGAGCGACACCGTCCAGATCCCCCGGTCGCGGAGCGCGCCCGGCCGCGGCATCGCGGCGACGGCGATGTCCTCGGCGGCGGCCGGCGGCGGCCGGCGGAACCCCAGGAACGCGGCCAGGGAGCCGGCGGCGAGGGCGGCCGCCAGCGCCAGGAACGCGGCCTCCAGGCCGCCCGCGCCCGCGGCGACGGGCAGCAGCGCCGCCGCCGCCGCGCCGCCCAGCGGGGTCGACATGTGCCGCAGGCCCAGGGCCAGCCCGCGCTCGTCCCGGCGGAACCACGACACCACCGCCCGGCCGCTCGCGGCGTTGGCGCTCACGCCGAAGATCCCGGCGACCGCCAGCCCGGCCCCCAGCGCCAGGGCCGAGCCGGCGAACGCGGTCGCGACCATCGCCGCCGCCGCCACGCCCAGCCCGGTGGAGATGACCGCCCGCTCCCCGATGCGGTCGGCCAGCGCGCCCCACGCCAGCACCGTCGCGATGCTCCCGAACGTCGGGGCCGCCAGGATCGCCCCGACCGCCGCCAGGGACAGGTCCAGCTCGTCCCGGATCTGCTCGGCGATCGCCGCGAGGCCCAGCAGGAGCGCCGCGAAGCTGCCCTGCGCGACCATCCCGACCGCCAGGACGACCCAGCGGTAGCGCGGGCGGGGGTCCGTCAGCTCGGGTCTTCCGCGCGCCCGCCCAGGTGGCGGGCCAGGAACCGCTCGATCGCGCGATACGCGTCCATCCGGTTCTCCGGCTTCACGAACCCGTGGCCCTCGTCGTCCTTCACCAGGTACTCCACCGCCACGCCGCGCTCCCGGAGGGCCGCGACGATCTGGTCGGACTCCGCCTTGGTCACCCGCGGGTCGTTCGCCCCCTGGATCACCAGCAGCGGCGCGGTGATGCGGTCGACGAAGTTGAGCGGCGAGCGCGCCTCCAGGTCGGCGAGCTGCGCCGGGTCGTCCGGGTCGCCGACGTACCGGAACCAGGTGCTGGCCAGGAGCGGGCGCCAGTAGGGCGGGAACGAGCGCACCAGCGTCACCAGGCTGGAGGGGCCCACCACGCTGATCGCGGCGGCGAAGACGTCCGGCGTGAACGTGGCGCCCACCAGCGCCGCGTAGCCGCCGTACGACCCGCCGTAGATCGCCACCCGGTCCCCGTCGGCGATCCCCTCGCCGACCACCCACCCGACCGCGTCGACCAGGTCGTCGTGCATCCGCCCGGCGAACTCGTGCTCCGCGGCGTGGGTGAACGCCTTCCCGAAGCCGGTCGACCCCCGGTAGTTCACCTGGAGCACCGCGTAGCCGCGGTTGGCGAGGAACTGGGCCTGGGCGTCATAGCCCCACGCGTCCCGCGCCCACGGGCCGCCGTGGACCATCAGCACCGTCGGCAGCCCGTGCGGCTCGGCGTCGAGCGGCAGCGTCAGGTAGCTGTGGAGCGCCATCCCGTCGCGCGACGTGATCGTGACCGGCGTCATGGGCGCCAGGGTGGCCGGGTCGAGCCACGGGCGCGACCGGAACAGCAGCCGCGCCGCGCCGGTCGCCCGGTCGAAGTGGAACGTCGCGCCCGGGTCCCGGTCGTCGTCGAAGGTGACGATGAACGCCGTCTCGCCGGCGTCCTGCCCCGTGATCCGCGGGTCGCCGTGGTGCAGTCCGCGGATCCGCTCCCAGTCGCGCGCCAGGCGCTCGTCCCAGATGTGGGTGACCAGCCGGTCCCGCAGGTAGACGGCCCCGAGCAGCTCGCCCGTGGCGTCGCTGATCATGGGCCCGGCGAGGTCGACCTCGTCGTCGCGGTCGAGCTCGCGCTCCGAGCCGTCCGCCGGGTCGAGCTCCACCAGGCGGATCAGGTCGCTGCCGCGCGCGCTGCCCACCCACAGCCTCGACCCGTCCGGCGTGAACGCGAACGCGTGGCCGCCGTCCTCGTTGGCGTAGCGGGCCACCACCCGCAGCTCGTCCTGCTCCCGGTCGCGCACCAGCAGCTCGTAGTCGCCCTCGGGCGTCTGGGCCCGCGCGGCGCGCAGCCGGCCGTCGCGGTCGGCCAGCCAGGCGAGGATGTTGCCGGGGTTGCGCCCGATGAGCTCCAGCCGCCCCGTCGCGAGCGTGAGGCGGTACGCGTCGAAGAGCGTCCGGTCGCGCAGGTTCATCGACACCAGGATGTGCCGCGGGGTGGCCCGCGGCGCCGCGATCATCCCGGCGCGCACCCCCGGGAACGGCGTGAGGTCGCGGGTGCGCCCGCGGCCGTCGGCGCCGGCGCACAGCAGGTGGTGGTTCTCGTCGCCGCCGACGTCCTGCGACCAGATGATCCGCTGCGCGTCGCGGGACCACATGTACGAGCGGACGCCGCGGTCGCGGTCGTCGGTCACGGGGACGCCCTCCCCGGCGCCGATGTCGGCGCCGGCGTCGCCGACGTGGACGTTCAGCACCCCGTCGACGGGCGCGAGCCAGGAGAGGCGGCGCCCGTCCGGCGAGAGGCGCGCCAGCGCGCGCTCCGGGTTGTCGAACAGGTCGCGGAGGGGGATCAATGGAGGCATCGTCGGATCGTGGCAGGTGAGGGCGGTTGTACGGCGGGCTCGCGCCCCGCTACCATGCGCCGATTACCGCGGGTGTCCCGACCCCGGAATGCCCCCGTGCGATGAGGAGCAAGGCATGAGGTCCCACGCCCCTTCCCCCCGCGGCTGCGAGGTCCCGCGCTGATCGCGCTGCTCTTCCCGGGCCAGGGTGCGCAGCAGGTGGGCATGGGACAGGCGCTCGCCGCCACCTACCCGACCGCGCGACGCACGTTCGAGGAGGCCAACGACGTCCTCGGATACGACCTCGCGCGCCTCTGCTTCGAGGGGCCGCACGAGGACCTGATGGCCACGCGCAACTGCCAGCCGGCGGTGCTCACCCACTCGGTCGCCGCGTGGCGGGTGGCCGCCGAGCACGGCGTGGAGGGGAGCCTCGCGATGGGGCACTCCCTCGGCGAGTACTCGGCGCTGGTCGCGTGCGGCAGCCTCTCGTTCGAGGAGGCGCTGCGGCTGGTCGAGGCCCGCGGCGCCGCCACCACCGACGTCGTCGCCCAGCACCCCGGCTCCATGGCCGCGCTGCTCGGCGCCAGCGACGAGGACGTCGAGGCCCTGTGCCTCGAGGCGGGCGAGGTGTGGCCCGCGAACTACAACTGCCCCGGCCAGGTCGTCGCCTCCGGGCTCCACCGCGGCGTCGACCGCCTGATGGACCTGGCGCGGGCCCGCGGGATCAAGGCGCGGCTGCTGGACGTGGACGGCGCGTTCCACTCCTCGGTGATGGCGCCCGCGGCCGACCGGCTGCGCGAGTCCCTGTCGGGAGTGAAGATCAACGCCCCGTCGGTCCCGTTCCTCTCGGCCACGTCCGCCGCGTTCGAGCGCGGCGACCGCCTGCGGTCCCTCCTGGCCCAGCAGCTCACCGCGCCGGTGCGCTTCACGCAGACCGTGCGGATGGCGCTGGACAGCGGCGTGGACCGGTTCGTCGAGTTCGGGCACCGCCGCGTGCTGGTGGGGCTGGTCCGGCGCATCGTGCCCGGCGTCGAGGCCGTGAACCTGGGCGATCCGTCCGACCTCCCGGCCCTCCTGGCGCTCGCCGGGCGGTCGACCACCTGAGGGTGCCGGTCGCGCTCGTCACGGGGGCGAGCCGGGGGATCGGAGCGGCGTGTGCGGTGGCGCTCGCCGGGCGGGGCTTCGACGTCGGCCTGACGTACGCGACCGACCGCGACGGCGCCGAGGCGACCGCGGCCGCCGTCCGCGGCGCCGGCCGCCGCGCGCACGTCCGGCGGGCCGAGGCCCGGGACACCGCGGACGCCGCCGGGGTCGTCGCGGAGGTGGAGGAGGCCCTCGGCCCCCTCGACGCCCTCGTCGCCAACGCCGGCATCACCCGCGACGGCCCGGCCGTGCGGATGGACGCCGAGGCGTGGACCGCGCCGATCGCGATCAACCTGACCGGGACGATGGCGACCATGCGCGCCGCGCTGCGGGGCATGCTGCGCCGCCGCGGCGGGAGCATCGTCGCGCTGTCGTCGGTCGTGGGCGTCCAGGGCAACGCGGGCCAGGTCAACTACGCGGCCTCGAAGGCCGGGATCATCGGCCTGGTGAAGGCGCTCGCGCGCGAGGCCGGGCCGCGCGGGGTGCGCGTCAACGCCGTGGCCCCCGGGTTCATCCGCACCCGGCTCACCGACGTGCTGACGGACGCGCACACCCAGGGGCTGCTGGGGGCGACGGCGCTCGGCCGCCTGGGCGACCCCGAGGACGTCGCGGGGCCCGTCGCGTTCCTGTGCTCACCCGAGTCGTCGTTCATCACGGGGACGTGTCTGGCCGTGGACGGAGGGCTGCGCATATGAGCCGGGGGCGGCGCGTGGTGGTCACCGGGCTGGGGATCGTGTCGCCGCTGGGGGTGGGGTGGCGCGCCGCGTGGGACAACGCGCTGGCCGGGACCTCCACCGCCCGCGAGATCACCCGCTTCGACGCGTCCGAGCACGCCTGCCGCATCGCCTGCGAGGTCCGCGACTTCGTGCCGCAGGACCACATCGACCGCCGGGCGCTGCGCCGCATGGACCGGGTGAGCCAGTTCGCGGTCGCGGCGGCGCGGATGGCGGTTGAGGACGCGGGCCTGGAGATCGAGGACGGCGGGGAGCGCGCCGGCGTGGTGATGTCGACCGGCAACGGCTCCAGCGAGTCGTTCGAGGAGTTCCACCGCACCCTGCTGGAGCGCGGTCACGAGCGCGTGTCGCCGCTCACGGTGCCGGTCACGATCGTGAACATGTCGGCCGGCCACGTCTCCATCGAGCTCGGCCTGCGCGGCCCGTCGTCGTGCGTGGTCACGGCGTGCGCCTCCGGCAACCACGGCATCGGCGACGCCGCCGCGCTGATCCGGCGCGGCGCGGCCGACGTGATGCTGGCCGGCGGCACCGAGGCGGGGGTCACCCCGTTCTGCATGGCGAGCCTCGACGCCACCCGGGCCCTCTCGCGGCGCAACGACGACCCGGAGCACGCGTGCCGCCCGTTCGACGCCGGGCGCGACGGCTTCGTCTCGGCCGAGGGCGCCGGCGTGCTGGTGCTCGAGAGCCTCGAGCACGCCGAGGCGCGCGGCGCGGACATCGTGTGCGAGCTCGCGGGCTACGGGCTGTCGGCCGACGCGTACCACCTCACCGACCCCGACCCCAGCGGGCGCTGGCAGGTCGCGGCGATGCAGATGGCGCTGGACAAGGCGGGCCGCGGCGCGGACGAGGTCGACTACGTCAACGCCCACGGCACCTCCACCCCCGCGGGCGACCCGGTCGAGGTCGGGGCCATCCGGCAGTTGCTGGGCGAGGATCGCGCCCGCGAGGTGATGGTGTCGTCCACCAAGTCGATGCACGGCCACGGCATGGGCGCCGCGGGCGGGTTCGAGGCCGTCCTCACGGCGCTGGCGATCCGCGAGGGGCGCGTCCCGCCCACCATCAACGTGGACGACCTGGACGACGCCTGCGCGGGCGTCGACCACGTGCTCGGCGAGGCCCGGGAGGCCACGGTGCGCCTGGCCCTGTCCAACTCCTTCGGCTTCGGCGGCCACAACGCGGTGCTCGCGTTCGCCGCGATGGGGGACGCGTGAACGGCGACGGGCGCGTCCGGGTGGCCGTGACCGGCATCGGCGTGGTCTGCCCCCTCGGCATCGGCCGCGAGGAGATGTGGGCCTCCACCGTCGCCGGGAGGTCGGGCGCCGGGCTGATCACGCTGTTCGACGCGAGCGACCTGCCGGTGCGGATCGCCTGCGAGGCCCACGGCTTCGACCCCTCCGACTTCATGGACCGCCGCGCCGCCCGCCGGATGGACCGCTACGCCCAGCTCGCCGTGGCCGCCGGCCGCCTGGCCGTCCAGGACGCGCGGCTGCCCATCGACCGGGACGGCGCGGGGATCGGGGCGATCATCGGCAACGGCGGGTCCGGGACCATCTCCCGCGAGGAGCAGCACCGGGTGATGCTGGAGCGCGGCATCGACCGGGTGTCGCCGTTCGCGATCCCGCAGAGCGTGGCCAACATGGGCGCCGGCCAGGTCTCGATCGAGCTGGGCCTGCGCGGCCCGGTCACCGCCACCTGCACCGCCTGCGCCGCCGGGACCGACGCGATCGGCACGGCCACCGACATCATCCGCCGCGGCGACGCGCGCGTGATGCTCGCCGGCGGCGGCGACACCCTCATCTCGCCGTTCTTCGTCGCCGGCTTCGACGCCATGCGGGTGCTGTCGCGCCGCAACGACGACCCCGCCGGGGCCGCCCGGCCGTTCGACGAGGAGCGCGACGGGTTCCTGGTCGGCGAGGCGGGTGCGGTGCTGGTGCTGGAGCCCCTCGACGACGCCGTGGCGCGCGGTGCCGACATCATCTGCGAGGTCGCCGGCTACGGCGCGAGCGCCGACGGCCACCACATCACCGACCCCGACGCCGCCAGCCAGGCGCGCGCCGTGCGGATGGCGCTGGGCGACGCGGGCCTGGAGGCGGCCGACGTCGACCACGTGAACGCGCACGGCGGCGGCAGCCTCACCGGCGACCGCAGCGAGGTGCGGATGCTGACGATGGCGCTGGGCGAGGACGTCGCCGCCCGGGTCGCGGTGAGCGCCACCAAGTCGATGCACGGCCACTGCATGGGCGCCACCGGGGCGCTGGAGGCGGCGATCACCGCCCTGGCGGTGAAGGAGGGCGTGATGCCCCCGACGATCAACCTCCACACCGTGGACGCGGACTGCCGGGGCGTGGACCACGTGGCGAACGAGGCGCGCCACGCGGACATCCGCGTCGCCCTGTCCGCCAACTACGGCCTGGGCGGCCACAACGCCGTGATCGCGCTCACCCGGCACGAGGAGGGGGACGCCGGGTGATCGAGCGGCTTCGCCGCCTGTCGCCGCGGGCCGAGAAGACCATCCGGCTCGTCGTGGTGTGCGCGGTCGCCGCGGTGCTGGGGATCATCGCCGTCGTCCGGGACAGCGAGGCCCTCGGCTACACCGCCGTGGGGATCGTGCTGGCGGGCATCCTGGCCGGGCCGCTGCTCGCGCGGCTGCTCGTGCCCCCCGAGGGCAGCGGCGAGCCGGGGCGCTAACCTCCCCCGGATGAGCGACGCCACCCGGGGGACCCTGGACCGCCTGCTCGCCGAGCGCATCCTCGTGCTCGACGGCGCGACCGGGACGATGATCCAGCGCCACACGCTGACGGAGGAGGACTTCCGCGGCGATCTGCTGGGCGACCACGGCCTGCCGCTGAAGGGCAACAACGATCTCCTGACGCTGACGCGACCGGACATCGTGAGCGGGATCCACCACGCCTTCCTGGAAGCGGGCGCGGACATCGTGGAGACCAACACGTTCAGCGCGACCACCATCGCGCAGGCCGACTACGCCACCGGCCACCTGGTCGGCGACATCAACCGCGAGGCCGCCCGCCTGGCGCGCGCCGCCTGCGACGAGTGGACCGCGAGGACGCCCGACAAGCCGCGCTTCGTGGCCGGCGCGATCGGCCCGACGAACCGGCTGCTGTCGATCTCGCCCGACGTCGAGGACCCGGCGAAGCGGTCGATCACGTTCGACGAGCTGCGCGCCGCGTACGCCGAGCAGGTGGAGGCGCTCGTGGAGGGCGGCGCCGACCTGCTGCTGGTCGAGACGATCACCGACACGCTCAACGCGAAGGCCGCGATCTTCGCGATCGAGGAGGTCGCGGAGCGCACCGGGCGGCGCCTGCCGCTGATGATCTCGGTGACGATCACCGACCGCAGCGGCCGCACGCTCACCGGGCAGACGATCGAGGCGTTCTGGACGACGGTCGCGCACGCGCGCCCGTTCAGCGTGGGCGTGAACTGCGCCCTCGGCGCCGCCGAGATGCGGCCGTACATGGCCGACCTGGCGCGGGTGGCCACCTGCTGGACCCACTGCTATCCCAACGCCGGCCTGCCGAACGCCTTCGGCGAGTACGACGAGGGCCCCGAGGAGACGGCAGGCGAGCTGCGCGAGTTCGCGTCGGGCGGGCTCGTGAACATCATGGGCGGCTGCTGCGGCACCACCCCGGACCACATCCGCCAGATCGCGGCCGCCGGCGAGGGGCAGACGCCGCGCCCCCCGCCCGCGCCCGACGGCCTGACCCGCCTCGCGGGGCTGGAGCCGCTGACGGTGACGCCGGACAGCAACTTCCTGATGATCGGCGAGCGCACCAACGTGACCGGGTCGCGGCGGTTCGCCGAGCTCATCACCTCCGGCGACCTCCCGACCGCCCTCGACGTGGCGGCGGAGCAGGTGCGCAGCGGGGCGAACATCATCGACGTGAACATGGACGAGGCGATGCTCGACTCCGAGGCCGCCATGACCACGTTCCTGAACCTGGTGGCCACCGAGCCCGAGATCGCGCGCGTGCCGATCATGGTCGACAGCTCCAAGTGGTCGGTCATCGAGGCCGGCCTGCGGTGCATCCAGGGCAAGCCCGTCGTCAACTCGATCAGCCTGAAGGAGGGCGAGGAGGACTTCCTCGCCACGGCGGCCCTCGCCCGGCGCTACGGCGCGGCGATGGTCGTGATGGCCTTCGACGAGACGGGCCAGGCCGACTCGGAGGACCGCAAGGTCGCGATCTGCGAGCGCGCGTACCGCCTGCTGGTCGAGCAGGTGGGGGTGCCGCCCGAGGACATCATCTTCGACCCCAACATCTTCGCGGTCGCCACCGGCATCGAGGAGCACAACCGCTACGCCATCGACTTCATCGAGGCGACCCGGCGGATCAAGGAGGCCTGCCCCGGCGCGAAGATCAGCGGCGGGGTCAGCAACCTTTCGTTCTCATTCCGCGGTAACGACGCGGTGCGCGAGGCGATGCACTCCGCCTTCCTGTTCCACGCCACGGCGGCGGGGATGGACATGGGGATCGTCAACGCCGGCCAGCTGGCGGTGTACGAGCAGATCGACGAGGAGCTGCTGGAGGCCGTCGAGGACGTCCTGTTCGACCGGCGCCCCGACGCCACCGAGCGGCTGGTCGACCTGGCCGAGCGGTTCAAGGGCGCCGGCGCCGCCCGCGTCGTCGACGACGGCTGGCGCGAGGGCACCGTGGAGGAGCGGCTGGCGCACGCCCTGGTCAACGGGATCGTCGACTTCATCGACGAGGACACCGAGGAGGCCCGCCGGGCCTACCCGAGCCCGCTCGCCGTGATCGAGGGGCCCCTGATGGACGGCATGGGCGTGGTGGGCGACCTGTTCGGCGCCGGGAAGATGTTCCTGCCCCAGGTGGTGAAGAGCGCCCGCGTGATGAAGCGCGCGGTGGCGCACCTGGAGCCCTTCATGGAGGAGGAGCGCGCCCGCGCCGAGGCCGCCGGAGAGGACGTGGAGGCCCAGGGCACCATCGTGATGGCGACGGTGAAGGGCGACGTCCACGACATCGGCAAGAACATCGTGGGCGTGGTCCTGGGCTGCAACAACTACCGGGTGGTGGACCTGGGCGTGATGGTCCCCGCCGACCGGATCCTGGAGGCGGCCGTCGAGGAGCGGGCCGACATGATCGGCCTGTCCGGCCTGATCACCCCGTCGCTGGACGAGATGGTCAACGTCGCGGCCGAGATGGAGCGCCGCGGCATGTCCCTCCCGCTGCTGATCGGCGGCGCCACCACCTCGAAGCAGCACACCGCGGTGAAGATCGCCCCGGCCTACTCCGAGTCGGTCACCCACGTCCTGGACGCCTCGCGCGCGGTGGGCGTGGTGTCGCGGCTGCTCGACCCCGCGCAGCGTCCGGCGTTCGAGCAGGCGACGCGCGAGGACCAGGAGCGCCTGCGCGAGCTGTACGCGACGCGCCGCGCGCGCCCGATCCACCCGTACGCCACGGCGGTGGAGCGTCGGCCGGACATCGACTGGCGGGCCGAGGACGTGCCGGCGCCGGAGTTCACGGGCCGCCGCGTGCTGGTGGACGTGCCGCTGGCCGACATCGTCCCCTTCATCGACTGGACGTTCTTCTTCCACGCGTGGGAGCTGAAGGGGCGGTTCCCGCAGGTGCTGGACGATCCTCGCCACGGCGCGGCCGCCCGCGAGCTGTACGCCAACGCGACGGCGCTGCTCGACCGCCTGATCGCCGGGGGCGACCTGCGCGCCAGCGGCGTGTACGGCTTCTGGCCGGCCAACTCCGACGGCGACGACATCGTGCTGTGGGCCGACCGCGAGCGCGGCGCCGAGCTGCTGCGGTTCCCGATGCTCCGCCAGCAGCGGGTGAAGGCCGACGACAAGCCGCAGTACTCGCTCGCCGACTTCGTGGCGCCGGTCGACTCGGGCCTGCTCGACCACGTGGGGGCGTTCGCGGTCACGGCGGGCCTCGGCGCCGAGGACATCGCGAGGGCCTTCGAGGCGGAGCACGACGACTACTCGGCGATCATGGTGAAGGCCATCGCCGACCGCCTGGCCGAGGCGTTCGCCGAGATGCTCCACCAGCGCGCGCGCCGCGAGTGGGGCTACGGCGCCGGCGAGGACCTGACCAACGCGGAGCTCATCGCGGAGGAGTACCGCGGCATCCGGCCGGCGTTCGGCTACCCGGCCTGCCCCGACCACCTGCCGAAGATCCGGCTGTTCGAGCTGCTGAACGCCGGCGAGATCGGCATGACCCTGTCGGAGAGCCTGGCGATGCTGCCGGCGGCCTCGGTGAGCGGCATCTACATCCAGCACCCGCAGGCCCGGTACTTCGCGATCGGGCCGATCGGGCGCGACCAAGTGGAGCGCTACGCCGAGCGCATGGGCATGCCGGTCGCCGAGATCGAGAGGTGGCTGGGCCCGAACCTGGCGTACGACCGCGAGGGGCAGGCCACCCCGGCGTAGGAAGCGCCCGTCTCTCCTCACCTCGGACGACGAGGTGAGGAGAACGGTGGTCATGCCGGAGGGGCCGGCCCCCGAGGGACGGGGCCGCCCCGTAGGGGCCTCCCGTCGGCGGCGCGGGACGCGTTGTCGCGCACGCGCGGCGCGTAGTGCGCCTCGAAGACCTTTCCGACCAGGTCGCGGCGGCTGCGGACCCCCGTCTTCCCGAAGATCGCCTTCATGTGCTGCTGGACGGTGTGCTCGGAGACGACCAGGCGCGCGGCGATCTCGCGGGTCGAGTCGCCCTGGAGCACGAGCCGGGTGATCTCCTGCTCGCGCTCCGTCAGGCCGTAGGCCGACATGAGCAGCGGCGCGATCCGCCCCGGGTGCGCGGGCTCGGCGATGACCGCCACGCGGCGCTCGCCGCCCGTCACCAGCGTCATGCCGTGCAGCATCGCCCAGCCGCCCGAGCGGGTCCGCACCCGGGTGAGCGCCAGGTCCCGCGGATCGTCGCGGTCCTCCGCGCGCCGCAGGGCCTGCCCGCCCACCGCGAGCACCGCCGGGGGCAGGCGCCCGGCGGCCCAGTCCCCTCCCGGCAGCTCGTCGATCCAGCGCTCCGCGCCGGGCGTCGCGGACTCGAGGTCCCAGTCCGGTCCCAGCACGATCAGGCCCGGGGCGTCCGGGGCGTCGGGGTCGCGCGCCCCGCCGACCAGCAGCGCGCGCCGGGCGCCCTCGGCCAGGACGGGCGTCAGGGCCCGCACGAAGGCCACCTCCGCGGCGGTGAACACCGGAGCCCCCGGGGCCCGGTGGACCGAGAGGGCGCCCCACACCTCGCCCCGCGGGGTGCGCAGCGCCGCTATCAGCTCCTGGTCGCCGCCCAGCTGCATGTTCGCCTGCCAGCGCGGGCTGCCGGTCGGGTCGCCGCCGGCCGCCTCGTGCAGCGTCGAGATGCCCTCGCGCGACCGCGCGACCCCCGTGACGTCGTGGACGTCGTCGCCGTAGTGCTCCATCGCCAGCATCTCGGCCGGGATCTCGTCGATCGCGACGTTGAAGTGGCTCGTGATGAGCAGCGACGCGGGGTCGAGCGTGAACCAGCACAGGCCCATGTGGTGCGGGACGTGCGGCGTGATGGCGTCCTCCGCCTCGCGCCAGAAGGCGACCAGGTCCGGACCCGCCGCCGCCGCCGCCGCGAGCCGGTCCGCCACCCGCTCCCCGCCGATCGCGGCCATGGCGCGATCATCCGCGCAACGGCGGCGAGATGCCACCTTTGTGGAATGGGCCGGCGCGCCCCCCCGCCGTAGCGTCGCGGCATGACCACCGAGACGCGCTCCCCCACGCTCACACGCGCCGGCTCCGGCGAGGCGCGCTGGTTCCTCGGCGCCCTCACCGAGACCCTGCTGACCCACGAGTCCACCGGCGGCGCCCTGAGCATCCTCCAGGTGACCGAGCCCCCGGGCGCCGAGGCGCCCCTGCACGTGCACCACCACGACGACGAGACCTTCGTGGTCCTCGACGGCGCCGTGACCTTCGAGGTCGGCGGCGAGACCATCCCGGCCGCGGCGGGCGACGTCGCGTTCGGCCCGCGCGCGGTGCCCCACCGCTACGCGGTCGGCCCCGGCGGCTGCCGCATGCTGTTCATCCTGACCCCCGGCGGGCGCTTCGACGAGATGATCCGCGCGATGAGCGTGCCGGCGCGGACCCGCACGCTGCCCCCGCCCCCCGACGGGCCGCCGGACGTGGCGCACATCGCTGCGGTCGCTCGCGCCCACGGGTGCGACCTGCTGGAGGGCTGACCCCCGCGGGTCAGGTGTCGAACTGCTCCTTGGCCAGGTAGAGGCGCGCCTGGCGGGCGCCCTCGGCGAGGACGGCGAGCTTGCGCTCGACGAGCTCGGGGTCCAGGAGCTCCAGGCCGGGCGTGGCGA
Source organism: Miltoncostaeaceae bacterium (assembly GCA_036826475.1). Classification (GTDB taxonomy): domain Bacteria; phylum Actinomycetota; class Thermoleophilia; order Miltoncostaeales; family Miltoncostaeaceae; genus Miltoncostaea. Next base: position 24,709 of record DAISWG010000028.1, on the reverse strand, counting down.
CGACCCACAGCCCCGACGGCACGCCCGCCCGCGCCGCGTCCAGGGTGCGGCGGGCCACGTCCATGACGTCCTCCAGCTCGTCCGAGGAGCCGTCGACCGCCTCCACCGCCTCGTCGCCGTCGCCCAGCAGGTAGGTGCCGGGAGGCGCATCCCCGGGGGTCTCGACGATGAGCCCGCGGATGCCGTCGAACGCGCCGGCGTCGACCGCACGGGCCTTCAGGGGCAGGTGCGGCGCGGCGGCGCGCGCGGCGGCGAGGGTCGCGGGGGTGTCCTCGTCGGCGCCGCTGGCGGTCACGTCCAGGCCGATGCGCGCGAGGCGCGCCGCCCAGTCGGGCTCGCCCGGAAGCGCGCCCAGGGCGATCGTCGGCAGCACCGGGAGCTGGATCCCGAGCGCCGTCAGCTCGTCCCTACGGATCGACCCGCCCCTCGAACACGGCGAACGCCGCGCCCTGGGGGTCCATCGCCACCAGGATCCGCCCCTCACCCGCGGGCATGACCGGCACGACCACCGCGCCGCCGGCGTCGACGATCGCCGCGTCCGCCCCGTCGACGTCGTCCACCGTGAAGTACGGAAGCCAGTGGGCCGGGGCCGGGTTGCCGGGGCCGAGGCCCATCATCCCGCCGTTGAGCCGGCCGGCGTTGTGGATGCCCCAGTAGGGGAAGGGGTCCTCCACGACCTGCTCGACCTCCCACCCGAACAGGCCGGTGTAGAAGGCCGTCGCGCCCGCAACGTCGTGGGTGTTGAGCTGGTTCAGGGTCAGGGCGCCGGGGTCGTTGACCATCGCCGCCCCGGGCATCGCCCCGGGCTCCCAGATCGCGACCGCCGCGCCCTGGGGGTCGGTGAGCAGCGCGCTGCGGCCGAGGTCGAGCACCTGCATCGGGCCCATGGCGACGGCGCCGCCCAGCCCGGTGGCGCGCGCGCACGTGGCGTCGGCGTCCTCGACGCTCACGTAGGAGGTCCAGGCGGGCGTCGCGGCCCGCCCCCGGTACACCCCGGCGACCGACAGCCCGTCCACCAGGGCCATGCGGTACTCCGCCGTCTCCGGCCCGCCGGAGGGGCCCATCTCCCAGCCGAGCACCGCCGCGTAGAACGCGCCGGCCGCCTCCGGGTCGCGCGCGCCCAGGTCGACCCAGCAGAACGTGCCGGGGGTGTACGCGGTCCGCTCGGCCACGGCGGCAGGATACCGGGGCACGCGCCGGGGCTACGATCGGCGGATGGGACGCGACGGCTGGCTCCGGCGGCTCGGGCCGTGGGTCGGGATCGGGACGAGCCCCGCCGCACTCATGACGGGCGGCGGGGTCGGCGAGGGCCTGCGCGGCGGGGAGCTGGTTGCGGCGCTGCTCGTGGGCGTGGTGCTGCTGGGCTGCCTGGCGCTCACCCAGGGGCTGCTGGGCCAGCGGACGGGGAGGACGCTGGCGGCGCTCACCGCCGGGCCGCTCGGCGAGACGGGGAGCCGACGGACGGCGTCGGTGGTGATGCTGCTGATGATGGTCGGGTGGTTCGGCGTGAACGTCGGCGTCGCCGGCGTCGCCCTCGCCCGGCTGATGGACGTGCCGGACGTGGTGGGCGTGATCGTGTTCGCCGTGGTCATGCTCGGGATCACCGGGTTCGGCCTGGGCGCGCTGTCGTGGGTGGCCCTCGCGGCGGGCCTCGCGACGACGGGCCTCGCGGTCTACGGCCTGCACCTGGCGTTCGCCGACCACGACGTGACGCTGTCCGGCGGGTACGCCGGCTCCGACCCGATCGGCTTCCTGCCGGCCGTGGTGCTGGTGGTGGGCTACGGCGCGGCGTTCTCGCTGCGCACCCCGGACTTCACCCACGACCTGCGACGCCCCCGCCAGGTGGTGTGGTGCGCGCTGGTGGGCCTCATGATCCCGACCTTCCTGTTCGCGCTCGCCGGCGCGGCGCTGCAGGCCGTGACGGGCACCTGGGACCTGGCCGACGTCCTCCGCGGCCTCGGCAGCCCGGGCATCGCCTACCTCTTCGCCGCCGTCGGGTTCACCGGATCGGTCCTGACCAACATCTGGTCGGGCGGGCTGTCCCTGTCGGACGCCGTCCCGCGCGTCGGCCACCGGGCGGGGCTGGTGGCGCTCACCGCCGTCGGCACCGTCGTCGCCGCGCTCGACTTCTCCGACCTGATGCTCGGGTGGCTCACGGTGATGGCGCTGGCCGCGCCGGGACTGGCGGCGATCTGCGTGGTGCACGCCGTCCGCGGCGGGGGTGCGACGCCCGGCTGGCGAGTCGCGGGACTTTCGTCATGGACGCTCGGGTTTGCGTGCGGTATCGGCCTCGACGTGGCAGGCTCCAGCCTCGCGCTTCCCGTCGCCACGGCGCTTCCGGCCGTGGTCTACTGGGCCCTCGGGCGCTCGGGCGAGCGGAAATTGGCGGACGCGAAGGCGGGGGGCTGAAGGTGGCGATTGATCAGGCGACGACGTCGCGAGGTGGTGCCGTCGGGCTCGAGACCCATGGGATCACCCCCTCCGGGACCGTGTGGTGGAACCTCACGGCACCCGCCCTGTACGAGCACGCGATCGCCGCGGGGGACGCGGAGATCGCCGAGGGCGGGCCCCTCGTCGTCTCGACCGGCGCGCACACGGGCCGCTCGCCGAAGGACAAGTTCGTCGTCCGTGAGCCCGGCAGCGAGGACCGGGTGTGGTGGGGCGACATCAACCAGCCCATCTCCCCCGAGAACCACGCCTCCCTGGGCGAGCGCCTCCGGGGGCACCTCTCCGGCGCGAGCGACCTGTACGTCATCGACTCGTACGCCGGCGCCGACCCCAAGGAGCAGCTGTCGGTCCGCGTCGTGACCGAGAGCCCCTGGCACGCCCTCTTCGCCCAGACCCTGTTCCGGGTGCCCGGCGACGAGGAGCTCGAGCGCTTCCAGCCCCAGGCCCTCATCCTCCACGCGCCCAGCTTCACCGCGGACGGCCAGGCCGACGGCGTGCGCCAGGACAACTTCGTGTCGCTGCACCTGACCGACCTGGAGATCCTGATCGGCGGCACCTACTACGCCGGCGAGATCAAGAAGTCGATCTTCACGCTCATGAACGACCGGCTCCCCCACCGGGGCGTCCTGTCGATGCACTGCTCCGCCAACGTCGGCGCCGACGGCCGCGTGGCCCTCTTCTTCGGCCTCTCCGGCACCGGGAAGACCACCCTCTCCACCGACTCCACCCGCCCGCTGATCGGCGACGACGAGCACGGGTGGAGCGACGACGGCGTCTTCAACATCGAGGGCGGCTGCTACGCGAAGGTCATCAACCTCTCGCCCGAGGGCGAGCCGGAGATCTACGCGACCACCCGCATGTTCGGGACGGTGCTCGAGAACGTCGTGATGGACCCGGCGACCCGCCGCCTGGACCTGGACGACGCGTCGAAGACGGAGAACACCCGGGCGGCCTACCCGCTCGAGTCGATCCCCAACACGGTCCCCGACGCGCGCGCCGGCCACCCGTCGGCCATCGTGATGCTGACCGCCGACGCGTTCGGCGTGCTGCCGCCCGTCGCCAAGCTGACCTCCGAGCAGGCGATGGACCTGTTCCTGGCCGGCTACACCGCGAAGGTCGCCGGCACCGAGGTGGGCGTCGTGGAGCCGCAGGCCACGTTCAGCGCGTGCTTCGGCGCCGCGTTCCTGCCGCAGCCGCCGGCCGTGTACGCCGAGCTGCTGGGCGGCAAGATCGAGGAGCACCAGGTCTCCACCTGGCTCGTCAACACCGGCTGGACGGGCGGCCCGTACGGGACCGGCTCGCGCATGCCGATCGGCGCCACCCGCGCGATCGTGCGCGCCGCGCTGTCGGGCGAGCTCGACGACGCGCCGACCCGCACCGACCCGAACTTCGGGTTCGAGGTGCCGACCGCCATCGAGGGCGTGGACCCCGCGCTGCTCGACCCGCGCGGCACCTGGGCGGACCCCGCCGCGTACGACGCCTCGGCGAAGGATCTGGCCGCGCGCATCGGCGAGCACGCGGCGAAGATGCGCGCGTAGCCGTCGCCGGGACCCCGGCGGCGCGCCGCCGGGGTCCCACGGCCGCTCAGGCGGCCACCAGCCCGAGCCGGCGCAGCATGCGCTCGTGCGCCGCCTAGGAGCCCGCCCCGTCGCCGACCGCGGCCGCCAGGTCGCCCAGGTCCGCCCGGCTCGCCCCGGTCCCCGTGACGAGGTGCGTGCGGCCGCGTGCCTCCCGCACCACCGCGCCCGCCGGGGCGGGGCCGCTGAGCGCCCCGCCGTCGACCACCGTCACGGTGGCGCGGGCGGGCCCGCGGGCGTAGCGCACGGTCACCGCCACCCGGTCGCCGATGCGATCGGTGCGCGACCCCGTCGCCCGCGACCCCAGCCCCGCCTCGTCGCCCGGCCGCGGCGCCGGGCCGTCGGCCGGCAGCGCCGCGACGTGCGCCACCTCCTCCAGGCCCGGCGTCGAGGTGCCGCCCGGCAGGAACGCGAGCACGAGCACCATCGCGACCACCAGCACGCCGACCGCGATGAGGCTCATCCTCAGGTCGGGGAAGGGGCTGCGCCGCGCCACGGCGCGACCCTAGCGGCCGCCGGGGCGGCGCAGCCCCGCGACGGTCGCTACCCGAGCATCCCGGCGCCCGCCATCATCGTCGAGTTGTCCCAGTAGACGTTCTCCTGCGCGATGCGCCCGTTGTCCATCCTCATGACGGAGACCCCCTTCAGCTCCAGATCCTGGCCGTTGCCGGGGATGCCCTGATAGTCGTGCTGGACGGTCGCGCGGAACGTCCACTCGACCAGCAGGCGCCCGTCGGGGAGCATGCCCTCGGAGCGGTTCTCGAGGGTGCAGTCGGGGCAGGAGCGCATGATCTCGCGGACGTGGTCGGCGATCGCCTCGGGGCCCTCGACACGGGAGCCGGGATGGGCCATCACGCATCGCACGCCGTCCGGCGCGAAGAGCGCCGCGACGGCCTCGGGGCGGCGGGTGTTCCAGGCGTCCGTGAGCGCGCCTGCCGACACGGCGGTCATCGCCATCGTCGTCAACCTCCGGTTCGCGGGTTGCACCCCGGCGCCCGTCGGGATCCGCTCCGATGATCCGCCCGGTCGCGCGACGTGCGCAACCGCGGTTTCACCCTCCGCGAAACTCCGGCGGCCGGCGCTCGCGGAAAGCGCGCAGGCCCTCCCGCAGATCCTCCGAGCCGAACGCGCGCGCCCGCCACCCGTCGGCGGTCGCGTCCACCGCCTCCGGGGCCGCGCCGTCCTCGATCGCCCGCACCACCGCGCGGGTGCCGGCGACCGCCAGCGGCGCGGCGCGGGCCACGTCGGCCGCCGCGGCCCGGGCGGCCTCCCACAGCGTGTCCTCCTCGACCACCTCGTCCACCAGCCCCATCCGCAGGGCCTCGTCGGCATCGACCGGGGTGCCGGTCAGGAACAGGCGGCGCGTCCGCGCCGGCCCCATCGCCGCCACGAAGCGGCGCAGGCCGTCGGCGGCGTAGACCACCCCGAGGCGGGCGGCGGGCATCCCGAGGCGCGCGCCCCGGCGGGCGATGCGCCAGTCGCACGCGATGGCGAGCTCGAGGGCGCCGCCGAACGCCGCCCCGTTGAGCACGCCGATCACCGGCACGGGCGCCGCGGCGATCGCGCGGGCGGCCCGGCCCAGCCGGCGCGCGCGCTCCTGCACGAACGCGGGGGGCTCGCCGGCGCCGCGGTCGCGGAGGTCCAGGCCGGCGGAGAAGGGGGGGCCGCGGGCGCCCGCCAGCAGCACCACCCGCGCCCCGGCCGTCCGCGGGCCCTCCAGTAGGCTCACCAGGTCGTCGAGGATCGCCTCGTCGAGGGCGTTCGCGCGCGTCTCGTTCGCGATCCGCGCAACCAGCGCGCCGTCCTCCTCGGACACGAGGAGCCGGCCGCCGGTCGAGGGGGATCCTGCTGGCATCAGTGCTCGTGATGGGGGCGGGGGCGGTCGGCTCGTACTACGGCGCCCTGCTCGCCCGCGACGGCCACGACGTGACCCTGGTCGCGCGGGGCGCTCACCTGGCGACGCTCGCATCGGCCGGCCGGATCGTGGTGCGCGAGGCCGACGGCAGCCGCTGGGACGCGCCGGTGGCCGCGCTCGCCGCGCCGGCGGGGCCCGCACCCGATCTCGTCATCGTCGCGACCAAGTCGCACCACACCCTAGCGGCGGCCGAGGCCCTCGCCGGGTGGCTGCCCCGCGACGCCACGGTGCTCTCGCTCCAGAACGGGGTCGAGAACGTGGGACGACTCGGGTCGGTCCTCGGCGCCGACCGCGTGCTCGGTGGGATCGCGTTCGTGGGGCTGCGGGTTGAGGAGGCGGGACTGGTCGACCACGAGGCGGAGGGCTGGGTGCGGATGGGCGACCCGGCGGGGGTGACGCCGCGGGCCCGGGCCGCCCACGACCTGCTGGCGCCCTCGTGGGACGTCGTGCTCTCGGAGGACATCGTCCACGCCCAGTGGCACAAGCTGCTCTGGAACGCCGGGTTCAACGCCATCTGCGCGGTGACGGGGGCGACGGCCGGCGAGGCCCTCGCCACCCCCGCCTCGGAGGCCCTCGTGCGCCAGGCGATGTGGGAGGTCGTGGCCGTCGCCGCACGGCACGGGGTGACGCTCACCGACGCGGACGTCGACCAGATGGCCGCGCCGAACCCCGAGCTGCGCGACTACCACCCGTCGACCGCCCGCGACCTCGCCGCCGGCAAGCCGCTGGAGCGCGACGCCCTCTGCGGCTTCCTCGCCCGGGAGGGCGCGGCGCTCGGCGTGCCCACGCCCGTGAACGCCGTGCTCGACGGGCTCCTGGCCCTCCAGGAGGACCGCTCCCGCATTCGTCAAGGCCTTCCAAGAACGCCGTAAGCATCCTTTGAGGGTCCCCGGATCGGGGACCCTCGGGTCGTACCGTCTGATTGCAGACAGCAACCAGACGAGGGGGATGACGATGCGGAAGGCCAACTGGTGGGTGGGGACGGCCGTCGGGATGGCGGTGGGACTGGCGGGCGTGGCGATCGCCGACCAGGCGACGCAGCCCGCGGAGGCGGCGACCTTCCAGGTCACCCCCGCCCAGCTGCAGATCAACCAGCGCATCTCCCAGGCGGCGGTCCGCCGCAGCAACGAGGCCCTCAACCTCCTCGACCCGATCCGCAAGTCGGGCGCCCAGGACGACGCACCCGGCTGGAGCACCGCGCAGATCCGGGACGGGGCGATCACGGCCGCCAAGCTCGACACCGCCGCGCGCGAGCGCCTGCCGCGCTGGGCCGTGGTGGCCGCGACCTCCGGCAGCCTGGTGCGCGGCCAGGGCGCGGTGAGCGCCGCGAAGTCGGCCGATCCCGGCCTCTACACCGTCACGTGGGACCGCGACGTGAGCGCCTGCGCCATCCAGGCGGGCCAGGGCGACGGCGGCACGACGGCCGTCACCGACCCCGCCCACGTCACCGCCTGGCGGAGCGCGACCGACGCGAAGACCGTGGTCGTGCGGACGGCCGAGGACGACCCGACGGCGGGCACGCCCACGTTCAACGTCCCGTCGAACGCGGTCCCGTTCACGGTGTCGGTCCTGTGCTAGCGGATTTGATCGAAGGGTAAGAACGCCGTGAAGCGCGCGCGTACGCTGCTTCGACGCGGCGTACCGTCGCGTCTCCACATCACCCGGACGAGGGGGTCCAGGATGAGATCTGGCTGGTGGATCGGGGTCACGGCGGGAGTCGCGCTCGGGATCGGCACGGTGGCGGCGGTCGATGTCGCGACGCAGCCGGCGACGGCGGCGACCGGCACGGTGACCTTCGCGCAGTTCAAGCAGGTGCAGAAGGTGTCGATCGCGGCGGTGAAGCGGACCAACGCCGATCACAAGAAGCTCAACCGCGTCGCCGCCCAGCTTCCGCTGTGGGCCGTGTCGAGCGGCGCGCCCGGATCCAACCTGCTCCGCGGCGACGGCGTCGTGCTGTCGCAGCGGCTCACCGACGGGAACTACCGCGTCCGCTTCGTGCGCGACGTGAGCCAGTGCACGTGGTCCGGCACGCCGGCCACCGACGGCGCGAGCCTGCCCGACGCGTTCAGCGTCCGGATCGCGCTCGACATCACCGAGCCCACGAAGAGCCAGCTCATCGTGCGGACGAACGACGCCGCCGGGAACCCGAAGGACTCGGGCTTCCACGTCCAGGTGTTCTGCTAGCGGACGATCCGCCCGGCCTCGGCACCTCTCTACACGGGAGCCTTGGCCGGGCTTCGCCCGGCTGGCCGGGCGGAATGGACGATCCGCCCGGCCTCGGCACCTCTCTACACGGGAGCCTTGGCCGGGCTTCGCCCGGCTGGCCGGGCGGAATTGCCGGCGGAGGACGGGCTACGCCCCCAGCGCCGCCTCGGCCAGGATCCGCTCGACGACCTCGTCGAAGCCCAGCCCTGCGGCCTCCGCGGCCTTCGGCAGCAGCGACGTGTCGGTCATCCCCGGGATGGGGTTGATCTCGAGCACCCACAGCCGGTCGTCGGGGTCCAGGATCATGTCGACGCGGCTCACGCCGCGGCAGCCGAGCGCCCGGTAGCAGGCGATCGCCACGCGGGCGGCCTCCTGCGCGATCGCGTCCGGCAGGCGGGCAGGCGCCTCGAAGTCGGTCAGGCCCGGCGTGTAGCGGGCCTCGAAGTCGTAGAACTCGCGTCCGCGCGGGATCGCCTCCACCACCGGGAGCGCCCACGGCTCGGAGGTCCCGAGCACCGAGATCGCCAGCTCGCGTCCCGGGACGAACCGCTCCAGCAGCACGCGGTCGTCGTAGGACAGGGCGCTCATCAGGGCCGCCGGGATGTCGCCCGGCTCGTGCGCGACGCTGATGCCGAGCGCCGACCCCTGCTTCGCCGGCTTCACCACCAGCGGCAAGCCCAGGCGCTCGCGGATGTCGGGGATCGCTTCGCCGGCGCCGAGCTCGCGGAACGCGTCCTGGCTGAACGCGTACGCCGGCGGCGTGTCGATGCCCGCCGCGGCGAAGTGCGCCTTGGCCACCACCTTGTCGGTGGCCCGCTCGCACGCCAGCACGCCCGGGCCCGTGTAGGGGATCTCCAGGATCTCGAGCAGCTCCTGGACGGTGCCGTCCTCGCCGCCCTTGCCGTGGAGCGCGATGAACGCGGCGTCGGGACGCTCGGCGCGCAGCGTCCGCACCAGGTGCTGGTCGACGTCGATCTCCAGGACGTCGTGCCCCATCCGGCGCAGCGCCGCCTCGGCGTTGAGGCCGGAGCGCAGGGACACCTCGCGCTCCAGGGAGCGCCCGCCCTTCAGGACCGCCACCCGCACTAGGCGCCGCCGTCCAGTGCCCGGTGGAGCTCGGTCATCTCCGTCACGGCCAGCCCGAGGCGGCGGACGCCCTCGCTGATCGTCGCCTCGGGGACGCCGGAGAAGTTGAGGCGCATGGAGTTGCCGCCGCGGCCGTCGAGGTACGCGCCGCGGCCGGGCACGAACGCCACCTCGTGGCGCTCGATCGCCGCCGCCGCGAGGTTGGTGGTGTCGATGTAGTCGGGCAGCGTCGCCCACACGAACAGCCCGCCGTCGGGCCGCGTCCACGTCGCCTCGGGGGGCATCTCCTCCTCGAGGGCGCGCAGCAGCGCGTCGCGGCGCAGGCGGTAGATGCCGTTGAGGCGGGCGACGTAGTCGCGCCAGTCGTGGCGCTTCAGGTACTCGATCACGAAGCGCTGGGTGACGGTGGAGCTGCACAGGTCGGCGGCCTGCTTGCCCAGGTTCATCTTGCGCAGCACCGCCGCGGGCGCCGCGACCCAGCCGACCCGGGTGCCCGGCGCCAGGATCTTCGAGAACGTGGAGAGGTAGATGACCCAGCCCTGGCCGGCGTCGAGCTCCCACAGGGTCGGCAGGGGCTCGCCGTCGAAGCGGATCTGGCCGTACGGGTTGTCCTCCACGATCAGCAGCTCGCGGTCGTGGGCGATCTCGACGAGGCGCTCCCGGCGCTCCCGCGACATCGTCACGCCCGCGGGGTTGTGGAAGTTGGGGATGGTGTAGAGCAGCTTCGGCGGCCGGCCCTCGGCGCCGAGCCGGTCGAGCGCCTCCTCCACCAGGTCGACCCGCAGCCCGTTGTCGTCCATCGGGACGTGCTCGACGCGCGCCTCGTAGGTGGTGAAGCAGGGGACCGCCCCCGGGTAGGTGGGGCCCTCCGCCAGGACCGTGTCGCCCGGGTTCACGAAGGTGCGGATCGACAGGTCGATCGCCTGCTGGCCGCCGCTCGTGACCATGATGTCCTCGACGCCGGCGTGCGCCCCCTCGTGGGCCATGATGTCCACGATCAGCTCGCGCAGCTCCGTCAGCCCCTCGGTGGGCCCGTACTGGAGCGCCGCCGCCAGGTGGTCGCGCGCGACCACCTCGACCACCTCGTCGAAGATCTCGCGCTCGAAGGCCTCGGTGTTGGGGAAGCCGCCCGCCAGGGAGATGATCTCGGGGCGCCCGGCCATCGACATGAGGTCGCGCATGACGGACGACACGATCCCGGCGGCGCGGGACGCGAAGCGGCTGTCGTAGCGCGCGGCGTCCACCGGGCGCAGGGCGGTCTCGGGCGTCCGCGGACGCGATGGTGGGATGCGCTGCCGGGACGTGGAGTCCCCCTCGTGGCGGTCGATGGCGATCATCCGCATACTAGGCCGTCTCCGCCCGGGTTCCGAGGGGGCCTCTGGTACCATCGCGGGCCGTGCCGACCCGTGAAGCCCCGCCCGCGGCCGTCCCGGGCGCGCGCGTGCTGCGCGTCCCGAACATCCGCGCCGCACGGCGCGCCGACTGGACGCAGCTGCTGCGCTTCTGCGTGGTGGGCGCATCGGGGTACCTGGTCAACCTGGTCGTGTTCTCCCTGCTGGTCCACGCGGCCGGGGTGCACTACATCGCGGCCGCCGTGGGTGCGTTCGTCGTCGCCTGGACCAACAACTTCGTCCTCAACAAGTTCTGGACCTTCCAGCGCCACGAGCTCCCCGCCTCGAAGCAGGCCGCCCGCTACCTCGCGGTGAGCCTGGTCGCGCTCGGGCTGAACCTGATCGTGCTGGAGGTGCTCGTCTCCGCCGGCAGCCCGGAGGTGCCCGCCCAGGCGATCGCGATCGCGGTGGTCATGCCGGTCAACTTCCTGCTGAACCGCCGCTGGTCCTTCCGGTAGCGCGCATGTGGCCGCGGGCAGTCGCGCTGCTGGCGGCCCTGGCCTTCGCGGCGACCGCCGCGGCCACCGCCGGCCCCGCCTCCGCCGCCGACTCGGCCCCCGCGCACGCGGTGGAGCCGACCCCCGCCGAGGCCACCGCCGCCGCCGCCCAGCTGGTGGACGGCGTCGCCGAGCGCGCATCCGAGATCCGGACCGTGCTGGACCGGCCGGTGCTGGACCGAAAGGCCAGCCTCACCGACCAGGAGGTCGAGGCCATCGCCGGGAGCTCCGCGGAGCTCCACGACTGGATCGACTCGCGCACGATCGCCCGCACCGCCGTGGAGTTCGACCCGGCGAAGCGGCTCCACACCTACTACGCGGTCTCGAAGGACGCGGCGGGCAAGGAGACCGTGGAGGCCCAGGTCTTCGTGTCGGACGACAGCGGCGAGATCACCGAGGTGCGCACCGGTCCGCAGGTCTCCTGGATGATGGCCCGGGGCTACGACGGGGCCTTCGGGCGCGCGATCACCCGCCCGGCGATCTGGATCCCGCTGTGCCTGATCTTCGTCCTGGCGATGCTGCCCTTCGCGCAGCCGCGCCGGCTGCTGTCGATGCGCACGCTCGACCTGCTGGTGCTGGTCTCGTTCTCGATCTCGCTGATCTGGTTCAACGACGGCGAGATCTTCACGTCGGTGCCGCTCCAGTACCCGCCGATGGTCTACCTGGCGCTGCGCCTCGCATGGATCGCGGTCGCCCGCACCCGGGCGGCGCGCCCCGTCGCCGTGCCGGCGGCCGAGGCCGGCGACGCCCGGGACGAGCGCCCCCCGCCCCGCCCGCGCCCCGCGTTCGGCGGCTCCGCGCCCACGTGGGTGCTGGTGACGCTGCTCGTCGTGACGCTGGCCCTGCGGTTCGGGCTCAACGCCTTCAACTCGAACGTGATCGACGTCGGCTACGCCGGCGTCATCGGAGCGGACCGCATCGCGCACGGCGCCACGCCCTACGGGAACATGCCGAGCGACTGCGGCTCCTGCGACACGTACGGCCCGCTCAACTACATCGCCTACGTCCCGTTCGAGCTCGCGCAGCCGTGGGAGGGCAGGTGGGACGACCTGGGCGCGGCCCACGGCGCCGCATCACTGTTCGACATCCTCTGCGTCGCCGGGATGTTCGCGCTGGGGTGGCGCATCGCCGGGCTGCGGCTGGGGATGGCGCTGGCGCTGGCGTGGTCGGCGTTCCCGTTCACGGCGTACGCGCTGGAGACCAACTCCAACGACGGGCTGGTGGCCGCCGCGCTCATCTGGGGCCTCGTGCTGCTGCGGCACCCGTTCTGGCGCGGCGCGATGCTGGGCCTCGCGCTGGCCGCCAAGTTCGCCCCCGCCGTGCTGCTGCTGCTGTGGAGCCGCAAGCCCTTCCCGCGCCCCGGACCGGGCCGCAACCTGCTGCCCTACGCCGGGGGGCTGGCGAGCGCCGCGGTCGCGACCGGATGGGTGCTGCTGCTCGACGGCACCGACGGCGTCCGGGCGTTCTGGGACCGCACCATCGGCTACCAGCTGGGCCGCGACTCGCCGTTCTCGGTGTGGGGACAGCATCCCGGCTTGCGCCCGGTGCAGATCGCCGTGATGGTGGTCGTGGCGATCGCCGCCCTGGCCGTGCTCCGCTGGCCCAGGCGCCTCGATCTGCTCACCACGACCGCCCTGTCCGGGGCCCTCCTCATCGGGGTCGAGCTGACGCTGACGCACTGGTTCTACCTGTACATCCCGTGGTTCCTGCCGTTCGCGCTGCTCGCCGTGGTGCCCGACTGGCCCCCGCCGCTCCGTCCCCGCCGGGCCGAGCCGGAGCCCGCGCGGGCCCCCGCCCACGAGCCCGTCCCGGTTCCCGGATGACCGCCGGCCGCTGGACGCTGCCCGCGCTGGCCTGCGCGCTGGCCGCACTGGTCTGGGCGATCCCCCTCCAGCTCGGGGTGTACGCGGACTCGGTCATCTCCGACATCCCGGTGTACCAGCGCGCCTACGACGCGATCGCCGCGGGCAACGTGCCGTACGCCGACTTCAACCTGGAGTACCCGCCCCTCGCGGCCGGGCTCTTCTGGCTGGCGGGCGTCCTCCCCGGCCCGTACGGGGTGACGTTCTCGGTGCTGATGCTGCTGTGCCTGTGCGCGACGGTGGTCGGCGTCGTCTCCCTCGCCCGGGCGATCGGTCTGGACGGCCGGCGCCAGACGGTCGCCGCCGTGCTGACGGCCGTGAGCCCGCTGCTGATCGGCAACCTGGTGGAGACGCGCTTCGACATGGCGCTCTCCGCGCTGGTGGTGTGGATGCTGTGGGCGGCGGCCACGGAACGGTGGCGGCTGGCGTGGGGCCTGCTGGCCGCGGCGACGCTGCTGAAGCTGGTGCCGCTGGCGCTGATCCCGGTCCTGCTGCTGTGGCAGTCCCACCGCGACGCGGCGCGGCGGGCGTGGACCGGCGCGGCGGCGGCCGTGGCCGCGGTGGCCCTGGTGATCGCCCCCTTCGCGATCATGTCGCCGTCGGGGACGTGGGAGATCGCGCGCTACCACCTGGACCGCCCGCTCCAGGTCGAGTCGATCGGCTCGGCGTACCTGCTCGGCCTGCACGCCCTGGCCGACGTGCCGGTCACCATCGAGAACTCCTACGGCAGCCAGGGACTGGAGGGCACCGGCCCGGCGATCATCGCGGCGATCATGACCGCGGTGCTGATCGTGCTGGTGATCGCGATCGCGTGGAGCCTGTGGGTGGGGCTGCACCGCGCCCGTCACCCGGGCGACGCGCGCCTGTTCGTGGCGGCCGCCGCCGCGACGCTGATCGCGCTGCTCGTGTGCGGCAAGGTCCTCTCGCCGCAGTTCATGGTGTGGCTGCTGCCGGTGGGCTTCGTGGTCGCCGGCCGGTTCGGCCCGGCGACCGCGGTGGCGACCGCGGCGGCCATGCTCCTGACGTTCGCGTACTTCCCCCACCGCTACTGGGACCTCGTGGCGATGCAGGACGTGCCGATCGCGCTCCTGGTGCTGCGCGACACGATGCTGATCGCGCTGCTGGCCGCGGCCTGGCCCCGCCCGAGCATCGCCGGGCGCCCGCTGGGCCGAGTGCTGGGCCGTGAACGCACGGACCCGCCACGCGCCGAGCAGGCCGTGGCGGCGCGCTACCTCACGGACTGAGGCCCACCTCGGCGCGGGCCGCCGTGAGGCCCGAGAGCCCGGGCGCCAGGGTGCCCGCCCGGCGCACGAGCCCCCGGGCCCGGTCCGGGTCGGATGGTGCGACCCGGCGCGCGTCGGCCAGCAGGCGCTGCGCGGCGCGGATCGACCAGCTCCGGACCGCGGCCTGGGAGCGGCGGTAGGGGACGACGGTCCGCATCACCTCGGCGGCCTCGGCGAAGCGACCCTCGTTGCCCAGCGCGAGCGCCGCCCGGTACCGCGCCTCGACGACGGCGCCCATGTCGGACGTCGCGCCCGGCACGGGAGGGGCGGGCCGGCCGAGGCCGGCGATGCCGACGGCCGGGATGGCGCACATGGCCAGGGCGGCGGCGAGCACCGCCACCCGGCGACGCAGGCGCGGCACCGGGGTGCCCGCACGGGCGGGCGCAACACGGAAGACCCCGTCGGGGGCGAGCGACGCCGCGAGGGCGTGATCGTCCGGGGAGGGGCGCCCCGCGCGACCGATGATGGGCATCACCCTCAAGATCGGCCGGATGCGCGCGGAGCTTGACCCCCCCCCTCAGGCCCCCCGGCGTGCCGCCCTGGTCACGCCTCCACGGAGAAGATACGGATCGCGGTCGCCCGGCCGTCCGCGCCGGCCTCCACCACCGCCCCCTGCACCAGCACGCCGCCGTCGGCGGGCTCGAAGCGGCCCGACGACCCCGAGATGAAGCGGCGGAGGATCGTCTCCGTGCGGACGCCGATCACCGAGTCGTGGGGGCCGGTCATGCCGAGGTCCGTGAGGTAGGCGGTGCCGCCCTTCAGCACCCGCGCGTCGGCGGTCTGGACGTGGGTGTGGGTGCCGACCACCGCGGTCACGCGGCCGTCCAGGTGGTGCGCCAGGGCGATCTTCTCGCTGGTGGCCTCCGCGTGGACGTCCACCAGCACCACGTCGGACCCCCGGCGCGCCTCGGCCACCAGGTCGTCGATGATCGCGAACGGCGAGTGCGCGGCGGTCATGAACACCGACCCCATGACGTTCACCACGCTCACCGGGCCGGCCGCCGTCTCGACGGTGGTCACCCCGCGCCCCGGCGCCTTCACGGCGATGTTCGCCGGCCGCAGCATCCGCGGCTCGGCGTCGAGCATCGGCAGGATCTCGGGCTTCTGGAGGGTGTGGTTGCCGCCGGTCAGCACGTCGACGCCGGCGTCCAGCAGCTCGGTCGCCTGCCGGGGCGAGGTGCCGGCCCCGCCGGCGGCGTTCTCGCAGTTGACCACCACCACGTCCGGCCGGTGCTCCTCGCGGAGGCCCGGGAGCCGCGCGAGGAGGGCCCGCATGCCGACCCCGCCCACCACGTCGCCGACGAGCATCGCTCGCATCAGTGGCCCCGCATCAGAGGATCAGCGCCGCCTCCGTGCGCACCAGCGAGAGGTCGACGTGGTTGCCGGCGTCGGCCGTGAACCGCGAGATCTCCTGCTGCGCCACGCCGGAGAAGTCCCGGATCCGGCCGAGCTCGGTCACCCCGGCCCGGACGGGCGTGCCCACGCTCGGCCGCATGCCGTCCGGCAGCTCGTCCAGGTGGGTGACGCGGAGCACCAGGCCGCTGGCCGCGACCGAGGGGGTGATCGTGACCTCGTAGCCCTCGACCTTCCCGAACAGCATGTAGTCGCTGACGCTCGCGATCACCCCGTCCACCGGCGAGTACACGGTGGTCCCGGCGGGCGCGCCCACGTCCAGGCCGGCGGTCGCGGGCCCGGACCGGCCGTCCCGCGGTGACTGGTGGATGCGGAGGCCGCCGGTGGGGTCCATCTCCACCCCCGAGGCGTCGTCGATGGGGTGGAACGCCATCGCCGTGACCCGCTCCGGGTCGACCGGGATGTGCACCTGGACGCCCTCGGCGCGCGCGATCACCAGCTCCGGCGGGCGGGCGCCCGAACCGAGCTCGGGCGACGGCACCGGCGACGCGAGCGGGCCGTCCGCGCTCGACTGGTCCCCGCCCATCACGCCCAGCACCAGCGCGAGCACGGCGACGATCACGACCGGGATGGCCGCCGAGACGAGGGCACGACGATCGCGCCGTAGAGTCGTCCGCCGCCGGGCCGTGCGCCGGTCGGCGAGCTGCTCCCGGGACAGGGGGGGCATGGCGCCAATGTAGCGGACGCCCCCCGGCCGGAGCAGCCCCCGTCCGGGGGTCGCGGACGCGCTCCGCGCGCTGGGAGCGGCCGGATCGCCCATGCCCGCGAACCCGGGCGCAGGGCCCGCGCGCGACTATGATCGGCCGCGATGAGCACAGCCGCCACCCCGGTGCTCGTCGCCCGCGCGCTGACGCGCGGCTTCGGCGGCGTCCGCGCGCTGGACGGCGTCGACCTGGACCTGGCGGCCGGTGAGGCGGTGGCCCTGCTCGGCCCGAACGGCGCCGGCAAGACGACCCTGCTCACGATCCTGGCGGGGGTGGCCGCGCGCGACGGCGGCGACATCACGTGGGCGGAGGGCGCCCGCCGCCGCGTGGGCTGGGTGCCGCAGCGGCCGGCGCTCTACCCCCGGCTGTCCGTCCGCGAGAACCTCCGCCTCTTCGCCGCCCTGGAGCGCGCGGGCGACCCCGATGCGCTGGCCGGGGAGCTCATCGCCCGCGCCGACCTGGAGGAGTACGCCGACCGGGGCGCCGCGCAGCTCTCCACCGGGACGCTCCAGCGGCTGAACCTGGCGATCTCCCTCGCCGGCAGGCCGAGCGTGCTGCTGCTGGACGAGCCGACCGCCACCCTGAGCCCCGACCAGCGCATCCGGCTGTGGGGGTGGCTCGACGAGCTCCGCTCCGGCGGCATGGCGCTCATGTTCTCCACCCAGTCGGTGGACGAGGCGGTCCGCCACGGCGATCGGCTGCTGGTGCTCGGCGGCGGGCGCCTGCTGTTCGCCGGGACGGCCGAGCGGATGACCGCCGCCCACGGCGGCGGGGGCCCCGGCGCGGAGGCCGCCGAGCGGGCGTTCATGCAGCTGGTGTCCGGCCGGGGGGAGGGCGACGCCCGGTGAGGGCGGCCCTGCTGCTCCTCCGGAAGGACGCCCTGCTGCTGCGCCGCTCCCCGGCGCTGGTGCTGGTGCTGGTCGTCTACCCCATCCTCGTCGCGCTGCTGGTCGCCCTGGCGCTCCAGAGCGACGAGCGCCGCCCGGACGTGGCGGTGGTGAACCTGGACACGTCGGGCCGGACGGTCGATGTCGCCGGCGAGCGCCTCTCGATCGACGACTACATCGCCCGGCTCTCGGAGGACGTCGACGTGCACCACCTGAGCGCCGCCGAGGCCGCGGACGCCCTCGACGCGGGGCGCGTCAGCGCCGTGCTGACCATCCCCGAGGGCTTCATCTCCGACCTCCAGTCCGGCGTCCGCCAGCCGGCGCTGCAGCTCTCGACGAGCCGTCGCTCGCCGATCGAGGCCGACGCCATCAACCGCCGCCTCGAGGCGGGCGTCTACCGCCTGAACCAGCGTCTGGCCACCGGCTACGTCCAGCAGGTGCTGGAGCTCGTGGACCTGGTCACCAACGGCGGGGAGATCGGCATCTTCGGACGCTCGGGCGAGGCCCTGGGCCTGAAGCGCAGCCGCACCCTGGTGACCGACCTCCAGGCGCAGCTGCGCGCCGACGGCGACGCGACGACCGCCGATCGGCTCGACCCGCTCGTCAACTTCATCGACGAGACGCAGCGCAACCTGGATCTGGCGAAGCCCGCCGCCAACGCCATCCGCGCGCCGATCGCCCTGGACGTGACCGCGGGGGTCGCGGGGCGCGAGCCGCTGTCGGCGTTCGGGTTCGCCGGCGCGCTGCTCGTGAGCCTGGGCCTCGCCGGGACCCTCCTGGCCGCGGCCGCCATGTCGTCGGAGCGCGAGGACGGCGCGCTGGTGCGCCTGCGCCGCGGCCTCATCTCGGCCGGCGCGCTCGTCGCGGAGAAGATGGCGTTCACGGCGGTCGCGTGCGCGGTGGTGGGGCTGGCGCTGCTCGGGGGCGTCGCCCTGTTCACCGACCTGGCGGTCGGCCGCTGGGGGCTGTGGGTGGGGGTGCTGCTGCTGTCGGGCCTGGCCTTCGCGTCGTTCGGCGTGCTGGCGGGGGCGCTCGCGCGGGAGACCCGCAGCGCGCTCCTGATCGCGCTGATGGTGGCCCTGCCGCTGATGGTCCTGGGGCTCGTCCCCGGGTCGGGGGCGGCGAGCGCGATCTCCGAGATCGTCCCGTTCGGGCCGGCGTTCGACGCGTTCCAGACCCTGCTGGTGGAGCCGTCGATCGACGCCGCCGACCTGCTGCGCACCCTCGGGCAGCTCGCGCTGATCGCCGCGGCGCTCGCCACGGCCGCGGCGGTCGCCGTGCGCCGCCGCCCCGCCGTCTAGTCAGTCGGACGCGCCGAGCGGCCGGGGCCGCACCGTCAGCGCCCGGGCCAGGCGCCGCCGGTACTCCTCCGGCGGCAGGCCGACGGCGCCGAACCGCCGCGTGTGGGTGGACGTCATCTGGATGTCCCACAGCGCGAAGCCCGCGGCGGCCAGCAGATCCGCCGTCGCGACCAGCGCCGCGTTCCCGGCGCCGGGCGCACGGTGGAACATCGACTCGGACGTGAAGAGCCCCCCGAGGGCGACGCCGAAGAGCCCGCCGGCCAGCCGGTCGCCGTCCCAGGCCTCCACGCTGTGGGCCCACCCCTCCCGGTGCAGCCGGACGTACGCCCGCACGAGCCGCGGGGTGAGCCACACCCCGCCGAGCCGGCGGCCGGCGCAGGCCGCGGCCACCTCGTCGAACGCCGCGTCGATGCGGATGGCGTACGGACGCGCCCGCAGGGCCCGGGCCACCGATCGGGGCACCCGGAAGCCGTCGATCGGCATCACGCCGCGCGGGTCGCACGTGTAGAGCCCCACCGCCCCGCCCGCGCCCGCCTCGTCCATGGGGAACCCGCCCTCGGCGTACGCGGCGAGGAGGGCCTGCGGCGCCAGGGAGGGGTGGTCCAATCAGGGCACCCAGGAGTCCCCGGACGGGGTGACGACGAGCTCGTGGGTCCAGCCGCGCGGGTTCTGGGAGGCGAGGTAGGCGACCGCCGCGGCCACGTCCTGCGCGGCGAGCGAGTCCTCCGGCGGCCGGCCCGCCAGGGGGTTGCGCTCGGTCTGGATGATCCCGTCCGCCACCAGCAGCGCGACGTGCACCCCCTGCGGCCGCAGCTCCAGCGCCAGGGCGTGCGTGAGGGCCCGGGCGCCGAACTGCGCGGCCGCCCACGGGCCGCGGCCGGGCATCGCGCGACGGGCCGACCCCCCCGAGACCTGAACGATCGTCCCGGCCCGATTGCGGGCCATCGCCGCCCCCGCGCCGCGCAGGATCGCCCAGGCCGCCGGCAGGAACCCCGCCATCCAGGACTCGAGCCGCTCGGGCGGCGCCTCCGCGAGGGGACCGCCGCCGAAGGAGTGGTCGCGGGGCACCGACGTGGTGGCGTTGACCACCAGGTCCAGGCCGCCGAGATCGCGCTCGGCGCGGGCGATCGCCTCGGCCACCACGTCGTGGTCGCCGGCGTCGCCGCGCACGGGGACCACGTCCGGGTGGGCCGCGCGCAGCGCGTCCAGCGTCTCGTCGCTCCGCGCCACCGCGACGGCCCGCCAGCCGGCCGCGAGCCGGTCGGCCACGACCGCCCGCCCGACGTTGCGGGCGCCGAAGACGACGAGGACGGGTGGCCGGCTCACGGGGGCAGTCTGACAACCCGGGCGGCGGGGACCCCTGCGGTAGACTCCCGTGGGTGAGCGAGGGCACCCTCTCAACCGCCGAGGCGCGGTTCCCGCAGGTGCGGATGCGGCGCCTGCGGAGCGGGGCGACGATCCGGCGCATGGTCCGCGAGACCCGCCTGTCGGCCGACCGGCTGGTGCTCCCGCTGTTCGCCATCGCCGGGCGCGACGCCAGCGTGCCGATCGACTCGCTGCCTGGTCACGCGCGCCTCTCGCCCGACCTGCTGGCCGCCACGGCCCGCCGGGCGTGGGGCCTCGGGGTCCCGTCGGTGCTGCTGTTCGGCGTGACCGACCAGAAGGACGCGGCGGGCAGCGCCGCCTACGAGACCGGCGGGGTGGTCCAGACCGCGGTCGCGGCGATCAAGGACGCGGTCCCGGAGATGCTCGTCGTGACCGACGTGTGCCTCTGCGGCTACACCGACCACGGGCACTGCGGCGTCCTGGCCGGCGACACCGTCCACAACGACCTGAGCCTCGAGCTGCTGGCGCGCACCGCGATCAGCCACGCCGAGGCCGGCGCCGACGTCGTCGCGCCCAGCGACATGATGGACGGGCGCGTGGGCGCCATCCGCGCCGCGCTCGACGCCGAGGGGCACGAGGACACGGCGATCATGGCCTACTCGGCCAAGTACGCCTCGGCGTTCTACGGCCCGTTCCGCGACGCCGCCGGCTCGGCCCCGGGCTTCGGCGACCGCCGCGGCTACCAGATGGACCCCGCCAACGGCCGCGAGGCGGTGCGCGAGACGCTGCTCGACGTGGCCGAGGGCGCGGACATGGTCATGGTGAAGCCCGCCGCCGCCTACCTCGACGTGATCGCCGGCGTGCGCGCCGCCACGTCGCTGCCCCTGGCCGCCTACCACGTGAGCGGGGAGTACGCGATGCTGAAGGCGGCCGCAGACCGCGGCTGGCTCGACGAGCGACAGGCCGCCACCGAGGTGCTCACGGGCATCGCCCGCGCCGGGGCCGACCTGCTGATCACCTACTTCGCCGAGGACGCGGCCCGCTGGATCGCCGAGGAGGGCGCATGAGCACCACCACCCCGGAGCGGGTCCACCACAAGCCCGACGAGGCCGACCGCGAGCTCCTGAACCAGCTCCAGGCGGGCCTGGCGTTCGTGCGCGAGCCGTTCGCCGAGATCGGCTCCCGCATCGGGATGGACGAGGAGGAGGTGCTCCGGCGCCTCGACCTGCTGAAGCGCGCCGAGATCGTGCGCCAGCTCTCCGCCATCTTCGACACCCGGGCGCTCGGCTACGTGAGCAGCCTGGTCGCGGCCCGCTACGCCGACGACCGGCTCTTCGAGGGCGCCGCCATCGTGGGCGGCCACCCGGGCGTGAGCCACAACTACCGCCGCACGCACGCGTTCAACCTCTGGTACACGCTGGCGGTGGAGCCCGACTCGGGGTTCGGGCTCGAGGAGACGATGCAGCGCCTGCACGAGGCCAGCGGCGCCGAGTCGACGCGGCTGCTGCCGACGCTCAAGCTCTACAAGATCAACGTCCAGCTGGACATGACCGGCACGCGGAAGGCCGACGAGAAGACGGCGACGCCCACGCCGCCGCCGACCCGCGGCGACGGGGTGCTCCCCACCGACGCCGACAAGCGGATGATCGAGGTCCTCCAGCGCGACCTGCCGGTGGAGTCGCGGCCCTTCGACACCTGGGCCGCCGAGGCCGGCGTGACCCCGGACGAGCTGCTCGCCGCGTGTCAGACCTTCGTCGACCGCGCCTACATGCGCCGCTTCGCGGCGGTGCTCAACCACCGGAAGGCCGGCTTCGGCGCCAACGGCATGGCCGTGTGGAAGGTGCCGGAGGAGGAGCTCGACGACCTGGGCCCGCGCATGGCGGCGTTCTCGGCCGTGTCGCACTGCTACAAGCGGCCCACGTATCCCGACTGGCCGTACAGCATCTTCACGATGGTGCACGCCCGCTCCAAGGAGGCCTGCGAGGAGGCGATCGCCGCCATCGCCGAGGACACCGGGATCACCGACCCGGACCGGCGGGCGGTCCTCTACTCCACCCTCGAGTTCAAGAAGATCCGGCTCATGTACTTCACGCCGGAGTACCGCGAGTGGGAGGCCCTCGCGCAGGCCGGGGCCCCCCTCCCGCGGTGGCGCCGCAACTGACGGAGGAGGGCGCGACCCGCAGCGCCGAGCTCTTCGACCGGGCGCGGCGGGTCCTGGTGGGCGGGGTCAACTCGCCCGTGCGGGCGATGCGCGCCATCGGCCGCGACCCGCTGTTCATCGCGCGGGCCGAGGGCCCGTACGTGTGGGACGCCGACGGCGCCCGCTACGTCGACCTGCTGTCGACGTGGGGCCCGGCGATCCTGGGCCACACCCCGCCGGCGGTCGTGCGCGCGCTGGAGG
Organism: Miltoncostaeaceae bacterium; assembly: GCA_036826475.1. GTDB lineage: Bacteria > Actinomycetota > Thermoleophilia > Miltoncostaeales > Miltoncostaeaceae > Miltoncostaea. The sequence continues at coordinate 2,413 of DAISWG010000028.1, read as the reverse complement.
CCGCCATCCCGCTCGGCACCTCCTACGGCGCCCCCACCGAGCGCGAGGTCGTGTTCGCCGAGGCCGTCTGCGACGCGGTCCCGTCGGTGGAGCGGCTGCGGATGACCTCCTCGGGCAGCGAGGCGGTCATGGGCGCCCTGCGACTGGCCCGCGCCGCCACCGGCCGCGACGTGGTCGTGAAGGTGGCGGGCGGCTACCACGGCGCCATCGACGGGCTCCTGGCCGAGGCGGGCAGCGGCCTCACCACCCTCGGGGTGCCGTCCAGCCCCGGCGTGACCGCCGCGACGACCGCCGCCACCCGGATCGTGCCGTACAACGACGCCGCGGCCGCGGCCCACGCGCTCGAGGGGGCCGCGGCGATGATCGTCGAGCCGGTGGCGGGGAACATGGGCGTGGTCCCGCCGGCCGACGGCTACCTCCCGGCCCTCCGCGAGGCCTGCGACCGGACCGGCGCCCTGCTGATCCTGGACGAGGTCATCACGGGGTTCCGCGTCGCGCGCGGCGGCGCCCAGGAGCGCTACGGCGTCCGCGCCGACATCACGTGCTTCGGCAAGATCATCGGGGGCGGCCTGCCCGTGGGGGCGTTCGGCGGCCGGGCCGACGTGATGCGCGAGCTGGCGCCGGAGGGCCCCTGCTACCAGGCGGGGACGCTGTCGGGGAACCCGCTCGCCACCGCGGCCGGGCTGGCCGTGCTGGGCGAGCTCGCGGCGCCCGGCACGTACGACCGCCTGGAGGAGCTGGGCGCGGCCCTGGAGGCGGCGGTGACGGACAGCGGCCTGCCCGTGACCGTCAACCGGGTCGGCTCGATGCTGACCCCGTTCTTCCGCGAGGGTCCGGTGCGCGACTACGCCGACGCGACCGCGAGCGACACGGGCGCCTACGGCCGGCTGGCGCGCGCGCTGCTCGCCGAGGGCGTCTACCCGCCGCCCTCCCAATTCGAGGCGTGGTTCGTGGGCCTCACCCACGACGACGCGGCGATCGGCGCGATCCGGGTGGGCCTGGGCCGGGCGGCGGCCGCCGCGTGAGGGCCGTGCTCGCCGACGAGGTCGCGCTGGCCGGCGAGCTCATCGAGCCGGAGGCCGCCCCGCTGCTGGCCCCGCTCGTGGTGCCGCCGCTTGAGCCGGACGAGGCCATCGGCCTGGACCTGATCCTCGAGGGCTTCCTGCTGCACCACGGCCGCCCCCGGCACGTGGCGCCGGCGGCGCCGGGGCGCGAGGTGCTGGCCGGCGACTACTGCTACGCCCACGGCCTGGTGCGCATCGCGGCGGCGGGGGACCTCTTCGTGGTGTCGGCCCTCGCCGACCTGATCGCGCTGGGCGCGGGCATCGTCGCCGCGGGCGAGCGCGAGGGCCTCGTCCCGCTCTGGCGGGCCACCACGTGGGCGATCGCCGCCCGCGGCGGGCCCGGCGCCGGCGCGGCCGAGGAGCGCTTCCGCGCCGCGCAGGACGCGCTCCGCACGGGCGCCGGCCACCGGCCGCTGGAGGAGCTGGCCGCCGCCCTGCCCCCCACACCCGGCCTGGAGGAGGCGCTGACGTGAGCGTTCGGGACCTGCGGGAGTGGATCCGGGAGCTGGACCGGGCGGGCGAGCTGGTGCGCGTCCGCGCCGAGGTCGATCCCCACCTCGAGATCACCGAGGTGGCCGACCGCGCGATGAAGTCGCCCGGCGGCGGGCCGGCCCTGCTGTTCGAGAACGTGACGGGCAGCCGCCTGCCGGTGCTGATCAACCAGTTCGGCTCGGAGCGGCGCATGTGCATGGCGCTCGGCACCGACTCGCTCGACGCGCTGGCCGGGAGGATCGGCGCGATGATGGAGCTCCAGCCGCCGCAGGGGATGCTCGAGAAGGTGAAGGCCCTCGGCAAGCTGCGGGAGCTGGCCTCGTTCTCGGCGAAGACGGTGAAGGAGGCCCCCTGCCAGGAGGTCTGGCTCGACGAGCCCGACCTGGACCTGCTGCCCATCCTCACCTGCTGGCCGGACGACGGCGGCCCCTTCGTCACGCTGCCGCTCGTCTTCAGCCGCGACCCGGTCACCAACGCGCGCAACTGCGGCATGTACCGCATCCAGAAGGTCGACCGGCGCACGGCGATGATGCACTGGCAGATCCACAAGGACGGGGCCGCCCACCTGCGCGACTCGCGCGGCCGCGTGCCGGTGGCGGTCGCGATCGGCACCCACCCGGCCACCACCTACTCCGCCACCGCGCCGCTCCCGCCGGGCATCGACGAGATGATCTTCGCCGGGTTCCTGCGCGGGCGCAGCGTGGAGATGGTCCGCTGCCGCACCGTCGACCTCGAGGTGCCCGCCGAGTCCGAGGTCGTCCTGGAGGGCTACGTCGACGCCACCGACCTGCGGCCCGAGGGCCCGTTCGGCGACCACACCGGCTTCTACACGCCGGTCGACGACTACCCGGCGTTCC
>DAISWG010000027.1:0-45206 GCA_036826475.1 Miltoncostaeaceae bacterium | reverse complement strand
AAGCAGAAGGAAGAGGCGATCGAGGTGGAGGGTGAGGTCACGGAGGCCCTCCCGAACACCATGTTCCGCGTGGTTCTGGACAACGAGCACGAGGTGCTGGCCCACATGGCCGGCAAGCTCCGCCGGTTCCGGATCCGCATCAACCCGGGCGACCGGGTGAAGGTGGAACTCTCGCCGTACGACCTGAACCGCGGTCGTATCACCTTCCGACTGAAGTAATCACGACCCCCGAGGCGGTTGTCCGACCTCGCCGTCGCGCCTAGCGCGCGGCGGCGAGGACCGGACGGACCTCTCCGCCGGCGTGCAGGGCGCGTCGTGCGGCGGGATACCCGCATGCCCGGTCCAGGAGGATCGGGCGCAGCGGCGCCTCGATCACGCGCTCGCCCGCGACCCCCACGCGATACGCGTGGCGGTTCTCGCGCGACGCCACGACCGCCGCCAGCCGCCGGTCGACGAAGTGCAGCGCCACGCCGTCGTCGGCGGCGAGCCCCGGCGCCAGTCCGTCGGCGAGCGCGTCGGTGTACGCGTCGCGCCGCAGGCGGTAGTGCGGGCAGTTGCTGCCGGGCAGGAGCCCCAGCCCGTCCTCGAACCGCGTGAGCCGCGTCCCGAACGCGGCGGTGACGCCGCCCTCGAACCAGCACATGGAGCCGGCGCACAGGCCGGCGAGCACCACGCCTCGCTCCCACGCCTCGCGCAGGATCCGGTCGATGCCCTGGGCGCGCCACACCGCCAGCAGGTTCACGGTGTTGCCGCCGCCGACGTAGACGACGTCCTGCGACAGGATGAGCGACCGCACGTCGTCCACCTGCCGGTTGAAGAGCTGGAGGTGCGACGGGACGCAGTGGCCGCCGCTGAACGCGGAGTAGAACTTCGTGACGTAGCTCGGGTTGTCGCCGCCGGCCGTGGGCATGAAGAGCAGCCGCGGGCGCTCCGCCCCGCAGGCGTCGAGCACCCAGTCGTCCAGGACGGGGTTGTCCGGCTCCTCGGTGAAGCCGCCGCCGCCCATCGCCACGATCTGCCGTGGTCGTCGTGCGGTGCGCGCCATCGGTGCGGCGATGCGGGCCATGGCGCATCCTGGGCGGGTGCGGCGCGGCGCGCGACGGACATGCGGACAGACTTCCGCCGCAACCCATGGCCCGGGGGACAGGTGGCCCGGCGGTAGGGTTCGCGGAGGTGATGGATCGTCACATCGTGGCCTGCGGCGGCGGGGGATGGTCGGGTGAGCCGGGCGCCGGCCCGCTCGAGGACTACATCCTCGGCCTCGCCGCCACCGACACCCCGAGCGTGTGCCTCCTCGCCACGGCGAGCGGCGACTCCGACTGGGTGATCACCCGCTTCCACGAGTTCTTCGGCCGGCTGCCGTGCCGCGCCACCCACGTCGCGCTGTTCCGGCCCCACCCGGAGGGCGTGGCCGAGCACCTGCTGGCCCAGGACGTCATCTACGTCGCCGGCGGCAGCAGCGCCAACCTGATGGCGGTGTGGGGGGCGCACGGCCTGGGCGCGGTGCTCCGCGCCGCGTGGGAGGGCGGAACCGTGATGTCCGGCGTCAGCGCCGGGGCGATCTGCTGGTTCGAGCAGGGCCTCACCAACTCCCTGGGGGCCGGCTTCGCCCCGGTCCGCGGCCTCGGCCTGCTGCCCGGCGGCCTGTGCCCGCACGCCGACGGCGACCCCGGGCGCATCCCGGCCCTGGTCGATCTGATCGACCGCGGCGAGATGCCGCCCACGATCGCCGTTGACGACGGCGCCGCGGTCCACCTGACCGACGGCGCGGAGCCCCGCGTGGTCTCGGGCGCCCCCGGCCGCGGCGCCCGCAGGGTGTCGGCCGGCGGGGTCATCGCGCCCCTGGAGGCCGTTCCCGCCCCCTGACGGACCGGTGCGCCGCCGGCCGCCCGGCGGGCGGGGAGTGCGATCGAGAACGCGTGGTCTCGGTCGCCCTCGTCACGGCAGGAGCAGCATCGAGTCCCCGAACTCGTGCCAGCGGTACCGGGCGGCGACGGCCTCGGCGTAGGCCGCCTCGACCAGGGAACGCCCGGCGACGGCCTCGAGCAGCAGCAGGTGGCTGGCCTCGGGCGGGTGGAGGCCGGTGACCAGGCCGTCCACGATTCGGGCGGGCCGGTCGGGGCCGAGCACCAGGTCGGTCCAGCCGCGCCGTCCGACGGGGTCCCCGTGGTCGTTCACCGCGCTCTCCAGGGCCCGCACCACGGTGGTGCCCACCGCGACCACCCGGCCGCCGCCGTCCCGCGTCGCGGTCACCAGGCGGGCGGTGGCGGCCGGCACCCGCAGCCGCTCGGGGGCGGGGGGCTCGTGGAGCTCCGGGCTCGACACCCCCGCGTGCAGCACCACCGGCGCCACCGCCACGCCGCGCGCCATCAGGGCGACCAGCAGCGGCGCCGTGAACGGCCGGCCCGCGCTGGCCATCTCGGCGCTGCCGGGATGGGTGGCGTAGACGTTCTGGAGCTCCTCCAGCGTCACGTCGCCACGCCGGTAGGCGTAGGCGATGGGCCTGCCGTGGGCCGCCAGGTGCGCGAGCGCCCCGGCCGGGGGTGTGACCCGGGCCGTCCACAGCCGGCCCGGCGCGGCGGCGGCATCGGGGTACGGCGCGTCCATGCGGAGCACCAGCTCGCCCGTCACCCGGATCCGCTCGCCCGCGTGGACGTCGGCCGCGGGGCCGCCCCCGTCGGGCCGGCGCGGCTCCACGACCCAGCGGTCGCCGGCCAGCGGCGTCGCCACGTGCACCACCACCGGGCGGCCGTCCTCGCGCACGCCGTCGAGCGCGGCGGGGAGGGTCGCCGAGGTGTTCACCACCAGCAGATCCCCCTCGCGCAGCAGCCCCGGCAGGTCGCGGAACCGGTGGTGCGCGACGCCGTCCGGACCCGCCGCCAGCAGGCGCACGCCGTCGCGCGGGACGCCGCGGCGCTCGGGCGGCCCGGCGGCCTCGGCGCCCGCCGGCAGCACGAACCCGACCGGCCGGGGGGCGGTGGCGGGCGCGCTCACGCCGTCGCGGCCGCGGCGGGCCGCAGGTCGGCGGCCCGGTACCGGCCGCTGGGGAGCGACCCCTCCACCAGCCGCACGAGGGCCGGCACGACGGTCTCGGGGGACGGCAGGCCGGAGACGTCCTCGCCCGGGTACGCCTCCCGCATCAGCGCCGTCGCCATGTCGCCGGGGTCGAACGCGTACACCGCCACCCCGGGGTGCTCCAGCGCGAACACCGCCGAGAGCTGGTCGAGCGCCGCCTTCGCCGCCCCGTAGCCGCCCCACCCGGCGTAGGCCTCGACGGCCGCGTCGGAGGTGACGTTCACCAGTCGCCCGCCCGCCGCCTCCAGGTGCGGCAGCAGCCGCTGGGCCAGCGCGAGCGGCGCGACCGCGTCCACCGCCAGGATCCTCCCGAGATCCTCCGGCGGCAGGTCCCGAAGCCCCGGCCGCGGGCTCGGTCCCAGCACACTGGCGTTGTTGACGAGCAGGTCCAGGTGCCCGAGCTCCCCGACCGCGTCCGCCAGCGCGCGCCGGTGCGCCGCGTCGGCGACGTCGCCGGCGATGGCCGTCACGCGGCGGGGGAGGGGAAGGGCCTCCACCGCCGCGCGCAGCCGCGCCTCGTCGCGCGCGTCCACGACGAGGCGCCACCCACGCCAGCTCAGCTCCTCGGCGAGCGCCCGGCCCAGCCCCCGCGACGCCCCCGTGACGACCGCCACCCGGTCCCGCATGACCCACCTCCAGATCGGTTGGCTGGTACCGTAAGAGTTGAAGTTGACTTCAAGTCAAGGGGTGGCGCGGTGGACGGGTCGGACCTGTTGACGATCGGGGTGGTGAGCCGCCGCGCGGGCATCGCGGCGTCGGCGCTGCGCTTCTACGACCGGGAGGGGCTGGTGCCGTCGGTGCGCTCGCCCGGCGGCCAGCGGCGTTACCCGCGCAGCGCCCTGCGGCGGATCGCGTTCATCCGCGCGGCCCAGAACGTGGGCCTGTCGCTCGACGAAATCCGCGAGGCCCTCGCGACCCTGCCGGAGGGGCGGCCGCCCACCGCCGACGACTGGGCGCGGCTGTCGGCGGCGTGGCGGTCGCGGCTGGACGAGCAGAACGAGGCGCTCCAAGCGCTCCGCGGGCGGCCGAGCTCCTGCCTCGGATGCGGGAGGCTCTCGCTCGGCGCCTGCGCGCTCATGAACCCGGACGACGACGCGGGGAGTGGCGGGCCGGGCGCCCGCTTCCTGCCCGCGCCGCTGCGGAGGGCGCACGGCGTCGCGGCGGCCGCGGGGTCGCGCCGTCGAACGCCCGCGTGACGGCGCCGCGGTCGGGGCCGCAGACCATGAGCCACTCGGTGGCCCGGACGTGCGAGACCCGGCCGACGCGCTCGCCCGCCGGGTTGTGGATGCCGATGCGCGCGCCGATGTAGCGGGGCACGTCGATGGCGAGCGCCGCCACGTGGCCGCGCGAGGCGAGCAGCTCGGCGACGTGGGCGGGCTCGTGGAAGCCCTCGTCGTTGACCGAAAGGATCACCCACGGGGTGGTCAGGGCCCCCACCAGCGCCTCCAGCGCGTCCCACGCGGCGCGGCTGCTGTTGAAGGGGCTGCGCACCGCGCGGCAGTCGATCCGCTTGCGCGCCACCCCGTACGCCTCGGGCCGGTCGCCGCGGACGAGGGTCTCCCACACGTGGTAGTTCGCGAAGTAGGAGTGCTGGTTGTACGGGGGGTCGAGGTAGGCGGCGTCCACGCCGTCGAGCGCGGCCGCCAGGTCGCGCGCGTCCATCCGCGCCACCTGGCCCGCCGGCCCCGGCACCCGGTCGGGCGGCAGCAGCTCCAGCGGGCGCAGGCTGCGCGGCGCCGGGCGCTTGAGGTAGGCCATCTGGAGGCCGCAGGTGGAGTCGACGCGGTCGGCGGCCTCGACCAGGCTGGTCAGCAAGGCGCCGCGCATCGGCTCGCCGGCCGGGATGTCGTCGATGGCGGCGCGGATGGCGTCGATGCGCGCCCCGTTCTCGGCCGAGAAGTAGCGCGCCTGCCCGCAGAAGACGTCGGTCACGTAGCCGGGCGCGCCGGGCAGCGCGGCCAGGCGGTCCAGGTGGCGGCCGAGGGCCGCCCGGTCGAGCCGGTCGTCGGCGGCGATGTAGGCCTGGCCGAACGCCTCCGAGTACGTCGCCAGGTCGTTCGACACCACCCGGCAGCCGGCGCGGCGGAAGGCCTGCCCGGCGCGGGTCGTGCCGGCGAAGAGGTCGCAGACCGAGCCCACCGGCAGCCGCTGCGCCACGCGCTCGAGCAGCGGGGCGAGCGCGCGCTTCGAGCCGATGTACTTGATCACCGGCGGGGAGGGTAGCCGAGCGCCGGAGCGAAGGACCCACCACCGGCAATCCCCGCCTGGGAGCCCTCTCCGTGGACCGCCTCCTGAACCGCCTCCACCCCTTCGCGATCGGCGCGCTCGCCGTGCTGATCCTGATCGCGGGGTGGCTGCTCGGCCTCTCGGGCTGACCGCCCACCGCACGCGGGACATTCGACGGCCCTCATATCGAGGGTTCGGCAGGTATGCTCCCTGCGCTTTGGGCGCCGGAAAGCATCCCGACAAAGGCAAGATCTCGACCAAGAAGGTCAAGATCAAGAAGCGCTGCTGCGACTCCAAGCGGATGTGCACGGGGTGCCCGCTGCGGCCCGAGAACGGCGGGCCCGGCCGAAAGAAGCGCCGCAAGCCGTAACGCGGCGCCCCGTCGGCCCGCGGCCGCGCTCAGGGCGTCGGCGCGGGAACCTGGTCGCCGCCGAGCAGGCGCTCGCCCAGGCCGAGGCAGGTGGGGCAGGCCTCGGCGTGCAGGGCGCCGTCGGCATCGGGGGACCAGAGGCGGCGCTGACCCCAGCACGTCCCGCAGGGGACCCACCGGGCGTCGCCGTCGGAGTGGTGATGTGTCATGCGGCCGAGTGTGAGGCCCCCCACGGGCCGTCTCCTTGGCCCTCCGTCCCAACATGTCGGCGCCCGGCTGCGCCCGCGGGCCGCCCTGTAGCGTCCGCCACATGGGCGACGCGAAGGCGGGCACGGGCTTCGGCGAGACCATGGCGGCGGGGTACGGCTTCGGGGTCCCGTCGATCCGCCTGGGGCGTCCGTTCCAGGACCCCGCGGCCCCCGACACGGCGGTCGAGGTGGGGATCCCGATCGGCCTGCTCAACCGCCACGGGCTCATCGCCGGCGCCACCGGCACCGGCAAGACGCGGACGCTCCAGCTCATCGCCGAGCAGGTCTCCGCCGCGGGCTGCCCGGTGTTCGCCGCCGACATGAAGGGCGACCTGGCGGGCATCGGCGCCGCCGGCGCGGCCGACGAGCGGCTGACCGCGCGCGCGACCGAGCTCGCCGACCCGTGGGCGCCCGCCGCCTGCCCCGTGGAGCTGCTGTCGCTGACCGGCCAGGACGGCGTGGCGGTGCGCGCGACCGTCACCGAGTTCGGCCCGACGCTCTTCGCGAAGGTGCTGGAGCTCAACGAGACCCAGGAGGAGAGCCTCGGCCTGGTCTTCCGGTACTGCGACCAGAAGGGCCTGGCGCTCATCGACCTCGAAGACCTGCGCGCCGCGCTGGGGTGGCTCACCGGCGACGGCAAGGCCGAGCTGAAGGCGATCGGGGGCATCTCGACCGCGACGGCCGGGGTGCTGCTGCGCAAGGTGTCGCAGCTCGAGGCGGACGGCGGCGACGTGTTCTTCGGGGAGCCGGCGCTCGCCGTACCGGACCTGCTGCGCACGACGCCCGACGGGCGCGGCGTGGTGTCGGTGCTGAACCTGGTCGATGTCGCCCGCAGGCCCGCGCTCTTCTCCACGTTCCTCATGTGGGTGCTGGCCGAGCTGTTCGAGTCGCTCCCGGAGGTCGGGGACCCGGACGAGCCGACGCTCGTCTTCTTCTTCGACGAGGCCCACCTGCTCTTCGACGGGGCCTCCGACGCGTTCCTGGACTCCGTCGCCCAGACCGTCCGGCTGATCCGCTCGAAGGGCGTCGGCGTGTTCTTCGTCACCCAGCTGCCGACGGACCTGCCGGACGTGGTGCTGTCGCAGCTCGGCCACCGCGTGCAGCACGCGGTCCGGGCGTTCACGCCGAGGGATGCGCGGGCGCTGAAGGCCGCCGTCGAGACCTTCCCCACCACGACGGACTACGACCTGGCGGAGACCCTCCAGTCGCTCGGCATCGGCGAGGCGGCGGTCACGGTCCTCGATCCGCGCGGCGTGCCGACGCCCGTCGCGGCCACGCGGCTGTCCCCGCCCGCGTCGCGGATGACGCCGCTCACGCCCGACGAGCGGGCCGCCGTCATCGCGGCGTCGCCGCTGCGTCCGAGGTACGCCGAGCGCCTGGACCGCGAGAGCGCCGCCGAGATGCTCGCCGCGCGCATCGAGGCGGCGCCGGAGCCGGCGCCGCCGCCCACCCCGGCGCCGCGCCGGCCGGGCGCCCCGACGGCGCGCCCGCCCGAGACGATCGCCGACCAGGTGGGGGACATCCTCGGGTCGGGGATCGGCAAGCAGGTCACGCGCGAGATCGTCCGCGGCGTCTTCGGGATGCTGCGCAGGCGGCGCTGAGGGATCCGGTCGTGCGGCCCCATCGCGCGCGGCGCAGCTGCCACGTCGTCCCCGGGTCGAGCGCCCGGATGCTCGCCAAGGTCCCCGGCCTCGGCGCCGACGAGGTGATCCTGGACCTGGAGGACGCCGTCGCCGAGGACGCCAAGGCCCCCGCGCGCGCCGCCGTGGCCGAGGCCGCCCGGGCGGGCGCCGGCGGCGCGACCGTCGCCGTCCGCGTGAACGCCGTCGACACGCCGCACTGCCACCGCGACCTGGTCGCCGTGGTCGAGGCGGCCGGCGCCGCCGTGCAGGTGGTGGTGCTGCCGAAGGTCGACGACCCCGGCCACGTCCACTTCGCCGACCATCTGCTCGGCGCGCTCGAGCGGGAGCTGGGGCTGCCCGTGGGCGGCATCGGGCTGGAGGCGCAGATCGAGACGGCGCGAGGACTGGTGAACGCGGAGGCGATCGCGGCGGCGCCGCGCGTCGAGGCCCTGGTGGTGGGCCCCGGGGACCTGGCCGCGTCCCTGGGGATGCCCCACACGGCCATCGGCGCGCCCGTGCCCGACTACCCCGGCGACGGCTGGCACCACGTGCTGGGCAGGGTGGTGGTCGCCGCCCGGGCCGCGGGTGTCCAGGCGGTGGACGGCCCGTACGCGGTGCTCGACGACGAGCCCGGCCTGGTGGCGTCGGCGCGGCGCTCGCGCGGCCTGGGCTACGACGGCAAGTGGAGCATCCACCCCCGCCAGATCGGCCCGCTCAACGACGTGTACGGCGTCCCCGAGGCGGCGCTCGCCCACGCGCGGCGCGTCCTGGAGGCGCACGCCGCGGCCGCCGGCCGCGGGGAGGGCGCGGCGTCGCTCGACGGCGAGATGATCGACGAGGCGACCCGGGCGATGGCCGCGCGCCTGGTGGAGCGGGCCCGCCTGACCGGATCCTGATCCGATGGCCGAGCTTCGCGTGGTCGGCGAGCTGCCCCTGTCGGTGAGCGCGGAACGGGCGTGGGAGCTGTGGTCGCGGGTGGAGGACTGGCCCCGCTGGGACTGGGTGGGCTCCGCCGACGCCCGGTGGCTCCAGGGCGAGCCGTGGACGGAGGGGGCGCGGCTGCGCGTGGGGCATCGGCCCCGGACCTTCGACGCCGTGCTGGTGGTGGTCGACCCGCCGCGTGAGGTCACCACGCAGGCCCGCGGCCTCGGCATCGGGGGGCGTCACACGTACCGCTTCCTGTCGCGCGGCAACGGATGCGTGTTCCGGATGGAGGAGACGTTCCACGGACGCGGCGCCCGCCTCCTGAAGCCCCTGGTGCGGTGGTACTGGGGCCGGCAGATGCTGGCGTTCCGGCGCTTCGCCGAGGCCGCCGACTCGACCGTCGACGGTCGCGACTGAACCGTCGGTCAGGGGCCGGGCGGTTGCGCGAACGCCCCCGGAACGTAAGGCTTCGGCAGTGCCGATTTCGTCCGACCAGTGACCACGAGATGAGCGAGGGGCTTCGGCCGGGCGACCGCCTGAGCGGTCTGATGCGCGCCGCCCGCGGACTGGCCGTCGCGATCGCCGACGCGGACGGTCGGCTGGTGGAATGGAGCGACGGCGCCCGCCAGATGCTGGGGTACGCGGCCGAGGAGGCCGTGGGCCACCACGATCTGACGCTGGGTCACGACCCGGCGGAGCTCGAGGAGTTCGCCCGGCTCGCGGGCGCGCCCGACGGGCTCACCGCGCTCATCCGCTCGGCGGAGGGCCAGGACGACGCCCGGGAGTGGACGTTCGTCCGCCGCGACGGCGGGCGGCTGGTGGCGGCCCGCTCGCTCTCGCCCATCGTGGACGAGGGCGGCGCCACCATCGGCTACGCCGGCATCGCGCGCGACGTCAGCCGCCGGCGCGGCATCGAGCAGGAGCACGGCGCGATCCGGCGCGTCGCGCTGTTCCTGGCCGGCGACCCCGAGCCCGGCGAGGTGTTCGCCCGCGTCGCCGAGGAGGCCGGCGGGCTGGTGGGGGGCGGAGCCGCCGGGATCGTCCGGTTCGACGGGAGCCGCGCCCGGCACGTGGGCGCCTGGGCCGCCGACGAGGGCCTGCGGATCCCGGTGGGCGACGCGACGCCGCTCGAGGTGCCGAGCGCCCTCGGCGAGGTCCACCGGACGGGGCGCAGCGCACGGATCGGCGATCTGCACGCCCTGCTCCCGCCCGACCGCCTGGCGGCCCTCGGGAGCCTCCCGGCGATCCGCTGCGTCGTGGCCTCGCCCGTCCGGGTGCGGGGGCGGCTGTGGGGTGCGCTCTGGGCGGCCACGCGGGCGGCGGACGCCCTGGACGCGTCGGACGAGGCGCGGCTGACCCGGCTGAGCGACCTGGCGGGCCTGGCGATCGCGACCGCCGACGCGCGCGAGAACGTGGTGAACGAGACCCTGGCCGCGATCTTCCGCGGCGACCTCGACCTGGAGACCAGCATCGAGCGCGTCGTCGCCACCGCCCGCCAGGCGGCGCAGGCGGACCGGGCGACCTGCTACATCCACACGCCCGACGGCCAGCGGGTGCAGTCGGTCCACACCACCGAGGTCGACCCGCGGCGGCGCGCCTACCTGGAGCGGGCACGTGGCATGACGCGCTCCGAGATGCCGGTGTGGCAGCTGCTGGTGGCGCAGACCTCGCCGACGATGCTGATCGAGGATCTGACGACGGACCCGGCGGTCCCGCCGGAGGTCGCCCGCCGGCTCGGCGCCGGCGCCCTCGTGGGGCTGCGCCTGGAGCACCACTCCGTGCGGTGCGGGGGCGTGTCGGAGCTCCTCGGCACCCTGTTCCTGAGCTTCCGCGCGCCGCGCCGGTTCACCCGCCAGGAGCGGACGGCGATGGAGAGCCTGGCCGCGATGGTGTCGGTGGCGCTGGCGAACGCGCGCCTCCATGCCGAGACCCTGGAGCGCGCGGCGCGGGCGCAGGAGACGTCGCGGCGCGACCCGCTGACCGGCCTGCCGAACCACCGCCACTTCCAGGAGCGCCTGTCGGAGGAGGTGTCCCGCGCCCGCCGCCACGGCCGCAGCCTCGCCCTGGCGCTCATCGACATCGACCGCTTCCGGCGGGTGAACGAGCGGTTCGGCCACGAGGCCGGCGACCGCGTGCTGGTCACGATCTCGACGTTGCTCCAGTCGGCCGCCCGGGACGGCGACATGATCGCGCGGATCGGCGGCGAGGAGATCGCCTGGCTGATGCCGGAGACCGAGGCCATGGAGGCGTGGCAGGCGGTCGACCGGGCCCGCGAGCTGGTCGCCCGGACGGCGGTCGGCGAGGTGGGCGCCATCACGGTGTCGGCGGGCGTGTGCGACCTGGCGCAGGCGGGCACGGCGGGCGAGCTGCAGCGACTGGCGGAGGGCGCCCTCTACTGGGCCAAGCAGCACGGTCGCGACGTGGCGTTCCTCTACTCGCCGAAGGTGGTGGAGGAGCTGTCGGCGCAGGAGCGCGCCGACCGCCTGCAGCGGCTCCAGGCCCTCCAGAGCATCCGGGTGCTGGCGCGCGCGGTGGATGCGAAGGACAGCTCCACCCGGGAGCACTCCGAGCGCGTCGCCGAGCTGGCCGTGGCCATCGGGACCGCGCTGGGCTGGGAGGGCGAGGCGCTGGTGCGGCTCCGCGAGGCGGGGCTCGTGCACGACGTGGGGAAGATCGGCGTGCCCGACCGGATCCTCTTCAAGGAGGGGCGGCTCACCCGCCAGGAGTACGAGGAGATCAAGCAGCACGCCCGGATCGGCGCGGAAATGGTGGTGGACGTGCTGACGCCCGAGCAGGTCGACTGGGTGCGCGGGCACCACGAGCGCTGGGACGGGTCGGGCTACCCCAACGGGCTCACGGGCGACCGCATCCCGCTCGGCGCGCGCATCCTGGCGCTCGCCGACTCATGGGACGTGATGACCTCGGAGCGGCCCTACCGCGCCCCGCTCAGCACCGAGGAGGCGCTGGCGGAGTGCCGGCGCTGCGCCGGCGGGCAGTTCTCGGTCGACGTCGTCGACGCGCTCGAGACGCTGGTCAGGGCCGGCTCGGTCGCCCACTCCTGAGCCCGGGCCTCGCAGGCGGCGACGGAGGTGTCGGGCAGCCGCAGCGCCCGGCGGGCGCGGCGGTAGCCGGCGTAGGCGAGCGGGGCGCCGACGAACGTGGCGGCCTGCGCGGCGGTCGCGAACCCGCCCATGCTGCAGATGGCGCACATCGGCGGGGAGCCTAGCGTGCCGGCGCGCCGCTCGGCGGCGGGGGGCCGTTGAGGGCGCAGTGGGCGGGCGTGACCTCCGGCGCCTCCGGCGCGGCCGGGCGGATGCCGGCGAGGGCCACGACGCCGCCCGAGGCGCAGAGGGCGGCGCAGATGACCATGCCCGTCGCGAACCCCGCGTCGAAGTCGGCGGGCACGAGGGCGTCGCCGCCCGCGATCCCGGCGACGACGGGGATGACCGCCACCGCCAGGAGCCCCGCGACCCGGGCGACGGCGTTGTTGACGGCAGATGCCACGCCGGCGCGGGCGGCGCCCGCCGCGCCGAGCACCGTCACGTTGAGCGGCGCCACGGTCAGCGACATGCCGAGCGCGAAGACGATGACGCCGGGGAGGACGTCGGTGACGTAGTCGGCGCCCGGCCCGATCCGCAGCATCAGGAGCAGGCCGGCGGAGGCCAGGATGGGCCCGATGCCCATCGGCAGCCGGGGCCCGATGCGCGCGGCGAGCCTCCCGGCCCGCTTCGACAGCAGCAGCATCACCACCGTCATGGGCACGAGCGCCGCGCCCGAGGCGATCGGCGAGAACCCGGCGACGACCTGGAGCTGGATCGGCAGCAGGAAGAAGGCGGCGCCGAGCGCGCCGTACACCAGGAAGGTGAGGCCGTTGGCGACCGAGAACTCGCGCGACCGGAACATGTCGAGGGGCACGAGCGGGTGGCGGCTGCGGCGCTCGGCGGGCACGAACGCGACGAGCGCGGCGACGCCGAGCAGGCCGAGGACGACGACGGCCGGCTCGCCCCAGCCGCCGGAGGGGCCCTCGGTGAGGGCGTAGGTCACGCCCGCCAGCCCCAGCGCCGTGAGCGCCGCGCCGGTCAGGTCGAGCCGCTGCCCCTGCACCGACTCGTCGCGCGACTCGGGGATGGCGCGCGCCGCCCACAGCACCACCGCCGCGATCGGCAGGTTGATCAGGAAGATGAGGCGCCACGACACCGCCTCGACGAGCCACCCGCCCAGGAACGGGCCGATGGCGGTGGTGATGCCGGCCAGGCCCGACCAGGCCCCGATCGCGGCGCCGCGATCGTCGGGGTGGAAGCTCGCCTGCAGGATCGCGAGGCTGCCGGGCGTGAGCAGCGCGGCCCCGACGCCCTGCACCGCCCGTGCGGCGACCAGCAGCTCCACCGTGGGCGCGACCGTGCAGAGCAGGGAGGCGACCGCGAACCAGGCGACGCCGATCACGAAGACGCGGCGCCTGCCGAAGTGGTCGCCCAGCGAGCCGCCGATCAGCAGCAGGCCGGCGAGGGTCAGGGCGTACGCGTTGACCGTCCACTGGAGCCCCGACAGCCCCGCGTCGAGGTCCTCGCCGATCGCGGGGAGCGCCACGTTGACGACCGTCGCGTCGAGGAATGCGATCCCCGACCCGAGCACCGTCGCCAGCAGCACGATGCGCCCGCGCGCCGAGGCGTACCGGAGCCGCCCGGCCGCGTCCCCGTCGCTCGTCACCTGCGGGGGGCTGGTGGTCGGCGCACCGGTCGGTTCTACTCCGCGGGACGACGCGTCGCCACCGGGTCTGCCGCCGGTGGCCGCAGGGAACGTGGGGTGACGTGGGACAGGAGATCGAGAGCGAGCGGTTCCCCGCCGAGGACCGGCGGCGGTTCGCGGAGCGCTGCCGCGAAGGGCTGAGCGCCCTCGGCGCGCTGCTGGACCGGCCGGGGTTCGGGGCGGGCCCGCCGTCGATCGGCGTGGAACTGGAGCTCGGCCTGATCGACGAGGCGGCCCTGCCGGCGCCGGTGAACGACGCCGTGCGGGCGGCGGCGGGCGACCTGGCGGTCGACCTGGAGCTCGACCGCTTCAACCTGGAGCTCAACTCGCCGTCGTATCCCCTCGCCGGCCGGCCGTTCTCGGCGGCGGTCGACGACCTGGCGGCCGGGATCGGGCGGCTCGCGGCCGCGGCCGCGCCGCTGGGGGCGCGGCCCCTCGCGATCGGGATCCTCCCGACGCTGCGCGAGGAGCATCTGGGGCCGGCGGCGATGAGCGACTCGCCCCGGTACCGGGCGCTGGGGGAGGGGCTGCTGGGGCTGCGGGGCGGCCCGTTCGCGATCCGCATCGACGGGCCGGAGCCCCTGGACACCTCGTGGGACGACCTGACGCTGGAGGGCGCCGCGACGGGCCTGCACGTGCACCTGCGGGTGCCGCCGTCGGCCTTCGCCGCGACGTTCAACGCCGCCCAGACGGCGATCGCCCCGATCCTCGCGGCGTCGGTCAACTCCCCGATCCTGCTGGAGCGCCTGCTGTGGCAGGAGACCCGGGTGGCGCTGTTCGCGCAGGCGGTGGACGACCGCGCGCCGGTCAGCGAGGAGTGGCTGCCCTCGCGGGCGGCGTTCGGCCACGGCTGGATCGCGGGGCCGCTGGAGCCGTTCGCGGAGAGCGTGGCGCTGCACGTCCCGCTGCTGCCGGTGCTGAGCGGCGATGACCCCATGGCCGCCGTCGCGGCGGGGGGCGTGCCCGGCCTCGACGAGCTGCGCCTGCACCACGGGACGGTGTGGCGGTGGAACCGGGCGGTGGTCGACCCGGGCGACGATCCACACCTGCGGATCGAGATGCGCGCCCTCCCGGCGGGGCCATCGCTCACGGACATGCGGGCGAACGTCGCGTACCTGGTGGGGCTGACGATGGCCCTGGCGCCGCAGATGGGGTGGATGTGCCGGTCGATGCCGTTCGAGTTCGCGAAGCGGAACTTCACCGCCGCCGCCCGGGACGGGCTGGACGCGGTGCTCCTGTGGCCGTCGGCGGAGGCCCCGTCCCCCCGCCCGTGGCCCGCCGCCGAGCTGGTGACGCGCCTGGCCCCGGCGGCCCGGACGGGCCTCACGGCCTGCGGCGTGAGCCCCGACGAGGCCGACGACCTCCTGGGAGTGGTGGTCGAGCGGGTCCGCCGCGGCGTCACGGGGGCCGGCTGGCAGCGCGCCGCCCTCGCGTCCTTCGAGGCCGCCGGCGCCACCCGCCGGCGCGCCCTGGCGGAGATGACCGAGGCCTACCTCGAGCGCTCATCCGCCGGCGCCCCCGTCCACGAGTGGGAGCCCCCCGCGTAGGTCCGAAACCGGGGCGCACCCCGGGACCCGCTCAGGCGTCGGCGGGGACGCCCTCCTCGGGGGGGACCGGGATGGGGGTGCGGTCGGCCCCCATGGCCACCATGGTGAAGTGGCCCACGACGCACAGCTCGCTGGTGCCGGTGCGGGGGTTCTCCTTGCTCACCTGCACCCGCACCCGCATGCTCGTGCGGCCCACGGCGATCACCCTGGCGTAGACCTCCACCAGGTCGCCCTGGAGGATCGGCACCTGGAAGGCGATGTCCTCGATCGCCCGGGTCACGACGGTGCTGCGCGACCGGCGCATCGCGGCGAAGCCGGCCGCCTTGTCCATCCACGACATCAGGGTGCCGCCGAACAGGTTGCCCTGGGGGTTCGTGTCGGTGGGGAACACCGACTCGAGCAGCCGCGCCTCCATCCCCGTCCTCCGCGTCCGTCCGTTCGACCGTCGACCGGCGGCAGGTTACCCCGGGGGGCCCTCCCGTGGCGCGAGGCCGAAGCGGGCGGCCATCTCCGGGTCGATGTGCTCGGCAAGGGCGCGGGCGACGCGGAGCATCGCCTCCTGGTCGCCGGCCGGCAGCTCCTCCAGCCCCGGCGGGGGCGCCGTGAACGCCGCGCGCAGGCGCGCCTGCGCCGCGATGCCCTCCCGCGTCGGCACCAGCTCCTTCACCCGGCGGTCCGTGGCTGACGTGCGCCGCTCCGCGAACCCCCGCTCCTCCAACCGGTCGGCCAGGGCGGTCGCGTACGACGCGTCGCAGTGCATGTACCGGGCCAGGTCGCCGATCCGGCGCGGCTCGTCGACGCTCAGGGACATGAGGGACATCGCCTGGGGTGGGGTGAGCCCCTCGTCCAGCCCCGCCTGCAGCCAGCGGCCGCGGAGGGACATCGAGACCCCCACCAGCATCGCCCACGCCTCTGCCCCGGGACCGCTCACCACCCCCACATTACTACAGATCGTCATTCGTTGACTTAAATCAATGATCACCTAGTATCAACCATCGTCCGGAGGCGAGCAGGAGGTGGACACCGTGGACGGTGACGGCGCGCCCGCGATCGAGGCCCGCGGCCTCGTGAAGACCTACGGGGAGGTGCGCGCGCTGGACGGCGTCGACCTCTCCGTGCCCGCCGGGACCGTCCTCGGGCTGCTCGGGCCGAACGGCGCGGGGAAGACCACCGCCGTCCGGATCCTCGCGACGGTCCTGACGGCCGACGGCGGCGAGGCCCGCGTACTGGGCGTCGACGTGGCCACGCGGCCCGACGTGGTGCGGACCCGCATCGGCCTGGCCGGGCAGTTCGCCGCGATCGACGGGAACCTGACGGGGCGCGAGAACCTGATCCTGATCGGCGCCCTGACCCACCTGCCCCGCCGGGAGATCCGTCCGCGCGCCGACGAGCTCCTGGAGCGCTTCGACCTGGCCGACGCCGCCGACCGCACCGCTCGCACCTACTCCGGGGGCATGCGGCGCCGGCTCGACCTGGCGGCCGCGCTCGTCCACCGCCCGCCGGTCCTGTTCCTGGACGAGCCCACCACCGGGCTCGACCCGCAGAGCCGCAACGATCTGTGGGACGTCGTCCGGGGGCTCGTGTCGGAGGGCACCACGGTCCTGCTCACCACCCAGTACCTGGAGGAGGCCGACCTGCTGGCGGACCGGATCGTGGTGATCGACCACGGCACCGTCCTGGTGGAGGGCACCTCGGCCGAGCTCAAGCGGCGCCTCGGCGCCACCGTCGTCGAGCTGTCGATGCCCGACGAGGGCCGGGCCGCCGCGGCGGCCGGGGTGCTGGAGGGCCTCGACATCGGCGCCGTGACCCGCGAGGGCCCCGGCGTGCGCCTGAGCGCCGCCGACGGCACCCGCGCGCTGATCGCCGCCGTCCGCGCCCTGGACGGCGCGGGCCTGGAGCCGGCGGCCGTCGCCGTCCGCGAGCCCTCCCTGGACGACGTGTTCCTGACCCTGACCGGCCGCCACGCCCAGCACGAGGGCGCGGAGACCGGCGACGCCCGAGCGGAGGCCACGCGATGACGACCGACGCGATCCCCGCCACGCCGGTCCACGGGGCGCCCGCGCTCGCGCTGGGCGTGCGCGACGTCGCCTACATGACGTGGCGCAACCTGCTCACCATCCGGCGCCTGCCGCAGCTGCTCGTGTTCGCAACGATCCAGCCGCTGCTCTTCGTGCTGATGTTCCGCTACGTCTTCGGCGGCTCGATCCAGGTCCCGGGCGTCGACTACGTCAACTACCTGATGCCCGGGATCTTCGCCCAGGTTGTGGCGTTCGGCGCCGTGCAGACGGCGGTCGGCCTGGCCGAGGACCGCAACAAGGGGCTGGTGGAGCGCCTGCGCTCGCTGCCCATGGCCCGCTACGCCCTGCTCGCCGGCCGGACCCTCGCCGACCTGGTGCGCAACGTGTTCGTGGTGCTGCTGATGCTGGGGGTCGGCTTCGCCGTCGGGTTCCGGGTGCAGACCGACGCCGCCAAGCTGCTGCTCGGCATGGGGGTGCTGCTGCTGTTCGGCTACTCGCTGTCGTGGATCTTCGCGTGGGTGGGGCTCTCGGTGCCGAACGCCGAGACCGCCCAGGCGGCCGCCTTCCCGGTGCTGCTGCCGCTGGTGTTCGCGTCGAGCGCCTTCGTCTCGACCGCGAACATGCCGGACTGGCTCGCCGCGTTCGCCGAGCACCAGCCGGTGACGGCTGCGGTCGACGCGATGCGCTCCCTGGTGCTCGGCGGCCCGTGGGGCGAGAACGTGCTGAAGAGCCTCGCGTGGACCGCGGGCATCCTCGTCGTGTTCGTGCCGCTCTCGATCCGGCGCTACCGCGCGGGGGCCGCGGCGTGAGCCCCGCCTCCCGGGCCGTCGTGTTCGACCTCGACGGGGTGATCGTCTCCACCGAGGAGGTCTGGGACCGCGTCCGCGAGGACCTCTCCCGCGAGCGCGGCGGCCTTTGGGCGGCCGACGCCCACACCACGATGATGGGGATGTCCACCCGGGAGTGGACGGCCTACATGCACGGCGAGCTGAGCGTGCCGATGCCGCCGGACGAGATCGCCGCCGAGGTCGAGCGGCGCCTGGTGGCCCGGTACGAGGCGCACCTGCCCCTGCTGCCCGGCGCGGCGGACGCGGTCCGGGCGCTCGCGGCGGAGCTGCCGCTGGGGCTCGCGAGCTCGTCGACGCCGGGCCTGATCGCCGCGGTGCTCCGCATCGCCGGCCTGACGGACTGCTTCCGGGCGACCGTCTCGTCGCAAGAGGTCGCGCGGGGGAAGCCGGCGCCCGACGTCTATCTGCGGGCGCTCGAGCTGCTGGGCGTGGCCCCCGGCGACGCCGTGGCGGTGGAGGACTCCGGCGCGGGCATCCGCTCGGCGGCGGCCGCAGGCCTGGTCGTGCTGGCGATCCCGAACCCGGCGTACCCACCGCCGGACGCCGACCTGGCGCTCGCCGCCGCGGTGCGCCCGGGCATCGCCGGCCTCTCCCCGGACGGCCTGCCGGGTTGACCGGCCGCGGCCGGGCGCGTAGGAAGCGTCCGTGTCCGTCCACATCCGACCGCTCACCCCGCTCGCCTTCCTGGAGCGCTCGGCCGACGTCTTCGCCGAGCGCGTGGCGGTCGTCGACGGCGACGAGCGCCTGACCCACGCGGAGCTGGCCGGCGAGGCCACCCGGATGGCCCATGCCCTGCGGGCCTCCGGCATCGGCCCCGGCGATCGCGTCGCGTACCTCGCGCCCAACTCGATCGCGATGCTCGTCGCGCACTTCGCGGTGCCCCTTGCGGGCGCCGTCCTGGTGGCCATCAACACGCGCCTCGCGCCGCGGGAGGTCCGCTCGATCCTGCTGCACTCCGGGTCGCGGATGCTGGTGGCCCACGCGTCGCTGGCCGACACGGTGCTGCCGGTCATCGACGACCTGGGCGTCGAAGAGCTGGTGTGGGACGGCGTGGCCGACGGGGACCCGCCGCCCGGGACGCCGTACGCGCAGCTGCGGGCCCGCGGCTCGGACGCGCCGCTGCCGTGGACCGTCGCCGACGAGGACGCGACGATCTCGATCAACTACACGTCGGGCACGACGGGCGACCCGAAGGGCGTGATGTACACGCACCGCGGCGCCTACCTGAACGCCCTCGGCGAGAACATCACGCACCTCCACGGCCCGGACACCGTCTACCTGTGGACGCTCCCGATGTTCCACTGCAACGGCTGGTGCCATCCGTGGGCGATCGTCGGCGCCGGCGGGCGCCAGGTGTGCCTGCGGGCCGTGCGCGGCGACCGCATCTGGGAGCTCATCGACGGCGAGGGCGTGACCCACCTGTGCGGGGCGCCGGCGGTCCTGTCGGTGCTGGTCAACGACCCGGCCGCCCACCCGGTGGAGCATCCGCTCACGGTCACGGTCGCCGCCGCGCCGCCCAGCCCGACCATCGTGGCCCAGACCGAGGCGATCGGCGCCCACGTGATCCACGTCTACGGGCTCACCGAGACGTACGGCCCCCACACCGTGTGCCAGTGGCAGGTCGGGTGGGAGGATCAGGACGCCGACGCGCGGGCGCGCCTGCTGTCGCGCCAGGGCGTGGCGATGGTGATGGCCGACCCGATCCGGGTGGTCGACGAGCAGGGCCGGGACGTCCCCCGCGACGGCGCGACCGTGGGCGAGATCGTCATGTCCGGCAACAACGTGATGAAGGGCTATTTCGCCGATCCCGACGCCACGGCGGCCGCCTTCCGCGGCGGCGTGTTCCACTCGGGCGACCTCGGGGTGCGCCATCCCGACGGCTACGTGGAGCTCCGCGACCGGGCGAAGGACGTGGTGGTCTCCGGCGGCGAGAACATCTCGACCATCGAGGTGGAGCAGGCGATCGTGAGCCACCCCGCGGTGCTCGAGGCGGCCGTCATCGGCATCCCCGACGACAGGTGGGGCGAGCGGCCGAAGGCGTTCGTGGTACCCCGCCCCGGTGTCGCGCCGCCCGCGCCGGAGGACCTGGCCGCCCACGTGCGGGAGCGACTCGCCGGCTACAAGTGCCCCGACCGGTTCGAGCTGCTCGAGGAGCTGCCGCGCACCTCCACCGGCAAGGTGCGCAAGTTCGAGCTGCGCGAGCGCGAATGGGCGGGCCGGGAGTCGCGGATCAACTGAAACCGTCGGAAAGCTTCCGATCGGGCCTAGCCGTCCGGTTGGTTCTCCGGCGTGTGCGGCGATTCGCCGAGGGCGATGACCTATGGTGAACGCGACGCGACCGGAGGAGGTTGGGGTGGGAACGGAGGACGTCCAGCAGCGCCGGGAGATGGCCGCCCGCCAGCGGGCCATGGCCGTCCAACTGGGTCGGGCGGGAGTCGCCCAGGAGGTGATCTCCGCGCGGACGGGGCTGACGAAGTCGGCGATCCGCCGGGCCCTCGCCCGGGAGACCAAGGACGTCTCCTCGCAGGCCGACGAGCGCCTCGCCCTCCACGTCGATGCGCTGATGGAGCTGTGGCGCGCGCTGTACCCCGCGGCGTCCGCAGGCGATCTCGCCTCCATCGATCGCTTCCTCCAGATCGAGCGCCGCGTGGGCGACCTGATCGGACTCGGACGTGGCGGCGACGCGTCGGCCCTGCCGCCCGGCGAGGACGAGGGCCTGCCGTCCGCCGAGCGCCGCTTCGCGAGGACCTCCCCGGGCTGACCCGGGCGCTCCCGCGGGCCCCGCCGGTTACGCTTCCCTCCGGTCCGTAGTCGGGATGGGAGGCGCCCATGAGGAACGCCATGCGGGACTTCAAGGAGTTCGTGCTCAAGGGCGACGTCGTCGCCCTGGCCGTCGCGGTCATCATCGCGACGGCGTTCGGAGCGGTTGTCACGGCGTTCGTCGCCAACATCGTCACGCCGCTGATCGCCGCGATCGGCGGTCAGCCCGACTTCTCCGAGCTGGACTTCACGATCAACGGCAGCCGGTTCCAGTACGGGCTGTTCTTCAACGCGATCATCACGTTCCTCCTGATCGCTCTGATCGTCTTCTTCCTGGTCGTCCGGCCCTACAACCACTTCAAGAAGCGGTTCGAGCGCGGTGAGGACGACACGGTTCCGCCGCCGGAGTACGCCGTCGAGACGGGTGACGCCTCCTCCATCTCGGACGTCCTGAACGCGCGCTCCGCGGACGGCTGGCGGGTCGTGTCGGTGGGCGAGGGCGGCGACGGGCGCCTCTCCGCGGTGCTCGTCAAGGGCGAGTCCTGACGGCTCGACGGCGTTTCCGGTCGTTTCCGCTCGCCATGGTGGGCGACCTGGTGGGATGATCGCCGCCTCGATCCGGGGTGGGACGTGCCATGACGACGACTGAGAGACCCACGCCGGCGGGGTCGCCGGGGGTGCTCCGCACGCGGCTGCTGCCGCCGCGGCTGCCGCCCAATTCCGTGGCCCGGCCGGCGCTGGTCACCCGTGTGCACCGCGGGTTCGGCGGTCGGGTGGTCGCGCTGGTCGCGGGCGCCGGATACGGGAAGACCACCCTGCTGGTGCAGGCGCTCGAGACCTCGCCCACCCCGTGGGTGTGGCTGTCGTGCGACGCGCGTCTGCGCACGCCGGAGATGCTGATCGCGCACGTCGCCGCCGGCATCGCCGAGGCGTTCCCGGGGGTCGCGTCCGCGCTGCCGCCCGGGGGCGCGCCCGAGGACCAGATCGCGGCCCTCGCCAACGAGCTGGTCGCGACGATCCCCGACGACTTCGTGCTGGCGCTCGACGACGTGCATGCGCTGGAGGGGCCGGTGGCCGACGCGCTCGTGCTGCTGGCCGCCGACCTGCCGCCCAACATCCACCTCGCGATGACCGGGCGCCGCGCGCTGGGGTCCGCGCTGGCGCGGTCCGCCGCCGGCGGGGTGACGCAGATCGGCGAGGAGGAGCTGGCGTTCAGCTTCGACGAGGCCGCCGCCCTCCTGGAGGACGCGCCGGGAGGGCTCGCCGAGGACGAGATCGGCGTCATCCACGACCGCACGGAGGGGTGGGTGGCCGGCCTGCTGCTCGCCACGAGGCCGGGTGGCGGCGGGGCCGGCGCGCGACTCGCCGGCGGCGCGCACTTCGACTATCTGGCGGAGGAGGTGCTCGGCGGCCTGCCGCCCGACACCCAGCGCTTCCTGCTCGACACCTCGGTGCTGGAGCGGTTCACGCCCGCGCACGCCGCCGCCGTGTCCGGGCGCGCCGACGCGCGCGACGTGATCCGGGGCCTGGTCGACTCGCACCTGTTCATCGTCCAGGCGGAGGGCGGCTGGCACCGGTACCACCATCTCTTCCACGCGTTCCTCCGGCGGCACCTGGCCGAGCACGAGCCCGGGTCGCTGCCGGGCCTGCATCTGAGGGCGGGGCACGCGTGGGAGGCGTCCGGCGACCACCAGGAGGCGGTGCGCCACTTCCTGGAGGCCGGCGCCGTGGAGGAGGCCGCCGCGGCGCTGGAGCCGGTGGCGGAGTCGATGGTGCCCACCCCGGAGCGCCAGACGCTGGCGCTGTGGCTGGGCCGGATCCCCGAGGACGTGTGGCGGCCGAGACCCCGCATCGCGCTCGCCGGCGCGCTGCTGGCGTATCTGGCGGGCGACGGCCGGGGGGCGTTCGAGGCCTGGGACGACGCGATCGGCCGGCTGGTGGAGGAGGGCGACCTGGAGCGCGCCGCCGGCGCGCTGTACCGCTCCCAGCAGGCGATGCTCACGGCGGGCGTGCCGCCGGCGGCACGCGTCGCGATGGCGGCGCCGTACCTCGACCGGCTGGCGGCGGCCGGGCCGGTGGGGGCGATGGCCACGATGATCGTTGCGGTGGCGCACGCCGTGGGCGTGCAGCCGCAGGAGGCGGAGCGCCTGATGGGCGCGGCGCTGGCATCGGCCGGCCGGCGCGAGCAGGCGCTGCTGGAGCCCTGCGCCGAGATGGCCCGCGGCTTCTACTTCGACTATCCCGGAGGGCGCATCGACCAGGGCCTCGCGCGCATCGACGGCGCCCTGGCGCGGCTGGAGCCGATCGAGGTGGAGGACTCCCGGATGCTCCAGGCCTTCGGCCGCGGCTTCCGGACGGCAATCCTGGTGGACGTGGGACGCTGGCACGCGGGGCTGGAGGAGGCCCGGGCCGTCGTCGAGCTGTCGGCATCGGTCGGCATGCGGTCCGCACCCGGACTCCTCAACCTCTGGTGGAGGTTCACATCCCTCGCGGGGCTGGGGGACTGGGAGGGGATGGCGGCGCTCGAGCCGGAGGCGCGGCGGGTGGTCGCCGCCGGGCCCGGCACGAACGTGGGATACCGCATCACCGCGGGTCTCGCGCGCCTGGCGGCGTCGATCGGCGACACCGGCACCGCCCGGGCGCGGATCGACGCGGCCCGCGCCGCGGTGCACGGCTACGGCGACTCGTACGAGATCCCGACGGTGTTGTGCGAGCTGGTGCTGGCCGCGGTCGACGTGCGCCAGGACGCGCTGGCCCGGGACATCGCGGAGGAGGCGGTCGCCCTGGCCGACCGGTACGGCCTGGACTGGTTCCGGGCGCGCGCGAGCCTGCTGTCGGCGTTCGTCCACGAGGGGACGGAGCTGGGTGACCGCCGCCTCGCCGACGCGCTTGCCCTGAGCGCCCGGCACGACCTGACGGTGCTGTGGGCGCGGCGGGAGCGTCCCCGCGCGGCGGCCCTGCTGGCCCGCGCCGTCGCCGAGGACCTGCCGGGGGCGGACACCGCGGCCGCGCTGGCCGCGCGCGCCGGCCGCGAGGTGCTGCACGACGCCGTGGTCGCCGTCGCCGGCCGGCCGGCGGCGCTCGTCCGCCTGGCCGATGCGGTGGACGAGGACACGGACGTCGACGCCGAGTCGATGCGGCTGCTGCTCGCGGAGGACGACCCCGCCGTGGCCGGGGCCGCGGAGCGCGCGCGGGCGGTGCTGGAGCGCCGGCCGCGCCAGCCGATCCGGGTCGAGACGTTCGGCGGGCTGCGGCTCTACCGGGCGGGTGCGCGGGTGCCGGACACGGCGTTCACGCGCGCCAAGGCGCGCGCCCTGCTGGGCGCGCTGGCGTGCGCGGGCGGCCGGGGCGCCCATCGTGACCGGCTGCTGGAGCACCTGTGGCCGGATCTGGCGCCGGAGCGCGGCGCCCGCGCGCTGGACACGACGCTCCACGAGCTGCGCCGCACCCTCGAGCCGGCGGCGTCGCCCCGGTCCGGGGGGTCGCTGGTCGTGCGCGAGGGCGAGCTGTACCGCCTGGCCCTGGGCGAGCGCGACTCCTGGGACGCGGCCGAGTTCCGGGAGCTGGCCGGCGGTGCGGCCGGCGCAGCCGACGACGTCGCGCTGGGCCGGATGCTGCGCGCCGAGACCCTGTGGCGCGGCGACTTCCTGCCGGACTTCCCGTACGAGCCGTGGGCGGAGGGCATCCGGGGGGAGCTGGAGCACGAGCGGGTGGCGCTGCTGGAGCGCCTGGCGGTCGCCCTCATGGACACCGGCCGCCCTGCCGCCGCGATCGAGCGCCTCCGCCGGCTGCTGGACACCGACCCGGAGCGGGAAGGCTGGCACCGGCAGCTCATGCGTGCGTACGCGCAGGCGGGCGAGCGCGCGCTCGCGCTGCGCCAGTTCCACGCCTGCCGGGCCACGCTGCGGGGCCGCCTGGGCATCGAGCCGAGCGCCGAGACGCGGGAGCTGTACGCGTCGCTGCTGTGACCCGGTGGCGGTGGACCCCGCCGGAGCGGGGCGCCGCCGGGCCGGCCGCGCGGATCACGCCCGGGCGGCGACCATCTCGTCCAGCATCTCCTGCATCCGCCCCTCGATGCGCTCGTAGCACTCGCGCACCACGCGCCGGTCGCGCATGTCCGCGGGGTCGATGTCGTCCAGGTCGATCGGCGGCCCCACCCGCAGGTCGATCCGTGCCGGGAACGGGATGTTGTACATCGCGCCGACCGTGATCCCCCAGGGCAGCGTGAGCGACACCGGCAGCCGCGGCAGGCCCCGCCGGTCGAGGCGCAGGCGGCGCGCGAGGCCCTCCCCGTCGTGGAGCACCACCAGCGTCTCGTGCCCGCCGGCGGCGACGAGCGGGATGATCGGGCACCGGTACCGCATCGCCAGCTTGATGAACCCGGTGCGGCCCATCAGGTCGACCTCGTTGCGGCGGGCGTAGCTGCGGTACACCTCGTCGCCGCCGCCGGGGTAGACGAGGACCACCGCGCCGGCGTCCAGGGCCTCCATCGCCTGCCGCGGATGGGCCCGGATCCCCCCGATCTTCATGGTGTGCACGTTGAGGTAGGGGACCTTGAAGAACGCGGGGTGCACGAGCCCGTACATCGGCGCGTCGGCGCCGTGGGCGGTCATCCACGCGCGCAGCGCGATCGCCGTGTCGGGCATGGTGATGCCGCCGCTGTGGTTGCCCACGACGATCGCCGGCCCCTCCCGCGGCAGGTGCTCGAGGCCCGTCGCCGTGGCGCGGAACCAGTACCGGTGGAGCACGTCGATCAGCGGCATCAGCTCGCGGATGTAGGCGGGGTCGCGCCGGTGCAGCCCCACCCCGTCGAAGTGCGCGGGGTTCTCGAGGAACACGGTCGAGGGGAGCGACATCGGCGGCTCGCGGCGCGGGGATCCGGGGCTACGACCGGGGCTCGCCGTACTGATCGACCGCGTAGCCCAGCAGGCCGCACGCCTCGAGGCGGTCGGCGGGGGCGCGGAACGTCACCTGGACGACGCCGGGGTGGCGGCCGATCTCGATGGCGCCCGAGATCGTCGCGCGGTTCATCACCTCGGGCACGGACATGCCGAGCAGTTCGGCGGCGCGGGCGAGGCCGTTGTCGGTGGCCGAGTTGAGGTCCGGGCCGGTGCCGACCACCGAGACCGGATGCGCCTCCTCCAGCGCCTCGATGCCGTGGCGCCGGGCGAGGGCCAGGGCCCGTTCGCGCTCGCCGTCGCTGAGGGGCCGCGCCAGGAACGGGAGGTCCTCCTCCACCGGGAACAGGATCGGCCCGTCGTTGCCGAGCCCCTTCAGCACCTCCACCTGGAGGGTCACCGTCCCGGCGACGTCGCAGGTGTGGCCGGCGATCTCGCCGTCGCCCTGGAGGGCGTGCATGTCGCCGAGGTAGACGCCGGCCCCCTCGACCTTCACCGGGCACACGAGGATCGCGCCCGCCCGGGCGGCGTCGATGTCCATGTGGCCGTCGGTCTTGTGGCGCTGGAGGGCCTGGGCGTCGAGGGCGTAGCGGTGGGGGGCGCCGATGAGGAAGGCCCCGAAGTCCCCGGCGTTGTGGGAGTCGGGGATGGTGGCGGACGGCGACGTCCCGATCTGGCCGAGGAACGGCCGCAGCCGCGTCGCCAGCGCCACGATGTCGTGTGGCGCGAAGCCCAGGATCGGGTTCTGCACCGAGTTGTCGGGCAGCGCCGCGTACCGGGCCGCCTCGCGGGCGAACCCCTCGGCCGCCTCGCGCGGGACGGTGACCCCGACGGAGCGCAGCTCGTCGAACGCGATGGTGTAGCCGTTGGTGAACGTGAACGGCGTGCAGTCGGCCCCGCAGCTCGCGCAGCGCACCGACTCCGGCCCGATGCCCTCCACGCGGGTCGCCGGCCATTCGGTGCCGCAGCCGGGGCAGAGGGGCGCGCAGTAGGGGTCGCCGTTGAAGCGGCCCTCCATCGCCTGGTCGTTCCCGGAGGCGGTGGCGAGCGACGTCACCTCGATGTCCTTGATCCGGATCGCGACGGCGTCGCCGGGCGACGCGCCCTCCACGGCGACCGGTTGGCACACCTCGTGCCCGCCGCGGATCGACGGCGTGATCATCGGCCCCCAGCATCCGGGCGTGGGGTTCCAGACGATGTGCCCGCCGTCGGCCACCGGCCCCAGCATCGGCACGTCCGGCCCGAGCAGCCCGTCGGTGAACGTGTCGACCAGGACGGTCTGGCGGGCCTCTCCGGTGCGGGGCGACGATTCCTGGGTGGCCATCGGTGGCTCCTCTCTGGGGTCAGCCGCCCGACACGGGCAGCAGCAGGGCGATCTCCTGGCGGTCCTGGAGGCGCAGGCCCGCGTCGGCGTGGTTCCCGGCGATCACGGGCAGCGCGGAGCGCAGCGCGGGCGCCAGCTCCGGCTCGCGCTCGCGCAGGCGGTCGAGCGCGTCGCCGACCGTGGCGCCGTCGTCGAGGTCGAGCATGAGCGACGGCGCGGTGGAGAGCCGGGCCAGTCCGGCCCCGAGGCGGACACGCACCTGCATCGCTCCCACGCCCTCCCCCGACGGTCCGGCCGAGTCGACCCGAGCGTATACGGGTGCCCCGCGTGGATCCCACTACGTCCCGAGCAGGAGCCTCCGGACGGTGTCGGCGGCGTCGTGCACCAGGGGCGGCCCGTGGCCGGTGCCGATCCACTCGACGTCGCCCACGCCCGCCAGTTCCGCGAGCGAGCGGCGGTTCCGGTCCATGTCGGTCGAGAGGCCGCGCCAGCCGATCTCGATCGTCGGCCACGTGACCAGGACGTCGCCGGTGAAGAGCGCCCTCTCGGCCGGCCAGTAGAAGCTCATGCTCCCGTCCGTGTGGCCCGGGGTGTGGACCGCCTGGAGGCTCCCGACGGAGTCGCCGTGGCGGATCTCCACGTCCGTGTCGCACGCCGGCGCCGAGAGGAACCCCCACCGATGCCCGGCCTTCTCGGCGTAGTGGCCGAGGGTGAGGCCCGCCTGGAGGTGGTACACGCGGAGGGGTCGCCGTGGCCAGAAGCCGGTGGGGGCCGACGGGCGCTCCCCGGCGATGATCGACGCCTCGAACGGACTCGCGTACACGGTCGCGCCGCTCGCCCGCTTCAGCCACGCCGCCCCGCGGACGTGCGACCGGTGGGCGTGGGTCAGCACGATCCGGCGCAGGTCGGTGACGCCCCTGCCGATCCTGGCGAGCGCGCGCAGCACCTCGCCGCCGTCGTCCGCCGACAGGGTGTCGATGAGCGTGAGCCCGTCGTCGTCCCGCAGCAGGTATGCGTGCACCCGGCCGGCGGTGCCGTCGGTCAGGGCATGGATTCGGTCGCTCATCCGGTTGCGCCCGCGATGTTCATTCGAACCTGACCTCCGCGTTCAATTGGACGACGGATCCGGACCCCAGGGGGCGAACGGGCTCCCCGGGAGGGCGTCGACGGTGGCGCCGAGCTCCGGGAGGTGGCGGCGGATGACGCCCGCCATGGTGGCCTGCTCGATCCAGCGCAGGCCCTCCGGGGTGTAGTGCGCCGGGCCCCACTCGTCGGTGTAGCGGGGGTCCGACTTCAGGCGGCGGCTCGCCATCAGCACGAAGATGCGGAAGGCCGTCTCGCTGAAGCCGAAGCCGGGCAGGAGCGGCTCGGCGTAGCAGCCGACCATCAGGTCGACCGCCTCCACGTCGCCATACACGTCGCGCAACTCGGCGGCCGCCGCCGCGTCGCCCCCTGTCAGCTCCTCGAACGACCGCACGGGGCGCATCCGCAGCATCCGGCGGAACGCGTTGTAGCGGGGGACGCCGCGCTCGCGGTCGCGGATCACGTCGACGGCCGCCAGGTCGATCCGCCGCTCCGACCCGCGGCTGGAGGGGCGCTCCAGGTCGCGGAGCGTGTCCGGGTAGTTGTGGAGCGCCAGCATCCCGGGGCGGACGTGCCCGAACGAGGCGACCACGCCCGCCAGGCCGTACGACTCCATCGCGCGGCGCGCGCCCGCCCCGGTCACGTCCTTCATCGTCACCCGGGTCCACCCGGCCGCGTCGTCCGCCGGGCCGCCGCGCAGCGCCATCTCGTCCGGCAGCAGCGGATGCATGCGGTAGACGGCGACGAACTCCTCGGTCAGCGAGTACGGCACGCCGTGGTCGTCGCATCGGCTCCCCGGGATCCCGATGAGCGCGTCCGCGCGCGTCCAGCGCCGCAGCACCCGCGACCCGCGCGGCCCCAGCAGCCCGTACCAGTTGCTGCGCATCGCCGCTGCGACGGTGGGGTGGGGGACGATCGCGGGCGTCCACTCCACCGTGTGGATCTTCGCCATCACCGCCGCGGTGACGCGGCGGGCCACGGCGAACAGGCGGTCGTCGTCCCAGCCCGGGTACGCGCCCGCGAGCGTCGCGCACACCGCGTTGTGCTCGCGGACGAACAGCGTGTGCATCGCCGCCAGCCCGAGCCACCAGTTGCCGTTCACGCCCGTCAGGTCCACGCCGGTGCGGCCCTCCAGCGGCAGCAGCCCGTCCATGCCGATGGTGAGGCGCCCGCCCTCGCCCTCGCGCACCTGGGCCTCGCGCTCCGGCGTGCTCCCGTACAGCTGGGAGCCGTCCCACCACGCCGACTCCGTGTTGTCGAAGACGGGCGCGCCGGCGGGGGCGTCCGGGTCGTGCGAGGGGCGGCTGCGCCGCACCAGCATGTCGCCGCCGGGGCTGCGGGCCGCCCACCGGTCGCCGTCGGCGAGCGGCACCCGGATCTCCTCGCCCGGCGCGCCCGGTCCGTGGCTCATCCAGTCGTGGACCATGAACTGGAGCCACGACGCGGCCAGCAGGTTGAGGAACGGCACCGGCCGGAACGCGCCGTCGCGGGCGAGCAGGCGCTCGCTGATCACCCGAGGGCTCGGCGTCAGGATCGACTCCGGGTCGCGCGGCGCCATCCCCCACAGCGGCTGGTTGCGACCGAACGGCCGCCCCGCCACGCCCGGCGCCGGCGGCGGCGCGCCCTGGCGGGGCGGGGCCGGGTCGTAGAGGTTGTGCGCCCGCAGGGCGATCCGGAGGCCCAGCAGCCCCACCAGGCCCAGCGGCCTCGGGAGCCGGTGCCACGGCGCCATGCGGTCCATGGCGCCCGAGGCGCGCAGCAGGGCGCGCTGCCCGGCGGACAGCCTCACCCGTCGATCCCGTCGTGAGCGTCCACCCCTGGCGGCTCCTCGATCCTGCGGACCACCGACATCCTGGCGTCGAAGCAGAGTCCGCGGCGGTCCGACAGCATGCTAACGATCGCCTCGAAATCGCTTGCATCCTCGACCGCGGTCCAGGTGAGCGGGCGGCAGTCCTCGCCGTAGAGGGCCACCCACCCGGCATCTCGGTGGAGGTCCCACACGGCGAGGTGCTGGGTCACGGGTGTGAGCGGGTCGCGCATGATGGCCTCCAGGCGGGGATGGCGTGTGCGGCGCCAGCCCACCAGCCGCCACTCACCGGCCCGTCACGACCCCCTCACGGCCGGCCCGCCGCGCAGCGCGTTGGACGCCCGCACGCCGATCTCGCAGCAGATCTCGGTGAGGTCGCGCTCCTGCGTGCGCCACCGCTCGGCGGGGGTGGAGATTCCGATCGCCGCCACCGTCGCGCCCCGCCCGTCGAGCACCGGGACCGCGACGCAGCAGCACCCGTCGGCCAGCTCCTCCAGGTCCTTCCCGATCCCCCGCTCGCGCACCACGCGCAGGTGGCGCTTGATGTGCCGGCGCTCCACCAGGGTGCGGTGCGTGTAGGGGACCAGGGGGCGCTCGCGGAGGTAGTCGTCCAGGTCGTCGTCGGGGGCCGACGCCAGGAGCACCTTCCCGATCGCGGTGGTGTGGGCGATGCGGGTGAACCCGACCTCCAGGCCGTCCACGTGCAGCGCGCGGGACGCGCCGACCACCTCGGCCACCACCACCTCGCCGTCGCGGAACACCGCCAGGTAGGCGTCCTCCTCCACGCGGTCGGCCAGCTCGCCCAGCAGCGGCCGCACCGCCGGCACCAGGTCGTGGCGGCGATGGAACAGGCGGTAGAGCTCAGGCACCTTCGGGCCCAGCCCGAACCGGCCGCGGCCCAGCCGCACCACGTACCCGGCGTGCTCCAGGGTGTTGAGGACGTGGTACGTCGTCCCCAGGCCGATGCCCAGCGTCTGCGCGACCGCCTTCGCGGGGAGGGGGTCGGGCGCGGCGGCCACCGCCTCCAGCACGTCCAGCGCGCGGCTCACCGACCCCAGATTGTCCTTCGGCGGCCCCGCGGCCCGGCCGAGCGGGCCCACGCGAACCGCGCCGCCGGTGTCCCGCGCGTCCTGGGCCGTTCTGCGCATCGAACCCCCGGGGCCCGCACCTGGGGTGGGCCCTCGGGCGAGCCTATCCCGCGCCCGCCGCCCCGTGAAGGCGCGCTTTTCGGCATGTGAAATCCCGGGGGTGGCGCGGGCCCCCGCCGCGCCGGGAGGCTCGGCCGGTGGCCATCTCACCGCCCCCGCCGGCGAGCGCGCGTCTCGGCGACGCCGTGACCGTGCCGGGAGGCATGGTCACGCTCGGGGAGCCCGGTGAGGAGCGGGACGTGTCGATCCGGCCGTTCGCGATCGGCCGGTACCCGCTCACCAACGCGCAGCTCCGCGACTTCGCCTGGTCGACCGGCCACGCGCTGCCGCCCGACGCCGCCGCCCGCGCCGCCGCCGAGGTGCTGGCCGACCACCCCGCCACCGGGGTCGGGTTCGACGACGCCGTCGCCGTGTGCGAATGGGCGTCCGCGGTGCTGGGGCGCCCCGTGCGCCTGCCGACGGGGGACGAGTGGGAGGCCGCAGCCCGCGGCGGCGACGGGCGGGCCTACCCGTGGGGCGACGTCTTCGAGCCGGAGCGCTGCGCGTGCGCCGACCGCGCCTGGACCACCGCTCCGGTGGGCGTCCACCCGGCGGGGGCGGCGGCGTGCGGCGCCGAGGACCTCGCCGGCAACGTCTGGGAGTGGGTGGGCGACCCGCCGGACGCCGACGGCTGGCGGCGCGTGCGCGGCGGCTGCCACCTGGACACCGGCTGGGGCCTGCGCGCCAGCCGCGCCCTCCCCGCCGACCCGCTCCGCGCCACGACCACCACCGGACTGCGCATCGCCTGGGACCTCGAGGCGCCAGGCCCGATCAGGAGGACCACATGAACGCACCCACCGGCCCCGACCGGGACGCCGTGATGGACGTCCTGCGCGGGGTCCACGACCCGTGCTGCGCCGACCGCGGCATCTCCATCGTGGACATGGGTGTGGTGGAGGCCGTCCACGTCGACGGGGGCGACGTGCGCGTCGACCTGGTCCTGACCACCGGGTGGTGCCCGTTCGTGGCGTCCATGTCGGACGCCATCCCCACCGCGCTCCGCGACCTCGACGGGGTGGAGCGCGTGGACGTCCGGGTCCTGTTCGACCCGGTCTGGTCGCCGGAGCGGCTGTCCCCGTCGGCCGCCCGCGCCCTGTCCATGCCCCTCGAGGAGCTGCTGCCCCACCGGGAGCGGCGCCTCGCCGCCCAGGGAGGAACCTGACGATGGCCACCACCGACGCCGCGCCCGCCGGCGCGGGGACCCGCGAGCGGAAGGTCCCGGCGTTCGTCTTCGACTGCGTCTGCCACATCTTCAACTTCGACAAGGCCAACGCCCTCGGCCCCGCCGGCGAGATGTTCGACGAGCACCTCTATGCCTTCCACCAGTTCCTCACCAAGAGCGGCGAGACCGTCCTGAGCCGCGAGGAGTTCTTCAGGGAGTGGTCGGTCGACGAGATCTACGACATGGTCATCGAGGGCTCCGACACGGACATGATCGTCGCGCAGCCGCTGCCGCTCACCGACCTGTTCCACGACGGCCTGTCGCCGTGGGAGAAGTGCGCGGAGATGGCGGCGAAGCACCCGGACCGCGCCGTGTTCTGGGGCTCGGTGAACCCGCTCGAGGGCAAGAAGGCCCTGGACCTCATGACCCGCCAGGTCGAGGACCACGGGGCGAAGGCGTTCAAGTTCTACAACGTCCGCTACGACTACGGTCAGCCGTTCCCGTGGCGCATGGACGACCCGCGCGTGGCGTTCCCGGTGTTCGAGCACGCGCAGAAGCTCGGGGTGAACCTGGTCGGCGTCCACAAGGGCGTCCCGCTGGGCCCGCAGCCGGTGGAGCACACCCGCACGTTCGACATGGACGGCGCCGCGGCGAACTTCCCGGACATCAACTTCGTGATCTTCCACGTCGGCCTGCCGTGGCTCGACGAGGTGCTCTGGCAGATCGTCCGGTTCCCCAACCTCTACGCGTCGATCGCCGCGACCGTGAACTTCGTCTCCCGCCACCCGCGCCTCTTCGCGGAGCAGCTCGGGAAGATGCTGTGGTGGTGCGGGGAGGACAAGATCATCTACGGCGGCGAGTCGCCCATCTGGCACCCGCAGTGGGCGCTCGAGGAGTTCTGGAACTTCGAGCTCCCCGCCCACGTAACGGAGGAGTACGGCTGGCCGCCCCTCACCGAGCAGGCCAAGCGGAAGATCCTGGGCGGGAACCTGGCCCGTCTCCACGGCTTCGACGCGGACGCGAAGGCGAAGGAGCTCGGGGTCCCCGTGTGACGCCCACCAGACCGCCGGTGGCGAGCTCGGCGTCCTCGACCTCGAGCTCGCGCACCTCCTCCGGCTCCGGGCCGGGCGCCCGCTGGGAGCCCGGCAGGAGCCACGCCATCAGGCCGGCGGCCACGCACAGCCCCGCCCCCAGGGCGAGCGCGGTGACGTAACCGGACTCCCCCGGCAGGGCGGCCCCGGCGGGGGTGTGGGCCGCCAGCACCGCCGCGGCGACGGCGCTCCCGATCGAGAAGCCGATGTAGCGGACCACCTGGTAGAAGCCCATCGCGCTGCCCGTCTCGGCGGCGGGCACGGCCCGCACGATCAGCCCGGGGATCGCGGCGAACGTCCACCCGAGGCCCACCCCCACCACCGCCATCGTCACGAAGGCCTCCCACAGGTGGGTGTGCTCGAGGGCGAAGAACGCGCCGCCGCCCGCCACGATGAGGCAGCCGGCCGGCAGCACGCCACGCGGCGTCAGCACGCGGGTGGCCCAGGGCAGCGACCTGCTGGCGGCGAGGGTGGTGGCCGAGAAGGGGACGAGGCAGAGGCCGGCGGTCAGGACGCTGCCGCCGAAGCCGAACCCGGCGTCCGTCGGCGTCTGCACGAACGCGGTCATCGCGGAGAGGAACAGGTACATCGCCGCGCCGAGCACGAAGGCGCTGACGTTGCCCGTCAGCACCGCCGGGTGCCGCAGCAGGCGCACCTCGATGAGCGGCGAGGGCACGCGCAGCTGCACGACCACCCACGCCCCGATGATCACGGCCGCGGTCGCGAACAGCGACAGGATCACGGCCGACGTCCAGCCCCACGCCTCGCCCTGGCCGATCCCCAGCAGCAGCGCGACCAGGCCGGCCGACAGCAGCGCCGCGCCGCGGCCGTCCAGGGGGACGCCGGTGGTCCGGCCGGCGCGGGGCACCACGGGGAGCAGGGCGGCGAGCGCCAGGGCGCTGAACGCGGCGCCGAACCAGTACGCCCCGCTCAGCCCCGCGTGCTCCGCGATGAGGCCGCTGATGGGGTAGCCGGCGCCGACCCCGGCCGCCGCGGCCACCGACAGCAGCGCGATGGCGGGCGCGACACGGTGGGTGGGGAGCGCGTCGCGGGCGGCGGCCATCGCGAGGGGCACCAGGCCCAGGCCCACGCCCTGGAGCGTGCGCCCCACCACCAGGACCGGCAGCGACGGCGCCACGGCGGCGAGCGCGCATCCGATCAGCACGACCACGACGCCGCCGGCGATGGCCTCGCGCCGCCAGCGGCCATCGCCGAGGCGCCCCATGATCGGCGCGCTCACCGCGCCCATGAGCAGCGTCGCGGTGAGCGACCACTGGGCGTCGCTGAGCGACACGCCCATCTCGCGCGACACCAGCGGCACCAGCGGCGCGCCGAGCGCCGAGATCACGGCGACGACGCACGTCACCAGGAACAAGACGGGGACCAGCAGCCGCAGCCGCGTGGCCGCGCTCACGGGGCGTCCGTCTGCAGGCCGTCGATCATCTCCTGGATGAGCTCGGTGGCGGCGGCCAGCCCCAGCACGTCCTCGTCGGAGCGCCCGGCCAGCTGGTCGCGCAGCAGCGCCCGGTACTCGCGGCGCAGCGACGCGAGCTGGTCGCGGCCGGCGGGCGTGGAGGAGACCAGCACCACCCGGCCGTCGCGGGGGTCGCGGCCGCGCGCCACCAGCCCGCGCTCCTCGAGGCGGCCGACCAGCTGGGTCACGGTGGGCTGGGCGAGCGCCTGGTGCGCGGCCAGCTCGGTGATGCGCATCGGCCCCTCGTCCAGCGCGCTGAGCACCTGGGCCTCGGCCCGGCTCAGGGGTGAGGTGGTGCGGCGCAGCAGCAGCCGGGCGATGAGCGACGTCCGCGGCACCAGCTCCAGCGCGATCGTCTCGACGGCGGCGAGCCGCTCGGCGGTGCGTGCGTCGGCGACCCGAGAATCCATCGGAGATGAATATAGCTCTCCGATGTATCTGGGTCGAGCCCTCTGCCGGCCGGGGCGGATCCGCCGTCTCGGCGGCCGGGCGCGAGCGGTGGGGGATCGGAGGAGCGGGCGAGGGGAGTCGAACCCCCGTCGATGGCTTGGAAGGCCAGCGCTCTACCGTTGAGCTACGCCCGCGTCGGCGCTCCGAGGCGCTCCGGCACTGTACCAACGGCTTCCTCGCCGGCGAGGTCGGCGGCCTCGGAGAAGGCGACCACACGGTCGCGGCCCCCGCGCTTGCCGGCGTAGAGGGCGATGTCGGCGTGGCGCAGCAGGTCGTCCGGGTCGGCGGCGTCCCCCGGGAAGGTCGCCACCCCGGCCGACACGGTCACCGGCTGCTCGGGCACCAGGTCCAGCGCGGCGGCGCGGACGCGGCGGCGGATGCGCTCGGCGAGCTCCCGGGCGCCCGCCGCGTCGGTCGCGGGGCACAGCACCAGGAACTCGTCCCCGCCCAGCCGGCACAGCAGGTCGCCCAGGCGCAGGTCGCCCGTGATCGCGGCCGAGACCGTCTTCAGCAGCTCGTCGCCCGCCCCGTGGCCGAAGCGGTCGTTCACCGCCTTGAAGCCGTCGAGATCGAGGGCGATCGCGGACACCGCCTCCTCGCCGCGCCGGGCGCGCGCGAACGCGCGGTCGGCCTCCTGGCTCAGGAAGCGCCGGTTGTAGGCCCCCGTGAGCGGATCCGTCACCAGCAGCCGGTCGCGCTCGGCCAGCAGGGAGCGGCGCACGGCCAGGGCGTCGATGGCGCGGATCGCCATGATCAGGCCGGCGACGACGGCCGCCGCCTGGAGCTCCTTGGTGGTGGTCGCCACCGCGCTGAGCGCCACGACCGAGGCGCCGACCATGAAGGGCACGCTCTCGCTCCACGGCGGCGGCGCATCGTGGCTGCCGGCGTGCCAGGGGCGGCGCTCGGCCACGGCGACACGCGTCGTCGCCGCCATCGTCCACGCGCCCGCGGCGAGCATGAACATCGCGGCCGACAGCGCCTCCATGTCCCGGTCGTGCACGGCGGCGCCCAGGTACGCCAGGCCCGCGAGGGCCTGGGCGGCGAAGGCCACCGCGACCCATCGCAGCCACACCGGCGCACGCGTGCGCTGGCGCAGGACGACCCATGCCAGGGCCACCAGGCTCGACAGGTCCAGCAGCGGATAGAGGATCGCGACGAGCGCGCCGGTCATCCCGCCCGACGCCTGCGAGGCGGTCGGCTGGATGATGAACTCCCACCCGGCCACGGCCATCGCGGTGCTGAGCAGCAGCCCGTCGAGCACGCCCTGCCACCCCCGCTCGGGCCGGAGGCGCAGGTACAGGAGGAACGCGCCGGTGAGCATCGGCACGTAGAAGGCCAGCCACCCGACGTCGAGCAGGCTCACCTCGCCGACGTCCCACCCGGCGAGCGCCGTGTACCCCGCTACGCCGTCGGTGACGGCCCAGATCGCGAGTCCGGCCGCGAACAGGCCCCACACCAACCGGGCGCGGCCGCGGGTGCGGGCCGCGGCGACGGCGCAGGCCGCGGAGGCGACGGCCTCGGCGGCCGCCTGCCCCCAGTCGCCCAGGCCGATCCGCGCGCTCAGCGCGGGATCGGCGAGGCCGACCGCGAGTACGGCGACGGTGGCCAGGAGACCCAGCGCAGCGGTGGCCGTGCGCGCCCGCATATGACGTCCATCGGTGCCGGCCGCCGGAAACTGACCGGACGGCCCCCGCTCAGGCCCGCGCCAGCGCCTCCTGGTGCAGCGCGCGGATGCGCCGCATGTTCTCCAGGTCGGTGCCGCCGCCGTCGACCCCCGGGACCTCGAGGATCGCGGGGAGCCCCTGGAGGGCCTTGGCGCCGAGGAGGTTCCGGAACCCGGCGTCGCCGATCTCGCCGTCGCCGATGTTGTCGTGGCGGTCGCGGTTCGAGGCGAAGCCCACCTTCGAGTCGTTCAGGTGCAGGCAGCGCAGGCGGTCGATGCCGATCTCGCGGTCGAAGTCCTCCAGCACCGCGTCGACGCCGCCCGGCTCGTGGATCGGGTAGCCCGACGCGAAGAGGTGCTGCGTGTCCAGGCAGACGCCCAGCCGCTCCGGCGCGCCCACCGCGTCGGCCACCGCGCGCAGCTGGGCGAACGTGCGCCCGATGGTGTCGCCCGCGCCCGCCGTGTTCTCCAGGAAGACGCAGCAGGCGCCCGGCGCGGCGGCGAACGCCTCGGCGATGCCCGCGCCGATGCGGGCGATCGCGTCGTCCTCGGTGGTCCCCTTGGACGACCCGACGTGCAGTACCACCCCGGCGAGGCCCAACCGCTCGCCGATCTCCAGGTGCTGGATCAGGCTCTCGACCGACGAGCGGTAGATGTTGCGCGTCGCCGTCGCCGGCTTGCCGGGCGGCCCGGTCGGGACCTCCCGGTCGGGCGCGCCGAGGTTGATGAGGTAGAGCCCGTGGCTCACCAGCGGGGCCATCCCCGCCTCCTGGGCCCCGGCGCGGAACGCGGCGATCTCCTCGTCGCTGTGGTTGGTGGGCCGCCAGGTGCGCGGGTTGTGGGTGAACACCTGGAGGCTCTCGCAGCCGAGGTCGCTCCCCCGCCCGATCGCCTTCGAGATGCCTCCGGACGAGGACACGTGCGCGCCGAATCTCACGGTCACTATCTTATGGGTGTGGCCCGCGACAGACCCGAGGTGACCGGACCGGCGCGCGTGCGCTTCGCCCCGAGCCCGACCGGCAGGCTCCACGTCGGCGGCGCCCGGACCGCCCTCTTCAACTGGCTCATCGCCCGGCACACGGGCGGCACGTTCGTGCTGCGCCTGGAGGACACCGACCGCGAGCGCTCCACGCCCGAGAGCGAGGCCGAGATCCTGCGCGCCATGGCGTGGCTCGGCCTCGACTGGGACGAGGGCCCGTACCGCCAGAGCGAGCGCGGCGACGTCTATGCGGCCGCGATCGACCGGCTGAAGGCCGCCGGCGCGATCTACCCGGCCTACGAGACCGAGGAGGAGCTCGACGCGCAGCGCGCCGCCGCCCGCGCCGACAAGCGGGCGCCCGTGGTGCGGGGCCAGCGCCACCGCAGCGCGGAGGAGATCGCCCGGCTGGAGGCGGCCGGCATCCGACCGGCGTGGCGCTTCGCGGTCGACGTGGAGGGCCGGACGGTGATCGAGGACTACGTCCGCGGCGACGTCACCTTCGAGCACGCCGCCATCGAGGACTTCATCGTCGCGCGCTCCGACGGCACGCCCACCTACAACCTCGCCGCCGCCGTCGACGACATGGAGATGGGCATCACGCACGTGATCCGCGGCGAGGACCACATCTCCAACACGCCGAAGCAGATGCTGGTGATCCGGGCGCTCGGCGGGGCGACGCCCGACTACGCCCACATCCCGCTCATCCTCGGCGAGGACCGCAAGCGGCTGTCGAAGCGCCACGGCGCGGCGTCGGTCGAGGACCTGGAGGAGGCGGGCTACCTGCCGCGGGCCACGGTCAACGCGCTCGCCCTGCTCGGCTGGAGCTTCGACGACAAGACCACCATCTTCACCCGGGACGAGCTGGTCGCCGGCTTCTCGATCGGCCGCGTGTCCAAGAGCCCGGCGATCTTCGACATGAAGAAGCTGACGGTCCTCAACGGCCGGCACATGCGCCTGATGCCCAACGACGAGTTCGAGGACGAGCTGGTCGGCTTCCTCGCGAAGACCGGATTCCTCGACCGGCGGGGCGACGGCGCCGAGGCGCGGGTGCGCGCCAGCGCGCCGCTGGTGAAGCGCAAGATGTCCACGCTGGCCGAGTACGAGGGGCTGGCCGGGTGGCTGTTCGAGCCGCTCGCGATCGAGCCGGCCGCCTGGGACGTGCTCACCGCCGACGTGAAGCACTCGATCCAGGTGATCGGCGGCGGCCTCGGCCGCCTGGAGGAGCTGCCCGACTGGACGCTGGACGCGGTGAAGGAGGCGCTCCAGGACCAGCTCCACATCATGGGCGAGGCCGCCCGCGACTTCCTGGAGCCCCAGCGGATCGCGATCACCGGGCGGGTCGTCTCCACCGGCACCTACGAGAGCCTCGCGCTCCTCGGCCGCGAGGAGTCGGTGTCGCGCTACCGGGAGACCCTCGCCCGGCTGGCCGAGTCGTGGGTGAACGCGTGACGAAGCTCGCGCCGGGCACGCAGCGCCAGCTGATGATCGCCGCGGCGTGGATCTTCGGGATCTTCCTGGTCGTGGCGTTCACCTTCCGGCGGCTCGACGCGTCGCAGGAGACGCTCGGCGTCATCGCCGGGATCTCGGCCTACGTGTTCCTCGCGGCGGCGGTGTTCATCATGTGGCGCGGGTGGCGGCGCGGCAGCCGCGACGCCGGCGCCACCGCGCGGCGCTTCGCCCAGGGCCACCCGGCCGTGGTCGAGGCGGGCGGGGAGCCCGGCGAGGCCCGCGCGCCGGAGGGCGAGGGGCCCCGGGGCTCGGGGGCGGCCCAGGGGAACCTGGCCGTGCCGGTGCGCGGGCCGGAGGGGGAGGGCCGCGTCGACCTGGTCATGGCGCGCATCGCCCGCCACTGGGAGGTGCTGTCGGCGACGTTGGTGGTCGACGGCGACCGGGTACGGCTTGGCGAGGGGCTCGCGGACGCCCGCGAGGACGACTGAGCGAACGGAGGAACGGGTGGCGGATTCCAGCATGGGCCTGCACGAGGCGAGGGAGGACCTCCGCCCGGAGACCCTCGACCGGCACCGCGGGCTGGTCTCGCTCATGGAGGAGCTCGAGGCCATGGACTGGTACCAGCAGCGGATCGACGCGACCGGCGACCCCGAGCTGCGGGCGGTCCTCGCGCACAACCGCGACGAGGAGACCGAGCATGCGGCGATGAGCCTCGAGTGGATGCGCCGCCAGGATCCCGTGCTCGACGACCACCTGCGCACCTACCTCTTCACCACCGGCTCCATCCTGGGCTTGGAGGAGGAGGCCGAGGGCCACGGCGGCGGCGGTGGTGGCGGTGCGGGCGACGGCAGCCTGGGCATCGGCAGCCTGCGCGGGGAGGGCTGACGTGAACCATCTCCATCGCGAGCTCGCGCCCATCAGCGAGGCGGCCTGGCAGGAGATCGACGCCGAGGCCCGCCGCGCGCTGCGCAACTTCCTGACGGCCCGGAAGGTGGTCGACTTCACCGGGCCGCTCGGCTGGGACCACTCTGCCCTGGGCCTCGGGCGCGTCGCCTCCACCGACGAGGGCCCCGCCGAGGGCGTCGAGCGGCAGATCCGGCTGGTGCAGCCGTTCGTGGAGCTGCGCACCCCGTTCGTCCTCGACCGCGCGGAGATCGACGCGGTCGACCGGGGCGCTCCCGACGCCGACTGGGATCCGGTGGTCGGCGCCGCCCGCCGCGCCGCCCTCGCTGAGGACCGCCTGGTGTTCGCCGGCGACCCGCCGTCCGGCGTCCGCGGCATCGTCGAGACGTCCACGCACGACGCGGTGGAGATCACGACGGACTACGAGCGGTACCCGACGTTCGTGGCGAAGGCGGTCGACACGCTGCGGCGCGCCGGCGTGGACGGCCCGTACGCCATCCTCCTGGGCCCCCGCTGCTGGCAGGGCGTGGTGGAGTCGACCCAGCACGGCGGCTACCCGGTGCTGGAGCAGCTGCGGCTCATCTCGGAGGGCCCCGTGCTGTGGGCCCCGGCCGTCGACGGCGCCCTGGTGGTGAGCCTCCGCGGCGACGACTTCGAGCTGATGGTGGGGCAGGACCTGTCGATCGGATACCGGACCCATGACGCATCGACGGTGACGCTGCACCTGGAGGAGAGCCTCACGTTCCGGGCCGCGGGGCCCGAGGCGGCGGTCGCGCTCAAGTACGCATCGCCCGCACGGCCGGCGCGAAAGCGCAGTCAGGCGTAGTCGATGCTCTGGGCGCCCGTCAGCCAACAGCGAATGCGAGAAAACGGCGCGACGGCCCCCGGCACGAGGCTCGTGAGGAGGGGCCGGGTCAGCAGACCTCTGCGGAACACGAGATCGAGGCGACCGGTGGGAACTGGCTCCCTGCGCGCTTGGCCCATCCGCAGAGCCGCGGTGGTGGGTCCATGAGGTTGGTCGAGAAGTCCAAGAGCCACCTGTTCGCGTCCGTCTAGAGCGCTCGCCGTGAAGGAGCGAGGGTCGTGAGTCGACGACGCGTGTTCCAACCTGTCACGAGGACCCGTCGGCACCGCGGGATTCAAGGTTCATGTCCCCGACCGTCTGGATGGAGTGCGCAGAACTCAGGCCAGTGGGTTGCACTGACCGGCGCCGGGCTTGCAGACGGTGGTGGAATAGGTGAGAAGGTTCTTTCCTAGGGGCGATGGAGCCAGATCCCAGCCTTTGGTCGCTTCACATCCGCCGATCCGCGGGTACGCCTGCAGCGCTTTCAAGAGCGCCTCTACTGGTCTCAGAAGCGGCTCCCCGGCATATACGCTTCGGCCTCGAGCAGTCGGCAGGCGGGCCGCATGGGACTGGCCCGATCTCGCGCTCATGTGTTGCGTCCTCGGCGGGAGCGATGCCAGCCGAGGGCGACCCCGACTGAGGCTCCACATTCACCCCCTAGACGAAGAGGTCTTGGCTGCATGAAAGGCGGGGCGATCACCCGGCATCACCATCGCCGCCATCCTGAAGCCTCGGCAACGGGAGGCTATACCCGTGCGCGGTGCGGTGCGGCGCCTAGCTGCCGAGAGCCGCGCGCAGCCGGGCATGCGCCCGATCGTTGGCATGTGGCGACGAGCGGATTCCGCGAGCTTCTGAAGGTCCGATCGCCGACTTGCCGCGCTGCGCGGGGCCACGGTCAT
This sequence comes from Miltoncostaeaceae bacterium, assembly GCA_036826475.1. Taxonomy (GTDB): domain Bacteria; phylum Actinomycetota; class Thermoleophilia; order Miltoncostaeales; family Miltoncostaeaceae; genus Miltoncostaea. The sequence goes on along the minus strand of DAISWG010000027.1, from coordinate 3,609 downwards.
TCCAAACTGGCGGACCGCCGGGAGCTCGGTGGATGCGACGGGCGCCCCAGAATGCTGCTCGCGATGATGCCGTTGTCCTGAGCGGTGGTCCGGATCGTTGCTGGTAAGGGGGCGGTGTTGCGAGAAGACGGTGGACCGCTGTGACGAGAGAGGGCCTTGGCGCGTCGGGAGGCTTCCGAAGGACCGCGATCACGACGTACGGCGCAACCGTGATCGTGCTCGTGCTGAGCCTTGGCACGGGCGTCCTCGTCGCGCGGATACTCGGTCCGTCGGGCCGTGGTGAGTTGAGCGCCGTGATCACTCCGGCGCTCTTGATCACATGGACGTTCGCCATCGGGTGCACGACAGCTGTTGCCTACCACCAAGCACACCACCCCGAGGACGCTCCACGCTTGCTCAGCACGTGGGCAGTGATCCTGGCGCCGGCGGCCGTCGTGGCCCTCGTCGTCGGGGAACTGCTCGTTCCGGTGCTACTCTCGGCGCAGAGTGAGGAGACCATATGGCTAGGCCGACTGTTCATGCTGACTGTGGTCCTCGGCTTAGCGTTCGAGCCCTTCATGGGCATCACCCTGGGAGACCAAGACTTCGGATTCGCGAACGCGCTCAGAGTAACGCCTCCTCTCATCTTGGCGGTCTCATATGCGGTCCTCTGGGTGGCGGGCGCCCTTACAGTGTCCACTGCCGTGGTCGCAAACATCGTGGTCGCCGTCATCATGCTCGCCCTGGCGGCCACTCGGGTGCTCCGGCGTCATTCCTTCGGTCGGCCAGAGAAGACGCTTGGGCGAAGGTCGCTCTGGTATGGAGCCCGCGCGCACGGCGATATCGTCGCGTCGTCGGCGAACACTCGGCTGGACCTCATGATCATGCCGGCGTTCTTGAGCTCGGTCACCGTCGGGCTGTATTCCGTGGCTGCGAACGTCGCTGGTATCGTGCTCGCCGTCTGCGGATCCCTGTCCACCGTGGTGATGTCTGCCGCCGCGAGACGTGGGCCAGAGGGTCCGACCTTGATCGCCGCAGTCCTGCAGGTCACGCTGATCGTGGGTGCAGGCATCGCGATCCTCATCGGCCTCGTGTCGGGCCCCGCTGTGCGATTGATCTACGGGGCGGACTTCGCGGGCAGCATCACCCCGCTCCGACTGCTGCTGCCGGGCGTCGTGCTGATGGCCGGTGCGTCGGTGGCTGCGGCAGGGTTGTATGCCGTGAACCGGCCCTTTACAGCCTTCAGTGCCCAGTTAGCGGGAATGGCGGTGACGGTGCCCGGACTCGTCATATTCCTTCCACGCGGCGGAGCAACGGCCGCCGCCATCGTGTCGTCGGTTGCCTATTCGACCGTCTTCGTTGTCATGGTCAGTCTCTACACCCATGTCTCGGATTTCCGGTGGCGCAACCTCTTGACGTTCGCGCCGTGGATGACGAATGCGCTGAAGGCTCTGATGTCCCGAGCCGCGTGATCGACCCATCGCTCCGTGCGTTCCCTGGAGTCGCCGGCGCCGGTGCTGCGGAGACGACATGAGGCAGGTTCGGCTCCAGCGCGCGGTTCCCATGCACCTTGCGCCTCACATGGTGGTGGCGGCGGGCCATGGAGTCGATGGTGATGCGGGCTCGCCCCGCCATCGAGCGAAGCCGGGGTCGAAGCCAACGCCTGCGCGAGACTGGGCGCAAGGCCTAGTTCGATCCCGACTCCAGTTCCATCGACAGTCCCGGTGTTGAGTTTTTAGGAAGCGCCGGTCCCCAGGGCTCAGGTTGAGGTGTGCGTTTGCGGGAGATGGTCACCGCGGTTGAGCGCGAGCTGGACTCGAGGCCAACTACTACCGCATGTCACAAATCAGGCAGGGCCCCTGCCTTGCACTTGTGATGTAGCGCCAGCGGTGTGTCGGCGATTGCCCGCGCGGCGGTAGGCCGATTCCAAGTACTCGGCTGTGGATTCCCAGCTGAAGTGACGAGCCCGCTGCCGTGCGCGGCCGCCCAGCGCGACTCGAAGCTGAGGATCGTCACGCAGCTGCCGGATCGCCGAGGCTAGTGCCACCGAGTCTCGCGGGGCGATCAGGATACCTCCGTGCGCCGCAGGGTCGCCCGGCGGGAAGATGTCGAGGTTCCCGCACGTCGCGCCAACGATGCAGGGAAGCGCTGATGCCGCCGCTTCGAGAACTGACAGCGGCATGCCTTCGAACCAGGTGGGAAGCACGAATATGTCGTGTCGAGCGAGCACCGCGGGAAGATCGTCTTGAGAGACGTATGGCAGAGCCGTGACCCGACCCTGCTCCGACCGTAGACGGCCGTTCACCTCCTGGGCCGAGGCGCCCACAACTGTGAGCGTGGTCGTCGAGTCCTCTGCGCAGAGTCGCTCCCAGGCGGCGCAGAGTTCGCGGATGCCTTTCCGCTCGATCCACGTGCCGACGAAAATGACCCGCACACCGCTCGCATCGGGCGTCGGTGGCGGAGCGGCAAAAAAGCGCTGTGTCACCCCAGTCGGCGCGCAAGAGACCCTCCACGACGGAACCCTGAGCTCAGAGCGGACAAACTCCGCGTCCTCGCTCGAGAGCACGACGACGTGGGCGGCGTGTCGGAGCCCATACCGCGAAGGCAGCACAAGCGTCAGCGGCACGAGCAGTCGGCTCTTGAGCGGAACTCGCCATCCCGCGGCGCGTGCTGAGCGCTTCGTCTCCTGCCACAACCGCTCGCCGAGCCCGTGCGAAAGGACAACGCAGGGCGGCAGGGCGCCGCGGCTTCGGCTGGCAAGGAAGGAGTATGGGGCCGCGAGCGGCTCGTGGATCTCCACGACATCGGCTCGTGGGCTGCGCCGTTGAGCCAAGGCCCCCCTGATTGGGAGCACCAGGGGGATAATGAGGCGCCGCAGCCCGCCGTATCGGGGCCACGACGCCAGATCCTCGCGAAACATGAACTGCACTTCGTGGCCACGCTGCCGGAGCGCCTCCCCGCTCATAGTCATATAGCCGTGCACCCCGCCGGCCCGATCGCGGGGAATGTCCGCGATTCTCAAGATCCTCAAGCCGTGCGCAGCCGGACGATTCCGGGCGTTCCCGGAGGACTTATGTCGTCTAGGGCCGCCGCGAAGCTTACGAATCCTTCGGGGCACCAAGCCGCCCACCTTCGTTCTGGCCCACCCACCGTCAGCGGTCCTTCGGCTACGCATCGGCCGCACCCAAGACGACGTCGAGCTCGGCTCCGATGGCTGCGGTGGAATGTTCCCGAGCGAAAGTTGAAGCAACGGCCCGCGAGAACGACTCGGCGAGCGCCGGATCGGCAATGAGGCGCACCACCGCTTCGGCGTACTCACGAGGATCGTCCGTGATGAAGCCATTTACCCCGTTCTCAAGGCTGAGAGCGGCCGCTGAGTGTTTCGTCACGACCACCGGCATGCCGAATGCCATCGCCTCAACGAGCTTGAACTTCGTGCCGGCCCCTGAGCGAAGCGGGCACACGGCCACCCTGGAGCTGAGGTAGAGGCGGGCCGAGGAGATGGGACCAACCAAGCCCAGGACAATTGCAGGCGCCGCGGCCCGCACGCCGCACCCCCCCCAGCGGCTCCCTATCCCGCCGCCACCACCGCCCCGGCCGCCGGGGAGCCGGCCCGGCTGATCCTGGCGA
>DAISWG010000026.1:0-48306 GCA_036826475.1 Miltoncostaeaceae bacterium | reverse complement strand
GCCAACCAGATCTTCTCGGACTACCGCGCCTACCGCTCGGCGATCACCTTCGCCATCGGCGGCATCAAGAACCACGAGCTCTACTTCGGCAACCTGGGCAACGGGGGCGGATCGCCCGACGACGCCCTCGCAGGCCGCCTGGAGCAGCACTTCGGCGGTCAGGACGCCTTCCTCACCCAGCTTCGCGCAGCCGGCATGGCCGCCCGCGGCTGGGCGTGGCTCGCGTACGACTGGGACTGGGACCGCCTCGACGTCTACATCGGCGACGCCCAGGACACCTTCCCGGTGTGGAACGCCACCCCGATCCTGGGGCTGGACGTCTACGAGCACTCCTACATCCGCGACTTCTCCACCGCGCGGCCCAAGTACATCGACGCGTTCATCGCGAACATCGACTGGGCCGACGTGAGCGGGCGCTGGGCCCGCATCGCCCAGACCCTCTAGCACTCCGGCCGACCGTGCCGCGGGCGCCCACCGGGCGTCCGCGGCCACGCCGGGCCCCTAGACCTCGACGATCACCGGCAGCACCATCGGGCGCTGCTGGGTGCGCTTGCGCACCAGCGACGCCACGGTGTCGTGCAGCTCGTGCTGGAGCACCCCGACCTCGGTGATCCGGTGGTCGCCGTGCTCGGCGATGCTGCGCTCCACCGCCAGGCGGGTCTCCTCGATGAGCTCCTCGTCCTGGCCCGAGCCGAAGCCGCGGGTGACCACCTCGACCTCCCCCACCAGGGAGCCGTCGGACGCGTCGATGCGCGCGATCACCAGCACCAGGCCGTCGTCGGAGAGGTGGCGCCGGTCGCGGAGGACGCTCTCGGTCACGTCCAGGCCGCCCGCCTGGTCCACGTAGGTCAGCCCGGCGTGGACCCGGTCGGCCAGCAGCGCCCGGTCCGGGGTGCCCTCCAGGACGTCCCCGTTGTCGAGGATGTGGACGCGGTCCCCGCCGATCCCGACCGCGGCGGCCAGATCGGCGTGGGCCCGCTGGTGGCGGGCCTCCCCGTGGATCGGGGCGAACACGGCGGGGCGCAGCAGCTCCAGCATGAGCAGCAGGTCGCTCGCGCTGCCGTGGCCGGAGACATGGACCCGCGGGTTCTGGCGCTCCGTGATGAAGTCCGCGTCGGCGCGGACCAGCCGGTTGACGATCTCGTTCACCGCCAGCTCGTTGCCGGGGACGGTGCTCGACGAGTACAGGACGGTGTCGCCCGGCTCGATCGTCACCTGGTTGTGCTCGCCCCGGGCGATGCGGCTGAGGGCGGCCATCGGCTCGCCCTGGCTGCCGGTGCAGATGAGCACCTGCTCGTCGCGGGGGTGCTCCTCCAGCTCGCGCAGGCGCACGAGCGTGCCGGGCGGCGGACTCAGGTACGGCCGGCCGGTGTCGGGGTCCATGAGGTTGCTGGCGGTCGCGACGTTGCGGGTCAGCGAGCGGCCCACGAGCGCCACCACGCGGCCGTCGGCGTAGGCGGCGTCGAGCACCTGCTGCACCCGGTGGATGTGCGACGAGAAGGTGGTCACCAGGACGCGGGCGCGGGCGGTCGCGAAGATGCGGACCAACTCGCTCTTGACGTCCCGCACCGGCAGGGGCGAGCCGCTGGGCCCCTCCTCCGCGTTGGTGGAGTCGGCGAGGAGCAGCCGCACGCCCCGGTCGCCCAGGCGGGCGAGGGCGGGGAGGTCGCTGCGGCGGCCGCCGACGGGCGCGTACTCGATGCCGAAGTCGCCGGTGTGCACGATCGTCCCCGCCGGGGTCTCGAGCGCGACGGCGGCGCAGTCGGGCGTGCTGTGCGTGAGCGGGATGAACTCGGTGCGGAACGGCCCGGTCTGGAGAGGCTCGTTGTACTGCACCTCCACCAGCTCCGCGTCCTCGAGCAGCCGGTGCTCGTCGAGCTTGGCGCGCAGCAGCGCGAGCGTGAAGCGGCGGGCGTAGATCGGCACCTGCCCCACCGCGCGGATGAGGAACGGGACGGCCCCGATGTGGTCCTCGTGGCCGTGGGTGAGGATGAGCGCCTCGAGGGCGTCGCGGCGCTCCAGGACGTACGTGAAGTCCGGGAGCACGATGTCCACGCCCATCTGGTCGTTCTTCGGGAACGTGATCCCGCAGTCGATGAGCACCATGCGGTCGCCGTGCTCCACGACGTACATGTTCTTGCCGATCTCCCCGGCGCCGCCGAGGGGGATCACGCGGACCGCGTCGCTCATGTCCGTCGGGCCGGGATCGCGCTCAGGATGCCGCGCGCGACAGGATGCCCTGGCGCTCCAGGACCGTGCGGAGGATGTCGCGCTCGACCGGGGTCGCCTCGACCAGCGGCAGGCGCAGACGGCCGGACGGGATGAGCCCGGTCATCTCGAGCGCCGCCTTGACGAGGATGGGGCTCGATGTGACGAACAGCGCGGCGATGAGCTCCTCCAGGCCGGCGTCGAGCGCCCTCGCGTCCTCCCAGTCACCGCGTCCGGCGGCCGCCACCATGGCCTGCATCTCCTCGCCCGCCAGGTGCGAGACCACGGAGATCACGCCCGCGCCGCCCATCTCGAGCACCGGGTACAGCATGTCGTCGTTGCCGGCGAAGACCTCCAGGCCGGACGTCTCGGCGACCTGCCGGCACTCGACCAGGTCGGGGTTCGCCTGCTTCACGGCGATGACGTTGTCGATCTCCCCCAGCTCCGCGATGAGGTCGGGGGGCATGTTGATCACCGAACGGCTCGGGATGTTGTAGAGGATCACCGGGACGCCGACGGCGGCGATCGCCTCCACGTGGCCGATGATCCCGGCCCGCGGCGGCTTGTTGTAGTACGGCGTGACCACCAGGACGGCGTCGGCGCCCACCTCGGCGGCCCGCTCGGTGAGGTGCACGGAGTGCGCGGTGTCGTTGCTGCCGGTGCCGGCGACGACGCTGGCGCGGTCGCCCACCTCGCGCTTCGCGATGCGGTAGAGCGCGACCTTCTCGTCGTCGGTGAGGGTCGAGGCCTCGCCGGTGGTGCCCGCCATCACCAGGCCGTCGGACCCGTTGTCCACCAGGTGGTGGGCCAGGCGGATCGTCGACGCCTCGTCCACGCGGAGGTCCGCGTCGAACGGCGTCGCCATGGCGGTCAGGATGGCTCCGAGCACGGGCGGCAGTATAGCCGGGGACCCCGGAGGGCCCCTCACCGGACGACCGGTCATCTCCGCCGGCGTGCCGGGCGGAGCCCGGCCGAGGCCCCCGAGTGGGACGGGGGCCGCGGCCGGATCGTCCGGCCTATGCGACCTGCGCGCAGACCACCCAGAGCTTCACGGGCGTCGTCTTCGTGAAGTTGGGGTGGATGATCACGTTCCAGGAGCGCGGGACGCCCGAGGGGTCGGATCCCACCTGGCCGCCCACGACCTCGCCGTCCGCGCCGTTGATGACCGCCGCGGTGCCGCCCGTCGCGATCCCGCCGTTGCTGCAGGTGAGGCCCACCTGCACGTTCTGGTTGGCGGTCGTGCTGACGTTGGTGTCGAGGATCTCGGTCTGGAAGCCGGTGATGGTCCCCTGGCCCGCGCCGCTCGCCCCCTTCTGGGCCACGAGGCCCCACTCGGCGCTCACGCCGGGGACGGCCCCGCTGGTCCCGATGTTGCTCAGCGCCACGTAGGAGGAGCCGTTGTAGTAGACGGCGTCGTCCTTCGCGTAGTTGGCGCCGGACGTCCAGACGTTGCGCCAGTTGAGGCCGCGGGACCCGGTCGGCCCCGGAGGACCGGGGTCGCCCTGGCCGCCGCGCGGACCCACCGGGCCCTGCGGGCCGGAGGGCCCGACCGGGCCGGCGGCGCCGTCGGCGCCCGCCGGGCCCTGGGGGCCGACGCCGCCGGCGGCGACGGCCTTCGCGAACCGCGCCTCCAGCGAGTCGACCCGGCCGGTCAGGGCGGACATCTGCGTGGCGAGCGACTTGACGGTGGCCTCCAGCCGCTTCGCCTGCTTCGGCAGCACCTTCAGCTGCTTGGTGAGGGCGGGGCTCAGCTTCGCCGACTTCTTCACCACCGCGTGCCCGGCCGCGGCTGCCGCCGGGCCGGCCGGGTCGGAGGGCTTCGCGGGCCCCGCGGCGTCGAGCTGCGGGGCGGCGACGATCAGTGCGGCGGCCGCCAGGGCGATGGCGGGGGACCGGCGTGGGCACTGCATGGGCGTCCTCCGGAACGAGCCGCGACCCGGCGTGGACCGGGTGGGAGGCCGGCGGCGAAGGTCGATGGCACGGGACACCAAGTGCATCGGCACCGTCCGGCCGGAGCAACACCCCCTCCCGGCGCCGTCGGGGGCGCCGGCTACGCCGCGAGCGGGATGGGCTCCGGCGACGGTGTGGCGGTCAGCAGCTCGGGGTCGGCGACGTCCCAGTAGCGCGCCGCCGCCCAGCGCATGACCCGCGGGTGGGCCACGACGCGCGCGAACCCCGCGTAGAGGGGGTCGGGGAGCCAGTTCAGGACGGCCTGGAGGCGATCGAGGACGTCGTAGCCGCGTTTGCGCGACAGCACGTACGACCGGTACCGCGACAGCGCCTGGTCCCGCGTGAGCTCGCCCAGGCGCACGCGCTCTGCCAGGCGGCCGGCGAGCTGACCGAACACCAGCGCCGGCCGGATGCCCTCCCCCGAGACGGGGAGGCAGTGCCCGGCGGCGTCGCCCACCACGAACATGCCGTCGCGCACCGGGTCGATCATCCGCGAGGTGAAGAAGCCGCCGTGGGTGTGCCCCGCCTCGCCGAGCCGGTGACGCTCGAGGAACCCGGTGAGGTCGCCGGACAGGGAGGAATGGCCGTCGTAGTGCGCCAGCCCCGCCCGCACGTGGTCGCCCGCGGGGAACGCCCACCAGAAGCGGCGCGTCCCCCATCCGGGGCCGACCCAGAAGTGGAGGCCCTCGCCGCGGAACGGCTGCCGCGCCTCCACGCCGAAGCTCCTCCGCGGCGGGCGTGCCTCCTCCCGCCGCTCCTTGGGGGCCGACGTGCGCCACCCGGCCGCCTCGATCACGATCGGCGCGGTGAACGTCCCGGCGGTGGTGTGGACGACCCCCTCCTCCGCACCCGTGATCCGGGCGCGCAGGAACTCGGCGCCGGACCGGGCGAACATCGTCTCGCACAGGCGCCGGTAGTCGAACGTCGCGAAGTCGAAGAACCGCATCCGCTGGCTGCGGCGCCGCGTGTGGAGCCAGATGTCCCGGTGGACCTGGTCGACGCAGTCGAGCAGGTCGAGGCGCTCCAGGCAGCGCAGGGGCACCGCCGACGCCGACGTCTCGCCGTCGCCGATCTCCAGCCGGTCGATCACCAGCACGCGCCCGCCGATCTGACCGGCGGCCGCCAGCCCGGCGAACGAGCCGCCGCAGACGATGGCGTCCCAGTCGCTCACCGCGACCGGGCCAGCGCGGCGCCGCGCTCGGCGCAGGCGGCGCGGGCGGCCGCCACCGCCTCCGTCGCGCGGCGTCGCTCGTCGCCCGTGAGACGCTCGGATGCGAGCATGCGCTCCTCGGCCTCGAGCGCGCGCACGACGTCGCGCATCTTCTCGGGCCGCCCGGGATCGTCCACCAGATGCACCCCGGCGGACGCCTGCGCCACGTACGCGTCGAGCGCCGCGTCGCGGATCGGCCCGGGCGCCATGTCGGCGATCTCGTACCGGAGGGACATGAGGTCGCGCTCCCACGCCGCCACCGACACCTTGCGGCGGTCGATCTCCTTCGCCAGCCGTCCGCTGAGCCGCCCGGCGGCCCCGCCCGCCTTCTCCGCGATGCCCCGGAGCTGCTCGACGAGGGCGCGCTTGGTGGACTCGTTGGCCGGGTCGGCCATCCACGCCTGCGCCTCCTGCATCAGCATCCGCGCCATCGCCGCCCCCTGCTTGCGCGCGAGCATCGCCGCGAGGGCGATGAGCTTGGCGTTCACGTGCGGGGGATCTCCTCGCCGGTCGCGGGGTCGATGCGGATGCCGTCGCGGATGCCGGCGCCGGGGGGCGCGGCGATCGTGAGCCACACCGCCTCGCGGTCGCTGTGGTTCTGGATGCGGCGGGCGGTGTCCTTGGGGATGCGGAGCCAGTCGCCGTCCTCGACGGTCACGGTCTCACCCTCGAGGAGCACCTCCTGGGGGCCGCCGGAGATCAGCTGGTAGATCTCCTCCTGCTCCTGGTGGCGGTGGTAGGCCATCTCGTGGCCCGGCCCGTAGCGCCACACCCGCAGGGTCATCGTGCCGGCGCCGAGCGCGCCGGAGAGGTCGCGCGACGCCGGTCCGCCGCCGCGGCGCTCGCGCTCCTCGACGTCCCCCTCGGCGACCTTGCTCCACTCGCTCATACCCACCCTCCGCGACGTCGGGAACCCCACCGATCCTACCCCCCGGCCGGGGCGCCGATCACCATGAGCAGCTGCTTGGTCTCGACCTGCGTCCCGGCCGTCACGAGCACCTCGGCGACGGTCCCGTCGCGCTCGGCGAACACCCCCGTCTCCATCTTCATGGCCTCGATCGACAGCAGCCGGTCGCCCCGTTGCACGACGGCGCCCTCCGTGGCGGAGACGGCCACCACCAGCCCCGGCATCGGCGCGGCGACGTGGGCGGGGTCCCCGTCGTCCGCCATCCGCTTCGCCGGCGCGGACGTCGCCAGCGCGCGGTCGACCACCTTCACCTCGCGGGGCTGGCCGTTCAGCTCGAAGAAGATGGTGCGCCGCCCCTCATCGTCGGCGTCGCCGACGGCGAGGAAGCGGATGACGAGGGTCTTGCCGCGCTCGATGTCGACGAAGAGCTCGTCGTCGCGGCCGAGGCCGTAGAGGAACACCGGGGTGGGCAGCACGCTCACGTCGCCGTGGACGCGCTGGTGCTCGGCGAAGGCGGTGAAGACCTTGGGGTACATCAGGTAGCTCGCGAGCTCGCGGTCGGTGATCTTGCGCCGCACCGCCTTCTCGGCCTCGGCGCGGACGGCGTCGAGGTCGGCGGGCGGCAGCGCCTCGCCGGGCCGCACCGTCAGGGGCTCGCGGCCCTTCAGCACCTTGCGCTGGAGGGCGTCCGGGAAGCCCCCGTACGGCTGGCCGAGGTCGCCGTGGAAGAACTCGACGACCGACTCGGGGAAGGCGACGTCGTGGTCCGGGTCGAGCACCTGCTCCGCGGTCAGGTCGTTGGTGACCATGAACACCGCCAGGTCGCCGACCACCTTCGACGTCGGCGTGACCTTCACGATGTCGCCGAACATACGGTTGACCGCCGCGTACGTGCCCGCCACCTCGCGCCAGCGCGACTCGATCCCGAGGGCCCGCGCCTGCTGGCGCAGGTTGGTGTACTGGCCGCCGGGCATCTCGTGCTCGTAGACCTCGGCGGCGCCGGCGCGCATGTCGCTCTCGAACCCCGCGTACTGGGTCCGCACCGCCTCCCAGTAGGTCGCGACGCGGGCGAGCGGCTCCCGCGGCAGCCCGGTGTCGCGCTCGGAGCCGCGAAGCGCCTCGACGATCGACCCGAGGTTGGGCTGGGAGGTGAGGCCGCTCATCGGGTCCATCGCCGCGTCGGCCGCGTCCACGCCGGCCTCGGCGGCGGCGAGCACCGAGGCCGCGGCGATGCCGCTGGTGTCGTGGGTGTGGAAGTGGATGGGGATGCCCACCTCGTCGCGCAGGGCCCGGACCAGCGTCCGCGCCGCCTCCGGCTTGCAGAGGCCCGCCATGTCCTTGATGCCCAGGATGTGGGCGCCGGCGGCCTCGAGCTCCCGCGCCATCCGCACGTAGTAGTCCAGGTCGTACTTCGTGCGGCGCGGGTCGGTGAGGTCGCCCGTGTAGCAGATGGCCGCCTCCAGCAGCATCCCCGACTCGCGCACCGCATCCATGGCCACCCGCATGTTCCCGACCCAGTTGAGCGAGTCGAAGACGCGGAACAGGTCGACGCCGGCGTCGGCCGCCTGCTCCACGAAGTAGCGCACCACGTTGTCGGGGTAGTTCGTGTACCCCACGGCGTTGGAGGCGCGCAGCAGCATCTGGATCAGCACGTTCGGCACCCGCTCGCGCAGCTGGTGGAGGCGGTCCCAGGGGTCCTCCCTGAGGAACCGCATCGCCACGTCGAACGTCGCGCCGCCCCACGCCTCCAGCGAGAACAGATCGCCGAGGTGGCGGGCGTAGTAGGTCGCGGGCCCCAGCAGGTCGTGGGTGCGGAAGCGGGTGGCCAGCAGGCTCTGGTGGGCGTCGCGGAACGTGGTGTCGGTCAGCAGCAGCCGCCGCTCCTGCCGCATCCAGCGCGCGAAGCCGTCGGGGCCCAGCTCGGTGAGGAGGTCCCGGGTGCCCTTCGGCTCCTCCGGGAGCGGCGCCACCGCCGGGATCCGCGGCGCGACAACATGGTGCGGCCGGGGCCGGCCCTCCACCTCCGGGTTGCCGTTCACCAGGACGTCGCCGATGAACGACAGCAGCCGGGTGGCCCGGTCGCGGCGGGGCCGGAACAGGAACAGCTCCGGCGTCTCGTCGACGAAGCGGGTGGTGTAGTCGCCGTCGCGGAAGCGCGGGTGGCTGATCAGCGCCTCCAGGAACGGCAGGTTGGTCTTGACCCCGCGGATCCGGAACTCCCGGAGCGCCCGGTCCATGCGGAGCGTCGACTCCTCATGGGTGGGCGCCCACGCGGTGACCTTCTCCAGCAGCGAGTCGTAGAACGGGGTGACCACCGCGCCCGCGTAGGCGGTGCCGCCGTCCAGCCGGATCCCGAAGCCGGTGGCCTCGCGGTACGCGCTGATGCGCCCGTAGTCGGGGATGAAGCTGTTCTCGGGGTCCTCGGTGGTCACCCGGCACTGCATCGCCGAGCCGTTCGCCGCGATGGCGTCCTGGTCGGGCACCCCGCTCCGCGGCTCGCCGATCCGCGCCCCCTGCGCCAGCCGGATCTGAGCCTTCACGATGTCGATCCCGGTGACCACCTCGGTGACCGTGTGCTCCACCTGGATGCGCGGGTTCACCTCGATGAAGAAGAACTCGAGAGTGTCGGCGTCGACCAGGAACTCGACGGTGCCGGCCAGCTGGTAGCGGGCCTCCGAGGCGAGGCGCACGGCGGCGGCGCAGATCCGGTCCTTCAGGCCGGGGGGCAGGCGCGGCGACGGCGCGATCTCCACCACCTTCTGGTGGCGCCGCTGCACGGTGCAGTCGCGTTCGTGGAGGTGCACGACGCGGCCGTGGGTGTCGGCCACGATCTGCACCTCGATGTGCCAGGCGCGCCGCACGAGGCGCTCGACGAACACCTCGTCGTTCCCGAACGCGGCGCGGGCCTCGCGGCGGCCGGTGGCGACGGCCTCCGCGAGCGCCGCCGGGTCCTCGACCACGCGCATGCCGCGGCCGCCGCCCCCCCAGCTGGCCTTCACCATGAGGGGGTAGCCCACCTCGCCGGCCAGGCGCGCGACCTCCGCCTCGTCGTCCGGGAGCGCCCCCGTGGCGGGCATGACGGGCACGCCGGCCTGCTCGGCCAGGGCGCGGGCCTCGACCTTGTTGCCAAGGCTGCGCATCACGGGGCTCGGCGGGCCGATCCAGGTGATCCCCTCCCGGACGCACGCCTCCGCGAGCTCCGGGTTCTCGGCCAGGAAGCCGTAGCCGGGGTGGATGGCGTCGACGCCCGCCGACTCGGCCACGCGCATGATGTCCTCGATCCCGAGGTACGCACGGACGGGGTCGGCGCCGCGGCCCACCTGGTAGGCCTCGTCGGCCTTGAACCGGTGGAGGGCGAAGCGGTCCTCAAGGCTGTAGATGGCGACGGTCCGCAGGCCCAGCTCGGTGGCCGCCCGGAACACGCGGATCGCGATCTCGCTCCGGTTGGCGACGAGCAGCTTGCGGATGCGCCGGGGCATCAGCCTGGGGCGGGGCCTCCGAAGAGCAGCGGCTCCAGGCCGAGGGTCAGGCCGGGGCGGCCGGCCACCGCGCGGACGGCGAGCACCACGCCGGGCATGAAGCTCTGGCGGGAGAGGCTGTCGTGCCGGATGGTGAGCGTCTCGTCGTGGCCGCCCAGGATCACCTCCTGGTGGGCCACGAGGCCGGGGAGGCGCACCGAGTGCACGACGGGGTCGCCCTCCATGAGGGAGGCGGTGCGGAGCGCGGTGCCGGACGGGGCGTCGACCTTGCGGTCGTGGTGCAGCTCGATGATCTCCGCCTTGTGCATGTGCCGCGACGCCTCCGCCGCGAAGCGCATCATGAGCACGGCGCCGACCGCGAAGTTGGGGGCGATGAGGGCGTTCGCCGGTCCGGACTCCGCCAGGTCGCGGATCTCGGCGACCTGCTCGTCGCTGAGGCCGGTGGTGCCGACCACCACGTGGACCCCGGCCCGCAGCGCGGCGGTGGCGTTGGCGAACACGGTCTCGGGGATCGTGAAGTCCACCATCACGTCGGGCGTGGCCGCGGCGAACGCCGCCGCGACGTCGGCGTACCCGTCCGGCTCCCCCGCCAGGACCGGGTCGACCACCATCGAGACGCGCATGTCGGCCTCCGCGCCGACCGCGCCGACGACGGCCCTGCCCATCCGCCCGGCCGCGCCGGAGACGCACACGTCGATCACATCCCGGAGCCTATCCATCGGGCTCCTGCGCCGGCCGGGCTACGCGATGTCGATGAAGAACAGCGCGCCGATCTGGATCAGGAAGGCAGCGCTCACCAGCGCCGCGACCGCGACGGCCGGCCGCTTCGAGAACGCCATGCCGAGGCCGAGGGCGGCGACGATGATCGCGATGCCGTTGAGCCGGACGAACATGGTGACGTCGCCGGGGACGTCGCTGCCGAACAGGTAGGGGCCGTACGCGGCGAAGCTCGACACGAGCCAGTAGAAGGCGGACCAGGCGGTGTAGGCCGCGGCGAGGACGAATGCGGACGACCGCTGGCCCTTCGGGGGCCGCAGATCGTCGCGCGGGCTTTCCGTTCCCATGCCGGCACGATGCCACGGGCGGGGCTCCCCGTCCCCGTCCGTCCGTAGGGTTCTGCGGGTGCGCCTGATCCTGGTCCGCCACGGCTTGTCGGAGTGGAACGCGAGCGGCCTCGTCCAGGGGCAGGCGGACCCGCCGCTCAGCCCAGAGGGGCGCGAGGAGGCGCGGCGCCTGGCGCCGCTGGTGGCGGCGGAGTCGCCGCAGGCGGTGGTGTCGTCGGACCTCGCCCGGGCGCGGGAGACGGCGGAGCTCCTGGCCGCCGGGCCGGTGGAGACCGACCCGCGCTGGCGGGAGAGCGCGATGGGCGACTGGACGGGCCGGCCGGCGGCGGAGCTGCTCGCCGACCCGTCGGGGGCCTTCGCGCGCTGGCGGGAAGGGCGCGAGCGGCCGCCCGGGGGGGAGAGCTTCGAGGACATGCGCGCGCGCGCCGGCGCGGCGGTGCGCGACCTGGTGGCGCGCGGGCTGCGGTGCGCGGTGGTGGTGACGCACGGCGGGCCGGTGCGAGCGGCGGCGGCGGAGCTGTCGGGGTTGGCGCCGTGGTCGCTCGTGCCGGTGCCGAACGCGTGCATGACGGTGATCGACACCCTGTCCGGCCGCATCGGGGCGTTCGCGGTGCGGCCGCCGTCGCCGGCCCGCGCGCAGGCCGACGCATGAGACCGACCACGTGACCCCCGTCCCGCCCGTCCGCCACCTGCTCCGCGCCCGCGACCTGATCGACGCCCGCTACGCCGAGCCCCTCGACGTGGACGCGCTGGCGCGGGCGGCGCACGCCTCACCCGCCCACTTCAGCCGCCAGTTCAAGCGGGCGTTCGGGGAGACGCCGCACCAGTACCTGCTCACACGGCGGCTGGAGCGGGCGGCGGCGCTGCTGCGCGGCACCGACCATTCGGTGGCGCGGATCTGCGCGGAGGTGGGCCTCGCGAGCGTGGGGTCGTTCACCACGTCGTTCAAGCGGTCGTTCGGGGCGACCCCCACCGAGTACCGGGCGTCGTACCCGTCGGCGGCGCAGGCCGCCCCGGTGCCCGCGTGCAAGCTGATGGCGTGGACCCGGCCCGCCGGCCGGCAGCAGGGTGGAGCAGTTTCGGAGAAGACGGGGGGCGCGGCGCGGGGCTAGCGTCGGGGGCGTCGGAATCAACGCCCCGGAGGGAACCCCGAATGTCGCTCCGCATCACCAACATCGGCCTGTGGGTGCACGACCAGGACGAGGCACTCGACTGGTACACCGGGAAGCTCGGCTTCGAGCTGCGCGAGGACGTCACCCTCCCCGAGTTCGGCGGCTACCGTTGGCTCACGGTCGGCCCCCCCGGGCAGCCGGAGATCAACGTGATCCTGAACGTGCCGGGGCCGCCGCTCTTCGACGACGAGACCACCGCGCAGGTGCTGTCCCTGATGTCGAAGGGCGCGATGGGCGGCGTGATGCTCGGCACGGACGACTGCCGCGCGACGTACGAGGAGCTCTCGGCCCGCGGCGTCGAGTTCTCCCTGCCGCCCACGGAGCAGCCGTACGGCATCGACGCCCAGCTGCGCGACCCGTCTGGCAACGAGATGCGGCTGGTGCAGCGCACCGATGTGTAGGCCCCCGCGCATCCGCGTCCGCGCCACCGACCCCGTCGGCGCGGGCGCGGGCACCGGCGGCGGGGGCGGCTGAGGACGCCCTCGGGGTCCCCCGGGGTCCGCGAGGCGGTTGCGGCACGACCCGGCGCCGGGACACCCCCGAGCGGCGCCCGGATCGTGCCGTCCGCTCGTGGTCGTTCATTTGAACATCACCCGATGTTCATTCGAACGACGGGCGCCGAGCGTTCGGCGCCCGGCCTTCAGTTGCCACCCAGGGCCCATGTCCCACCCCCACGATGAAGGGGGTCAGGAGACGTTCACTTGGCCTCGACCCCGACGTTCATTTGAACGACGGAGGGTTGGGGCTGCCCGGGCCGGCCGCCATCGCCAGGGAGCGACCGCATTCACCCCTTCGGTGAAGCCGGTCGGCCGGGAGCGTTCACTTGGCATCGACCCCCGCGTTCATTCGAACGACGGGGCCCGACGGGGCCCCGGACCGGGCCGGCCGTCAGGCGGCGGCGAGCTCCGGGGAGAGGCGGGTGACCGCGCCGCGGATGACGTCGCCGTTCGGACCGATCGCGGCGGCCGACATCGCGTCCGGGCTCCAGTGCTCCTGGGCGAGGGCCTGCACGTCCTCGGCGGTCACCGCCTCGACGCGCTCCACCAGCTCATCGACCGTGAGCAGCTCCGTCCCCGTCAGGACGGCGCGGCCGATGCGGTTCATCCGGGTGCCGGAGCTCTCCATGCCGAGCACCAGACGCCCCTTCAGGTGGTCCTTCGCCCGTCGCAGCTCCTGCGGCGACAGCGGCTCCTGGCCGATGCGGCGCAGCTCCGTCCCGATGACCTCGCATGCGGTGGCGAGGTTGTCCTCGCGGGTGCCGAGGTACACGCCCACCTGGCCGGCGTCGGCGTAGCCCACGACGTACGAGCCCACCGAGTAGGCCAGGCCGCGCTTCTCGCGCACCTCCTGGAACAGCCGGCTGCTCATCGAGCCGCCGAGGACCGTGTCGAGCACCGACTGGGCGTGCCGCCGCGGGTCGTTGCGCGACAGGCCCGGGCCGCCGAGGCACAGGTGGTACTGCTCGGTGGTCTTCTCCTTCAGCACCAGCGTCGGCCGGCCGGGGCTGGCGGCCTCGTAGGCCCCCTCCCCCGACGCGCTCGACAGCCCGCCGAGCAGCCGCTCCGACAGCTCCAGGACGTGCTCGTGCTCCACGTTCCCCGCCGCCGCCACCACCATGTTGGGTGCGGTGTAGTGGTCGCGGTGGTAGGCCCGGACGCCCGCCTCCGGCACCGAGCCGATCACCTCGGCCGTGCCGATCACGGGGCGCCCCAGCGCCTGGTCGGGGAACACCGCCAGGCTCGCCAGGTCGTGGATCTGGTCCTGGGGGTCGTCCTCGTACATCGCGATCTCCTCCAGCACCACCTCACGCTCCTGGTCGAGATCCAGGAACGTGGGGCGCTGGAGCATGTCGGTGAGCAGCGGCATCGCCTGGTCGAGCAACTCGTCCAGGACCCGGCAGTAGAGGACGGTGTAGTCCTTGCCGGTCGCCGCGTTCACCTCCCCGCCGAGCGCGTCGAAGGCCTGGGCGATCTCCTCCGGCGACAGGGTCGGCGTGCCCTTGAACAACATGTGCTCCAGGAAGTGGGAGATCCCCGCCTCCTGGGGCCGCTCGAAGCGCGAGCCCACGCCGATCCACACGCCGACCGCCACGGAGCGCACCCCGGGGATGGTCTCCGAGACGACCCGGAGACCCCCCGAGGTGGCGCCGACGACCGGCGCGGGACCCGACGCGTGAGCCACTGCTACTCCGAGACCGTCAGACGGCGACGGCGGCGGCGCGGCTTGTCCTCGCCGTCCCCGCCCGACGCGCCGCCCTCGGCGCCGTTGTCGCCCCCGCCGCCGTCGACGTCCTCCATGCCGACGATACGCAGGCCGATCCGGCCGCGGGCCTTGTCGACCTCGACGACGGTCACGTCGACGACGTCGCCGCGGTTGACGACGTCCTCCACCTTCTCCACCCGGCCGCGGCCGAGGTTGGAGATGTGCAGCAGGCCGTCGACGCCCTTCGTGAGCTCGACGAACGCGCCGAACGTGGTGGTCTTCACCACCTTGGCGCCCAGGTAGGTGTCGCCCACCTCGACGTCCTTCGTCATCGCCCGGATCTGCTCGACCGCGGCGTCGGCCTTCTGGCCGTCGACGCCGTACACCTTCACGGTGCCGTCGTCCTCGATCGAGATCTCCACCTCGTAGTCGGCCTCGAGGCCGCGGATCGTCTCGCCGCCCTTGCCGATGACGGTGCCGATCCGCTCGGGGTCGATCTTGATGGCGGTGATCCGCGGCGCCCAGGCGGACAGCTCGGTGCGGGGCGCGTCGATCACCTCGCCCATGATCCCCAGGATGTGCTCCCGGCCCTTCTTCGCCTGCGCGAGGGCGTCGCGGAGGATGTCGAAGCTGACGCCGGTGATCTTGATGTCCATCTGGAGGGCGTTGATGCCCTTCTCGGTGCCGGCGACCTTGAAGTCCATGTCGCCGAGGTGGTCCTCGTCGCCCTGGATGTCGCTGAGGACGATGTAGTCGTCGCCCTCCTTGATGAGGCCCATCGCGATGCCCGCCACGGGGCGCGCGATCGGCACGCCGGCGTCGAGGAGCGCCAGGGTGGACCCGCACACCGACGCCATCGAGGACGACCCGTTGCTCTCGAGCGTCTCGGAGACGATCCGCAGCGTGTAGGGGAACTCCTCGTCCGACGGGATCATCGGCAGCAGGGCGCGCTCGGCGAGGGCGCCGTGGCCGATGTCGCGGCGCTTCGGGCCGCGCATGAAGCCGATCTCGCCGACGCTGAACGGCGGGAAGTTGTAGTGGTGGATGTAGCGCTTGCTGGTCTCGATGCCGAGGCCGTCGATGCGCTGCGCCTCCTTGGTGGTGCCGAGCGCGAGGCTCGACAGCACCTGGGTCTCGCCGCGCGTGAACAGGCCGGAGCCGTGGACGCGGGGGAGCACCGTCACCTCGCAGGTGATCGGCCGGATCTCGTCCGCCTTGCGGCCGTCGGGGCGCTCCTTGTCGACGGCGATGCGGCGGCGGATCAGCGTCTTCTGGAGCGAGTCGAAGGCGCGGCCGAAGTCGGCGACGGCCTCCGGGTCGCCGTCGTCGCCGACGATGTCCTCCTGGGCGGCCTGGCGCACGGCGGCGACCTTGTCGCGGCGGGCCAGCTTGGCCTGCTCGCCCGTGGCCTCGGCCAGGTCCTTTCCGAACTTCTTCTCGATCTTCGCGAGGAGCTTCTCGTCCACCGTGACCGGCGCGACGTCCCACTTCTCCTTGCCCGCGGCCTTCTGCAGCTCCAGCTGCGCGGCGCACAGGGTCTTGATCTCCTCGTGGGCGATCTGGAGGGCCTCGAGGATCGTGTCCTCATCGACCTCCGTCGCGCCCGCCTCGACCATCGAGATCGCGTCGGCCGAGCCGGCCACGATCAGGTCGAGCTCCGACTCCTCCGTCTCCTGGAGGGTCGGGTTGATGATGAACTCGTCGCCGATCAGGCCGATCCGGACGGCCCCGATGGGACCGGCGAAGGGCAGCTCCGACAGCATCAGCGCCGCGGAGGCGCCGTTGATGCAGAGGATGTCGAACGGGTTCACCTGGTCGACGGACATCACCGTCGCCACGACCTGCGTCTCGTTGCGGTAGCCCTTCGGCCACAGCGGCCGGATCGGCCGGTCGGTCATGCGCGCGGTCAGCGTGGCCCGGTCGGACGGGCGCGACTCGCGCTTGATGAAGCCGCCGGGGATCTTCCCCGCGGCGTACATCCGCTCCTCGACATCGACCGTGAGGGGGAAGAAGTCCGCCCCCGGCCGCGGGGACTGGGCCCCGACCGCCGTCACCAGCACCACGGTGTCGCCTGAGCGCACCAGGACCGAGCCGTTGGCCTGCTTGGCCAGCTTGCCCGTCTCGAAGCTGATCGGCGAGTCGCCGATCGACGCGGTCACCTGCTCTACTGCCATGTCACGTCCCTTGTCTGCCCCGCGCCGCCAATCGGCCGGGGCGCCTCGTCGACGGCGCCCTGTGCGCCGCCGCCGTCCAGATCGTCCGGTCGGCCGCGCCTACCTGCGCAGGCCGAGCTTCTTCGTCAGCTCCCGGTACCCGTCCAGATCCGTCTTCTGAAGGTAGTTCAGGAGGCGGCGGCGGCGCCCGACCATCTGCAGCAGGCCGCGCCGGGAGTGGTGGTCCTTCTTGTGCGTCTTCAGGTGCTCGGTGAGCTGGTTGATGCGTTCCGTCAGGATCGCGACCTGCACCTGGGGAGAGCCCGTGTCGCTCTCGTGACGGCGGTGGCCACCGATGACCTCCGCCTTGGCGTCCTTGGTCAGCATGCGCTGTTCTCCTCTGTCACAGCCACGGCGCAGCCGGAGCCGCACCGGGTCGTCATGTGCCGGGGGGACGCCGTGCACTGGCGTCCCGCACCCCGGGATCGGATGACCCTAGCAGACCCCCTCCCGGCGCCCGCGGCATCCGGAGGGGCCGGGGAGGGCGTGGCAGACTCGGCCGGTGGCGACGTGGGCGCTCGACCTGGACGGGGTGCTGTGGCGGGGCGATGCGCCGATCCCCGGCGCGGCCGCCGCCGTGGCGCGCCTGCGCGCCGCGGGCACGCGGGTCGTCTTCGTCACGAACAACGCCGGCGCGACGGTCGCGGAGCACCTCGCCAAGCTGGAGCGGATGGGGGTCGCCGCGACCCCGGACGACCTGCTGACGTCGGCGCAGGCCGCCGCGACGCTGCTGGCCCCCGGCTCCACGGCGCTGCCGTGCGCCGGCGACGGCGTGCGCGAGGCGCTCGCCGCCGCGGGGATCCGCATGGTGGAGCGGGCGCCGGCCGACGCGGTCATCGTCGGCTGGCACCGGACGTTCGACTACGACGGGCTCGCCCGCGCCGCCGACGCCGTCCGGGCCGGCGCCCGCCTGATCGGCACCAACGAGGACGCCACCTATCCCACGCCGCAGGGCCTGCTCCCCGGTGCGGGCGCGCTGCTCGCCGCCGTCGCCACGGCGTCGGGCGCGGTCCCGGAGGTCGCCGGAAAGCCGCACGCCCCCATGCTCGCCCTTGCCGCGGAGCGGGTGGGCCGGGTGGACACCGTCGTCGGCGACCGGCCCTCGACGGACGGGGCGCTCGCCAGAGCCCTCGGGGCCCGCTTCGCCCTGGTGCTCTCGGGCGTGACCTCCGCCGCCGACGCGCCGCGCGCGGACCCCGCGGCCGACATCGTTGCGCCGGACCTCGCGGCACTCGTCCCCGCCGGGCCCCGGGGACGTCCGGACGCGGACCCGACCGCGGGCTGACGCCCGCCGGCGCGGGTCGCGACGCCACTTGTCCCCCGCCTCCGGCCGGGGGTACCCTCGCGCCGGCGACGGGGAGGCGACGCGACGTGGATGCCGCACGGCGGGGATCCCGAGACCCCGGGGCGGCCGTGAGCCGCGCCGCCGCGCTCGATCCGTACGTCGCCGGCCTCGCCGGGAGGTGGCCGGCCGGACGCGGTCACCGGTGGGTCGATGGGACGCTGGCCTCGGCCGACATCTCGGGCTTCACGCGCCTCTCCGAACGACTCGCCGCGCTCGGGCGGGCCGGCGCCGAGGAGGTCACCGCCGGCGTGAACGCGGTCTTCACGTCCCTGATCGGCATCGCCCTCGATCTGGGGGGCGACGTCCTCGCCTTCGGGGGCGACGCGATCCTCGTGCGGTTCGAGGGGCGGGGGCACGTCGAACGCGCCTGCGCCGCGCTCGACGCCATGCAGCGGGCGATCGCCGAGGGCGGGAGGGTGGCGTCGTCGCTGGGGGAGGTGCGCCTGCGCATCTCGGCCGGCATCCACACCGGACCGGTCCTCGTCGCGCGCCTCGGGAGCGGGCCCCACGCGCTCGCCGTGCTCGGCGCCGCGGCCAGCCGGACGGTGATGCTCGAAGGCCGGGCGCGCCCCGGGCAGGTCGGGCTGTCGGCCGAAGCGGCCGCGTGCCTGCCACCCGGCTGGACCCGCCGCTGGCCGCGCTTCCCGGACGCGTTCCTGCTCCGGCGGGACCTGCCCGCGCCCCCGCCCCCCGCCCCTGCGGGCCCCCGCATCGCCCGCCGGGCCGACCTCGGCAGCTGGCTCGATCCGGCGGTCGCGCGTCAGGTCGTCTCGGCGCCCGGCGGGGC
Source organism: Miltoncostaeaceae bacterium (assembly GCA_036826475.1). Lineage (GTDB taxonomy): Bacteria > Actinomycetota > Thermoleophilia > Miltoncostaeales > Miltoncostaeaceae > Miltoncostaea. Next base: position 29,769 of record DAISWG010000026.1, on the reverse strand, counting down.
CGAGCACCGTGCGGCCGCGGTGGCGTTCATCGGCGTGGAGGGGCTGGACGCGCCGTTGGCGCGCGGCGAGGAGGATCGCGTCGTCGCGGAGCTCGGCGCGCTCGCCGGCGACGTCCGGCGCGCCTGCGCGGAGCTGGGCGTCACCTGGCTCGGCGTGGACACCGCCGTGGACGGCCTCACCCTGATCCTCACCGCCGGCGTCCCCGATTCGTCCGAGGACGACGAGGAACGGCTCCTGCGGGCCGTGAGGCGGATCCTCGAGGGATCGCACGGGGAGCTGACGCTGCGCTGCGGCGCCGCGCGCGGCCACGTCTTCGCCGGCGACGTCGGCCATCCCGAGCGCCGGACCTACACCGCGATGGGCGACACCGTGAACCTGGCCGCCCGGCTCATGGCCCGGGCCGGACCGGGCGAGATGGTCGTCACGACGGGGCTGGCCGGCGTGAGCACCACCCGCTACGCCCTCGACCACCTCCCTCCCCTGCTCCTCAAGGGGCGCCGCGAGCCCGTGCACGCCGCCCGGCTCGGGCCCCCCCTCGGCCACCGGACGGCGCCCCTCGCCGGCGGGCTGGTCGGGCGCGAACGCGAGGTCGCGCTGGTGAACGAGGTGGTGGCCCGGGCCCGGGCCGGTGAGACGGCCTCCATCGAGGTCGTCGCCGAGGGCGGCGTGGGCAAGTCGCACCTCATGCACGAGGCGCTCCGGGCGGCCGGGGCGAGCGCCTCGTGGGGACGGGGCGATCCTTTCGGCGCCGCGACCGCGTTCGGGGCGATCGCGCCGGGCCTGCTCGGCCTCCTCGGCGTCCCCGGGGAGGGCCCGCGCGAGGAGCGCGCGGCCGTGTTGGCGGATCGCGTGCGGGCGATCGCGCCGGAGGTCATGGAGCTGCTGCCGCTCGTGGCCGACGCGGTGCGCCTGCCAGCCCAGGAGACCGCCGCCACCCGCGATCTCGGCCGCTCGTTCCGGGCGGGTCGGCTGCACGACACGGTCGCGGCCCTCGTCGGCCGCCTGCCGCCGGGCGGGGTGCTCGTGCTCGACGACGCCCACTGGGCCGACGCATCGAGCCGCGACCTCGTGCGGGCGCTCGCACGCGTGCCCGGCACCGCGATCGTCGTGCTGCGGCGGCCCGTGCCCGGCGCCGAGTCCGTGCTGGGACCCGAGCGCACGCTGGCCCTCGGGCCCCTCACGCCCGGCGATGCCCGCCGGCTGGTGCTCGAGGCCGCCGGGGCCCGGGCGCTCCCCGACGACGCGATCGCGCGCGTCGTCGACCGGGGTGCCGGCCACCCCCTGTTCATCCGGCAGCTCGTCGCGGCCCTCCAGGCCGGCGTCGACGACCTCCCGTCGGGCGTGGAACGCATCGTCGCCGCCCGCATCGACCGCCTGGAGCCCGCCGATCGGACCCTGCTGCGGGAGATCGCCGTCGCCGGGCGGTCGGCGTCGCGACAGGTGCTGGCCGAGGCCCTCGGCGACGCCCGCCTCCGCGACGACGGGCGCTGGCGGCCGCTGGCCGCGTTCGTCGACCGTGAGGGCGACCACGTCCGCTTCCGGCACGACCTCTACGGCGAGGCTGCGTACGCGGGCCTCCCGGTCGGCCGCCGGCGGACCCTCCACGGACGCATCGCCGAGACGCTGGCCGCCCGCGGAGCGGCCGACCATCCGACGCTCGCCCTCCACTTCCACCGGGCGGGACGCACGCGCGAGGCGCTGCGCCACGCGCGCGCGGGGGCCCATGCCGCCGGCGCGCGGGCGGCGTGGACCGAGGCCGCCCAGCTCCTCGGCATCGTGCTCGCCTGTGAGCGTCCCGGAGCGGACGAGCGCCTGCTGCGGGCGGATCTCGCACGATCCCGCGCCCTCGAGCTCCTCGGTCACGTCGCCGAGGCGTTCGACTGCCTGTCGCCGCGGCGCGGCGGGGCCTCGCCTCCGACCCGGGCGCAGCGCCACGTACGGCGGGCGGCGCTCCTCCATCTGCTCAACCGGACGACGGCCGCGTTGCGCGAGACAGCGCTCGCGCTGGAGCTCGCCCGCACGCACGACGGACCGGCGATGCGGAGGATCCGCGCGCGTGCGCTGCTGCGCCGCGCCTCCATACGGCACCACGGCGGCCGGCCGCTCGAGGCGCTGGCGCTCAGCCGCGAGGCCGGCCTACTCGGCGGAGGCCGTGATCACGCGGAGGCGCTCGCCCGCGAGTCGTCGGTCCTGAGGAGCCTCGGGCGCCCGGAGGCGGACGAGGTCGGCCGGCGCGCCCTTCGGCTTCTCCGGCGCCGCCGTCCCGCACCGATCCTGGGCGACCATCTTCTCGATCTCGGCGCCCACGAGGCCTGGTCGGGCCGGTGGAACCGGGCACTCGAACGATATGACGAGGCGTTGCAGATCTACCGCCGGACCGGCGACATGATGGGTGCGGCGCTGCTCCTCAACAACCGGGCGGACATCGTGGTCGAGCAGGGCCGATACGACGAGGCGCTGGTTCAACTGGCCGACGCGCGCCGCATCGCCGAGGCTGGGGACGAACTCGCGCTCGTCGCCTGCGTCGATGCATCGCGCGCCACCATCGCGATGCGCACGGGGGGCTACCCGGAGGCGCGCCGCCTGCTCGAGCCCGCGCAGGCCGTCCTGCGCGGCGCGGGCGTCCCCGCCCTGGTCCTTGACAACGAGCTGCGGCAGGCGGAGCTCAGCCTCCTTGAGGGCGACGCCGAGGCCGCCCTGGCGCGGGCGGAGGCGATCGGCGCCGACGACCGGGAGCTCGGATTCCCGGCGCCCACGGAGCGATGGCCCCGCCAGATCGCGGCGTGGGCGCTCCTCCGCCTCGGCCGGCTCGACGAGGCGGAGGAGACGGCCCGTGCGCTCGTCGACTCCGCCCGCTCCGACGGGTCGCCCGCAGACCTGCTCCGCGGGCTCACGACCCTCGTCGCGGTTGCGCGGGCGGCGGGCGGGGAGCCCCCGGCGGGGCTCGCCGCGGAACGCGCCGCGCTCATCCGGGAGCTCGACGTCGCATGGTTGCCGGTCCCGCGCGGGCCGGCCCTGCCATCCGACGAGCGGGTCGCGCTGGTCCCCTAGTGTCCCGCGTCGGAAGTTCGTATGGGATTCCCGAGCGAATCCCCCGCCGGGCAAGGACGCAGACCCGGCGCAATATCGGGAATATTGCGGCGGTCGAGGACGCCGCCCGGCGATGGGATGCAGCCGGGAATCACCACGCAATTTCTGACGCGGGACACTAGCCAGCGCGGGCGCGGATCTGCTCGAGCGCCAGGCGAGGATGGACCGACCGCAGGCGCAGCTCCACCCGCCCCGAGCGGCGCGGGTCGAACAGGGCCGGGTCGAACGCGATGAGCAGGCGGTCGTCCTCGACGGACATCTCCATCGCGTCCAGCCGCGGGTCATCCCAGGCGACGTCGACGAACGGACGGCCGCGGACCGCGACCACCAGGCGGCGGTCGGAGATCGCGAGCGCCGCGCGGATCCACTGGCGCCGCCAGCGCGACCGGCGGTGGGGGGCGCGGAAGTGGCGGTAGGTGATCGTGCCGGGGAGCCCCTCCTCCTCCTGGTCGAGGCCCTCCGCGACCAGCTGGGCCCGGAGGTCGTCCGGGAGGGTCCCGCTGCCGAGGAGGAGGCGGCCGAGCGCCATCAGGGGGCGAGGTCCGGCTCGGCGGCCATGGGCCGCGCGCCGATCTCGCGGGCCCGGTCGATGTCCCGGTGGACCTGCTCCATCAGGGCGTCGACCGAGTCGAACCGCTTCTCGTCGCGCAGCCGCTCGATGAACTCGATCCGCATCGTCTGGCCGTAGAGGTCGCTGCCGTCGTGGTCGAGGAGGAACGCCTCCAGGCGCATCGTCGAGTTGAGCGACTGTGCGGTGAACGTGGGTGCCACCCCGATGTTCACGGCGGCGGTGCTGCGCCCCTGCGCCAGGACCGCCCGGCAGGCGTAGACGCCCCGGCTCGGCAGCGCGCTGTCGGCGGGGATCTCCAGGTTCGCGGTCGGGATGCCGAGCCCGCGGCCGCGGCCGTCGCCGTGCACCACGGTCCCCTCCACCGAGTGGAGCCGCCCGAGCAGCGGGATCACCGCGTCCACCTGCCCCGTCGCCACCAGGCGGCGGATGCGGGTCGATGAGATCGGCTTGCCGTCGGCGCTGGAGATCAGCCCCGGCGCCTCCACGTGGAAGCCGCGGCGCCGGCCGTACTGCATCAGCATCTCGGAGGTTCCGGCGCCACCGTGGCCGAAGCGGAAGTTCTCGCCGATCACCACCGCCTCCGCCCCCACGGGGGGCGACACCAGCATCTCCGCGAAGCGCTCCGCCCGGATGCGTGAGAACGCCTTCGTGAACGGCACCACCAGCAGCTCGTCGACGCCGATGCGCTCGATGAGCTGAGTCTTCAGGCCGATGTGCGTCAACACCGCCGGGCGCAGCTCCGGCCGCAGCACCGCGATGGGCTGCGGCTCGAAGGTCAGCGCCATCGCGTTGAGGCGACGCTCGCGGGCGATCTCGATGGCGCGGCCGATGATCGCCTGGTGGCCCACGTGCACGCCGTCGAAGGTCCCGATGGCCACCACGCGCCGCGGCCCCCCCAGCGGCAGGTCGCCGAACGAGCCGAACCGCCTCACCGCGGGTCCTCCAGCACCAGGCCCGCCCGCAGCACCCCGCCGTCGTCGGGACGGGCGACCGCCACCAGCCGCCCCTCGCGCACCAGCGCCACCGGCCCGTCGCCGGCCGCGTCGCCCCGCCAGCGGCCGTGGGCGACCTCCAGCGCGCCGTCGGCGTCCAGCTCCCGCCGGGCGAGGTGCGGCAGCGCCGCCAGCGGGGCCATGCCCCCCTCGCGCCCCACGTCCTCCGGCGCCACGGCGTCGTCGACCGACATGGCCCCCACCGCGGTGCGCCGCAGCGCGGTGAGGTACGCGCCGCAGCCGAGGCGCTCGCCGATGTCGGACGCCAGCCGCCGGACGTACGTGCCGGCGCTGCACCGCACCTCCAGCATCGCCTCGCCGTCGCCGAGGTCCTCCACCAGGCGCAGGTCGCGCACCGCGATCTCGCGCTCCGGCAGCTCCGTCTGCTCGCCGCGGCGCGTGCGCGCGTAGAGCCGCTCCCCGCCGACCTTCACCGCCGACAACGCCGGCACCCGCTGGCGCTGCACCCCCACGAACGCCGGCAGCGCGGCCGCGATCGCCTCGGCGGCGGCGGGCTCGCCGGCGCGCGCGACCGGTCCCTCCGGGTCGCCGCTCTCCGACGTGAAGCCGGTCCGCAGCGTCGCCAGGTAGGTCTTGTCGAGACCGGTGAGCAGCGGGGCGAGCCGCGTGGCGCGGCCGACCATCAGCACCAGCAGCCCGGTCGCGAACGGGTCGAGCGTGCCCGTGTGGCCCACCTTCACCTTGCGCCCCAGGCGGCGGCGCACGTTCGCGACGACGTCATGCGAGGTGGGCCCGGCCGGCTTGTCCACCAGCCAGAGGGCCGCCGCGACGGCGTCAGCCACCGGCCCCGTTCGGGTCGGCCGCGGCCAGCTCGTCGAGCCGCTCGCCGATCCGCGCATCCAGCCAGGCGAGGAGCTCCTCCGGCGGGCGGCGGGTGCTGAACCCCGCCGCGGCGCGGTGGCCGCCGCCGCCCTCGTCGCGCGCGATGGCCGAGACGTCCACGTCGGGGTCGACCGACCGCAGCGACACGCGCCACGAGCCCTCCGGGCCCGCCTCGCTCACGAGCGCGGCGGCGCGCATGCCCCGCACGCCGCGCAGGATCTCGACGATGCCCTCGGTGTCGTTGCCGCCCGCCGCCGCGAAGTCGGCGCGGGTGATCACCGACGCCAGCATCCTGCCGCCGGCCAGCGGCCGCGCGTGCTCCAGCGCGCGCCCGACGAGCAGCAGGCGCTCCAGCGGCTGCTCCTCGTAGAGGCGGCGCGAGATGCCCGCGATGTCGACCCCCGCCTCGATCATGGCGGCGGCCACGCGGTGCGCCGCGGGGCGCGTGTTGGTGTAGCCGAAGCGGCCCGTGTCGGTCACCAGGCCCACGTAGAGCGGCTCCGCCACCTCACGGGTGAGCGGCCATCCGGCGGCGTCAAGCACCCCCGTGATGACCTCGGCCGTGCTGGAGGCGAGCGGCTCGACCAGGTTGAGGTCGCCGAACATCGTGTTGTCCTGGTGGTGGTCGATGTTCACGATCTCGCGGGCGCGCTCGTGCACCGGCTCGGCCCACATCCGGCGCTCGGTGGCGCAGTCGACCGCCACCAGCACCCGCTCGCCGACGTCGCCGGGCAGGTCGGGCCGGATCTCCTCGCCCTCGGCGAGCAGGAATGCGATGTCGTCGGGGAGGTCGGGGGCATCGGCGTGGGCGAGCACCACGTCCTGGCCGGCGGCCCGGAGGGCGCGTCCCACGCCGAGCATCGATCCGAGCGCGTCGCCGTCGGGGTTGTGGTGCGAGGTGACCACGAAGCGCTCGCCCGGTCGGGACAGCACCTCGGCCACCTCCGCGGCGGTGGCGTGGCGGCCGGTCCGTGCGGTCACGCGTCCTCCTCATCGATGCCGGCGGTGATCTCGTCGATGCGGCGGCTCAGGGCCACGGCATCGCGCTGGGTGCTGTCGTAGTGGAAGGTGAGCTGCGGCGTGTGGCGGGAGCGGAGCTCCGTCGCGAGGCGGGACTGGAGCAACCCGCGGGCGGACTCCAGCGCCTCCTGCGTCGCCTGCTGGTCCCGTGCCTTCAGGGTCGTGTACCAGACCTTGGCCTCGCGGACGTCCTGGGTCGCCTCGACCTGGGTGATCGTCACGAAGCCGAGGCGCGGGTCGGACAGTCCGGCGACCGCCTCGGCGAGCACCTGCCGGAGGGCCGTGTCCACCCGGCGCATCCGGGTGCTGCGGGGCCGGCGGGCCATCAGCGGCGCTCCGCCATCAGTACGGCTCCCCCGACACGGCGATCAGCTCGCGGGCCTCGCCGACCACCTGGAAGGCCTCGTCGGAGTGCAGCATCCGCAACGCGTCGGAGACGCGTTCGTCGGTCTCGCCCGCGGCGCGCCCGACCACCGCCAGGGTGAGCCGGGCGCGCTGCCACAGATCGTGGTGGTCGACCTCCGCCACCGCGCAGGCGAAGCGGCGCGCGAGCGCCGCCTTCACCCGATGGAGCTCCTTGCGCTTGGTCTTGAGCGAGGAGCCGTCCGGCAGGTGCAGGTCGACCGTGAGGATGCCGACGTGCCCGAACGACACCGGGCGATCAGTCCTGCTCCGGCTCGTCCGCCCCGGGGGGCGCGCTCGCCGCGGGCGCCGCGGCCACCGGTGCGGCCGCCTGCTCGGTGCGCGCGACCTCGCGGAGCTCGTAGACCTCGATCTGGTCGCCTTCCTTGATGTCGTTGAAATCCTCGATGAGGACGCCGCACTCGAAGCCGGAGGTCACCTCGCGGGTGTCCTCGTTGAAGCGCTTGAGCGAGGCGATCCGGCCCTCGTGGACCACGGTGCCCTCGCGGACGAGGCGGACGTGGCTGTTGCGGCGCACGACCCCGTCGAGCACGTAGCAGCCCGCAATCGTGCCGATCCGGCTGGCGCGGAACGTGGCCCGCACCTCGAGCTGGCCGACGATGTCCTCGACGATGTCGGGCTCCAGCAGGCCGACCAGCGCGTCGCGGACATCCTCGATCGCGCGGTAGATGACCCGATAGGTCCGGATGTCCACGCCCTCGCGCTCGGCGAGGGAGTTGGCCTCCGGCCGCGGCCGGACGTTGAAGCCGATGATGATCGCCTGCGACGCCGACGCCAGCATCACGTCGGATTCGTTGATGGCGCCCACGCCGGTGTGGATGACCCGGAGGCGCACCTCGGTCTGCTCGACCTTGTTGAGGGCGTCCTCCAGGGCGCCGACGGAGCCCTGCACATCGCCCTTGATGATGATGTTGAGCTCCTTGAGCCCACCCTCCTTGATGCGCGCGAAGAGGTCGTCGAGCGACACCGGCCGGCGGTTCGCCAGCTCCTCGGCGCGCAGGCGCTGGTCGCGCTCGGCGGCCATCTGGCGAGCGGCCTTCTCGTTCTCGACCACCCGGAAGCGCTCGCCGGCGTCCACGACGCCGCCGAGGCCGAGGACCTCGACCGGCACCGACGGGCCGGCACCTTCCATTGGCTCGCCGTTGTAGTCGGCCATCGCGCGGACGCGGCCGAAGACGTTGCCGGCCACGATCACGTCGCCGACATGCAGGGTGCCGCGCTGCACCAGCAGCGAGGCGACCGGGCCGCGGCCCGGGTCGAGGCGCGACTCGATCACGGCGCCCGACGCCTCCGGCTTGGGGTTGGCCTTCGGCTCGGCGTCGGCGTCGGCGACCAGCAGGACCGTCTCCAGGAGGGTGTCGATGCCCGTGCCCTCCAGCGCCGAGACGTTCACGAACTCGTGCGTGCCGCCCCAGTCCGATGGGATGACGTCGCGCTGCGAGAGCTCCTGCTTGACGCGGTCCGGGTTGGCGCCGGCCTTGTCCACCTTGTTCACGGCGACCATGAACGGCACCTCGGCCGCCCGCGCGTGGTCGATCGCCTCGATGGTCTGCGGCATGACGCCGTCGTCCGCGGCCACCACGATGACGGCGACGTCGGTGATCTTGGCCCCACGGGCGCGCATGGCGGTGAACGCCTCGTGGCCCGGGGTGTCCAGGAAGGTGATCTCCCGGTTGTCGTGGTGCACCTGGTAGGCGCCGATGTGCTGGGTGATGCCGCCGGCCTCGCCGGCGGCGACCTCGGTCGAGCGGATCGCGTCCAGGAGGGACGTCTTGCCGTGGTCGACGTGGCCCATGATCGTCACGACCGGGGCGCGGGCGACCAGATCCTCCTCGGCGTCGTCGAAGACCTCGGGCCGCTCGGCCTCCTCCTCGGCGTGCACGATGGCGACCTTGCGCTCCAGCTCGGCGGCGATCAGCTCGATCGCGTCGTCCGAGAGGGACTGCGTGATCGTGGCCATCTCGCCGAGGCCCATGAGCGTCTTGATGATCTGGGACGTCGGGATCTCGAGGATCTCGGCGAAGTCCTTGACCGTCGAGCCCGAGGGCACGTCGACCTGTGGCATGTCGGCCGGCGCCACGGCCGGCGCGGCCTTCTCCTCCGGACGCGGGCCGCCCTGCCGGCCGCGCCGGTCGCGGCTCTGCGCCGCCGGGCCGCGACGGCCGGCCTGCGGGTCGATGACCACGCGGCGCCGCTTGCCGCGGCCACCGCCGCCGCCACCGCCACCGCCACCGCCGGCGGGACCGCCTCCGGGGCGGCCGGGGCCGCCCGGGCGGCCGGCGGGCGTGCCGCCGCCGGCGCCACCGCTGCGCGGGCCGCGCTCCGGCGCGGCCGGGCGCTCCGCCTTGGCCTTGGCCTCGGCCTCGGCCTTCTGCTGGGCCGCTGCCGCCGCCGCGCGCTCGGCCTTCTGCGCCGCCGCGCGCTCCTCCGCCGCCTTGCGCTCCGACGCCGGCGTGCGGTCGAACTGCGGCAGCTGCGGCGTCGCGGGAGCGGCTGGCCGCACCGGCTGGCGACGGGGGGCCGCGGGCGCGGGCGCCGGCGCCTGGGCGGCCGGCTCGGGGGTGGGGGTCTCGGCGGGAGCGGGTGCCGCCTCGGCCGCCGCGGGGGCCAGCGCCGGCTCCGCCGGGGCGGGGGCCTCGGCGGCGCGGGCGGGTGCCTCGGCCTCCGCCGGCGCGGGGGCCGCGGGCGCCTCCGTCGTCGGCTTCGGCGCGGCCTTCGGCTTGGCGGCCTTCGGCGCGTCGGCCTTCGCCTCGGGCTTCGGTGCCTCGGGCTTCGGTGCCTCGGGCTTCGGTGCCTCGGCCTTCGGAGCCTCGGGCGCCGAGGCCGCGGGCGCCGAGGCCGCGGGCGCGGGCGCGGGCTCCGCCGTGGTCTCCGGCTTCGGGTAGCGGTTCGGGTTGAGGACGTGCAGGGCCTCGGCCACGTCGACCGTGGACGACGCCGTCTTGACGTCGACGCCGGCACGCTGCAGCCGCTGGAGCACGAGCGAGCTGGGGAGCCCCTCGTCCTTCGCGATCTCGTAGATCCGCTTCTTGTTGTCCGCCGTCACTTCTGCCATCAGTCCTCCCCGCCGACCGCCCCGACCCCGGGGTCGATCCTCAGCTCACCGCCGACGCGCGCGCCCCGCTGGAAGGCGCGACGCGCGACGGCGCGTTCGAAACACTCGTCCCGCCGGCACACGTACAAGCCCCTGCCGCCGAGCCGGCCCGCATCGTCGCGGACCAGGCGGTGGGCGCCCCCGTCCGGTGCGGCGACGAACCGCACCAGCTCGGGCTTCCCCCGCCGGGCGCCGCAACCGAGGCAGCGCCGCTCGGGGACGTGGGTCACGCGTGTCGTCGCGACCTCTACCCCTCGGCCTCCTCCTTCGCACCATCCGCCGCCGCGCCCGCCCCGACGGGGGCGAGCTCGGAGACGCGCTCCCAGCCCTTCTCCGAGCTGGCCTCCTCGAGCTCCTCGGCGGTGAGGGCGCGCCCGAGGGCGGCCTCCACCTCGGCGAGCCGGGAGTGCGCGGGCAGCGCGCAGTAACGCGTGCCGGCGATGGCCGCGTTGGGGCAGCGCTTGCCCGTGCGCAGGATCGCGGCGCAGCGCGACACCCCCGCCTCGGTCTCGTCGCCGTACTCGTCCGACTCCTCCTCGCGGGCGAACGTCGACTCGCTCTTGATGTCGATGTGCCACCCCGTGAGGCGCGCGGCGAGCCGCGCGTTCATCCCCTCGCGCCCGATCGACAGCGACAGCTGGTCGTCGGGGACGATGACGGTGGCCTGCCGGTTCTCGTCGTCCACGAGCACCTCGCGGACGCGGGCGGGCGAGAGCGCCTTGGCGACGTACCGGGCCGGCTCGTCGTTGTAGGGGATGATGTCGATCTTCTCGCCGCGGAGCTCGCTCACGACCATGCGGACGCGCGACCCGCGGGGGCCGACGCAGGCGCCGACCGGGTCGACGCCCTGCACGTGGGAGATCACCGCGATCTTCGACCGCCAGCCGGGCTCGCGGGCGACGCCGCGGATCTCGACGAGGCCGTCGGCCATCTCCGGCACCTCGAGCTTGAACAGCTCGCGCACGAGCTGGTCGGAGCGGCGGCTCACGATGACCTGCGGCCCCTTGGTGGAGCTGCGGACCTCGATGATGACGGCCTTGATGCGGGCGCCGTGGTCGTAGCGCTCGTTGTGCACCTGCTCGCTCTCCGGCAGGAGCGCCTCGACGCGGCCGAGGTCGACGAGCGTGTAGCGCGAGTCGGACTGCTGGATGATCCCGGTCACGACGTCGCCGACGCGGTCGACGTACTCCTCGTACATCATCTCGCGCTCGGCCTCGCGGATCCGCTGGAGGATCACCTGCTTGGCCGTCTGCGCGGCGATGCGCCCGAAGTTGTCGGACGAGACGTCCACCTGGTGGATGTCCTCGAGGTCGTAGGCGGTCCAGTCGATGTCCGGCGGCGGCGGCTCGTACTCGGCCGGGTCGACGCCCTCCGGGATCACCGGCTCCTCGCGCGGGAGCGTCCGCAGCTCCTCCCCCTCCGGGGGCACGAGCTCGTAGACGCGCATCTCGCCGTCCTCGCGGTCGATCTCGACCCGCGCGAACTCGGCGGCGTCCGGCGTCTTCTTGTAGGCGGCGAGCAGGGCGTCCTCGAGGGCCACGATCAGGGTCTCGGAGTCGATCCCCTTCTCGCGCTCGATCTGCTTGATGGCCTCGATGATCTCTCTGTTCACCTGTCACTCCCCGGAACGAACTCGCGGACGCGGGCCCACCTGGCCCCCGCCGCGCCGAAAACCGTGCGTCCCATCATCCGAACGCCTCCTCGTCCTCGAAGGCGTGCGCACGGCGCACCTCGGTGTACGGGACCTCCACGTCCCCGTCCTCGACGGACAGCCGCAGGGACTCGTCACCGGCCTCCAGCAGCGTACCCGTAAACGACCGCCGCCCGCCGGACGCGGCCGTCTGCACCCTCACCCGCCGGCCGACGGCGCGGCGGAAGTGCTCGGGCGTCCGCAGCGGCGGCTCGGGGCCCGGCGACCAGACCTCGGCCCCGTACTCCTGGAGCAGGCCCGCGTCCCCGAGCACCGTGGTGACGGCGGCGCAGACGTCGTGGTCGACGCCGGCCGGGTGGTCGATGACGAGGCGGAGCATGCCGCCCCCGGTGGGCAGCACGGTGAGCTCCAGCAGGTCGACCTCGGGCATCCGCTCGTGGAGCGCCCGCTCGACCCGCTGCTCCATGTCCAGCCCTTCGGCCACCGCCATCGTCACCTCCCTCCACCATCGCCCGACGCACAAAAAAGGTGGGTTCGTCACCCACCTCCCGTCGCCGCCCGTCGCCATCCGTACGAATGACGCAGGTTACCACCCGGGGCGGGGACCGTCCCGCGGGAGGGCGCGCCCCGCCCCCTCGGCGGGCGCGCCCCGTACGCCTACGCGGCGACGGTCAGTCCGGGGCGGTCACCGGCGCCAGTGGCGGCGACGCCGGCTGGGCGGAACGCGTGCGCGGTGTTGCCCCACCCTCGGCGCCCCCAGACCTCCACCCGCTCGACGCGCCCCGCGGCCGCCAGGGCGCGCAGCGCGCCGCGGACCGACGTGGCCGCCGGTCCGGCGCCCTCGTGCCCGAAGGCCAGCCGCTCGCGGACGTCGTCGGCGCTCCACAGCACATCCGGAGCCCCGGCGACCACGCCCATCACCACCTCGGCCAGCTCCGGCTCGCTCCACCGCGCACCCGGCCGGCCCCGCCTGAAGTCCCGCATCCCCGTCATCCCATCCTCCGAACCCGCTGCAAACGTCCCGTATTCTAGCACCGATTCGAACACGCGTTCGCGCAGGGTCCAGGGCCGGACGAGGCCTGCCGGGCGCGCGATCGGCGACCCTGTGGGGGATGCGCGAGCGATAACGCCGGCGAGACCGCCGCCTTCGCCGCCGCCGAGTTCGCCGAGCTCGCCTACGACGTCCTCGACGAGGACACCCTGCCCGCCGTGGGCGCCTGCCGGTACGAGGGCCCGCCCGTCCCCCTCCCCACCGGACGGCTGTTCACCGTCCGGCGCTGACGTCACCGGCGCGCAAAGCCCCTGCATTGTGCGATGAAATGAGGTCGCTTCCGGCGTTGTGCGGGAGCCGGGGGGCGGGGTAGCGTCGCGCCACGTCCGTCGAGGGAGGGGGCTTTCATGTATGCGACCGTGCGCGTCTACGACTCCGCGGAGGGGCTCGCGGACGCCGTCGCCGCCAACCGGGCCGAGATCCTCGGGCTGTTCGAGGACATCCCCGGCTTCCGGGGCTACCACATCGTGAAGACCGGGCCGGCGAGCTGCGTGTCGGTCACCGTGTTCGACGACCAGGCGGGCGCGGAGGCGTCGAACGCCGCCGCGCGCGACTGGATCGCCGCGAACCTGGCGGACGCGTCGATCAGCCCGCCGCAGGTGCACGCCGGCGAGGTGGCGATGAGCGCCGGCGACTGACCCGCCATCGGACGGGGCCGGGTGCCGCCCGGCCCGTCCATCCCGGTGGGGGACCTCTCACGAGACGCTGGTACCGTCGGCCCCCGTGAGCGATTGGGCCGTCACGGTGATCGAGGCGATGGGCTACGGCGGGCTCTTCGCCCTGATGCTCCTCGAGTGCGTCTTCCCACCGATCCCGAGCGAGGCGATCCTGCCGTTCGCCGGCTTCGCCGTGGCGGAGGGCGCGATGTCGTTCCCCCTCGCCCTCGGCGCCGCCACGGCCGGATCGCTGGCGGGGAACCTGATGCTCTACGTCGCCGCCCGCCGCGGCGGCACCGGCCTGGTCGCCCGCCACGGCCACCGCGTCGGCGCCGGGCCGGCGCGCATCGAGCAGTTCGAGCGGTGGATGGACCGATGGGGCTCCGCGACCGTCCTCTGCGCGCGAGCGGTACCGCTCGCCCGCACCGCCGTGTCGCTGCCCGCGGGCCTCGCCCGCTTCCCCGTCAAGCGGTTCATCGTGCTCACCACCATCGGCAGCCTCGCCTGGAACGCGGTGCTCATCGGGATCGGCTGGGCCCTCGACGACTCCTGGCATCACGTGGAGGAGGTCATGGGCCCCACGAGCATCGCCGTGGTCCTCGCGATGATCGCCACCGGCCTGGTGGTGTGGGGCGTCGCGCGCCGCCGCGGGCGCCGCGAGCCCGGGAGCCCCGCCTAGCCGCTCCGCCGCGGCGCGGCCATCGCCGCACCGTCCAGCACCAGCGTGACCGGGCCGTCGTTGAGCAGCGACACGTCCATGTGCGCGCCGAAGCGGCCGCGCGCCACCGCGACGCCGTGGGCGGCGACCGCCGCCGCGTAGGTCTCCACGAGCGGCTCGGCCTCGTCGCCGGGGGCGGCGTCCGACCACGACGGCCGGTTCCCCTTCCGCACATCACCGAGCAGGGTGAACTGGCTGACGCACAGCAGGCCGCCTCCCGGCAGCCCGGTCAGCGGCACGTCGAACGGGCGCTCCGGGCCGTCGAACAGGCGCAGCCGCACCGTCTTGGCGGCCAGGCGCTCCGCCTCCGCGGCGGTGTCGCCGCGGGCGGCGCCCACCAGGGCCAGCAGGCCGGGGCCGATGGCCCCCACCTCCCGGCCGTCGACGTGGACGCGGGCCCACGCCACCCGCTGAAGGACGATCCGCACCCGGGCGATCCTAGTGACGGGTCCCGGTACGATCGGCCCCGATGGACGCGGCCCCGGCGCGCATCGCCCACTACCTCGATGAGATCGGCGCCGACGCCGAGCGCGACGGGCATCGCCGCTGGGGGGTGCGCCTGCCGTCCCAGAAGCGCGGCGCGGTGATGGTGGGCCTGGAGGTGCGCGAGCGGACGCTGGTGATGCGCGCGTTCGTGGTCCGCGGGCCCGACGTCCGCCACGAGGAGGTGTACCGCGCGTTGCTGCGCCGCAACCTGCGCACCCAGGTGTGGCGGTTCGCGCTCGACGACGACGGCGACGTCTACGCCCTGGCCGACGCGCCGCTGGACGGCCTGGACGCCGACACGCTCGACGGGCTGCTCGGCGCCCTCTGCGCCCTGGTCGACGAGACCTACGAGGGGATCGTGCGCACCGGCTTCGACGTCCCCGAGGGCACGGTCTTCGGGCCTCCGCCCGGGGCGGCGTGACGGCCGGCTAGGTGGACTCGAGCCCCGTGCCGAAGAGGCGCGCCAGCCGGTAGTGGCGCGCGGCGAGCGGGTCGCCGAGCCGCGACAGGGAGCGGGCGAGCCCGTAGTGGGCGTAGCCGTCGGTGGGGCAGATCTCCACGGCGACGCCGAACTCCTCGGCGGCGCGGGCGTACGAGCGCGACGCCAGGTAGGCGCGACCGAGTGCCTCGCGGATCGATCCCTTGTCGGGCTCGAGCTTCTTCGCGCGCTCCAGGGCGATGGCCGCCTGGCGGTACTCGCGCACCTCCAGCAGCCAGCTGCCGTTGCGGAACGCCTCGTACGCCTCGCCGGGTGCGCTCATCCCGGCACGGTACCGCGCGGGCGCGGACGGAGGCCCAACGCGCTCGCCACGCGCCGGCGCAGGGACGCCTGGCGCCGGATGGCCCGGATCGCGGCGGCCTCCTCGCGCCACGCCGCGGCCGCCTCGCCCTTCCCGGGGGGCTCGGCGGCGTAGCGGGCGCGGGCGGCCCGCGCGTAGAGGGACGCGGCGTCGATCCCCGTCCGCTCGCGGACGGCGGCGGCGCGCTCCGTCGCCGAGGCCGCCTCGGGTGGCGCCCATCCGAACCGACGCAGCGACGCCTCGAACTCCCGGGCGGCCGCGATGACGCGGTCGCGCTCGTCGCCGCGGGTGCGCGCCCGCGAGCGGCGCGCGGTGCGCAGGGCGGCCGGCACGAACAGCAGGGCGAGCGGCGCCACCAGCAGCCACCGCCACCCGCCGCCGCCCCCGGACGCCGGGGCGGGCGCCTCGGCCGCGGCGTCGGGCGCCGGCGTCCCGTCCGTGCGGGCCTCGGGCTGCCGTGGCGGCCGCGCCTCGGTGGTGCCCGGCGCCACGGCGCGGCCGACCAGCCCGCCGAGATCGACCTCGAAGCGGCTGGGCGCGTAGTCGGGCGACGACACCGACGCCGGGTTCGGGGCGGAGCGGCCCGGCGTGGGATCGAACGGCAGCCAGCCCCGCCCCGGGAAGTAGACCTCCACCCAGGAGTGGGCGTCGCGGTCGAGCACGACGTAGCGGTCGATGCTCGTGTCGAAGCGGCCGCCGGTGTAGCCCACGGCGACGCGCGCGGGGATGCCCAGGGTGCGCAGCATCACCGCCATCCCGCCCGCGAAGTGCTGGCAGAAGCCGGCGCGGCCGTTCAGCAGGAAGTCGGCCAGCGGGGGCGGGGCCTCGTCGAGCGGCGGCGTGGTCCCGTCGGCCCGGCGCGCCGGGTACTCCGGCGCCTCGTCGTAGACGTAGCGGCTGCGCAGGTGCGCCTCGACGCGGTTGACCGCCGCGTACTCGGTGGGGGCGTCGGCCACCACGCTCCGCGCCAGGTCCCGCACGGCGGCGTACGGCCCCAGCTCGCGGTCGGAGGGGCCGGGCAGCCCGCTGCCCCACAGCGGGACGTCGATCGCGTCGCCGCCGCGCGACGCGCGCAGCGTGGTCTCGCCGGCGGGCACCGCGCTCGAGACGAGGGCGGGCGCCGCGACCAGGTCGGCGGGCGTGGGCGACGGGATGGAGGTGCGCACGACGTAGCGGTCGCCGGGTCCCAGCGCGTCCTTCATCCGCAGCCCGTCCCCCACCAGGTCGGCCGTGCCGGAGAACGGTCCGGAGACCCACCGCACCCGCCCGGACGCGAGGACCAGCGGCGTCCTGGTGCCGACGAGGGTGATGCGCTGGATGGTCTCCGGCGCGTCGTTCCGGCGGTCCCCCGCCTGCCACGGCAGCCGCACGATGCCGTCGTCGATGGGGATCCCCTGCGATCCGCCCTGGTCGGCGAGGGTGAACGCGTCGCCGTCGAAGCCCTCCAGGCTGACCGCGCGGATCGGCCGCGCCGTGGCGGCCCCGACGGTCATCACCACCCGCGGCTCCGCCGGCCAGTCGAGGCTCCCGTAGGTCTGGTCGAGATCGAGCGACGCCGCCCCGGGGCCGGTGCCCCCGATCTCCCACTCCTTCCACGACCACCAGGCGTCGCCGGCCTTCGCCGGACCGGTACCGATGCCCGCGGCCACGGCCACGACGGCGCCGCCCAGCACCAGGGCCCCCCCGGCGCGCTGAAGCGGCCGGGCCGACCGCCCGGGGTCCCAGGTGGCGAGCGCCAGGATGGCGGCGAAGGCCATGAGCGTCAGGATCGCGGCGCCCGCGCCGGAGGACGGCGGCTCGACCGTCCAGCGGTACGCCAGGCCCACGCCGACGATGACCACGCCGGCGACCGGCCGCCCGCGCACCACGATCTGCCACGCCGCGGCGCCGACCAGGGCGGCGAACGCCGCGCACAGCAGCGCCACGAGCGCCGGGGTCTCGCCGAACGCCACCGGCAGTCCCGACTCGGACCCCTCGCGGAGCCCGTCGGGGAGGATCGCGCCGACGCGGGACCACGCGTCGCCGTCGAGCGCGACGAGCGCGAACGGCGACGTGCGCGCGGCGATGGCGGCGATCGCCAGGGCGGCCACCGCGAGCGCGCCGGTCACGGCGGCGGCCCGCGCGCGCGGCGCCCGGCTGGCCGCGACGGGCAGCAGGGCCAGGACGGCGAGCGCGACGAGGCGCCCGGCGCCCTGATCCTCGAAGAGGCCCGCCCAGCCGATCACCAGGACCAGCGCGGCCAGCAGGGCCGCCGCCCAGCGCGTGGCGTCCCTAGGTGACACCGGCCACCGCCATGCGGGTGCGGCTGAGGGCGGCGGCCACACGGTCGGCGCCGGGGACGACCGCGACGTCGGCGCCCGCGGCCTCCAGCTCCGCCGACGACGCGGCGGCGGGGCCCACGAGCACGGCGGCGACGCCCGTCCCCGCCGCCCGGCCCTGGCCGACGGCGGGCAGGACCGCCGGCTGGCGGGCGGCGGTCACCACGATGACCAGGTCGGGGGCGTCCGGGGCCGTCAGCTCCGCGCGCATCGCCAGGCCGAGGGGCCGGTCGCCGCCGCCCGCGACCCGCGCGAGCGCGAGCTCCATCGCCGGCCACCCGGCCCGCGCCGCCAGCCGCGCGGGCACCCGGCCCGTGGCGGCCAGCGCGACCGGGTCGCCCCGTCCCGCCAGGTGGCGGCACAGGGCGGCGGCGGCGGTGACGGCGGTCTCGAAATCGGGGCCCGGCGGGACGGCGCCGTCGAGGAGCACCACCACCGTCCGCCCGGACCCCGACGGCGCGCGCAGCTCCTTGGTCTGGAGGCGGCCGCGCTTGGCGGTCTGCGCCCAGTGGACGCGCGACAGCGGATCGCCGGGCTGGTAGTCGCGGACGCGGTCGAGCTCGCCGAATCCGGAGTCGGAGCCGCGGCGGCTGCCGGCGTGCCCGGCGGACCGCGCGCCCAGAGTCACGCCCTCGAGCGCCGGGGCGGCGGGCAGCACCAGCAGCCCGTCGGCGTCCCCCGCGCCCCTGGTGCGGCGGGCGAGGCCGAACGGGTCGCCGATCGCCGCGACCGGCGGCGGCAGGCGGTGGTCGCCGCGGACCGGGTGCAGCGTCCACGTGTCGCCCCGCGGCTCGGGCACGCCGCCCGGGCCGGCGACGTCCGCCAGCCCGGGGTCGATCCGCACCTCGAGCAGCCGGTCCAGGCCGAGCCGGGCGGTCGGGCCGCGGCGGGCGACCCGCACCGTGACGGCGGCGCCGGCGCGGGTGCGCGGGGGCTGGATCGTGCGCTCCAGGTCGAGCCCGGCGGCGGCGAGCGCGACGAGCGCGGTGACCAGCACCGGGAGCGCGATCATCCCGACGCCGAGCACCGCGAGGGCGGGGGTCCCGAAGCCGCGGCTCGCGACGAGGGCCGCCGCGCCCGCCGCGACGAGGCCGACCGCCCGCCCCGACGGGCCCCACCCGGAGGTCACAGCGGGACGGGCACCGCGTCGAGCGCGTCCCGCACGAGATCGGCGGCCGCGACGCCGCGGGCGCGGGCGTCGGGCGTGAGGATGATCCGGTGGGAGAGGACCGTCGGGGCCAGGGCGCGGACGTCCTCGGGCAGGGCGTGGGCGCGGCGCTCGAGCAGGGCCCGGGCCTTGGCGGCGCGCAGCAGGGCGAGGCCGGCGCGCGGGCTCCCGCCCAGCTGGGCGCGGCCGTCGCGGCGGGTGGCGGTGACCAGGCCCACCACGTACCGGGCGAGGGCCGGGTCGGCGTGGATGCGCTCGACCACCCCGCGCACGGCGACGACGCCCGCCTCGTCGGTGACGGGCGCGACGGCGTCGAGCGGGTCGGCGGCGGCGACGTCCAGCAGCATCTGCGCCTCGTCGGCGGCGGGCGGATAGCCGATGGTCACGCGCACGGCGAAACGGTCGAGCTGCGCCTCGGGCAGCGGGAAGGTGCCTTCGTACTCGACCGGGTTCTGGGTGGCGATGATCATGAACGGCGCCGGCAGCGCCCGGGTCTCGCCATCGACCGTCACCTGCCCCTCCTCCATGCACTCGAGGAGCGCCGACTGGGTCTTCGGCGACGCGCGGTTGATCTCGTCGACCAGGACGAGGTTGGCGAAGACGGGGCCGGGCCGGAACACGAAGCGCGCGGCGTTCTGGTCCCAGACCGTGATGCCGGTGACGTCGGACGGCAGCAGGTCGGCGGTGCACTGGAGGCGCGAGAAGTCGCAGCCGGCTGCGCGGGCGAGGCTCTTGGCCAGCACCGTCTTCCCCACCCCGGGGACGTCCTCGATCATCACGTGACCGCCCGCCATGAGCGCGATGACGCACGCCTCGAGGCTGTCGCGCGGCGCGCGCACCGCGGCGGCGCAGGCGTCGACGAGCGCGGCCGCGAGCACGGCGGCCGGGAGGAGCTCGTCGTCCCGCAGCGGCGGGGTCGTCAGGGTGGTGGCCAGAGCGTCGAGGGTAGCCCATCGGACCGGCGCCGAACCGCCCCGCCGGTCAGCCCCCGCGGGGGGTGCGGGGAGGCCGCAGACCCGATCGGCGCGCACGCGGACGACCGCCCCGCCCGCCTCCGCCATGGATGGAGGGGACGATCGCCGACCGGAGGAGGCGGAGATGACCCCTGAGGCCGTGGCCCGGGAGATGTTGCGGGCCTTCAACACCAACGACTGGGAGGCCTTCCGGGCCACCGTCGCCGACGACTTCGCGTACCGCGAGCACGGCACCTCGCGGGAGGCGGCGGGGGCCGACGCCGCGATGGAGGTCATCACGCCGTGGAAGGTGGTGCTCGGGGCGGAGCACACGGGGGAGCTGGTCGGCATCGTCGCCGACGGCGACCGCGTCGCCCTCCAGGTGGTCTGGCGCGGGCGGCACGTGGCGCCCATGCCGGGCCCGGACGGAAGGCCCATCCAGCCGACGGGCGTCGACGTGGCGACCCCCGCGTGCAGGGTGATGACGGTCCGCGACGACCGCATCACCGAGATGGACCACTACTTCGACTCGCTGGCGCTCATGTTGAGCATCGGCGGGGTCGCGGTCCCGGCGCACGCCTGACCGGGCCGTGCTCAGGGGAGGAGGGGCGCCACCGCGTCGAGGATGCGGCCGGCGCAGGCCTCCTTGCTCAGGCGTGGAAGGGTCTCCTCCCCGTCCGGCCCGATGATCGTGATCTCGTTCTCGGCCGAGCCGAACCCGATGCCATCGACGGACACGTCGTTGTGGACGATCAGGTCCAGTCGCTTCCGGACGCGCTTGTCCCGGGCGCGGGCGAGCCCCGCCGCGCCGTGCTCGGCGGCGAAGCCCACGACCACCTGCCCGTCCCGGCGGCCGGCGAGGTCGGTGAGGATGTCGGCCGTCGGCTCCAGGTCGAGGTGCAGTCCGCCGCCGGCGGACTTGTCGATCTTCCCGGCCAGGGCCTCCCCCGGCCGGAAGTCGGCGACGGCCGCCGCCATCACCAGCACGTCGCAGGAGGGGAACGCATCGAGCGCGGCCGCGTGGAGGTCGGCGGCCGTGGGGGCGTCGACGTAGCGCACGTCCGGGTGGCGCGGCAGGTCCACGTTCGATGCGAGCACGGTGACCGTCGCGCCGCGGCGGCGCGCCTCCTCGGCGACCGCCCACCCCATCCGGCCGCTGGAGCGGTTGCCGACGTACCGGACGGGGTCGATCGGCTCGCGGGTGCCCCCGGCGCTCACCAGCACGCGGCGGCCGGCGAGCGACCCCGCCCCGGCGAGCCGGGCCTCGGCGGCGTCGGCGACGTCGGCGGGCTCGGCGAGGCGGCCCACCCCCACCTCGCCGTCGGCGAGCAGCCCCGAGCCCGGCTCGACCACGCCCACGCCCCGTGCGCGCAGCGTCGCGAGGTTGGCGGCGGTGGCCGGGTGGAGCCACATGCGCGTGTTCATGGCGGGCGCGATCACCACGGGCCCGTCGAACGCGAGGTGCACCGACCCGAGCAGGCCGTCGCCCAGGCCGGCGGCCATCCGCGCGATCGTGTTGGCGGACGCGGGGCACACCATCAGCAGGTCGTGCCCGCGGGCGAGCTCCAGGTGGTCGTAGCCGGCCCGGTCCTCGGGGCCGAAGAGGCGGGTGCCGACCGGCCGGCCCGAGAGGGCGGCGAACGTCGCCGGCCCCACGAACCGGCGCGCGGACGCCGTCATCACCACCGTCACGCCGTGGCCGCGGCGCTGGAGGATGCGGAGGACATCGACCGACTTGTAGGCGGCGATGCCGCCGGAGACGCCCAGCAGGATCTCAGCCACGGATGCGGGATCCGTGCTCAGTCACTCGCGGCCGCCACCCCGGTGACGCGCGCGACGAGTCCGGCGAACTCCTCGGTGGCCTTCTCCAGGTCGCCGTTCACCACGCGGAAGTCGAACTCGTCGAGGGCCTCGACCTCGACCTGACTCGTCTGCATCCGGGCCGCGATCTCGCCCGCGGTGTCGGTGCCGCGTTCCTCCAGCCGCTGCGCGAGCTCCTCGAGCGACGGCGGCATGATGAAGATGGACACCGCCCCCGGGATGGTGCTGCGGACCGCCCTCGCCCCCGCCAGCTCGATCTCGACGACCGGCGAGCGTCCGGCCGACTGGATGCGGTCGATCTCGGAGCGGAGCGTCCCGTACCGGTTCCCGGCGTAGTACACGTGCTCCAGGAAGTCGCCCGCCGCGACCCTCCGCTCGAAGTCGCCCGCGGCCAGGAAGTAGTACTCGCGGCCGTCGCGCTCCCCGGGGCGCGCGGTGCGGGTGGTGGCCGAGACGGCCACCTCCAGGTTCGGGAAGCGGGAGAGGACCCGCGATATGAGCGTGCCCTTCCCCGCGCCCGACGGTCCCGAGACGATGATGACGCGAGGGCGCGTCGCTACCGCTGCAGCAGCTCCAGCAGCTCCGAGCGCTGTCGGTCCGACAGGCCCCCGATCGTCTTCCCCTGCGATATGCGGCAGGTGTTCAGGAATCTGGTCGCCTTGACCTTGCCGTACTTCGGGACGGCCATCAGCATGTCAAACACCTTGGCCGTCAGCACGAACTCGGGAGGCTGGGCGATCACGGTCCGGATCGACGTCGTCCCGTTCTTCAGGTCCTTCTTGAGCTGAGCCCGGCGGGAGCGAATCTCGTTCGCCCGGCGGAGGGCCTCCATGCGCTGGTCGAGCGAGCGCTCGGGCGCCTGGGATTGGGGCTTCGGTGTGGTGGTCGCCATCGCCGGGCCATCATAGGTTCACGTCGGAGGCTCTGGCAAGGTGACGTTTGCAGCCGTTTTACGGCGTTTTCACGCTTGTTGCAGGCGAACGTGTCACGGGCCTGTGACCGTGTGTCATCGGCCTCAACCTGAGCCTTAGACTGTTGCGGCCCCCGGCCGGAAGGCCCTGCTCGCGGTCCCCGGACGGCCCTGGTCCTGCAGCGGCAGCGGCGCGGAGGCCCGCTGCGACCCGATGGCCGCGGCGGCCGCCTGCCCGGCCTCGATGGTGGTGATGCACGGGACGCCGGCGCGGATGGCGGCGGCCCGGATCTCGTAGCCGTCGGCCCGCGCGCCCGGGCCGCCGCGCGGCGTGTTGATGACCAGATCGATGGCACCCTCGCCGATCAGGTCGACCGCGTTCGGCGACCCCTCCGTGAGCTTCCTGATAGCGCGCACCGGCAGCCCCGCCGCGGCGAGCGCCGCCGCCGTGCCGGTGGTGGCCACCAGCCCGAGCCCGGCGCGGTCGAGCTGGGCCGCCAGCGCCACCGCCCGCGGCTTGTCGGCGTTGCGGGCGGAGATGAATGCGGTGCCCGACCGGGGCAGCGCCTGGCCGGCGCCGCGCTGCGCCTTGGCGAACGCCTCGGCGAACGAGCCGCCGAGCCCCATCACCTCGCCGGTCGCCCGCATCTCGGGCCCCAGCACCGGGTCGGCCCCGGGGAACCGGGCGAACGGGAGGACCGCCTCCTTCACCGCCACCTGGCGGCCGGGCGACGCGGCGGGGAGCCCCAGCTCGGCGAGGGAGGCGCCGAGCATCAGGCGCACGGCGTGCGGCACCAGCGGCACGCCCGTGGCCTTCGACACGAACGGGACCGTCCGGGACGCCCGCGGGTTGGCCTCGATCACGTACGGCCGGCCGTCGCGGACGGCGTACTGGACGTTGAGCAGCCCGACGGCCCCGAGGCCGCGGGCGAGCGCCGCCGTCTGCTCCTCGAGCTCGGCGATCAGGCCCGGTCCGGCGCTCTGGGCGGGCAGCACGCACGCCGAGTCGCCGGAATGGACGCCCGCGGCCTCCACGTGCTCCATCACCGCCGCCGTCCAGCAGTCGCGCCCGTCGGAGAGGGCGTCGACGTCCAGCTCGATCGCGTTGTCCAGGAAGCGGTCCACGAGCAGCACGCCCTCGGGCCGTTCCCGCGCGATGTACGCGCGGAGCGCGTCCGGCGAGTCGCAGATGGCCATCG
This sequence comes from Miltoncostaeaceae bacterium, assembly GCA_036826475.1. Taxonomy (GTDB): domain Bacteria; phylum Actinomycetota; class Thermoleophilia; order Miltoncostaeales; family Miltoncostaeaceae; genus Miltoncostaea. Next base: position 6,004 of record DAISWG010000026.1, on the reverse strand, counting down.
CCCGCCCGCCGAGCACGTACGAGGGGCGCACGAGCACCGGGTAGCCGACCTCGGCGGCGGCGGCCAGGGCCTCGTCGCCGTCGTGGGCGATCGCCCAGGGCGGCGCCTGCAACCCGAGCTCGTCGAGCAGCGCGCCGAAGCGCCCGCGGTCCTCGGCCAGGTCGATCGCCTCGTGCGGGGTCCCCAGGATCGGGACGCCCGCCTCCGCGAGGGTCCGCGCCAGGCGCAGCGGGGTCTGACCGCCGAGCTGGGCGATCACGCCGACCGGGCGCTCCGCGGCGCAGATGTCCAGCACGGCGTCGGCGGTGACCGGCTCCATGTACAGGCGGTCGCTCACCCCGTGGTCGGTCGAGACGGTCTCCGGGTTGCAGTTGACCATCACCGCCGCATACCCCAGCTCCCGCGCCGTCTCGGCGGCGTGGACGCAGCAGTAGTCGAACTCGATGCCCTGCCCGATCCGGTTGGGCCCCGACCCCAGCACCACGATGGAGGGGCGCGCGTCGCGGGCGAGCTCGTCCTCCGACGCGAAGGCCGAGTAGTAGTAGGGCGTGAGGGCCGCGAACTCGGCGGCGCAGGTGTCGACCGCGTGGTAGGTCGGCCGCACGCCGAGGGCCCGGCGGCGCTCCCCCACCTCCTGCTCGGTGGCGCCGGCGGCCGCGGCGATGTCGCGGTCGGCGAGGCCGGCGCGGCGGGCGCTGCGCAGGGCGCCGGCGTCCAGCGACCCGAGGGGGCCCGAGAGGGCCCGGCGGGCGGCGTCGAGCCGCTCGAACTCGGCGACGAACCACGGGTCGATGCCCGTGGCCGTGATGACGTCGGCGGGGTCCAGGCGGGCGGTGACGAGGCCGTCCAGGATGATGTCGTAGCGGTCCCACGACGGCGTGCGCAGCCACGTGAGGGCCTCGGCCGCGTCGTCGGTGCGGCGCGGCTTCACGTCCAGCTCGCGGCCGGCCATGGCCTTGCCGAACGCCTCGCCGAAGGTGCGGCCCAGGGCGAGCACCTCCCCCACGCTCTTCATGTGGGTGGTCAGCTCGGTCGACGCGCCCGGGACCTTCTCGAACGCGAAGCGGGGCACCTTGACCGCCACGTAGTCGAGGGTCGGCTCGAAGCTGGCGGGCGTGACGCCCGTGATCTCGTTGGGCAGCTCGTCGAGCGTGTAGCCCACCGCCAGGCGCGCCGCGATCTTTGCGATGGGGAAGCCGGTGGCCTTCGACGCCAGGGCCGACGAGCGCGACACGCGCGGGTTCATCTCGATGACGACCACCTCGCCCGTCGCCCGGTTCAGGGCGAACTGGACGTTGGCGCCGCCGGTCGAGACGCCGACCGCGCGGATGACCGTGATGGCGGCGTCGCGGAGCGACTGGAGCTCCTGGTCGGTGAGCGTCATGACGGGCGCGACCGTGACCGAGTCGCCGGTGTGCACGCCCATCGGGTCGATGTTCTCGATCGAGCAGACGATCACGGCGTTGTCCGCGACGTCGCGGACGACCTCCAGCTCGATCTCCGCCCAGCCGAGCACGGAGCGCTCCACCAGCACCTGGTTGATGGGGCTCGCCGCGAGGGCGAGCCGCAGGCGCGCGTCCAGCTCCTCGGGGGTGTGGGCGGCGCCGCCGCCCTCGCCGCCGAGCGTGAAGGCGGGCCGCAGGATCACGGGCAGGCCCAGGTCGGCCGCCGCGGCGCGGCCGCCCTCCAGGTCGGTGACGATGTGGCTCGCGGGCACCGCCAGGCCGGCCGCGTCCATGGTGTCGCGGAAGACCTCCCGGTCCTCGGCCCTGCGGATCGCGGGGATGTCGGCGCCGATCAGCTCCACGCCGTAGCGGTCGAGCACGCCCGAGCCGCTCAGCTCCATCGCCAGGTTCAGGGCGGTCTGGCCGCCGAGCGTCGGCAGCAGCGCGTCGGGCCGCTCCAGCGCGATGACCGCTTCGACGGACTCCGGGTCGAGCGGCTCGACGTAGGTGCGGTCGGCCACGGAGGGGTCGGTCATGATCGTCGCCGGGTTCGAGTTGACCAGCACCACCCGGTAGCCCTCGGCGCGCAGCGCGCGGGCCCCCTGGGTGCCGGAGTAGTCGAACTCGCCGGCCTGCCCGATCACGATCGGGCCGCTGCCGAGCACCAGGATGGTCGTGAGGTCGTCGCGGCGGGGCATCAGCGGCCGCCGATGCCGGCGACGAACTCGCGGAACATGTAGCGGGCGTCGTGGGGCCCGGGGCTCGCCTCCGGGTGGTACTGCACGGAGAACGCGTGCAGCTCCGGCGCGGCGATCCCCTCCACCGAGCCGTCGAACAGGCTGGTGCGCGTGACCTCGACGCCGTCGGGCAGCCCGTCGGCCACCACGGCGTAGCCGTGGTTCTGGACGGTAATCTCCACGCGGCCGTCGTCGGCGCGGCGCACCGGGTGGTTGGCGCCGCGATGCCCGAACGCGAGCTTCTCGGTGCGCAGCCCCAGGGCGTGCGACAGCAGCTGGTGCCCCAGGCAGATGCCGAACACGGGCACCTGCCCGAGCAGGCCGCCGACGGTGCCGATCACGTCCGTGACGGCGGCGGGGTCGCCGGGGCCGTTGGACAGGAACACGCCGTCGGGGCCGCGCGCCAGCACCTCGTCGGCGGTGACGCCGGCCGGGACCACCTCCACCCGGCACCCGGCGCCCGCCAGGCCCTGGGCGATGCTCTCCTTCATCCCGCAGTCGATGGCGACCACGCGGGGGCCGTCGTCGCCGACCTCGCGCGGCCCCGCCGCCGCCCGGCTCGCCAGGTCGCGGCCGTCGAGCACCGGGTGCGCGCGCACCAGCGCGAGCAGCTCCTCCGCGCCCAGCTCGGTCGACACGCCGCCGCGCATGGCGCCGCGGTCGCGCAGGTGGCGCACCAGGCGCCGGGTGTCGCAGTCCTCCACCGCCACCACGCCGCGCTCGGCCAGCCACGTGCGCCATCCGACGGGGCCGCCGGTCCCGGCGGCGTCGCCGGCCCGGGCCATGATGACGGCGCCCGGCCAGGGGCGGTCGCTCTCGTCGTGCCCGGGCCCCGCGCCGTAGTTGCCGATCATCGGCGCGGTGAAGCACAGGATCTGCCCGAGGTACGACGGGTCGGTGACGGCCTCCTGGTAGCCGGTCATGCCGGTGGTGAAGACCATCTCGCCGAGCGCCGTGCCCGGCGCGCCGACGGAGGCCGCCGGCAGCACGAGCCCGTCCTCGAGGACCACCACGGCCTGCGTGGGACCGGGCGTCATCGCACCATCTTGGAGATGGCCTTGAACTCGTCCGTCCCGGCGACCTCGAGCAGCTCGAAGAGCGCCATCTCCGCCGAGGTCACGTGCGCGCCGGCGGCGGCCATCTTCTCCAGGCCGGCGGCTTTGTTGGACGCCGCGCGCGACGAGACCGCGTCGGCCGCGACGTGCACGGTGTGGCCGCGGGCGATCAGGTCGTGGACGGTCTGGTTGACGCACACGTGGGTCTCGATGCCGCACACCACCCAGGTGGAGCAGCCGGCGTCGGCCAGCTGCCGGTCGAACGCCTCCACCCCGCACGCGCTGAACCGCAGCTTCTCGACCGGGTCGGTGCCCTCGGGGAAGCGCTCGGCCAGCTCCTCGACGGTGTGGCCGAGCCCCTTGGTGTACTGCTCGCTCACCAGGACGGGCCGCCCGAGGGCGCCGAAGCCGGCGGCCAGGATGCCGCAGTTGCGGACGGTCTCGTCGAAGCCGTCGATGACCGGGCGGAACGCCTCCTGCACGTCCACCACGATCAGCCCGGTGTCGTCCCGGCGAAGCACCGCCGGGTGCCGCTCGGTTCCTACGGTCGCCATGCGATCTGCCCTCCCGCGATCGTGAGCGCCACCCGGCCGTGGAGGGTCTCCCCCGTCCACGCCGAGTTGCGCGACTTGCTCCGGAAGCCCCCCTCGCCCACCGTCACCTCGGCGTCGGGGTCGATGAGGGCCAGGTCGGCCACCGCGCCGTCCGCCAGCGTGGGCGCCGGCAGCCCGAGCACCTCCGCCGCGTCGGCGCCCATCCGCCGCACCAGCGTCTCGAGCGGCAGCGCGCCGGTCCGCACCAGGTGGGTGTTGCAGACGGCGAAGGCGGTCTCGAGGCCGGTGATCCCGAACGGGGCCTCCTCGAAGGGGACCTCCTTCTCGTCGGCGTCGTGCGGGGCGTGGTCGGTGGCCACGCAATCCAGCGTCCCCTCCGCGAGGGCGGCGATCAACGCCTGCCGGTCGCTCTCCTCGCGCAGGGGCGGGTTCATCTTGTGGCGGGCGGGGTCGAGCGAGTGCACCGCCTCGTCGGTGAGCGTGAGGTGGTGCGGCGTGACCTCGCCGGTGATCCGCACGCCGCGCGCCTTGGCGCGGCGGATCTCCTCGGCCGTCTCGACGGCGGAGACGTGGCAGATGTGGATCCACCCGTCCTCGTACTCGGCCAGGGCGGCGTCGCGGGCGACGGCGACGCTCTCGGAGATGGAGGGGATCCCCTCCAGGCCCAGGCGGCTGGCGACGGCGCCCTCGTGCATCACGCCCTTCCCGGAGAGCTTCGGGTCCTCCTCGTGCAGCACCAGCGGCAGGCCGGTGATGCGCTGGTACTGGAGGGCCCGCCGCATCACGCGGGCGTCGGCGACCGGGTGGCCGTCGTCGCTGAACCCGACGGCGCCGAGCTCGGCGAGCTCGGCCTGCTCGGTGAGCTCCGCGCCCTTCTGCCCCACCGTGATCGCGGCGAGGAATCCGACGCGGACGACGGCCTCCTCACCGGCCCGGTCCAGCAGGGTGCCGAGGATGGCCGCCGAGTCCACGACCGGCGACGTGTTGGGCATGGCCACGATGGTCACGAAGCCGCCGGCGGCGGCGGCGAGGCTGCCGGTGGCGATGTCCTCCAGGTCCTCGCGGCCGGGGGTGCGCAGGTGGACGTGCGGGTCGACGAAGCCGGGCACGGCGATCATCCCGCCCGCGTCGATCACCTCCAGGCCGTCGGGGTCGCCGCCGACCACGCCGTCGCGGATGACCAGGTCGCGGACCTCGTCGATGCCGGCGGCGGGGTCCAGCACGCGCGCGCCGCGCACGACGACGTTCGCCCCGGGGCCGGGGCGCTGTGGGAGGCGCGGCGCCACTACGCGGCGACCGCGGAGATGGGCGCGTCGGCCGGCTCGGCGGCCCCGGCCGGTCCGGCGAGCAGGTCGTAGAGCACCGCCATCCGCACGACCATGCCATTGGCGGCCTGGCGCTCGATGAGCGTCTTCGGGTCGTCGGCGAGCTCGCCGGAGATCTCCACACCGCGGTTGATGGGCCCGGCGTGCATGACGCGCTGACCGGGCCTGAGGCGGCCGTGGTTGACCCCGTAGGTCATCGCGTACTCCCGCAGCGAGGGGACGAAGCCGCCGGGCCCCATCCGCTCGAGCTGCATCCGCAGGACGTAGACGACGTCGGCGTCGGCGATGTCGCGGATGTCGGTGGACGTGCGCACCCCCAGCGCCCGCTCCGCGTCGCGGGGGAGGAGGGTGGGCGGGGCGATCAGGCTCACCTCGGCGCCCATGGCCTGGAAGCCGCGGATGCCGGAGCGCGCGACCCGCGAGTGGGCGACGTCGCCGACGAAGGCGATCTGGAGCCCGTCGAGCGGCCCCACCTCGCGCTCGATGGTGTAGAGGTCGAGCAGGGTCTGGGTGGGATGCTCGTGCTTGCCGTCGCCGGCGTTGATGACGGCGGCGTCGGTGTAGCGGGCGGCCATCTGGCACGCCCCGACGGAGGCGTGGCGGATGACGAGGACGTCGGGCGCGTACGCGTTGAGGGTGATGACCGTGTCCTTGAGGGTCTCCCCCTTCTCCACGCTGGAGCCGGAGCCCTTGACGTTGACGACGTCGGCGGAGAGCCGCTTGCCCGCGAGCTCGAACGAGGTCGAGGTGCGGGTGGAGGCCTCGAAGAACATGTTGATGATGGTGCGGCCCCGCAGGGTCGGCACCTTCTTGATGTCGCGCTCCATGACCTCGGCGAAGCGGTTGCCGACGCGCAGGATGCGCGCGATCTCGGCGCGGTCGAGGTCG
>DAISWG010000025.1:0-48810 GCA_036826475.1 Miltoncostaeaceae bacterium | reverse complement strand
AGGTGGTCGCCTGGTTCGCCGACAAGGAGCGCGGCGACCTCAAGATCGAGCGCGAGCCGCTCGCCCCCTGCCCCACCCCCGGCTGCGAGGGCCAGGTGGTGGAGTATCCGAAGAGCTACGGCTGCAACACCTACCACGGCAAGGACGACCCCGGCTGCGGCTACACGCTCTGGAAGCAGCAGAACGGGCGCACGATCACCCGCGAGGAGGCGCTGGAGCACATCCACGCCGGCCGCTCCAGCAAGGACCTGGAGAGCGAGCGCGAGGTCATCGGCCCCTGCCCCACCCCCGGCTGCGGCGGCGAGATCATCGAGCGCACCAGGAGCTACGGGTGCACCAGCTGGAAGAGCCGGACCGAGCCTGGCTGCGGCTACGTCATCTGGAAGAAGGTCCGCGGCCAGAAGGGCGAGGTCGACGTCGAGGCCGCCCGGGCGATGGTCGCCCGCGGCGAGACCAACGCCGCCCCCGCGGCCTCCAAGGAGCCGCTGGCGGCGTGCCCCACGCCCGGCTGCGGCGGGCAGATCGTGGAGAACAGCCGCGCCTACGGGTGCACGAGCTGGAAGAGCCGGAAGAACCCGGGCTGCGGCTTCGTGATCTGGAAGCGCGAGAAGGGCCACGACGTGAGCCGCGAGGAGGCCGTCGAGCGCATCGAGGCCGCCCGGGCCGGCGCCCAGCCGAAGGTCCCCGCGCCGACGGCATGAGCCCGGACGAGGTGGCCGCGCTCCTCGCGGGCCGCGGCGCCTGGACGTACTCCCGCGCCTCGGGCCCCGGCGGCCAGCGGCGCGACCACGCCGAGACCCGCGCCGAGCTGACGATCCGCCGCGAGGACCTGGAGGGCATCCCGGAGCCCGTCGCGGAGCGGCTGGCGGCGCGGCTGCGGCTCGACGCGCGGCCGCTGCGGCTCAGCAGCCAGACGGACCGCTCGCGGGAGCGCAACCGGGAGATCGTGCTGGCGCGACTGGAGCGGCGGGTGGCCGACGCCATGGCGCCCCCGGCGCCGCCGCGGCGGCCCACCCGGCCGAGCCGCGGCGCCACCGAGCGCCGCCTGGCCGAGAAGGCGCGGCGGTCGCAGCGCAAGGCCCAGCGCCGCCCGCCGCCCGGCGACGACTGACCGCCCGTAGGCTGCGGCCCCACATCACGACCCCGCGAGGAGCCATGGACGCCCTGGAGGCCATCCGCAAGCGGCGCAGCGTGCGCCAGTACACCGACCGCCCCGTCAGCGACGAGGACCTGGACGAGCTGCTCCGGCTGGCCCTGCTCGCCCCGAACGGCGGGATGCAGCAGCCGTGGGGGATCCTGGTGGTCCGCGACGCGGAGAAGCGGGCGAAGCTGGCGGAGCTGGTCATGCGCGGCGGCGCCGAGTACTTCCGCATCGCCCGGCCCCCCGCCACGGGCACCGACCCCGACGACCACGCGGCGTGGGCGCGCGGCTACGCCGAGACGGCCCTGGGCACGTACCCGATGGTGCCGGTGTGGCTGCTGTGCCTGCGCGTGCCGCGCCACGCGTACCCGACGGTCGGCGAGACGGACTTCGAGCGCGACGCGGACATCACCTCGGTGGCGTTCATGCTCGAGAACCTGATGGTCGCGGCCCGGGCGAAGGGGCTCGGAACCGTCCCCACGGTGTTCCAGTGGTTCGTGGAGGACGAGGTGCGGGCGCTGTTCGGCCTGCCGGACGAGGTCGAGGTGCCGCTGCTGACGCCGCTCGGCTACCCGGTCCAGTTCCCCGAGGGGCTCCCGCCGGCGCTCGCCGCGATCCGGCGCCCCTGGCGGACGCTCGTCCACGACGACGGCTGGGGCGCCACCCGGGCCTGAGCCGGGGCCTCCGGGCCGGGGCGGGTCCCCGCGCCGGCCGCGACCAGCCGCGCCAGCGCGTCGACGGCGACGGGCCAGAACTGGCTGCCGGAGCAGCGGCGCACCTCGGCCAGCGCGGCATCCACCCCCCGGCCCGCCTGGTAGCTGCGCGAGCTCACGATCACGTCCCACGAGTCGGCCAGCGCCAGGACGCGGGCCTCCTCCGGGATGTCCTCGCCCGCCAGCCGGTCGGGGTAGCCCGTCCCGTCCCAGCGCTCGTGGTGGCTGCGCACCCAGGCCGCCTGCTCGGCCGAGAGGACGTCGGCCACGATCCGCGCCCCCACCTCGGCGTGGGCGCTCACCGCCTCGCGCTCCGCGTCGGTCAGCGGGCCGGGCTTGAACAGGATCGCGTCGGGCACCGCGATCTTGCCGACGTCGTGCACGAGGCCCGCCTCGCGCAGCTGGGCGGCACGGGTCACCGGCCAGCCGAGCGCCGTCGCGACCTGCACGGCGAGGTCGGCGACGCGGGCGGAGTGGCGGTGCGTGTAGGGGTCCTTCGCGTCGACCGCCCACGCCAGCGCGCGCATGGCGCGAAGGCTCGGCGCCTCGGCGCGGTCGCCGCCGCGGTGGGCGAACACCTCCTCCGCCACCGCGAACGTGTAGGCCATGGCGCGGTTGCGGCCCGACACCTTGGCCCAGTGGAGCGCCACCTCCGCCTGGCGGTGGAGGTCGCCGGTGGCGTCGGCGTCCGCGGCGGTCGCGATCCCGACGGACGTCGTGACGTACCCCGCACCGGCGAACGGCGTCTCGGCGATCGCCCGGCGCAGGCGGGCTGCGGCGTCGCGGGCGTCCTCCGGCCCCGCGTGGGGCAGCAACCAGGCGAACTCGTCGCCGCCGGTGCGGCCGAGCGCGTCGCCCGCGCGGACGTGCGCCCCCATCAGCTCGCCGATGCCCTGCAGCACGGCGTCGGCCACGCGCGGGCCGTGGCGGTCGTTGACGGTCCGGAATCCGTCGACGTCGACCAGCACCAGCGAGAGCGGCCCGCCGTAGCGGCGCACCCGCTCCACCTCGCGGGCCAGCTCGTCGGCGAAGGCCTGGGGGCCCGCCAGGCCCGTCAGGGGGTCGCCGCCCGCCCGGGCGGCGACCAGCCGGCGGGCCCGCTCCCCGATGACGGCGCCGGCGGCGAGGTCGGCCATCGACTCGAGCACGTCCCACAGGCCGGCGGGCAGCACCCGGCCGGGCCCGGGGGCGGCGACGACGCAGCCCCAGCGGGCGCCGTCGACCTCGACGGGGGCGCGGAGGGCGCCGCGGCGGCGGCGGGGCGCGGAGCCGGGCTCGGTGGCGTCGGAGGCGGCGGCCACGACCTCCACGCCCCCCGAACCGCGGTGGACCGCGCCGTGCGCGCCGTTCCCGAGGACGGCGACCTCGCGGGCGATGCGCGCGAACACGGCGCCGGCGTCGGCGCCCGCCGCGGCCACCGCGCCCACGCGGCCCAGGGCGGCGCGGACCGACTCGGCCCGCAGGCGGTCGGTCATGTCCTTCACCGTCGCGACGTAGGCCCCGGGGCCGCCGGAGCCGGGGCGCGACACCGCGATGCTCACCAGGGCGGGGAACCGGGTGCCGTCCGGACGGGGCAGGAGGACATCGCGATCGGCCGCGCCGGCGCCGGAGGCCTCGGCGAGGGCGGCCGACAGGCGCGGCCGCTCGTCCTCCGGCCAGTCGGGGAACAGCGACCGGCGTCCCACGAGATCCGCGCGCGGGACCCCGATCAGGTCGCAGAGGGCGTCGTTGACCTCCACCACCGTCCCGTCGGCGGCCATGATCACCAGTCCGTCGGGCAGGGACGACAGGACGGCGGCGGTGCGCTCGCGCTCGCGCGTGGCGGCGGCCGCGGCGCCACGGATCCCGCGCCGGACGCGGCCCGCGCGCAGGGCGACGGCCAGGCGGGCGGTCAGGTCGCCGGGGCGGACGGGGCGCAGCAGGCAGTCGTCGGCGCCCGCCTCGAGGGCCGCGGCGGCGTCGGCCTCGGCACCCGCGTCGATCAGGGCCACGACGTAGGGGGAGCCGTCCCCCACCTCGCGGGCGGCGAGCAGGTCCGGCCAGAGGAGCTCCAGGCGCGGCCAGTCGGCGAAGACGACCCGCGCCGGCCCGATGCCGCGACGGCGCACCGCGTCGGCGTCGCCGGCGGTGGGGTCGGGACGCCAGCCGGCGCCCTCGAGCAGCGCGCGGAGCCGGGCGCGGGAGCCCCGGTCGCCGTCGAGGAGGAGCGCGCGCGGGCGCGCGTCGTCCGCGTGGTCGCCCAGATCGGCCATCAGATGTGACATTCGGCGCATTCGGCCGCGAGTTGACCGGTGGGGATCCGGGGACGCCACGCCGTCTCGCCATGCGGGCTTGATGACGTCCGGGCCATGGGCGAACATGTGTTCGATGATCGTCGCCGTCCACCTCCCCCGCCTGCCGCTCCTGGTGGCCCTGCTCCAGGCGCGCATGCCAGCCGACGCCCCGGTCGCGCTCGGCCCCGCGCCGGGCGCCCCGCAGGTGGTGGGGCTGTGCACGCCGGCGGCCGAGGCGCAGGGGGTCCGGCCCGGGCTGCGGATCGGCGAGGCGCTCGCCCGCTGCCCGCGCCTGGAGCTGGTGGTCGCCGACCCCGACGCCGCCGCCGACGCGTTCGAGCGCACGCTGGAGCGCCTGGAGGCGGCGGGCTTCGCGGTCGAGCCGGCCGGCCAGGAGGGTGCCGCGTTCGACGCGCGCGGGACCATGCGCCTGCACGGCGGCCTCCCCGGCGTCATGCGGCGGGTGCGGGGCGCGCTGCCGGTCGGCGCCGACGGCCGGGTGGGCGCCGCCCCCACGCTCTTCGCCGCGCTCCAGGCGGCCTGCGAGGCGGCCCCCGGCCGCCCGCTCCTGCTCGACGAGGAGGAGGTGCCCGGGTTCCTCGCCCCCCTCCCCGCCGACCGGCTCCCCCTGGCGCCCGAGCTCGTCACCGCCCTCCGCGACCTGGGCATCGCGTCGATCGGGCAGGTGGCGGCGCTGCCGCGGGCCGCCGCCCTCGAACGCCTGGGGTTCCCGGGCCTCGAGGCGTGGCGGCTCGCGCGCGGCGAACCGGGGCGCCCCCCGCGACCGCGGATCCCGCCGCGGCCGCTGCGCGCCGCGATCACGTTCCCCGAGGCGGTCGGGTCGCTGCCGGCCCTCGAGGCCGCGGCGCGGCTGATGCTCGGCGAGATCGCCGGCGTGGCCCGCGGCCGTGGCGCCGCCCTGCGCACCCTGGCGCTGCGCGCGCGCCTCGCCGACGGCGGGTCGTGGACGCGGGAGCTCACGCTGCGCGAGGCCACCGCCGACCCCGACCGGCTGGCGGTCGCCGCCCTGCCCCGGCTCGGCGAGATCGCCGCCCCCGTCGCCGAGCTGTGGATCGGCGGCGACGCGTCCGGCGCGGTGGCGGGTCACCAGCTCACGGCCATCCCCTCGCCGGCCGAGGAGCGGCGGGCGCGGACCCGCGAGGCCGTCAGCCAGGTGCGCGCCGCCCAGGGCCAGGGGGCGATGCTGCGGGCGGTCGAGCTGGAGCCGTGGTCGCGCCGCCCCGAGCGGCGGTGGGCGCTGACGCCCTACGAGCCGTGACGGAGCCGGGGTGACCCTCCGGGCGATCGGCGCGCCGCGGCCCGCCCGGGTCGCGTGCGGCGGCGACGGCGCGCCCGTGCGGGTGGAGGTCGACGGCCGCATGCGGCGGGTGGCCGCCGTCCGCGACGACTGGCTGGTGCAGGACCTGTGGTGGACGGGCCGGCCGATCGACCGCCACTACTGGGAGGTCGTGGTCGACCCCGGCCGGCTGATGGTGGTGTACCGCGAGGCGGCGGACGGCTCGTGGAGCGTCCACTGAGCCGGCCACGGGTTCAGGGCTGGGGGAGAGCCGTCCTCAGCACCGCGAGCCAGCCGCCCCTGCCCACCGGGTTCGTCTTCCCGCTCTTCACCAGGCGGTAGCCCGACGGCACGCCGGCCGGCCGGGTGCGCCACGGGCCGATGGTGGCCGGCAGCGCCCCCTGCGCCGGCTGGCGGAACCCGACGATCACCGCGAGCCAACCGCCCTTGCCGACCGGGTTGGTGACCCCCGTCTTGACCAGGCGGTAGCCGGCGGGGACGCGTGCCGGCTTGGTCGACCACGGGCCGATCGTGGGCGGCAGCTCCGGCGGCGGCGCCACATCGGCGGCGGCGTAGGCGGCGATGCCGCGGCCGATCGCCTCCGCGATGCGCTGCCGCACGTTGGGGTCGGCGAGCATCATCACGTCGGTGCTGTTGGTCAGGAACCCGCCCTCCACCAGGATCGCGGGCATCTTCGTGTGCCGCAGCACGTAGAACCCGGCGGTCTTCACGCCGCGGTCCGGCAGGCGCAGCGCCGCCACGAGCTGGGCCTGCACCGCGTCGGCCAGCGTCCGCGACGCGGCGCTCGAGTAGTAGTAGTGGAACGTCTCGGTGCCGCTGCCCGCCGTCGAGCCCATCGCGTTGTTGTGGATGGACACGAACACGTCGACGCCGGCGGCGTTCGCCGCGTCGGTGCGGGCCTTCAGGTCGGCGCCCTCCGTGGTGTACGGGGTGTTCCCGCCCGCGAGGTCCTGGTTGCGGGTCACCAGGGTGCGGCCGCCGTTGGCGCGCAGCCACGCGTCGAGGCGCAACCCGATGTCGAGGTTGACGTCCTTCTCCATCAGGATCGTCCGCCCCTGGGCGTCGGTCCGCGCCGGCAGCCCGGTGACGGTGCCGGCCGGCAGCAGGCCGACGGCGCCCGTGTCGCCCCCGCCGTGGCCCGGGTCGACCGCCACGTAGGGCAGCGCGGCGGCGGCCGCCGCGGGGAGCGCGAGGACGGCGGCGATGGCGGCGGCGACCGCGGCGCGCACGAAACGGTTACGGATTGCGGTTCCTCGAGACGGACGGGGGGCGGGCGGGCGGCATGCTATCCACGCCCCCTGTCGCCGCCCAACATCGACGGGTCCCTCCACGCACGGTGGCGGTTTCGCCCCTCGGGACCATGGGCACGCTCTCTATGCGGTCGCCAGGGAGATCCTGTCCCGGGCGATGCATGTGGTGCAGGACGGACGACCACATCACAGCGCCGCCGGAGGGCACCCGGCGTCGCGGGACCACCGAGGGGGGCGCCTGGGGCACGGGCGCCCCCCTCACGCGTCCCGGAAACGGCGCGGCGCCGATTTGCGCGCCGTCCGCCGCCGCGACTATGGTCGCCTGCGTGGAGCACCCGATCCGGCTCTCCGTCACCGACGACCTGCGGCGCACCCGCCTCACGGTGGCCTTCCGCCTGATCCTGGTCGTCCCGCACCTGATCTGGCTGGCCCTCTGGGGCATCGTCGTCTTCTTCGCCGTGATCGTAAGCTGGTTCGCCACGCTGTTCGCGGGCCGGACGCCGGACGGGCTGCACGACTTCATCGCGCAGTACCTGCGCTACCAGACGCAGGTGTACGGCTATCTGCTGTTCCTCGCGGATCCGTACCCCGGGTTCATGGGGACCGACCCGTACGACGCCGACCTGTCGATCGCCCCGCCGGCGCCGCAGAACCGGTGGACCGTCGCGTTCAGGATCATCATGGCGATCCCAGCACTGATCGTGGCCTACATCGTCGGCCAGCTCATCCAGATCCTCGCGATCATCTCCTGGGTCGCGTGCCTGTTCACGGGCGCGATGCCCCTGGGGCTGCGGAACCTGACGGCCTGGGCGGTCCGCTTCACGGCGCAGACCCACGGCTACATGGGGCTGCTGACCGACCGCTACCCGAACTTCGGGACCGAGATCGACGCCTGACGGCCGCGCCGTGAGCCGTTGCTGCAGCCGGGCGTACGAGGAGTTCTTCAGCGAGCGGGTGGCGCGTCGCGACGCGCGGCGGTACGTGCGGCGCGGACTCGACCGGACGTCGCGCCGCGTCGTCGCTGAGGTCGGCCGCCACGGCGTCCGCGGCCGGAGCGTGCTGGAGGTCGGCGGCGGGGTGGGGACGGTCCCGATCGAGCTGCTCCGCGCGGGTGCCGAGCGAGCGGTGGTGGTGGAGATGTCGCCGGCCTACGACGCGCCGGCGCGTGAGCTCCTGGACGCCGCCGGCCTGGGCGACCGGGTCGACCGCCGGATCGCCGACCTCGCCACCGCCCGGGACGTGCCGGATGCGGATGTCGTGGTGATGAACCGGGTCGTCTGCTGCGACCCGGACGGCCCGCGCCTGGCGGGGGCGGCCGCCGCCCACGCGCGCTCCCTCCTGGTGATGACGTACCCCCGCGCCGCGTGGTGGACGCGGGTCGCGGTGGGCGGCGTGAACGTCGTGGAGCGGCTCCGGCGGCACGCCTTCCGCGTGCATGTGCATCCCCCCTCGGCGATCGCGGCGGCGGTCGCGGCCGAGGGCCTCGCGCCGGGCGACGTGCGCCGCGGCGTCTTCTGGGAGCTGCGCAGCTTCAGGCGCTGAGGGGCGGCACGCTCAGGCGGCCTCCTCGGTGGCCAGCGTCGAGGGCGTGTCGCTGCCGGGCCGGCGCTCGAGCGCCCGGGCCAGCATCGGGAAGATCAGGACGGACAGCAGCCCCGCCCCCACCAGCGCCGCCGCGTTCTCCGGCAGCATCTCGCCGGTCGCCAGGCCCACCTCCGTGATCGCGACGATGAGCGGGAGCGCCGTCGCCGACAGCAGCCCCAGGCGGATCGGGTCCCGCCCCGGCAGGCGCGAGCGGAACGTCAGGAGCACCGGCAGCCCCCGCACCGCGAGGATCAACGCGAGGAAGACGAACATCCGCGCCGGGTTGTCCAGGATCGACGGGAGATCCACCCGCATCCCGGACACCACGAAGAACGCCGGGACGAAGAACCCGAACGCCAGCCCGTCGAGCTTGCGCTCCAGGGCCTCGTCGCCCTCCGGAAGGGTCGCCCGGAGCACGATCCCCGCCGCGAAGGCGCCGAGCACCACGTCCAGGCCCAGCTCGCCCGCGAGCAGCAGCAGGGCCACGAGCAGCACCACCGCGATGCGGACGGCGGTCTGGGACGACGTCTCCGACCCGAGCCGCACGAGCTCGGCCACCGAGCGCCCCTTCAGGTGACGCGACGCCAGTGAGACGAGCACCGCCAGGGCCCCGAACGCGGCGAGCAGCGCCAGCGAGTGCCACGCCCCCTTCGCGCTGAGGAAGAGCGAGATGGCGATGATGGGCAGGAACTCCCCGGCGGCGCCGTTGGCCATGATCGCGCGCCCGAACGGCCCCGAGGTCTCCCCCGAGTCCCGCAGCATCGGCAGCAGCGTGCCCAGGGCGGTGGTGGTCAGGGCGATCGAGACCGGCAGGAACGCGTGGACGAAGCCGACCGCGGCCAGCACCCCGACCACGGCCATCGCCGCCACGATCGAGACCGTCCAGGCGATCCCTGCGGCGCGGCCCTCGGCCCCGCGCAGCAGCGACAGGTCCAGCTCGAAGCCGGCGAGGAAGAACAGGAAGCCCAGCCCGACGTTCGCGATGAGGGAGATCTCCGGGCCGGTCTCCGCGATGTCCAGCACGTGCGGGCCCACGACCACGCCGAGCACGAGCAGGACCACGACCTCGGGGACGCGCGGCCCCGGCAGCAGGCCCACGATGAGGGGCGCGAGGGCGGCCACGAGGACGACGACGAAGAGGGAGTCGAGCCCCTCGGGGATCTCCACGGTGCGCAACCGTACCCCACCCCCGGCGGCGGGGGCGATGGCCGATCAGGTTGAACCGGCGGCGCCTGGGTACGAACATGTGTTCGATGTCCCAGCCCCCCTCCTCCACCCCCTACGTCGAGCTGCACGCGCACTCGGCGTTCAGCTTCCTGGACGGGGCGTCCACGCCGGAGGAGATGGCCGGGACGGCGGCGGCGATGGGGCACGAGGCGCTCGCGCTGACCGACCACGACGGCCTGTGCGGATCCCTCGCGTTCGCGCACGCCGCGCGGGCTGCCGGTGTGCGTCCCATCACCGGGGCCGAGGTGACGCTGGCGGACGGCTCCCACCTGACCCTCCTCGCCGCGACGGGCCGGGGGTACGCCAACCTGTGCCGCCTCATCACCCTCGCGCACGCCGGGACGCGGCCGCCGCCGGATCGCCGCGCCATCCCACCGGCGCTCGACCGCGCCGCGCTCTCCGAGCCGGGCCGCACCGAGGGGCTCGTGTGCCTGACCGGATGCGCCCGCCACGGCCACGTCCCGCGGCTCGTGCGCGCGGGCGGCCGTCGCGGCGCCGAGGCGCCGCCGCGGGCGCTGGTCGCCGACTTCGGCCGCGGGAGCGTCCACGTCGAGATCCAGCTCACCCGCAACCGCGGGGACCGCGCCCTGGCGCGCGACCTGGAGCGCCTGGCGGAGGCGGCCGGCGTCCCGGCGGTGGCGACCGGCGACCCCCACGCCCACACGCCGGAGGCGGCGCTCCTGCAGGACGCGTTCGTCGCGATCGGGCACCGCCTGACCCTCGACGGATCCGAGGACGCCCGACGCGGCAACCACCAGGCCGTCCTGCGCCCGCCCGCCGAGACCGCCGCCCTGTTCGCCGGCCACCCCGCCGCCGTCGCCCAGACCCTCCGGGTGGCGGAGCGCCTCGAGTTCGACCTGACCCGCGACCTCGGCTACCGCTTCCCCGACTTCGTCGGCTCCCATCCCGGCCAGACCGCCCAGGACGCCCTCGCCGCCCTCTGCGTCCACGGGCTCGGCGCCCGCTACCCCAACGCGGCGAAGCGGGCGGCGGCGCGGGCCCGGCTCGACGAGGAGCTCGCCCTCATCGCCCACCACGACCTCGCCGGGTTCTTCCTGCTGCACCGCGACATCCTGGAGCTCGCCCGGGAGGTGGCGCTGGAGGTGCGGCCCGCGGGATCCGCCCGCCGCTGGCTGCCGCCCGGCCGTGGGCGGGGCTCGTCCGTGGGCTCGATCGTCTGCTACCTCACCGGCCTCTCCCACATCGACCCGGTCGAGAACGGCCTGTTCCTGGGCCGTTTCCTCAACCGGGACATGGCGTCGGTGCCGGACATCGACCTCGACTTCCCCCGCGACGTCCGCGAGCGGCTGATCGAGGAGATCATCGCGCGCTACGGGCACGAGCACGCCGCGCTCGTCGCCGCCTTCCCCACCTTCCGCATCCGCATGGCCATCCGCGGCCTCGGGAAGGCGCTGGCCCTCCCGGAGGCCGACATCGAGCGCCTGGCGCGGCTCTCGGACGGCTGGTCGTCGGCCCACGCCGTGGAGGAGGAGCTCGCCCGGCTGCCCGACGGCGAGGCCAAGCTCGCGTCGCCCCGCTGGCGCGCCCTCGCGTTCCTGGCCCGTCAGGCGGCGGGCCTCCCCCGCCACCTGTCGCAGCACTCCGGCGGGATGGTCGTCAGCGCCCGGCCCCTCGTCGAGCTCGTGCCGGTGGTGCCGGCCGCGTTCCCCGGCCGGCAGATCTGCCAATGGGACAAGGACTCCTGCGCGGACGCGGGCTTCGTGAAGATCGACCTGCTGGGCCTGGGGATGCTGTCGGCGGTCGAGGAGTGCGTCGACATGATCGCCCGGGAGCGCGGCCGGACCGTCGACCTCTCCCGCATCGGGTTCACCGACCCCGCCGTCTACGAGGAGATCCAGGACGCCGACACCGTCGGCGTGTTCCAGATCGAGAGCCGCGCCCAGATGCAGAGCCTGCTGCAGACGCGGCCCGAGAACCTCGACGACCTCACGATCCAGGTGGCCCTCATCCGCCCCGGCCCCGTCAGCGGCGGCGCCGTCCACCCCTACGTGAAGCACCGGCGGTCGAGGCGGGCCGACCCCGGCTTCGAGCCGCCCTACGACCACCCGCTCCTGGCCGACTGCCTCCGGGAGACGCTCGGCGTGGTGGTGTTCCAGGAGCAGGTGCTGGAGGTGTCGATGGCGCTCGCCGGATTCACCCCCGGCCAGGCGGAGGCGCTGCGCCGTGCGATGAGCCGCAAGCGCAGCCGCGAGGCGATGATCGCCCTCTGGAAGGACTTCCGCGACGGCGCCCGCGCCCGCGGCGTCGGCGACGAGACGATCCGCACCGTCTTCACCAAGCTGATCGGCTTCTCCAACTTCGGGTTCCCCAAGGCCCACTCGTCGGCGTTCGCCGTCCTCGCCTACCAGAGCGCATGGCTGCGGCAGCGCTACCCCGCCGAGTTCCTCGCCGCCCTCCTCAACGCCCAGCCGATGGGCTTCTACCCGCCCGCCAGCCTCGTCCGCGACGCCCAGCGCCGCGGCGTGAAGGTGCTGCCGCCGTGCGTCGCCCGCTCCCGGGCCGGGTGCGAGATGGAGGACGGCGCCGTGCGGATCGGCCTGGGCTACGTGCGCGGAGTCCGCCACGACGCCGCCGCCCGCCTCGTGGCGGAGCGGGAGGCGGACGGCCCGTTCCGCGGCATCGCCGACCTCGCCGCCCGCGCCGACCTGCGCCGCGAGCAGATCGCCCAGCTCGTGAGGTCCGGCGCGTGCGACGTCATGGAGCGCCCGCGCCGGGCGATGCTGTGGGAGCTCTGGGTGCTCGCCCGCCCCCGCGCGACCGCCGCCGGCACCCAGCTCGCCCTCCCCATCCCCGCCGCCCCCGCCCCGCCGCTCCCCGATCAGGGCCGCTTCGAGCGGGTGGTGGCCGACTACGAGACCACCGGCCTCTCCACCGGCTGGCACCTGGTCACGCTCGTCCGGCACGGCCTGCCGCCCGGCGTCCGCACCGCCGCCCAGTTGCGTGAGACCCCCCACGGCACCGACGTCCTGGTCGCCGGGCTCGTGGTGGCCCGCCAGCGGCCCGCCACCGCCGGCGGCATCGTGTTCCTGCTGCTCGAGGACGAGACGGGGATGGTCAACGTGATCGTGCGTCCCGAGGTGTACGAGCGTCACCGCGCCGCCGTCCGGGCCGACCCGCTGCTGGTGGCGTGGGGCCGCCTGGAGCGGCGCGAGCGCAACATCAACGTCCTGGCCCACCGCATCGAGCGGATCGAGCCACCCGTCGAGGACCGCGACCCCGGGGCCGTCCCCGTCGCCGCCGAGCTGACCCGCGCCCGTGCGGCGGCCCCCGGCGGCCAGGACTTCGGCCGCGGGCGCCGCTAGCCGCCACCCGGCCGCGGAGGTCCCCTCCGGCCCGGCTACCCTCGCAAACGTGGAGTACCTGCTCGCCGCCGGCGTGATCGCCGCCATGAACGTCACGCCCCTGCCCATGCCGCCGTCGTGGCTGGTGGTCGCCTACCTGAGCGTCCAGCTCGACGTGGACCCGGTCGGCATCGTGGTGGCGACGGCCGCCGGCGCCGCGCTGGGCCGGACGATCCTGGCCGCGTGGACGCGCGCCCTGGGCCCGCGCCTGATGTCGGCGGGCGCCCGCGAGAACATCGGCTACCTCGGCGACAGGCTCCACGGCCGGCGCTCCACCATCGGGGTCGCCGCGGTGCTGGCGGCGTCCCCGCCCCCCTCGGGGGCGCTCTACACCGCCGCCGGCGTCCTGCGCGTGAACCTGGGGCTCGTGTTCGGTGCCTGCTTCGCGGGCCGGCTCGTCACCTACGGCGTCGGCGTGGCCGTTGCCGGCACCGCGGTCGACCAGCTGGCCGACCGCCTGCGCGACTGGGTGGGTCCCGTGCCCATCGTGCTCGGCCTGGTCGCGGTGCTCGCGGTGCTGTGGCTCCTCGCCCGCATCGACTGGCGGGCCACCATCGAGCACCGCCGCCCCCGGCTCACGGCTGGGCGAGCAGCATCCCCAGGAGGAGACCCAGCCCCCAGAGGCTGAGCGACACGATCCCCAGGACGAAGCCGGCGATCGCCAGGCCGCGCCCGCCGATCCGCCCGCCCGTGACGCGGACGTCGTCCATCGCGAACAGCCCCAGCCCGATGGCCGGCGCCGACACGAAGGGGAGGATGAACCCCACGATCCCGAGCACCAGCGAGGCCACCGCCTTGCCGTCCTTCGGGTGCAGCGCCGGGTCCGGCCCCCTCGCCGGCCGCCGCAGGCCCACCAGGGCCAGCGCGGTGCCCGCGAACAGCAGCACCGCGCTGATGAACATGAGCCAGCCGGCCGGGCCGAGGGAGACGTCCACACCCGCGATCAGGTCCTCCGACTCGCGGAACCCGATGAGCGCGAACGAGACGAGCAGCGCGAACAGGCTGGTCACCCCGACGCCGGTCAGGCGCGCCCACGGCCACGGGGCGGCGGCCGCCGCGATGCCCAGCACCGCCGCGACCACGCCGATCCACGAGCCGCCCGCCACCTCGATCTCGCCGAACGGCTCCTGCCGGACCGCCGTGGAGCCGGCGGTGGCGGCGGTCAGGATGCCGCCGACCGCCGCCACGCCGAAGCCGGCGCGCCCGAGCAGCGTCCACGGGTACGGGCCGCGGCCACCCTGGGTCGCGGCCACGGCCGCGTCGCCGGCGGCCGGGACGGGCGGCGGGGGCACACCGCCGCCGGTCGCCGCCGGCGGGGGCGGCGCGGGGACGGGCAGCGGATCGTTGGCGGTCGGGCCCCCGTCGCTGACGTACGACGTCCACGCGCCGCCGTCCCAGTAGCGCCGGCGCCCGGCGCGCGTCGGATCGTCGTACCAGCCAGCCACCGCCATCAGCGCCCCGCCCTCCGCCTCGTCGTCAGCGCGCGGCAGGCTAGCGCGCGTCGCCGCGGCCGGGCGACAGGGGGAGTCCGGCGCAGACGCCGCCGCCCCCCAGGCGGTGTCGGGCGGCCCGTGCGACCTCGGCGATGAACCGGTCGCCGGCGGCGTCCCCAACCCCGGAGGCGCTCCACGTCATCGCCGCGGCCACCACCGGGCCGCTACGCAGATAGACGATGCCGCCGTCGTGCTTCACCTCCTCGGTGTAGCCCGTCTTGTGGGCCACCGGGACCGACGACGGCAGGCCGGCGACCAGCTTGCTGCGGTCGCGCACGTCGAGCAGCCGGGCGAGCAGCTCGGCCCGGGCGGCGCGGGTGCCGATGCCGAGCCGCGCCACCCCGCCCCGGCCGATCGCCCCGCGGTGGATCGCCACCATCAGCCGCGCCAGCTCGTACGGCGTGGTGATGAAGTTGGTGAAGAGGGCGGGCGCCCGGTCGGTGCGGATCGTCAGCGGCCGGCGGGCATCCTCGATGATGTAGGGGCGGCGCACGAGCGACCGGTCGAGCCCGAGGGCGTGGAGCGTGTCGGTCACGCCGCGGGCGCCCGCGTCGCCCGACCCGCCCCCGAGCGAGGCGAGCACGGCGTTGGCGGCGACGTCGTCGGAGTCGACCACCATGCGGTCGAGGGTCGCCCGCAGGTCGGCGGCGCGCCCGCGCCGGACGGCGTCGACCAGGATCGCCGCCTTCAGCGTGGACGCCGCGGGGAACTGGGCGTCGGCATTCGACGACGCGCCGCAGCCCGTGACGAGGTGCTGCACGTAGACGCCCGAGATCGCCGGCATCCCGGCGACGAGGCGGTCGATGTCGCCCTGCAGGCGGCGGTCGACCCAGCCGGGGATGCGGCCGGCGCGCAGCGCGGAACGCGGCAGGGCCCGCACCCGCACCGTCGCCGACCAGCGCGCGCCTCCCGACCCGGCGGCGCGCACCCGCACCGCGTGGACGCCCGCCGGCACCGGCACCGACAGCCGCCGCGGACCGGGCGGGACGGCACGGCGTGCGGTGATGCGCCCGTCGGCCTGGACCTCGATGCGCCGGGTGCCGGCGCCGACCCGCACCGCCACGTGGCCGAAGCTCACGGGCGGGGCGGCGATCGCGGGCGCCGGGGGTGCGGCGTGGGCGATCACGGCCGCGCCCGCACCATCGGCTCCAGCAGGGCCTGGATCGCGTCGTGCACGTCGGCGGTGAGCCGGTGGGCCCGCTCCCGCCGCGACCCCTCCGCGGCGACCGGGACCGGCGGTCCGAACCGGACGTGGACGGGTCCCCGGCCGACCGGCCGCCACCCGCGCAGCACGCGGTGCGTCCCCCACAGCGCGACGGGCACCACGGTCACGCCGGGGGTGAGGGCCAGGTGGCCGACGCCCTCGCGGAACGGCGCCATCTCCGCGCCCCACGTGGGTGCGCCCTCGGGGAAGATGACGACGACCCGCCCCGCCTCCAGCTGGTCGCGGGCGTGGCGCAGGGCCCGCGTGTCGGGCTGCCCGGCCTGCACCGGGAACGCCCCGAGCGAGAACAGGAGCATCGCGAGCGGCCGGTGGGTGAAGTGACGCGCCATCGCCAGGTACTGCGCCGGCCGCGGCGTGCACGCCAGCCCCACCGCAGGAGGGTCGACGTCGGCCACGTGGTTCGACACCACCAGCACGCCGCCGCGCGCCGGGAGGTGCTCACGGCCGAACACCCGGTAGCCCACCAGCCACGGGAGCGTGAGCCTCAGCACGCCCCAGCCGAAGGCCCAGATGGGCCACCACACACCGCGTTTCGGCGGACGCCAGTGGATCCGTGGCGCACGCGCTGCGGTCACCGCGCGATGCTCGCACATGTCGCGGGCGCACGAACGGCCCGGCGGACGTTCAGCGCGCGCGCCCCGCCGCCGATAGAGGTGGGGATGCTCGGACGCGCATCAGCACTGGCCATGACGGCCGCCTGCGCCATCGTGCTCGGAACCGGCTCCGCCGAGGCCGCCGACGCCCCGACGCCCGGGACCCTCGGGCCGGGACGGATCGAGACCGCCCTGGTGGTCGAGATGAACAAGGTGCGCGCGGAGCGGGGCCGCACGCCGCTGCGGGTGTCGGCCGCCCTGCGCACGCCCGCCCGGGCCCAGAGCCGCTACCTGCTGGCCACCGGCCAGCTCACCCACGACGGCCCGGACGGCTCGCCGTTCTGGACGCGCCTGGTGGACGCGGGCTTCCCCCGTGACCGCTGGATGGCCGAGAACCTCGCCCAGCTCGGCGGCTGCGACGCGTCGACCGCCCGGCAGACCGTCCGAATGTGGATGAACAGCCCGGGCCACCGGACCAACCTGCTGAACCCCCGCTACCGCTGGGTCGGCGTCGGAAGCGCCAGCGACGCGGACTGCACCACCACCCTCATCACCGCCGACTACGGCTCGTAGCGGGCGCGCCGGAGCGCTACCGGCTCCACGTCACGCCAATCCCCGCCGGCCCTACCGAGCGAAGCGAGGTCGCAGCGCCCGCGTAGAGAGGTGCTGCATGGCCGGCGGGATTGTCCGCCCGCCGGCCCTACCGAGCGAAGCGAGGTCGCAGCGCCCGGGGAGAGAGGTGCTGCTCAGGCCGGCGGGATTGTCCGCCCGCCGGCCCTACCGCGCGAAGCGCGGTCGCAGCGCCCGGGTAGAGAGGTGCTGCTTGGCCGGCGGGATTGTCCTCAGGCCTGGAAGCTCTTCCCGCAGCCGCAGGAGGCGGAGGCGTTGGGGTTGTTGATCAGGAACCCCGCGCCCTGGAACCCCTCCTCGTAGTCGAGCTCCACGCCGAGCAGGTACGGGACGCTGAAGCGGTCCACGATCACGCGGACGCCGTCGCCGTCGACCACCTCGTCGCCGTCGGCCGGTGAGGCGAGGGACAGGTCGTACTCGAAACCGGAGCACCCGCCGGGGACCACCTGGACCCGCAGGCCGGTGTCGGGGTCGCCCGCCGACGCGATCAGGGAGCGGAGCTTGTCCTTCGCCTCGGCGGTGAGCGTGACCATGTGCGACGACCTCTCTGGGTGGCTCGGCGGTACAGTCCGAGTGTGGCAGAGCCCCCGGACACGAGCAACCTCGTTCGCCCGTTAACGACCGGGCGCCGCTCCCTCTTCGCGAAGGCCTTCAGCGACCGCGAGGGCAACCTGCGGACCGGCCTGCTGCTGGGGCTGCTGATGGCCGTCGTGGTCGTCCTGTCGCTCGGCACGTTCGCCGCGCTGCTGGCCGCGAACCTCGGCAGCCCGGGGACCCTGGCGGTGTGGGTGGTGGGCGCGTTCCTGGTCATCAAGGTGCCGCTGCTCATCGTGTGCTGGTGGATCATCACCCGGCGCCGCGATCCCACGGGGGGCGGCGGCTGGGAGAGCAGGGAGTGCCGTCAGATCCTCGACTACCTGGAGGCCCAGGCCGCCGACGCCCAGGGCCGCCCCGACGCCGCCGCGCGGCTCTCCTACTTCGCACGCGAGGCGTGGTTCGTGGCCGACCGGGCGGCCGACGTCGACAAGGGCGCCGCGGTCGAGACCGCCGTCCGCATCGAGGGCATGGCCGCGGCCGCCGGCGTGCGCGTCGGCCGCACCGCGTTGCCGCCTGCCGACCCCGGGGAATAGCCCCTGTCGGGAGTGACCGACCCGCCGACCCACGGAGGACCCATGGGCACCCAGCCGCCCGACCGCGACGACCCGTACGAGGAGATCGACGCCGAGGACCTGCTCGAGGAGCCCGGGCTGGAGGTCCGGGAACTGGACGACGAGGAGTTCCGGACGCCTGACGGCGCCTACTCGGACGAGCCGTACGACCCCGCGTTCCAGGCGGTGATCGAGGCGGGCGGCGGCGTCGCCGAGGGCTTCGAGCAGTCGGAGGCCCTGCTGGTGGATCACGCGTCCCACGGGGATGACGCGGGGACCGAGCGCATCCTCGAGGACGCGTTCGACGAGGAGGCCGAGCCGGACCGCGCCGTCTACGGCGAGGCCGACGAGGAGGACGTCTCCGAGGACGAGACGTAGCGGGGGAGCTGCCGGCCGCGCCGTTTGGTGAGTGAACGTTCACTTGTTACCGTGGACGGGTGACCGCCGGGCCCGTTGACCGCACGCCGCCCCGGGCCCGCATGACGCGGGAGGGGCGCCGGGATCTCCTGCTCACCGTGGGCCGGCGGCTCTTCGCCGAGCGCGGCTACCACGGGGCCAGCGTCGGCGACATCGCCCGCGAGGCGTCCTGCTCGGAGGCGGTGCTGTACCAGCACTTCGCCGGCAAGCGCGAGCTCTTCACCGCGGTCCTGGAGGAGCAGGCGGGGCGCATGCGCGCGCGCCTGGAGGCCTCCGCCCTGGCCGACCCCGGCGACCCGTTCGCCGGCATCGCCCGGGCGCTGGGCGAGCGCATCGCCGAGCCGGACGTGCCCGACTCCCTGAAGCTGCGATCCCTCGCCGTCACGATGACCGACGACCCGGCCGTGCGCGACACCCTCGACCGCATCCGCCGCGGCTTCGTCGAGGTGGTGGGCGGCGCGGTCCGCGCGAGCCAGGCCAACGGCCGGCTGCGCGCCGACGTCGACCCGGAGCACGTGGTCGGCCTCTTCGCCGGCCTCAGCTTCCTGGGGGCGTTCCAGTGCGCGGTGGCGGGCGATGACGAGCTCCGCAGGCTCGCGCCGCTCGCCGACACCCTCCTCCGCCTCCTCGAGACCGCGCCCGCCGACCGGGTGGCGTCGTGACCGGCCGCGCGCAGGGGCACAAGTGGCTGACGCTGGCGGCGATGTGCTTCGGCCTGTTCCTGATCATGCTCGACAACACGATCGTCAACGTGGCGCTGCCGTCGATCCAGCGGGACCTGCACGCCACGCCGTCGCAGCTCGAGTGGACGATCAACGCCTACGTGCTGTCGTTCGCCGTCCTGATCATGCTGGGGGGCAAGCTCGGCGACCGGTTCGGCCGGAAGAAGCTGTTCCTGGTGGGCCTCGCGATCTTCACGGCCATGTCCGTGGCGTGCGCCCTGGCGCCCAGCATCGAGTGGCTGGTGGCGTTCCGCACCGGGCAGGGCGTCGGCGGGGCGCTGATGAACCCGCTGACCCTGTCGATCCTGGTCGCCGCGTTCCCCCGCCGGGAACTGGGCACGGCGATCGGCGTCTGGGCGGGGGTGTCGGCGCTGGCGCTCGCGATCGGGCCGGTACTCGGCGGCGTGCTGGTGGAGCACGTCGGCTGGTCGGCTGTGTTCTGGATCAACCTCCCCGTGGGCATCGCCGGGGTGGTCGTGACGCTGTGGGCGGTGGCCGAGTCGCGCGACCCCACCTCCCTCTCCCTCGACCTGCCGGGCATCGGCCTCATCACCGGCGGCCTGTTCCTGCTGGTGTGGGGGCTGATCGAGACGAACGACCACGCGTGGACGTCGGCGTACACGGTCGGCGTGCTGACGGCGGCGGCGGTGGTGCTGGCGGCGTTCGTGGCGTGGGAGGCGCGGGCGGCCGACCCGATGGTGCCGCTGGAGTTCTTCCGCAAGGCGGCGTTCAGCGCACCCGTGATCCTGGTCGTGTTCGTGGGGCTGGCGCTCTTCGGCGTCGTCTACTTCATCACCCTCTACTTCCAGAACGTGAAGGGCTGGTCGCCGCAGAGGAGCGGCCTGGCGGCCCTGCCCCTCACGTCGATGGTGATGCTCATCGGGCCGCTGGCCGGCAAGCTCCAGGAGCGCTTCACGCCGAGGCAGCTCATGACCACCGGGATGCTGATGCTCACCGGCGGCCTGGTCGGCCTGGCGCAGATCCAGGTGGACACGGGCTACAACAGCATCTGGCCCTTCTACGTCCTGATGGGCGCCGGGCTGGCGCTCACGATGCCGACCACGTCGGCCACGGCGATGGCGGCGGTGGACCCACGCAAGGCGGGCGTCGCCTCGGGCGTGGTCAACTCGGCGCGGCAGGTGGGCGCGGCCGTCGGCCTGGCGGTGCTCGGCGCCATCGCGGCCACCCTCGCCACCCGCCAGTGGGAGCAGGATCTGTCCTCGCTGCCGCCGGCCGCCCAGGCGCGCGGCCAGGCGGCCGAGGAGCTGGTGATCGGCGGCCAGGGGCACGTGATCGGCCGGATCGCCGGTCCGGCGGCGCAGGACAGCGCGCTCAGCTCGTTCGTGACCGGGGTGCAGGGCGCGATGTGGGTGGCCGCGGCGCTCACGTTCGCCGCGGCGATGACCGCGTTCATCGGGCTCCGGGGGACACCGTCCCCGCGCCACCAGCGCGGGGAGGCGGGCCCGCAGGCGGCCCGGGAGCGCGTCGCCGCGGAGCATCCGCCCGGGCCGCCGCGCGTCGGCGCTCCGGACCCCGGGTAGCACCCGGGGGTCAGGAACCCCCGACCGAGGAGACCACATGGCCCCCCGCGAGGACGCGCCGGAGATCACCGAGGAGGATCGCCGGATCCTGGAGCACCCGGAGGAGGGCTTCGACCCCGATGCGCCGCCCGAGGAGATCGACCGCGCGCAGGAGGTCCAGGCCGAGGTGGCCGAGCGCGACAAGGCCTGGATCGACCCGCGGGAGAAGGTCGGCGGCGAGGACTAGGCCCGGATCCGTGGCGCGCCCCGGCCGCCTGTGGGAGCGTCTGCACGTGGCGCGCACCACCCGCGACAACCGGGTTGCGAGGACCGCCGCCGTGGCGGCGGTCTGCGCGGTGGCCGCCGCGGCCGTCGCGGGGACGGCGGGCGCCGTGCCATCGATCACCGGCGCCGACACGGACGCGTGGAACGCCGCCAGCCCGTCGGTGGCCTACGTCATCACGACGACCGTGGGCAACGGACGGCTCACGTGGACGCTGGACGGTCCCGCCGCCGGCGGCGGGCCGGGCCCCGGTGCGCCGGTCTCGGGCAGCGGCCGCGCCCCCCTCACGGTGGGCCTGCCGGGCCTGCGGGACGGCACGTACACGCTGACCGCACGCGACCGGGACCTGCTGAGCCCGACTGCGCGGCGGACGTTCGTGGTCGACCGGACGCCGCCGGCGGTGTCGATCGCCGCGCCCACGGACGGCACGGTCGTCGACCGGGGTGCGCCGCTCGTCGCCCGCTTCTCGTGCGCCGACGCGACGGCGTGCACGGGCACGGTGGCCGACGGGGCCCCGCTCGACACGTCCAACCCCGGGGTCGGCAGCCTGCGCGTGGACGCCGCCGACGGCGCCGGCAACACCGCCGCCGCCGTCGTGTCGTACCGCGTGCTGGCGCCCGGTGAGACGGCCCGGGTCCCGGTGGAGGCGGCGCCCACGCCGTCGAAGGTGGTGCCACCGCCGACCATCAACGCCGGGCGGCTGCTGCCGCGGCGCAACGGCGTGGTGCGCACCACCCGTCCGGTGCTCCGGTGGCCGCGCCGCGTGGGGGCGCGGCTCTACAACGTGCAGGTGTTCCGCCTGAGGGCCGGGGCGGAGCCCGCCAAGGTCGCCTCCCTGTTCCCCCGCACCAACAGCGTCCGGGTGCCACCGAAGCGCCTCCGCGGCGGCGTCCGCTACGCCTGGCGGGTGTGGCCGTTCATGCGCGCCGGGTACACCCGCGTCCCGCTCGGTCTGAGCATCTTCTCGGTGAACCTGCGGCGCAGCTGAGGCGCTACCGGTAGCCGGTGACGTCGGCCGGCAGGCCGGGGTCCTGCACCTCCACCATGTAGCGCCACGCGTCGGGGCGGCTTCCGTCCGCGTCGGTGAACCCGTATTCCCGGGCGAGCCCGCCGGACGAGAGGGACTTGCCGTTCCACCGCGCGCGCCCCGGGTCGCCGGCGAGGGCCGCCACCGCCCGCCCCACGTAGAGCGGGGTCTCGGAGATGGCGAAGTGCGGCTGGGCGGCGAGCGCGTCCCGCCAGTTCGCCTCCGCGACGCCGTAGATCTCGAGCATCATCTCGGAGCGCAGCCAGCCCGGGGTGAGCGCCACCGCGGTCGCGCCGTGGGGCGCCAGCTCGCGCGCCTGCCCCCAGGCCAGGCGGATCACCGACGTCTTCGCCAGGTCGTAGAAGGCCGACAGCCGGTAGTTGGCGGCGTTGTAGTCGGCCGTGCCGTCGGTCATCTCCACCAGGAGGCCGCCGGGCTCGCGGATCAGGAGCGGCAGGGCGTGGTGGCTGGTGACGAGGTGGGTGTCGATCGCGAGCCGCAGCAGCCGCAGGCCCTTGTCGAGGTCGTGCTCCCAGACGGGCACGTTCCACTCGACGAGGAGCTCGCCGCCCCAGATGTCGTTGACGAGCACGTCGAGACGGCCCGACGTGCGGCCGATCTCGTCCACCAGCTCCCGGACGGCGGCGGGGTCGAGGTGGTCGACCGCCCGGGCGATCCCCCGCCCCCCGGCGTCGTCGACGAGCGCGGCGGTCTCCTCGATGGTCTCGGGCCGGTCGTACTCGGAGCGGCGGGCGGCGGTGCTGCGGCCCGTGACCCAGACCGTCGCGCCGGCCTCACCCAGCGCCCTGGCGACGCCGCGCCCCGCCCCGCGCGTGCCGCCGGCGACCAGGGCGACGCGGCCCTGCAGGTCGGGGGTCACGTCCATGTCGCCAACCCTCCCAGGGCGGCCGGACGTCCCGGGCGGGGGGCGGTCCGCCGGCGACGCGCGCCACGAGGCGCTTGTGCGCGCCGCCCCGGTCGGGTGATGATCGCCCCCGACCGATGCCGGCCACCCCTCGCAGCCCCGCCCGCTGGGTCCCTCGGGCCCTCGCCCTCGTCGCCTTGGCGCTCCTCGCGACCGCCGTGGCGCCGATCGTCCTGGGCGCCGGCGAGCCGGCGGCCGCGCCGGCGGCGACGGAGCAGGGCCACGGCGGCGGCTCGTCCCAGCCGCTGCCGCCGATCCCCGACGCCGAGAGTGGGTCGGTCGTGAAGGGCCTCCCCTTCTACGACCCGCCGGTGGTGTCGAGCGTGAACGGCGTGCTCAACGCCGATCTGACCGCGAGCGCCCAGCGGGTCACGATCAGCGGCAAGACCGTGAACGCGCGCGTCTACAACGGCGCCTTCATGCCGCCCGTCCTTCGGATCAAGCCCGGCGACCGGCTGCGCATCTCGACGAGGAACGAGCTCGACCAGTACACGAACATCCACACGCACGGGTTCTTCGTGGCGCAGGACGGCAACTCGGACAACATCTTCGTGGAGGTCACCCCGAAGGCGACGTTCGAGAACCAGTACCGGTTGCCGAAGTCGGTGACGCCCGGCACCTACTGGTTCCACTCCCACGCCCACCCGCACGCCGAGGGGCAGGTCTTCGGCGGGATGAGCGGGATCATCGAGGTCGACGGCCTGACGCCGCTGCTGCCGAAGGGCCTGCGCGGCATCACCGACCGGGTGCTGGCGATGAAGGACTTCCAGTTCGACAAGACCAACTCGATCCCGGGCGACGCCATCGACTCCGACGCGCCGACGCACCGCACCATCAACGGGATCGTGCAGCCGTCGATGACGATGCGGCCGGGCGAGACCCAGATCTGGCGGCTCGCGAACATCGGCGCGGACATCTGGTACGACCTCGAGCTGCGCGGCCACACGTTCGCCGTGATCGCCGACGACGGGAACCCGGTGAACACCGTCACCCGGGCGCGGCACCTGCTGCTGCCCCCGGGCAAGCGGTTCGACGTGCTCGTCCAGGCCCCGAAGGCGGGGACCTTCCAGCTCATCTCACGGCGGATCGACCAGGGGGCGTGGGGCGACACGTATCCGCGGAGCCTCATGGCGACCCTGACCGTCGCGGGCGACCCCGTGCGGCGCGCCACGCTCCCGACCCATCTGCGGACCCACTTCGACAACCTCGCCTCCGCGAAGGTCGACGTCCACCGCACCACCGTCTTCAGCGAGACGAACAAGGGCAACGGCGTCTACGAGGTCGACGGCCGGGCGTTCACCCCGCAGCAGGTGAACTTCACGCCGAAGCTGGGGACCGTGGAGGAGTGGACGATCCTGAACACGTCGCAGGAGATCCACCCGTTCCACATCCACGTGAACGACTTCCAGGTCATGTCCGTGAACGGGAAGCCGCACCGGGCCTACTCCCTGCAGGACACCGTGCCGCTGCCCGTCGCCCGGGGGAAGGTCCCCGGCAAGGTCGTGATCCGGATGCGGATCAACACGTTCACCGGGAAGTACGTCTTCCACTGCCACATCCTGGCCCACGAGGACCTCGGGATGATGGGCGTGGTCAACGTGTCCTGACCCCCGCGGGCCGTCGAGCAGCGCTCCGACCGGAGGTCCGTCAGTCGGTGCACAGCGGGAACGACTGGGCGAGGAGCAGGAGGCCAATGGCGGGCAGGAAGGCCAGGGCGCCGACGACCAGGCCGAGGACGCCCATCGTCTCGGCGGCCGCGGCGCACGCCCGGCGCCCTCGCTCGTTCACCCAGCTCCGCACGAGCAGCGCGAGGTACACGGCTCCGAGGGCGCTGATGATCCCCGTCAGGGACAGGGCGCGAACGAGGCCCTGCGACGGGAAGCCGTCCCCGCAGGCGTCGCCGCTCACGATCCGCATGACCCCGTAGGACACGACGGCGCCGGCCAGGACGGCGAGCATGAGCGACGCCGCGGCCATCGCGCCGCAGCCCGGCACGGTCACGGACCGACGGCTCACGGGCCGGTCGAGCGGTCGCCGGACGTCGGGACCACCGGCCGCGCGGCCAGCGTGCCGAGCAGGGTGTGCCGAAGGCGCTCAGTCATCGGCATGCTCCTCCCGGCCACACGATCCAGCGCGACCCGATCCGGGTCATCAGGGTCGTTCCACGCGCGCTGGCGGACATGCCGCAGGCGCGGGCCTACCGCGTCAACAGCTCCCCGAACCGGGCGGCGTTCCGCAGGGCGTGGTCGCGGGCGTTGTTGTTGAACACGACCGCGACCTCCTGGGCGCGCTCGGCCATGTCGAGCACGGGGTCGATCCACTCCTCCATCTCCGCGTCGGAGTAGACGTGGTCGAAGCGCTCGGCGACGGTGCGGCCGGTATTCCAGGTGGCGGCGTTGCGGCCGTGCAGGCGCAGGTACGCCAGGTGCCGACTCGTGACCTCCACGATCGGGGGCATCACGTTCTTCGCGTCGATCCGCGGGGCGTCCACGACCACCCATGACGCGTCGTGCGTGCCCAGCAGCTCCGCCGCCGCCTCCCGCTCCCCCGGCTCGGCCCACGAGCGGTGGCGGAACTCCACCGCGGCGCGGGCGGGGGCGAGGCGCGACAGGATGCGCCCCAGCTCCTCGCGCTGCCTCGGCCCCGACACCACGTAGGGCGGGAGCTGCACCAGGATGGCTCCGAGCTTGTCGCCCAGCGGGCCGACGGCCTCCAGCAGCGAGTCGATCACCGCGTCCCGGAGCTCCCGGCTGGGCGTGCGGATCCGCCCCTTGCCGTCCGGCCGGAACGGCAGGTTGCGCAGCGGCTCCGGCAGCCGCCCCGGCTCGGACGGGTGCCCCGAGATCACCTGGTGCGCCTTCACGTGGAAGCGGAACGCGTCGGGCGTCCGCTCCGCCCACGCCGCCGTCGTCTCCACCGTCGGCAGCGCATAGAAGGTCGCGTTGACCTCCACCATCGGGAAGTGCGCGGCGTAGTAGCGCAGCCGACCCTCGGCGTCGCCCTTCACATCCGCCGGGTACCAGCCCGCCTTGATGAACTCCGGATCCGTCCAGGAGGCGGTGCCGATGCGGACGTCGCTCACGTCCCCATCATCGCGCACCGCCGGCGGGCGGCGACCCCCCTACACCCAGCCGCGCTCCCGGGCGAGCAGCAGTGCCTGCGCCTGACCGGACACCTCGAGCTTCCGGTAGATGTGGTGCAGGTGATTGTGGATGGTGGACGCCGAGCAGCCGAGCTCGTGCGCCACCTGCTTCGCTGCCTGCCCGCGGGCGAGCATCCGCAGCACCTGCACCTCGCGGTCCGTGAGCCCCGGGGGCCGGCGCGGCCCCTCGGTCTCGGGCGACGCCATGAGCATCGACTCCAGGGCGTCGGTCGGCAGCCCGCACGCGGCGGCCGCCAGTGGCAGGCGCGCGATCGCGGCCTCCACCCCCTGGCCCGCGTGCACGGCGATGTCGGCCAGCCAGACGGCGCGGGCGACCGGCTCCGCGGGCGGCTCGAGGTCGTGATGACGGTCCAGCGCGACCGCCAGGTCCTCGGGGAGGCCCCATCGGCGGGCGATCCAGGCGCCCACCCGGGCGTGGTCGGTGCCGAACATCTCGCGCTCGTCGGCGGTCGTGTGGAGATCGCAGCCCGCGAGGCCCAGGTCGCGGTCGGCCGCGACGGTCCCGAGGATCGGCTTGCCGATGTCGTGCAGCAGGCCCGCCAGGTACGCCTGCGAGGCGAGGATGCTGGAGGTGCGCCGCGTGAGCTGCTGCGCGAGCGTCGCCACCTCGCCGCTGTGGCGCAGCAGGTAGAGGCGCGGGAAGCCGTACGCGGGCATCGCGCTCTCGAGCAGCCGGTAGGTGGTCGCGGCGAGCAGCAGGCCGCGCAGTGTGCGCTCGCCGATACGGACGACGGCGCGGTCGAGGGAGTCGACCGGCTCGGTGAAGAGCGCGGAGTTGGCCAGGCGCAGCACCTGGGCGGCGATCTCGGGGCTCTGCGCCACGCGGGCGGCGATGAGCCGCACGGGAGCGGAGCCGCCGTCGAGCAGCTCCAGCACTCCGCTCACGACGGTGGAGGGCGCCGACAGGCGCTCGGCGGCCTCGGCCACCACGCGCGCGGTCACCCGCGTCGCGGTCCCCTCGGCGATGTCGGTGGTCGGGACGGTCACGGGCTCCTCCTACGGCACACGCGGCGCCTCCGCGGCCCCGCGGCCCACGAGGGCACGGAGGGCGGCGACCACCACGGGATCGAACTCCGAGCCCGAGCGGCGCTCGAGCTCACCCATCACATCGGCGGGGGCGAGCCGCAGTCCACCCCAGCGCCCCGACCGGAGGTGCTCCCAGGCGTCGGCGACGGCCAGGATCCGCGCCTCCAGCGGGATCGCCTCGCCGGCGAGGCCGTCGGGATACCCGGTCCCATCCATCCGCTCGTGATGGTGGCGCACCCACGGCGCGACGTTATCGAGGCGGCTCCCGGCGAGCATGCGCTCACCGATCTCGGGGTGCTGCCGCAGATCCGCCAGGTCCGCCTCGGACAGGTCGCCGTCGGCCGACAGCACCGCGTCGTCCAGGCCGATCTTGCCGACGTCGTGGATCAGGCCGGCCACGCGGACGTCCTCCACCGCGGCGGGCGCGAGGCCCAGCTCGGCGGCGAGGAGGGCGGCGACGCGGCCCACGTTGTCGTGGTGCCGGACGGTGGCGGGGTGCTTCGCGTCGATGCCGGAGGCGAGCGTGGCGACCGTGGTCAGCACCGTCTCGTCGTCGGCGGCCCGCTCCCGCGAGTCGGCGCGCAGGATCTCGGCGGTGTCGGCGGTGTAGAGGAACGTGCGGTCGCCGCCGTGGTCGCGCGCCCAGTCGAGCGCGGCCCGCGCGTGCGCGACCAGCGTGTCGAACCGGCCCGCCTGCGCGGGGAAGCTCGCGACGCCGATCGACAGCGTGACGCCCGCGCCCAGACCGGGGGCGGAGGCGATCGACGCGCGCAGGCGCTCCCCCACGCGGAGGGCGTCGATGCCCTCCACCTCGGGCAGGATCGCGGCGAGCTCGTCCTCGCCGACGCGGCACCCGACGTCCATCCCGCGCAGCCGCTCCGTCACGTGCACGGCGAGGGCCTCGATCGCCGCCTCGGCGGCCTGGCGGCGCCCGGCGGCGCGCAGCTCGGCGGCGCCGTCGAGCGCCATCACCGCCACGCTCACCGGCGTGCCGGAGCGCAGCGCCCGCTGGCACTCCTGCTCGAGGCGCCCGGCGAAGTAGCGGTCGTTGAAGAAGCGGGTGAGCGGGTCGACCACCCCGAGCTCGCGGACCTCCTGCTGCAGGACGGTCGCGGTGAGCGCGGAGGCGGCGTGCCCGGCGAGGGCCGCCAGCGCAGCCAGGTCGGCCTCCGACGCCGGCTCCTCCCGCGGCCAGAACGCGGCGAGCAGGCCCAGGCCCGCGGAGGGGCCCACCGGGACGAGCGCCCCGGTGCGCAGCCCGCGCCCGCGCAGGACGCTCGCGTCGGGCAACGGGCCGCCCCACGCGGCGCCCGACGCCAGCTCGCCCGCGAGCTCGGCCGTCACGAGCACCGCCAGGTCGTCCGGCGACAGCGGGTCCAGGCCGTCGTAGGCGGCGACCTCGGGGCTCGGCACGCCGGCGGCCAGCAGCGCGGCCGACGGGGCCCCCACCAGCGCGCGGGCCTCGGCCAGCACCCGCTCGACGGTCGCCCGGGGCTCCCCGGCGTCGCGCACCGCGACGGCGGCCGCCTCCAGGCGCCGGGCCCGGCTCAGCTCGGCGGCGTGGGCGCGCTCGGCCAGGTGGGCGTCGAAGGCCCGGCCCGCGATGGTCGCGACCAGGTCGAGCAGCGCCTGGGCGGCGGTGGCGTCGCCCCCGTCGCCGGATCCGCACCACACCTCGACGGCGCCGACAGCCCCGCCCGCGCCCGGCAGGTCCGCGCGGATGCGGTCGCCCGGGCCGGAGGGGTCGCCCTCGATGGCCACCATCCGCCCCCCGGCGGCGACGCGCCCGCCGCGCGCGCCCGTCACGGCCAGGGCGGCGTCGAGCACCGCGGGACCCAGGCGCTCGGGCCGGCGCTCGGCGGCCACCCGGGCCACGATCTCGGCGAGGCGGCCGGGGCCGACCACGCACCACCCACCCTGCATCCCCGCGGACGTCCCTGAGGACAAGCTCGGCCTCCCGCCGTCGTTCCAGGGGGTACATCGGACGACCCCGCGGAGGAATCAAGCGGCGGGAGGAGCAGGCGGGTCAGCGCAGGCGGCGGAGCTCCTCGTCCAGGCGGCGCGCCTCCTCCTCGGTGGGCGGGGGCCCCGCGCCCGCCGTGTCGGGCCGCGGCCGGCGCGCCCACGCCCGCGTGATGATGGGGATGGCGGCGAGGCCGATGAGCACGACGACGCCCGGGACGACCCAGGCGATCAGGTCGAAGCCCGACTTCGGCGGCGTCGCCAGCACGCCCCGGCCGAACTCGTCGACCAGGCCGTCGATCACCTCCTGTTGCGTCCAGCCCTGGTCGCGCTTCTCGGCGATGTAGCGCTTCATGTCGAGGGCGACCGGCGCGTTGGACACGTCGAGGGGCGTGTTGCACGTGGGGCAGCGCACCTGCTGGGCGACGTCGTTCACCGAGTACGCCTGCGCCGCCACCGGCAGCGCGGCGAGCAGGATGAGCGCGACGGCCGCGACGCGGCGGACGGCCCGGATCATCAGGATCCCCGGAGCTGCTCGATGGCGTTGGTGACCTGGGCGGGGTCCGTGAGCTGGCCCGCGACCTTCAGGGCGATCCGCCCCTCCTTGTCGATCACGAACGTCTCGGGCAGGGCGGGCACCTGGTACGCGTTCTTCACGTCGTCCTCGCCGTCGCGCAGCGACGCGTAGGTGACGCCGTTGGCGCGCGCGAAGTCGAGGGCCTCCTCCCGGAGGTCCTGGACGTCGACGCCGAGCACCACCACCTCCTGCGGGCTCACCCGGTACCGGGCGGCCACCTGGTCGAGCACGGGCGCCTCCAGCTCGCACGGCGTGCACCACGACGCCCAGAAGTTCAGCACCACGATCTTGCCGCGCAGGCTCGACAGGGAGACGTCCTGGCCGACCGGGCCGATGCCGTCGGCGGACAGCAGCACCGGCAGCGTGGCCTCGGGCGCGTTCGGGCGCTTGCCCTCCTCCAGGGCGTCCTGGATGGAGGTGCCGATGTCCTTGTTGGCCAGGCCGACGACCAGCATCGCGATCACCGCCGCGACGATCACGCCGCCGACGATCGCGCCGATCGTGCGCCGCCGGTCCCAGCCGCGCTCATCGGGCGGGGCCTCCTGCGGGGTCGCCTCGGTCACGCCGGACAGCGTAGCGGCGCGGGGGTCTCCGACGCGTTAACGCAGGCCCCGTCCGGGGCGGGTCAATCGCCCTGATTGCGCTGCCGCTCGCGCTCCTGGCTGCGCGCGATCGACTGCTCCACCTGCTCGATGAGCCAGTCGGGCACGGGTCCGCTGGTCTCCGGCTCCGGCGCGGGGTCCGGTGCGTCCGCCGCGTCGGGCGCCGCGGGGGGCGCGCCGGGACCGGCGGCCGGCGGCGGGTCGTCCCGGTCCGGCGGCGGGAGCGGCGGCGGCTCGAGCGAGGTGGGCGCCAGCCGCGGGCCCTGCGTGCCCTTGGGGCGCTCCTCCCAGACGATCTCGTCGTCGCGGAGCACCACGACGCGCCAGTCGCTGGCGGCCTCGCCGTAGATCACCTCCAGGCGGTTGCGCTCCACGGCGGCGTCCTCGCGGGCGGCGTCCTCCGAGCGGTGCTCGGACACGACGCTGCGCTGGGCGGCGGCCTGTCCGGACAGGCCCTCCACCACGACCTCGTATCGACGACGACGGCGCACCGCCCCATCTTCGCAATCCGGGGGCCGGTCCCTGCGCCCGCAGGGTCGCCCGGCGTCAGGACGGGGTCAGCGCCACCGATCCGTTCGGGTCCCCGCCGAGCTCGCCGTAGAGCAGGGTCGTGTTGCGGAGCCAGTTGGAGTTGAGGTTGGTGGGGTCGTTGGCGGCGCCCACGGGGCAGTAGCGCCGCTGGATCTGCGCGAGGGTGACCAGGCCGTCGTCCAGGTACCCGGTGCGGAGCCCGGCGGCCACCGTCGCGATGTTGTCCTCCCACGACGCGAACGTCTGGTGGGGGCCCCATCCGAAGGCGTTGTTGCGGGCGCGGGCGCCCGGATCGGACCCCAGCGACGACTCCGCCCGCGCGATCGCGACGAGCACCCGCGGGTCGATGCCGTTCTTCTCCCCCTCGCGCACGAACACGTCGCCCATCCCCACCAGCGGCGAGCCGGGGTTCTTCGACTGCATCCACGCATCCAGCTGCGCGCCGGTGACGCCGGACGCGCCCGTGGCGGAGGCCGGCGCGCCGAGCTTCGTCGCGGCCGCGGCGCCGGCGGCCGGCGTGCCGAGCGTGGCGGACGCGCCCTGGAGCGCATCGGCGAACGAGGCCTGCGCCGAGGCGCCCGAGGCGTTCGAGGAGCCCGCGATCGCGTCCACGCGACCGGTGATCTCCCGGATCCGGGCGATCGTCGCCGCGATGCCGCCTGCGCCGTCCACGCTCACGCCACGCCCATCGGCGGCCGCCGGGGCGGTCTTGAGCCGGGCCCCCGGCCTGCCGCTAGCCCAGGAGCTCGCGGACCGCCCGGACGGGGTCGTCGGCGCGCATGAGGGCCTCGCCGACCAGGATCGCGTCGACGCCCGCGCGCTCCAGCCGCTCGACGTCCTCGTTCTGGGTGATCCCCGACTCGGCCACCACGACGGTGCCGGCGGGGACGTCGGCCAGGAGCTCGAACGTCGTCTCCAGGTCGACCTCCAGCGAGTGCAGGTCGCGGTTGTTGATGCCGATCAACTCGGCCCCCGCCTCGACCGCGGTCTCGACCTCCTTCTCGTCGTGCACCTCGACGAGGGCGTCCAGGCCGAGGTCGGATGCGGCGCCCATCAGCTCCTCCATCCGCCCCCGCTCCAGCGCCGCGACGATCAGCAGGGCGGCGTCGGCGCCCGCGACCCGCGCCTCCAGCAGCTGGTACTCGTCGACCACGAAGTCCTTTCGCAGCAGCGGCAGGTCGCACGCGGCGCGCGCCTCCACCAGGTCGTCCAGGCTGCCGCCGAACCAGTTCGGCTCCGTCAGCACCGACACGGCGCTCGCGCCCGCCCGCTGGTAGGCGGACACCACGTCGGCCACGGTCGCCTCCGGCCGGATCGGGCCCTTCGACGGGCTGGCCCGCTTCATCTCCGCGATCAGCGAGATCCCCTCGTCGATCAGCGCCTCCGAGAACGGGCGCCCCCTGCGGGCCGGCCCCAGCCGCGACCGCAGCTCGCCGTCGCTCACCAGCTTCCGCCGCGCCTCCACCTCGGCGCGGGTGCGCTCCACCACCGTCTCGAGGAACGTCGCCACAGGAGGCTCAGCCCGTCCCGCCGAGGCGGCGGGTGGTGGCGACGAAGGCCTCCAGGCGCTCGCGGGCCGCGCCCTCGTCGATGCTCCGCTCGGCCACCTCGACGGCCTCGGCCAGGGTCTGCGCCCGCCCGGCGACGTGGATCGCGGCGGCGGCGTTCAGCACCACGACGTCACGCTCGTGCCCCGTCGCGCCGCCCAGGACGCTCCGCAGAACCTCCGCGTTGTGCGCCGGGTCGCCGCCCGAGATCACGCCGTTCGGCGGCGCGGCGAAACCGAGCTCGCCGGGGTCGATCGTGCCGCGCGTCACGGCGCCGTCGATGACCGCCACCGTGTCGCTCACCGCCCCCGTCGAGACCTCGTCCATGCCGTCGCGCCCGTGGACCAGCAGGGCCCGCTCGATGCCGAGCAGCGCGAGGGCCCCGCCCATCCGCTCAAGGAACGCGGGGTCGGCCACCCCGATGAGCTGCCGTGGGGCGCCCGCCGGATTGGTCAGCGGGCCGAGCAGGTTGAAGATGGTCCGCACGCCGAGCGCCCGGCGCACCGGGACGATGTGGCGGAACGCCGGGTGGTGCGACGGGGCGAACATGAAGCCGAGGCCGGTCTCCTCCAGGCAGCGCGACACCCCGTCGGGGCTGAGGTCGATGCGGGCGCCGAGGGCCTCCAGCACGTCGGCGCTGCCGCAGCGCGACGTGGCCGACCGGTTCCCGTGCTTCGCGACCGCCACCTCCGCCCCCGCGACCACGAACGTCGAGGTGGTGGAGATGTTGAAGGTGGAGCGGCCGCCGCCGGTGCCGCACGTGTCGATGAACGGCCCGTCGGGCGGCGTGACCGGCTCGGCGTGGGAGCGCACGGTGGCCGCGAGGCCCGCCAGCTCCTCGGCGGTCTCCCCCTTCGCCCGCAGCGCGACCAGGAAGCCGGCGGTCTGCACGTCCCCGGCCTCGCCGGACATGATCGCGTCGAGCGCCTCGGACGCGCCGCCGCTGCCGATGTCCTCACCGGCGAGGAGCCGGTCGATGGCGTGGGACAGGACCTCCGAGGGCACGACGGGAAGCCTACGCCGACAGGCTCAGGAAGTTGCCCAGTAGCGCCCTGCCCTCGCCCGTGAGAATCGACTCAGGATGGAACTGCACGCCCTCCACCGGCAGGTGCCGGTGGCGCAGGCCCATCACCACGTCGCCGTCGCACCACGCCGTGACCTCCAGGTCGGGAGCGCCGTCCGGATCGACCACCAGCGAGTGGTAGCGGGTGGCCGTCATCGGCGTCGGCAGCCCGGCGAACACGGTGCGGCCGTCATGGGCGATCTCGCTGGTCTTGCCGTGGACGGGCTCGCGCCCGCGGACCACCCTGCCGCCGAACGCCTGGCCGATCGCCTGATGCCCCAGGCACACCCCCAGGATGGGGACGGCGCCCGCCAGCGCGCGGATCGCCTCGATCGAGATCCCCGCCTCGTCAGGGGTCTTCGGCCCGGGCGACACCACGAGGTGGGTCGGCCGGAGGGCCGCCAGCCCGGCGACGTCGATCCGGTCGTGGCGGTGCACCAGCACCTCCGCCCCCAACTCGCCCAGGTACTGGACGAGGTTGTAGGTGAAGCTGTCGTAGTTGTCGATCAGCGCGACGCGCGGCGGGGCGGGAGGGCTCATCGGCCTACCAGGTGTCCTGGGCGGCGGCCACCTCGATCGCCCGGAAGAGGGCGGCCGCCTTGTTCTGGGTCTCCTCGTACTCGGTCGCGGCGACCGAGTCGGCCACGATCCCGGCGCCCGCCTGCACGTGGGCCATCCCGTCCTTGCACACGATGGTGCGGATGGTGATGCACGAGTCGAGGCTGCCGTCCCAGCCGAGCCAGCCGACGGCGCCGCCGTAGGGCCCCCGCTTGGTGGGCTCCAGCTCGTCGATGATCTCCATCGCCCGCACCTTCGGCGCCCCGGACAGCGTGCCGGCGGGGAACGTGGCGCGCAGCGCGTCGGACGCGCGCCGGCCCGCGGCCAGGTGCCCCACCACCGAGCTCTCGATGTGCATCACGTGGCTGTAGCGGCGCACGTCCATCAGGTCGGTCACCCGGACGGTCCCGATCTCGGACACCCGCCCCAGGTCGTTGCGCCCGAGGTCCACCAGCATCACGTGCTCGGCCCGCTCCTTCGGGTCGGCCAGCAGTTCCTCGCCCAGCCGCTCGTCCTCGGCCTCGTCGCCGCCGCGCGGGCGGCTGCCGGCGATGGGGTGCATCTCGACCATGCCGCCCTCGACCTTCACCAGCATCTCGGGCGACGAGCCGACCAGGGTCACCTCGCCGGTCTCGAAGAAGAACATGTACGGCGAGGGGTTCACGGTGCGCAGCCCGCGGTACACGGCGAACGGGTCGAGCGACACCGGCGCCGAGAAGCGCTGGGAGGGCACCACCTGGAAGGCGTCGCCGGCGTAGATGTACTCCCGGCAGCGCTCCACCGCCGCCTCGAACGCCTCGCGGCTCATGTTGCTGGTCACGGGCCCGAGCACGGGCTCGCCGGCGGGCACCGACGGGTGCGGCAGCGGGCCGGACAGGCGTCCCTTGAGCTCGGCGATCGTCGCGACGGTGCGCCAGTACGCCGCCTCCTGCTCGCCGTCGTCCTCCTCCAGCGGGCACGGCGCCACGATCGTGAGCGCCCGCCGCAGGTGGTCGAACACCACCACCGGGCCGGTGACGAGGGCGATCAGGTCGGGCAGGTCGCGGTCGTCGGGCGGCTCGTCCGGCAGCCGCTCCACGGTGCGCACCAGGTCGTAGCCGAAGAAGCCCACCGCGCCGCCGGAGAACTCGAGCGGGTGCGGCGGCGGCGCCATCCCGACCGCGTCGACCACGTCCTCGACCGCACCGAAGGGGTCGGATGCGTCGAGCTCGCGCTCGCCGTCGGGGCCGCTCAGCACCAGCCGCCCCGCGGCGCCCCGGACGACGGCCTGCGGCCGGATGCCGATCATGGAGTGGCGCCCCAGGCGCCCGTGCTCGACCGACTCCAGCAGGAACGCCGGCCCGCCGTCGCGGAGCTTCAGGAACGCGCTGACGGGCGTCTCGCAGTCGGCGATGTACGTGTGCGCCAGCGGCACCTGCCGGTGACCGGCCGCGGCCAGGCCGCGCACCTCGCCGAGGTGCGGGGTCACGTCGATCTGCTGCCCGCGCCGCGGCGGGACCTCCAGACGCAGGCGGGTCACGGGCGGCGGCGGGAGGCGAGCTCGGCGGCCACCTCGTCCAGGCGCACGCCCGTGGCCCGCCAGAGGACGGCGAGGTGGTACAGCAGGTCGGCGCTCTCGTAGACCACCTGCCCGTGCTCGGCGCCCTTCGCGGCCAGCACCACCTCGGTCGCCTCCTCGCCCACCTTCTTGCAGACGGTGTCGATGCCCTTGGCGAGCAGGCGGGCCGTGTACGACGACTCGGCGTCGGCCGCGTCCGCGCGGTCGGCGACGGTGCGCTCCAGGTCGGCCAGCGCCGCGAACGGCTCGGGGACGCCGCCGGCGGTGAGGGCGTCGCCGAAGCAGGTCTCGGCCCCCGTGTGGCATGCGGGCCCGGCGGGGTCGACCAGCACCACCAGGCTGTCGCCGTCGCAGTCGAGCAGCACCGCGCGGACCGTCTGGGTGTTGCCGCTCGTGGCCCCCTTGCGCCACAGCTCCCGGCGCGACCTGCTCCAGAACCACGTCTCGCCGCGGGCGAGGGTCCGCTCGAGCGACTCCCGGTTCATCCACGCCTGGGTGAGCACCCGGCCGGTGCCGGCGTCCTGCACCACCGCCGGGATCAGGCCGTCGGCGCCGAAGCGCACACGCTCGGCGATCGGCTCGGTCGCCTTCGGGGGCACCTAGGACTCCCCGTTCAGGGCGGCCAGCTCGGCCATGACCCCCACGGCCGACGACGTGCCCACGCGGGCGGCCCCGGCGCCGATCATCGCCTGCACCAGCTCCAGGGTGTCGATGCCGCCCGAGGCCTTCACGCCCACCCCCTCAGGGAGGGCGTCGCGCATCAGCTCCACGTCGTGGATCGACGCCCGCGTGCCGCGGCCGGTGCACGTCCGCGCGAAGTCGGCGCCCACATCCGTCACGATCTTGCAGGCAAGCCGCTTGACCTTGTCGTTCAGGAGGGGCGCCTCGATGATCACCTTCACGATGACGTCACCACGCGCGTCGTTCGCGGCGCGGCCGCGCACGGCGCGGACCACGCGCATCAGGTCGTCGCGCACGGCCTTGAAGTCCCCCGCGAGCATCGCGTGGTAGTTCATGACGATCTCGATCTCGTCGGCGCCCTCCGCGACGGCCCGGTCGGCCAGGGCGATCCGGTCGGCGGTGCTGGAGGCGCCGCCGGGGAAGTCGAGCACCGCGCACGTCTTCACGTCGCAGCCGCGGAGCAGGTCGGCCACCTGCGGTACGAAGACGCCGTCGGCGCAGAGCGCGGCGAAGTGCAGCTCCCGCGCCTCCGCGCACACCCGCTCGATGTCCGCCGCGGTCGTGTCCGGCGCGAGGACCGTCAGATCGAGCGTCTTGGTGAGGTCCTCGGCCCGCATCAGATGGGCGACGGACGTCGCGAAGCGCTCATCGGGCCGAGTATAGCGACGCCTCCGGCCCGGGCCCGGGGGCGCACCCGTGCCTGAGCTGCCCGAGCTCCAAGCGCTGGCCGAGGGCCTGACCGCCCATCTGGACGGGCGCGGGGTCCAGGGGGTCGCCGTGCACCACCCCGCGACCCTGAAGACCGCGGACCCTCCCCCGGATGCGCTGGCCGGCCGCGCGATCCGGCGCGTGTGGCGGCGCGGCAAGCTGTTCGGCCTGGAGGTCGAGGGCGGCCTGCACCTGGTGATCCACCTGATGCAGGCGGGCCGCCTCGGCATCACGGCGGCCCCGGTGAAGCGGCCCGGGCGGCAGGCGTCGCTCGACGTGGACGTGGGGGACGGCGAGGTGCTCCGCCTGCGCGAGCTCTCGACGAAGCGGCGGGCGTCGGCCCACGTGCTCGACGACGCCGGCCTGGCCGTCCACCGGCCGTACGCCCGCCTGGGCCCCGAGCCCATCGGGCTGGGGCCGGACGGCTGGCGCGCCGTCCTCGACGGCCCGGGGGTGCTGCACACCGTGCTGCGCGACGGCCGCCGCGTCGCCGGGATCGGCCGTGCCTACGGGAGCGAGATCATGTGGGCGGCGAAGCTCGCGCCGTTCGCGCGCGCGTCGTCCCTGGACGACGACGCCGTCGCCCGCCTGGCCCGTGCCGCCGACGCGGTGCTGACCCAGGCGCTCGAGCGCACCCGCGAGCGCATCACCATCGACATGCCGAACCGGGAGGCCCGCGTCACGGCGGTGCACGGCCACCACGGCGAGCCGTGCCTGCGCTGCGGCACACGGCTCGAGCACGTCGCGTTCAGCGAGTACGACCTGGTGTACTGCCCCGCCTGCCAGACCGGCGGCCGCATCTACCGCGACCGCCGGATGAGCCGGCTGCTCGGGTGAGGTCCGCCGCGCGGATCGTCCACGGGGACGCCCGGCCGGCCCCGTCGGCACGGACGGGCGATCGCGCTACCCTCGGGACGATGTCGACGGCCCGCTGGCGGGTGCTCTACGACGAGGGATGCGGCTTCTGCCGCTGGTGCGTCGGCATGCTGCTCGCCCTCGACCGGCGTCACGCCCTGCGCCCCGTGGCGATCGGCTCCGCCGAGGGGGCGATGCTCCTCGGCGACCTGGACGAGCGGGCCCGCCGGGACTCGTGGCACCTGGTCGACCCGCAGGGCCGGAGGACGTCCGCCGGCGCGGCGGTCGCGCCGCTGCTGGACCTGCTGCCCGCGGGCGGGCCGGCCGCCACCGTGGCGCGCGCGCTGCCCGGCCCGGTGGAGCGGGCCTACCGCCTGGTGGCGAGCAACCGCGGCACCGTGGGCCGGCTGGTGGGCGACGGCGCCCGCGCGCGCGCCGAGCGGCGGATCGCGCGGAGGGCCTAGGGAGGGCTCAGAGCCCGAGCCGCTGGAGCATCGACTCGTCGTCGCGCCAGCGCTTGCGCACCCGGACGGTGAGGTCCAGGTGGACGTCGGTGCCCCACAGCCGCGAGAGGGCCGAGCGGGCCGACGAGCCGATGTCGCGGATCATCCCGCCGCCGCGGCCGACGACGATGCCCTTCTGCGACTCGGTCTCGACCAGGAGGGACGCGCGCACCACCACGCCGTGCCGCGCCGGCTCGATCTCGCGGACGTCCACGGCCAGGGCGTGCGGGATCTCCTGGCGCAGGCGCAGCAGGGCCGCCTCGCGGATGAGCTCGGCCGCGAGCTCCTCCTCGGTCTGGTCGGTCGCCATCCCCTCCGGGAAGTAGCGCGGGCCCTCGTGCAGCAGGCGGGGCAGATCGGCGCGGAGTTCGTCGATGCCGCGCCCCAGCTTGGCGCTCACCGGATGGAGCTCCAGGAAGTCGACGAGCTC
The DNA here is from genome assembly GCA_036826475.1 of Miltoncostaeaceae bacterium. Classification (GTDB taxonomy): domain Bacteria; phylum Actinomycetota; class Thermoleophilia; order Miltoncostaeales; family Miltoncostaeaceae; genus Miltoncostaea. The sequence goes on along the minus strand of DAISWG010000025.1, from coordinate 10,195 downwards.
GGCGGCGCGGGCGATCGCGGCCACCGTCTCGTCGGGGGCCAGCCGGTCGATCTGGTTGACCACCGTGATCACCGGGAGCCGCGACGCCCGCAGGCGCTCGGCGATGAACCGGTCGCCGCCGCCCACCGGCTCCGCCCCGTTCAGCACGAAGACGGCGGCGTCGCAGTCGGCCAGGCTCTGGTCGACCGTGGCCTGCATCCGCGAGGTCAGGGCGTCGGCGGGGCGCTGGAAGCCGGGCAGGTCCAGCAGCACCGCCTGCCAGTCATCGCCGTGGACCACCGCCGTGATGCGCCGCCGGGTGGTCTGGGGGCGCGGCGAGACGGCCGCCACCTGCGACCCGGCGAGCGCGTTGGCCAGCGTCGACTTGCCGACGTTGGGGCGGCCCGCCAGGGCCACCAGCCCCGAGCGGTACGTCACCCCCACAGCTGGAAGATCACGATGGCCACGCAGGTGCCCAGCACCGCCCCGGCCAGCGTCTCGACCACCGAGTGGATGCCCGCCTCCACCCGCGACTGCGCCACCAGCAGCGCCATCAGGAACGCGAGCGTCGACACCAGCACGGCGTGGCGCAGCGGCTCGGCGATGATGGTGATCGCCGCCCACCCGGCGAACGCCGCCGCCGCGTGCCCGCTGGGCAGGCCGCCGCGCAGCGGCGTGCCGCGCCCCGTCCACGCCTTGATGGCGATGACGAGGATCACCGTCAGGATCATCACCACCACGACCAGGTGCGTCGGCGAGCGCCGCACCCCCACCAGCAGATCGCGGCTGTCGTCGGTGAGGCGGTCGTAGAAGACGAAGTAGGCGACCGCCAGCGCGTTGACGGTCGCCACCAGCACCGCCCCCGCCGCGACGTCCTTGGCGATCTTCACCAGCGGGTGGTAGGTGGTGACGACGGCGTCGATGGCGGCCTCGATCGCCGTGTTCAGCATCTCGGTGACCAGCACCAGGCTCACGGCCGCCATCACCGCAACCAGCTCCAGGCGGCTCAGGTCGAGCAGCAGCCCCATCACCAGCACGAACACCGCCGCGGCGGCGTGGATCTGCATGTTCCGCTGGGTGCGGACGACGTAGACGATGCCCTCGAACGCCCAGTTGAACGACCAGCGCAGGCTGTGCTGCCGGGGCAGGCTCGACCGGCTCGCCGCCCGCAGCATGCGGCTCAGGCGCCCCTGGCCCTGCTCGGGCGGGCCCCCGGGGGCCTTCGGCGGCGTCTGGGAGGTCGTCACGGCGCCTCGGCCACCAGCTCGTCCTGCAGGGCGAGCATCTCCCCGTCGTCGACCTCGTGGTCCCAGCCCAGGAGGTGCAGGACGCCGTGCACGGCGAGCGTGCCGAGCGGCTCCTGCGCGGCGTCCGGGCAGATCACCACGTCCCCCAGCTCCGGCGGCGGGCCGCCCTCGGGCCAGGAGAGGGCCTCCGGGCCGTCGACCGGGAACGCCAGCACGTCGGTGGGCTCGGGCTTGCCGCGGTGCTCGCCGTTGATGCGGGCCATCTCCTCCGGGCCGACGACCATGAGCCCCACGGTCGCATCGTCCAGACCGAGGCGCTCGCAGGTCCAGACGACCCGGCCGACGAGCGCCTCGGCGCCGTCGCCGCGCGCCTCCACCTCGATCATCCCCGGGCGTCCGCGGCGTCGTAGGCGTCGACGATCCGCTGCACCAGCCGGTGGCGCACGACGTCGCGGCGGTCGAGCCGCACGAACGCGATGTCCTTCACGCCCTCCAGCACGTCGATCGCGCTGAGCAGGCCGGACCGCGTGGCCGACGGCAGATCGACCTGGGTGGTGTCCCCGTTCACGATCATCCGCGAGCCGTAGCCGAGGCGGGTCAGGAACATCTTCATCTGCTCGGGCGTCGTGTTCTGCGCCTCGTCCAGGATGATGAAGCTGTCGTTCAGCGAGCGGCCGCGCATGAACGCGAGGGGCGCCACCTCCACCTGGCCGCGGTCGAACAGCGCCTCGACGCGCTCGGGGTCGAGCATGTCGTAAAGGGCGTCGAACAGCGGACGCAGGTACGGGTCGACCTTCGCCGCCAGGTCGCCGGGCAGGAAGCCGAGGCGCTCGCCGGCCTCCACCGCCGGCCGGGTCAGGATGATGCGGGCGACCTCGCGGCGCATGAGCGCCGCCGTCGCCGCGGCGACCGCCAGGTACGTCTTGCCGGTGCCGGCCGGGCCGAGGCCGAACGTGATGGTGCTCTCGCGGACGGCGTCGACGTAGCGCTTCTGACCAGGCGTGCGTGGCGTCACCACGAACCGGCCGTTGCGCCACACCACGTCGTCCAGGATCGGGCCGATCGCCTCGGCGCCCTCGACGGCGTCGGCGACGCTCTCGATGGTCCCCGGCGCGATGGGATGGCCCTTCGTCACCATCTCGGCCAGCTGGCCCACCACCTCGGCGCCGGCGCGCACCCGCGCCTCCATGCCGGTCAGGGTGAGCAGGTTGCCCCGCAGGGCCAGCTCGAGGTCCAGGCGGTCCTCCAGCTCGCGCAGCACGCGGTCCTGCTCGCCCGCCAGCTCGACGGCCACCCGGTCGTCCAGCTCGATCACCTGATCGACGCGCTCGGCCGCGCTCACATGCTCAACGACAGTGTGCCGCCCCCCATGACGTGCCAGTGCAGGTGGTGGACGCTCTGGTGCGCGTCCGGCCCGTGGTTGGTGACCACCCGGTACCCGCCGCCCTCCAGACCGAGTTCCTCGGCGACGCCCGCGATGAACGTGAGCATCGCGGCACGGGTCGCCTCGTCCAGGCCATCGACCCCGGCGATGGAGTCGACGTGCTCGACCGGGACCACCAGGACGTGCACCGGGGCCTTCGGCGCGATGTCGTTGAACGCGACGAAGCGCTCGTCGCGCCGGACGACGTCGGCGGGGATCTCCCCGCGCACCAGGCGGCAGAACAGGCAGTCGTCGCTCAGCGGTCCTCCTCCCAGCCGGGCGCCGACGCGATGGCCATCGCCGCGATGGCGGCGGTCTCGGCGCGCAGGGTCGTGGGCCCCAGCCGACAGACGGCCAGCCCGGCCTCGCGCGCCCGCGCCACCTCCGCCTCCGAGAAGCCGGCCTCGGGGCCGACGACCAGCGACACGCGGGCGGGCGCCCCGCCGTCGGCGACGGCGGTCGGGAGCGTCAGCTCGCCACGTGGGTCGATCAGGAAGCCCTCCCCGGCCGGGATCCCGGCCACGACTGCGTCGAACGCTAGCAGCCCTCGCACCCGTTCCACCCCTGCCGTCCCGGCCTGCCGCGCGGCGGCGCCGGCCACCCGGTCCAGGCGCTCGCGGCGCCGCTCCCAGGCGTCGTCGTCCGGCACCCGGCGGGCGCGCTCGGAGGCGAACAGGGTCACCGGGCCGACACCCAGCTCGACGGCCTTCTCGACCACCATGTCGATGCGGTTCCACTCCGCCAGCCCCTGGTACAGCGCCACCCTGGGCGGCACCGCGTCGCGCGGCGGGCCGGTGGCCCGCACCGTCGCCGCCGGCCCCGCCGCCACGACCACCGCGGGCCAGATGCGGCCGTCGGGGCCGATGAGCTCCACCGGGTCCCCCGCCCCCCGGCGCACCACGCGCGTCAGGTGGCGCGCGTCCCCGGGCGCCAGCGCGATGTCCCCGCCGGAGCCGGGGTCCTCGGCGACGGCGTAGCGGAAGACGTGCCTCACGGGCGGACGAGGAGGACGGTCGACCAGCCGTCCTCGTCGATGCGGTCCGCCGCCCCGAGCCCGAGGGGGGCGAACGCCGCGACCACCCCGTCGACCTCGTCGGGCCGCATCCCCGACGCCACGAGGCTCCTCGGGGCGGGGGCCGGGAGCGCCGCGGCGAGCATGCGCAGGACCGTGCCGGTCAGGTTCGCCGTGACCGTGGGCGCGGCGGGAAGGCGGTCGGCGCCGATGGTGCGCCGCCCGGCGGTGAGGGCCACGCCGTTGCGGCGGGCGTTCGCGACCGTCGCATCCACCGACAGCGGGTCGCTGTCGACGGCCGTCACGTTGCCCCACCCCAGCCGCCGCGCCGCGATCGCCAGCACACCCGAGCCGCACCCGGCGTCGAGCAGCGCCCCGCCGGCCTCCAGCCCGGCGAGCAGGGTCAGGCACGCCCGCGTGGTGGCGTGCTGGGCGGTGCCGAAGGCCATCCCGGGGTCGATCTCGACGTCGAGGAGGGGGGGCCGCGGCGGCTCCCACGGGGGGCGGACCAGCAGGCGCCCGGCGATCTCGACGGGCCTGTGGAAGCGGCGCATCGCGTCCTGCCAGCCGGGGTCCTCGTCGGCCGCATCCACCCGCGCGTCGATGCCGGCGGCCGCGAGCGCGGCGCGGAGGCGGTCGAGATCGGCGGAGCCGGGCCGCGTCCAGAGGCTCAGCCGGACGGTCCCGTCCGGGCAGTCCTCCTCCACGCACCCGGTGCCGAGCGCGGCGCAGGCCTCGGCGACGGCGCGCTCGGCGTCGGCCGCGGCGACGACGGCGTCGATCCGCACGAGGCGGTGCTCATCCATTCCTGTTCCTTCGGGGGAGGAGCCGCCGTCCCGGAGGGGGGGCCGGGTTCCGGAGCACGCCCGTACCGTCCCGGCGGACCGTCACCCGAAACGCCGAGGAACCCACCCCATGCCGACCGCCCCCTCCCGCCACGCGGGCATCGCGACCCTCATGGCCGCAGCCGTCGCCGCGGTCGCGTTCCTGCCGGCAGCGGCCGTCGCGAAGGACCCACCGCGCCTGATCAAGGCCGACCGCATCAACAGCGTCGCCTGCCTCCCGGGCGCCGCGAACACGGTCCGCGCCGACGTGCGGCTCCGGATGAGCGTCGTGAACTACCACGGCTTCTTCGACTGGGCGGACCACATGGAAGCGAGGGCCCGGCTCGAGCCGACGACCACCGGCATCAAGACCGGCACCTGGGCCAGGTGGAAGACGCCCTACCTCACACAGGACAAGCGGCACGTCTACGACATCCGCCTGACCACGGACAACCGGGGCGGGTCGCTCGACTGGCGGCTGCACGTGAAGCTGATCTGGCACCGGTCCGCCCCCACCCCGAACGTGACGAAGGATGTCTACCTGCCGTTCGACGAGTCGTGCGCGCCCGAGACGGGCGGCGGCGGCGGCGCGCCCGGCGGCGGCATCCCGCTGAACCCGGCACCCGCGAACCCGAGCGTGGGCTGAGCCGCTATCGGAAGGCGGACTTGAGGCGGTCGAAGAAGCCCTCGTCCTCTTTGTAGGCGCGGGCGTCGAGCTGGTCGGCGAGCTTCTCGACCGCCTTGCGCGCCTCGTCGGTGTTCACCTTCGGGACCCGCACCTCGACCACCACCCGCTGGTCGCCGCGGCCGCGCCCGTTGAGCGCCGGGAAGCCCTTCCCGCGCAGCACGTACTCGTCGTTCGGCTGCGTCCCGGCGCGGAGCTCGACGTGGGCCTCGCCGTCCACGGTGGGGACGGTCACGGTGGCGCCGGTCATCGCGTCGGTCACGGGGACGGCGACCCGGGTGACCACGTCCAGGCCCTCGCGGCGGAAGCGCTCGTCCTCCGCGACCTGCACCTGGACGTAGAGGTCGCCGGCGGGGGCGCCGCGCTCGCCGGCGGCGCCACGACCCGGGATGCGGATGCGCTGCCCGTTGGCGATCCCGGCGGGGATGTCGACCGTGACCTCCTGGGACGTCGGCCGGCGGCCGCTGCCGCGGCAGTCCGGGCACGGGTCCGAGGGGCGCTCGCCCTCGCCGTGGCAGTCGGGGCACACCGATGTGCGCAGGAACTGGCCGAACGGGCCGCGGGACACCTGGCGCACCTGGCCCTGGCCGCCGCACATGTCGCAGCGGGTCATGTGGGTGCCTGGCCTCGCCCCGAGGCCGTCGCACGTCTCGCAGGTGCCGACGATCCCGTACTCGAGCGGCCGGGTGGCCCCCTGGGCGGACTCGGCGAACGTGAGCTGGACGGCGACCGCCACGTCCTCGCCACCGCGCGCGGCGCGCGCGCCGCGCCCGAACACGTCGCCGCCGAAGAACGCGTCGAACAGGTCCTGGAACGAGCCGAAGTCCGAGAAGTCGGCCCCGCCTCCCTGCCGCCCGCGCAGGCCGTCGTGCCCGTAGCGGTCGTAGAGGTCCCGGGTCTCGGCGCTCGACAGCACCTCGTACGCCTCGGCGCACTCCTTGAACTGCGCCTCCGCGCCCGCGTCGGGGTTGACGTCCGGGTGGAGCTCGCGGGCCTTCCGCCGGAAGGCCTTCTTGATCGCGGCCTCGTCCGCGTCCCTCGGGACGCCGAGGATCTCGTAATAGTCGCGCTTCATCAGGTCGTCCGCAGAGCGTAGCAAGGGGACCCGTGTCCCCACCCCTGCGTCATCGACGCCCGGCCCACCCGGCTGTAGCGGACGAGGAGCGGTCCGATCCCGCTAGCGGGCGGCCACCCGCTCGCGCCCGGGATCCGCATCCGGGTCGGCCTCGGGCGGGAACCAGATGCCCCGGGTCCGGTCGATCAGGCGCTGGGGACCCACCGGCGGCTCCTGGACGGGCCCGCCGACCGACGGGAGCAGCTCCGCGATGGCGGTCATCACGCGATCCGTCGCCAGCCGGTTGCGCTCGTGCCGGGTCGGGGCGTCGATGTCGGACAGGTCGATCGGGGGGCCGAACCGGAGGCGGGCGGGGCCGCGGAAGAGCTGGGTGTTCCAGATCGCCGCGGGGACCACGGTGACCCCGGGGCGCAGCCCGAAGAACCCGGCGCCGGGCGCGCCGCGGCGCATGGTGCCGCCCCGGCTGACGTGCCCCTCGGGGAACACGACCACCGCGTGTCCCTCCTCGAGCAGCGCCACGGCGCGCCGGATCGCCGTGAAGTCGGCCGGCTTGGAGCGGTCGAGCGGGATCGACCGGTAGGTGCGCAGGATCCAGGAGAACACGGGGTGCTTCTGGAACAGCTCGCGCTTGGCGATCATCGCCGTCCGGCGCTTGCGCGCCGCGGCCATCAGGATGATGGGGTCGGCCACCGACACGTGGTTGCAGACCAGGAGCACCGGCCCGTGCTCCGGGACGTGCTCCACCCCGGACCGCCGCATCCTCAGGGGATAGAGGTAGAGCAGCGGCAGCACGATCAGCTTGGAGAGGCGCCAGAGGAGCCAGTCGGTGGCGGACCGTGCGCTCACCGGTCGGAATCCTCGTCCTCGTCGTCGTCCGGGTGGCGGGCCAGGTTGGCCTGGGCGGCCTCGATGATCGTGTGGGCCTCCTCCAGGTTGGCCGCCTGGTGCAGCAGCCGGGTGAGGCTGCGCGCGTCGCGCGCCACCAGGTGGTCGACCGCGCCGTCCTCCACCCAGAAGGGGGCCGCGTCGGGGTCCTGCCGCAGCAGCTCCACCGCCTGGTGGCCGCAGTCGAGCGTGTAGGTCGCGATCGCGTAGCGACCGGGGGTCGACGACTCGGCCTCCGGCTCCCACGGCACGAGCGGCTGGGAGCGCAGGCCGCCCGGCTCGACCACCTCGGACGCCAGCTCCACGTCGCGCCACGCCAGGTCCACCGGCACGCGCAGGTCGAACAGCAGGCTCTCGGCGTCCTCGACGTGCTCGGCGGCGCTGGCCAGGACCGCGGCCACCCAGTGGGCCTCCGCGAACGACAGGCCGGTGAAGAGGTCGGCCTCGTCGAGCAGCGGCGCGAGCTGGGCGTCCGGCCGGGTGCTGATGCCGACGGCGTACTCCTCCGGCCCGTAGGCGCCCGCCTCGACCTTGGCGAGCACGCGGACCGCCGCGGATCCGTCGCCGATCAGGGGCCGGCGCCAGACCTCGAGGATCTCGAAGCGGTCGTCGATGGTGCGGGGCTCGTCGTCGCTCAAACGGGGTCGTCCTCCGGGCGGGGGCGGCTCAATGTAGGGCACCGGGCCCCGGGCTGCCCACCGGGGTCACTCGTCGTAGACGTCCTCGACGTAGCGCGACAGGATCTGGGCGGCCCCGCGGACCGTCGCCATCGCCAGGCGGTAGTCCATCCGCGTGGGGCCGAACAGCGACACCGTCCCCAGGTTGCGGCGCGCCACCCCGTAGTTGGCCGCGACCATGCTCAGGCCCGACAGGCTGCGGTCGGCGAGCTCCGACCCGATCCGCAGGTACACCTGGTTGCGCCCGAGCGCGCCGCGGAGCATCGCGAGCAGCTGGTAGCGCTCCTCCAGGCTCTCCATGAGGGCGTCGATCGCGATGAGGTCGAGGTGCCGCTGCTCCGCCAGGAAGCGGGCGCGACCGCCGACGAAGATGCTCGCCGACCCCTCCCCCTCCAGGTCGACCACCGCCGGGGACAGCACGTCCAGGAAGGCGCGCTCGCGCGGCGACAGCGACGGGTCGTCCAGGCGCGACTCGATCGTCCGCGTGCCGACCGCGGCGCCCACGAGGCGGTCGTTGAGGAACGCCCCGGCCCACTCGCAGAGCCCGTGGTCGATGGCGCGGTCGAAGGCGAACACCCGCTTGGTGACCGCCCCGGTCGAGGTGATGACCACCACCATCACCACCTGGGGCTGGAGGGGCAGCACCTCCACGTGCTTGACGGTGGACGACATCGGCGCCGGCGCGGTGACGATGCCGAGGAGGTTGGTGACCTGGGCGACGACGTCGGCCAGGCGGGAGAGCGCCTCGTCGACCTCGCGCTGCACCTGCGTCAGGTCGAGCGCGGTCTCGACCATCGCCGGGGGCCGGGCGGGCGGGTCGCGCGTGAGCAGGGTGTCCACGTAGTAGCGGTAGCCGCGGTCCGTGGGCCCCCGGCCCGCCGACGTGTGCGGGTGGTCCAGGAACCCCAGCTCCTCGAGGCGCGCCAGCTCGTAGCGGACCGTCGACGACGCGAAGTCCAGGCCCTCGCGGCCCGCGATGTGCTTGCTGCCGACCGGCTGCCCGGAGGCGATGTGCTCCTCGACGACCGTCCGCAGGATCAGCTCCTGCCGCGGCTTCAGGCCGGGATCGTCGGTGCTCACGCGTACTCCATGAGCTCGTGCAGGATCGCGTTCTGCACGAAGCGACCCTCGCGCGTCAGGGTCACCGTGCCGTCGCCGCGGACCAGCAGGCCGGCGGCCTCCAGGCGCGCCATCGCCTCGGGGTGGTCGGGCGGGCCGGCCCAGCCCATGTCCATCCCGCGCCCCAGGCGCAGCCCCAGCATCCAGCGCTCGCGGCGCCGGTCGTCGTCGTCGAGGGGCTCCCGGGTGCGCGACGGCGCGGCGCCGGCCGCGTGGGCGTGGAGGTAGCCCTCCAGGCTCGGGGCGTTGCGCCACCGCCGGCCGGCGACGGTGCTGACCGCGCCGACGCCGATCCCCACGTAGTCGGCGGCGCCCCAGTAGGCCAGCGAATGGCGGCACTCGTGGCCGGGCCGCGCGAAGTTGGCGGTCTCGTACCAGCGGTACCCGGCGTCCTCGAGCCCCTGGACGATGCGGCGGTAGGCGTCGGCGCCCCCGTCCCCCCCGGCCCGCTCGGGGCCCCTCCCCTCCAGGGCGGGGCCCGGCTTGGTCTCGAGGTCGGCCCAGGAGGTGGGGTACCGGGCCAGGGCGAGCGCGTCGGCCAGGTCGGCCTCGAGGTCGGCCGGCGTCTGGCCCGGGACCCCGAACATGAGGTCGATGGAGAGGTCCTCGAAACCCGCGGCGCGCGCGCAGCCCACCGCGTCTCGGGCCTGCCGCGCCGTGGCCTGGCGGTCGAGGGCGGCGAGCAGGTGGGGACGGAACGACTGGACCCCGAGGGAGATCCGGTTGATGCCCATCGCCCGCAGCTCGCGCAGCGCACGGCGATCGACGGTCTCGGGGTTCGCCTCGATGCTCACCTCCGCGCCCTCGGCCAGCAGCGGCCCGACGCGATCCATCAGCGCGCGCAGGCGCCGCGGCCGCATGAGCGTGGGGGTGCCGCCGCCCAGGTACACGGTGTCGAGCGGGCCGAGGGCCGCCCCCTCGCGGTCGAGCTCGCCCACGAGGGCATCGAGGTAGGCGTCGCGCCGGTCGAGCCGCCCCACGTGGACCACGAACGCGCAGTAGCCGCAGCGCGACACGCAGAACGGCAGGTGCGCGTAGACGTGGCGGACGCTCACCGGCCGTTGCCCCGGTTGTCGTCGCCGATCTGGAGCACGGAGAGGAAGGCCTCCTGGGGCACCTCGACGGCGCCCACCTGCTTCATCCGCTTCTTGCCCTCCTTCTGGCGCTCGAGCAGCTTGCGCTTGCGGCTGATGTCGCCGCCGTAGCACTTGGCCAGCACGTCCTTGCGCCGCGCCTTGACGGTCTCGCGGGCCAGGATCTTGCCGCCGA